>JBBQSP010000126.1:0-11243 GCA_038213735.1 Vicinamibacterales bacterium | reverse complement strand
AGACGACCCGCGCGCTGATTGCGGCCGGGCGTGTCACGAGGCTCGACTTGTTGCGCGCCGAGCAGGTCGAGGACGAGTTGGCGGTGGCGCGGGCGGCGGCGTTACATCGCAAAGAGGGCGCCCGCAACCGGCTGGCGACGCTGACCGCCCAGCCGGCCGGCATGCTTCAGGTCGACGCGCAAAGCCCTCGGCCGCTGCGAGCGTCGACGCTTGCGATTGGGGCGCCGTCTGATCTGCTCCGGCGACGGCCCGATGTCGCTGGCGCGGAAGCGCGGGTGCAGGCGGCCGCTGCCCGTGCCGGCATCGCGCGCGCGGAACTGTTCCCCAGGATTGAGGTCACCGGTACTGTGGGCCTGGTCGCCGGCAGCGTCGGGCGCCTGACCGACGCGGCCTCGGGGTCGTGGCTTATTGCGCCCAGGCTGCTGTGGACCGCCCTGGACTGGCCGCGACTCCGGCGCGAATTGCGGGCCGCCGGCGCCCTGGCGGACGCCGCCTTCGCGGACTACGAGCAGACGGTGCTGGTCGGGATCGAGGAAGCGGCGACCGCGCTCGATGCCTATGCCTCGGCCAATCGCGAACTGCAGGCCCTCGAGAGGCGTGCGCGCGCGTCAGCCGAGGCCGCCAATGTTGTGGTCATCCAGTACCGCGAGGGCTTTGTCGATTCACTGGCGCGCACACAGGCAGAGCGCGATGCCATCGCCGGCGCCCTCGATGCCAATCGGGCACTCACGGCGCACCGCATGGCGGTGGTCGGTGTGTATCGAGCCCTGGGAGGCGGCTGGCGGTGACCGCCAGCCGCCGTTACGGCGCCGCCGGGGGCGGTACCCGGCGTTTCGTGGCTTGTTCGAAGGCGAATGCCAGTTCGATCAGCTTCGGCTCGCTGCACTGTGCGCCGACGAAGCCCACGCCGAACGGGGCCGGCATAGCATTGAACCCAGCGGGGAACGGCTGGCTCGGCGCGTTGGGGACCATGCCGAACGGTACGGCGATGACCGGATAGCCGGCGCGCGCGGCGACCCCCGCGCCGCTGCCGCCAGGGGTGATGATGGCGTCGAGGTTGTGGGTCTTCAAAACCGCATCGATCCCCTGTTCGCGACTGAGCCGCAGATCTTTCGCGTGGTCCGCGTCGTAGCGGGCCTTGTCCGCGACCAGGTCGATCTCGTCCGAGATGTCGAGGCGCGATTGGTTGAACTTGATCGCGTTCGCCTTCGCGTGCGCCAGGTTCCAGTGCCGCAGCTCGGTCAGGGTCTTGACCGGCGCCGACGGCCCCAGGCTCGCGAGCCACGCGTTGAAATCACGCTTCATGCCGTACTTGAAGCCCGACGTGCACGTGCTGTCCTGGCCCTTTGCGTGCTCCGCGCCGGCGCAGAAATCGAACAGCGGAAAACTGTCGTTGGCGTTCGTGGCCACGAAACTTGGGAGGTCGGCGGGTTCGACGACGATGGCGCCTTGCTGCTTGAGTATTGTGATCGCCTCGGCCATCACCTTGGCCTGTTCCGCATTGACTCCGCCACGAGGCGCTGATTCGCCCGGCAGCGTCACCGGGTCCAGATAGAACGCGCGCGGCACGCCGATGCGCGCGCCCTTCAGGCCGCCGGCATTGAGGAACTTCGTGTAGTCGCGTCCGGGCGGTGGCGGGCAGGTTCGCGTCGCCGCGTCGCTCGGGTCGGGCGCTGCCCCCTCCATGGCGCCCAGCATGATCGCCGCATCGGCCACCGTGCGCGTCATCGGGCCGGCGGTGTCATGGTCGGCGGTGATCGGGATCACGCCGTGGCGGCTGATGCGGCCAATGGTCGGGCGAATGCCGACCAGCATGTTGGCGTTCGACGGGCTGATGACCGACCCGCCGGTGTCGGTGCCGACGCTGGCGGCCCACAGGTTGGCCGCCGTGCCGATGCCGGAGCTCGAGCCGCCCGTCTGCAGCGCCGGCCGGCCGTCGCCGGGATCGGGGCGCGGGTCCGGCCGGGGGTCGTAGGGATTGAAGGCGAAGCCGCCGACAGCGTTGTAGTTGCCGGGCATGGCCGTCGGGTTGCCGGCGACCCAGTTGGCCAGCTCGGTCAGGCCTGTCTTCGCAATGATGATGGCGCCGGCCGCCGTCAGGTTGCGGGTCAGCGTGGCCTCGTAGGGGGGCACGTAGCCGGCGAACGCCAGCGCGCCCCCGGTCGTCGGCATGTTGGTGGTGTGGATGTTGTCTTTCAACGCCACCGGGATGCCGTGGAGCGACCCGCGCAGCTTGCCCTGCGCGCGCTCGCGGTCGAGGGCATCGGCGTCCTGCAGCGCCCTGGGATTGACCGCCAGCGCCGCATTCAAGCGGTCTTCGTGGATCCCCAGGCGAATCAAGTACTGCTCGACGAGCTGCCGCGACGTGACTTGGCCCTTGGCCATCGCCGCCTGCATTTGCGAAATGGTGGCTTCGACCACGTTGAAGGGTTGCTGGCCCGCGGGCGCGAGCGCAAATGCCGACACGAGCAACGCCAGGGTGACGATGAGCCGTTTCATAGCGGGTATTCTATTAGCTACTTGCCTATGGACATTACTTTCGAACATGCCTGCAACCTGGTGGGCAGCGCCCTGCGCGGTTCGGCGCGGCAGGAAATCGTCGCCGACGCGGCCCGCGCGGAGACCCTCGGCAAGGCCCTGCTGCGGCTGCGCGACAGCATGCGCGCCAACGAGTTCAAGGCCGGTGCACACCAGATCTTCCTGGACCGGATGATCCGCACCTACGACGGCCGGACGCGCAGCGAGGGCTTTCATGTCCTGCACGACTGGGACGGCGTGTCGCAGCAGGTCAACCCCGACATCATCCCCGTCGACGTGCTGCATTTCCTGGTCGAGCAGCGCGGGGCGGAGCCCGCGACCACGATTGAACTCGCGATCCTGCTCGACTACTACTTCGCGCACGTCCTGCAACTGCTGACCCTGCGCATTTGGGACGATGGCGACGCGGATCGCAACCTGGATCTCGTGGGCGAGTTGCTGGTGGAGTTGCAGGGCACCAACGGAAGCGGCCAGCAGTTTGCCGCGGATGCCGAAACGCTGTTGCTGATCGGCACGTCGCACTACGAGCTGAACGAGTCGGGCTTTACCACCTTGCTGGCGAAGACGCGGACGCTCAACGAGGCGCACCAGGTGAGAGTGGCCCTCGGCCATGCCGCGGCCATGGGCTGTCACCTGCGCTTTGGCTTCGAGGCTCAGTGTGGCCGCGATACCGTCGCGCTGCGCGACGACAACATCGCCGATTACCCGTGGTTGTGCTTCGCGCTGGCGGGGGTGATGCGCGAGTACGACCGCGCCGCGACAGGTGGAGGCAACCCTTTAGGGTTGCCTGTCGCCGTGCTCGAAGAGGCTCTGCTGAACGGACTGACACCGGACGCCCGTGCTTTTGTGGGTGTCGCGCCCGCCTCTCTCAAGGACTCGCAGGGCGACCGCGCCCAGTTCCTCGAGTTGTATACGCGGCACAAGACAGCCCTGATGGCCGCCTTCGAAAACCATCGGCCCACCGAGACGGCCTACTCGCCGCTCTCGTTCTTCTTCAACTTCTCCCACAACGTCGTGAAGGGCACCGTGGTGGACGCGTTGCTGTGGGGCGAGGCCTGGGACCTGACGCTGAACGACCTGTGGACGGGTATGCCCCGACCTTCGACAAGCTCAGGTCGCCCCGAGCGCAGTCGAGGGGAGAGCGGCAAAGACGTCGACGATAAGCAACTGCTGGCCACGACCCTGATGGGTTATGCGCGGTCGAACCCGGATCGCATTCGCGGGCGGCTGATGCCGGTGATTGTCTACGATCCGCAGTCAGGCCGCCGCGCGTTCACCATCGCGATGGAGAAACTCCAGCAAGACTAGTTGCGGGTGGCCCGCCACGGCAGCTGCCCGGAGGGCGTCGTGATCGTCCCGGTGAGTTCGTTGCCGGTGATCTTGCCCTGGTACGTGAAGCCGCCGGCGATGAACTCAATCACATCACCGCGCAGCGCCCGGTTTGAAATCGTGTGCTTCGTGCCGTCGACGGTAATCGAGCCCTCGACCATCTGGTAGGCCTGGAACAGCTCCAGCGTCCCGTTGGCCATCGTCCATTGCCCCTGGGCCTTGGCCGGCACAATCCACAACAGCACTTCGCACCAGCTCGAGCAATCGCTTTCGGGTTCGAGCGTGAGCCGTTCGTCCGGTTCCCAGCCGTCAATGCCGAAGGTGTTGCCGACAATGCGTGAGCCCGGCGTCATCTCCAGGAACTTCGGCGCGAGCCGGTTCAGGTTCACCGGCAGCAGGAACAGGGCCAGCACGTTGGCCTTCGAGAGGTCGGCGGCGTACATGTCGCCTTCGACGAACTGGGCCTTGTCGGCGACGCCGGCTTCGGCGGCCAGTTTGCGCGACAGCACCACCATGTCGGGGTTGTACTCAACCCCGACGCCGCGCGCGCCAAGCTTGGCGGCGGCAATGATGTTGCGGCCGTCGCCCGAGCCAAGGTCCATCACGAAGTCGTCCGGTGTGACCTTGGCCACTTCGAGCATCTTGCTGACCATGGCTGGCGGCGATGGGACCCAGACCACGTCCTTGCCGGCCTGCCCGCTCCTGGGCTCGAACGGTTGCTGGGGCTCCTGCGCGTGGGCGGCAGCGCCCAGCGCAAGCATGAGGAATACGAAAGTCGTTTTCATGCGCATGACCGGTCGGAGGCCTTCCTATTTGCCGGCGGCCTTCACCAGTTCCGCGAACGGCGCGATGACGCTGTGAAGCGGAACGATGCGGTCGACGGCGAGTTTGCGTGACTGGATATTCTCCAACAAGTTGGCGGCGTACGGGTTGGATTGTGAACCGGGACCGAACGCGTCGACCTGGATCACGACGCGGTCCACCTTCGCCGAGGCTACGGTGGACGGGGCCTGCACGTAGGCCATCAGCATGGTGTCGGAGTGCGGGTTGCCGGCGACATGGTACAGCGTCACCGCCATGGCGGCGTCCTTGAACTCCCGTTCGCCGTCCACGGTCTCGACGGTGACCGGCCTGGGGTTCTTCGCCAGCGCGTCGGGCTGACGCGTGTGCGGACGCGTCGCCATGTTCTCGACCCACTCGCGGTTGCCGGCGTGGGTGATCACCGTGAGCCCTTCGGCAATGGCCGCCCGCAAGCCCGCGGTGTGATCGAAATGGTGGTGGGTGGTCACGAGCTGGGTCAGCGGCTTGCCTGGGACGGTCTCGCGGGCCTTGGCGATCACCGCCAGGGTGCGCGCCTCGCTTTGCGGCGCGTCGATCAGCATCAGGTGATCGCTGAATTCGATGAGGGCGCTGTGGTGCGACTGGCCGGCGAGCAGCCACACCCCCTTGCCGACCGCCTCCACCGTCACCGCCACTGGTGGCGACAAACCTTCAGGTTTGTCGGTCCGAGGCGCCGAGACAGAGGCCGGCGCGGCTAGGTCGGCGATGGTGCCGTCAACCGTTTGGGACGAGGCCTGGATCTCCCAGGCCGTGAAGTCGTCCACCTTGCCGGCCAGGCGGCCCGGCAACCTCAGGCCATTGACCTCCTGATAATCCGCCATCGTCGTCGTCATCACCACGTCGCCGAGGTTGGCGTGGTAAGCGTTCGACGAGATGGAGAGCGGCACGCCCGCGGCGTCGATCGTCATCGTGAGCACCGGCCCGGCGGCGGTGTGGATCTCGGCCTGCCTCACGGCGCCCATCGTTCGCACGTTGGCAATCGTGGTCTTCGGGTCGGCGGTCGAGCGCAGCAGTGTGAGCGGGTGGTGATAGAGATCCGTGGCCCGGTCGGCGGCGGCGAGCCCGCCGAGCCGGGTGGCGGTTCCGGCCGGGTTGACGTTGAACGCGACCGCTCCGTCCAGTCCCAGGATCTGCGTCTGCGGTTGTGGTCCCTGGAAGTACGAGAACTTGGGCGTGCGCGTCTGCTGCACCCGCTGGCGGCTGTTGGCGATGTCGATGTCCCGCTTGTAGTCGGTGATGGCGAACGTCTGCGTGGCCGCCTCCGGCTTCATGTCCTGGCCGAGGTTGAAGTTGACGCCTTCGCCCTCGATGGTCAGCGTCTTCACCGCGTCAATCCGGTCCCTGCCGCCGAGCGCGGCGGCGGCATCGGTGATGAACTGTTGCCCGGGGGTCGCCCGGGTGCAGCCGGCCAGGACCACCGTGAGGAACAGGGCAGCGGGCAAATATTGTCTCATGATGTCTACCTGACGGAAACGCGCCTAATCGCTGGAGTATATGCCGTCCCGCTCGTCCCACTGATCGTGTCTTAATGCTACCGGCCGGGGGCGGAATCGGCGACAATGGCGCCCTAAGTTTCCGTTTGTTTTGAGGAGGAAGAAAACATGACAGTTGTTCGCCGGATAGTGGTGTGTGTTTGTACGGTGCTGCTGCTGGGGACGCCCCTGGCTCACGCGCAGACCACCGGGTCGATTACGGGCACTGTGACCGACGCCAGCGGCGCGGTGCTGCCGGGTGTGACGATCACGCTTAGCAGCGATCGCCTGATTGGCGGTCCGCAGACCCAGATCAGCGATACCAATGGTACCTATCGCTTCGCCCGCCTGGTGCCCGGCACTTACGGCGTGAAGATGGAATTGCAGGGCTTTCGCTCGGTGGATCGTCCCGACGTCCGTATCAGCGCGGCGTTCGTGGCGACCATCAACGGCAAGATGGAAGTGGGCTCCCTGAGTGAGACCATCACCGTCACCGGTGAATCGCCCACGGTCGACGTGCGCTCGAACGTGCAGCAGACGGTGATGAACCAGGAGATCCTGGAAGGCATCCCGACCGGTCGCGACCCGTGGTCGCTCGCGAAGCTGATTCCCGGCGTGCAGGTCTCCACCTATGACGTCGGCGGCACGCAGTCGATGCAGCAGAGCGGCATGTCGGCGCATGGCTCGAGCGGCGCGGACGTCAGTTACAACGTCGACGGCGCCACGGTGAACTGGCCCGGCGGCGGCGGCGGGGCGACGATGATGTACTACGATCAGGGCATGTTCGAGGAAGTCAACTACATGACCTCGGCGATCCCGGCGGAGGTCATGGCCGGCGGCATCTCGATCAACATGGTGACCAAGGACGGCGGCAACGTGTGGAAGGGCAACGCCCGCTACAACTTTGCCAACGACTCCCTGCAGTCCGAGAATTTTGACCGCATTCGGGAACTGAACCCCGCCTTCCTCGGCAACCCGACCCAGAAGACCTACGACCTGAACATCTCCGGCGGCGGCGCCCTGGTGCAGAACAAGGTGTGGGTCAACGGCACCGTGCGCAAGTGGGTGGTCAACAAGCTGGTCAACGCGCGCAATCCCGACGGCACCCAGGCGCTGGATGACAACGATCTCAAGAACTATTCCGGCAAGGTCGTCACGCAGCTCACGAGCAACAACAAGCTGTCGGCCTCCTATTTGTGGAACGACAAAATCCGCGGCCATCGCCGCGACAGCTCGACGCAGTTGATTCCCGACATCGCCTCGGTGGTGCAGACCAACCCGGTGCAGACGACGCAGGCGAAGTACTCGGGCATTCGGGGCAGCCTGGTGTTCGAATCAAACTTCAGTGTCATGGACGGCCAGACCAATTACACCTACCAGCCCGACACCGCGGCCGACGCCATTCGCAAGTTCGACATCGGCACCAACGAGGTGTTCTTCGCCTCGACCCGCGAGGATCACCAACCGAACTCGCGCCACCAGTGGGACAACATTTTCACGTTCGGCAAGAGCGGCCTGGGCGGCGAGCACCTGATCAAGGCCGGCGTGCAGTGGGCGCGCCTGTACTACGGGTCAGACTATTCGGTGAAAGGCGATCACTGGGTCGAGTACAACAACGGCGTGCCGCTGCGGGTCCGCCAGTTCAACACGCCGGTGTTCTCGGAAAACATCGCCAACGTGATGGGCTTCTTCCTGCAGGACTCGTGGTCGATGAATCGCCTGACGTTGAACATCGGCGGACGATGGGACCGCTACGTTGGCAAGCTGCCCGACCAGGAACGCGGCGAGAATCGCTTTATCGGGGCGGCCACCTTCCCCGGACGTGAAATGATCAACCAGAACCGCGGCGTGTGGCGCCTGGGTGCGTCCTACGACCTCACCGGCACCGGCCGGACCGCGCTCAAGGCCAGCTACAGCCGCTACGCGTTGCAGGTCGGCATCGACCGGGTGACCTCGGTCAACCCGGTGTCGAACGGTGATCGCACCTGCCCGTGGTCGGATCCGAACGGTGACGGCAAGTTCCAGGAATCCGAAGTCAACACCGCGCAGTGCTCGTCGTTCAGCGGCGGCGCCACCACCAACTACGCCGACGGCATCCGCTGGCCCTATTCGGATGAAATCACCGCTGGCGTCGAGACCCAGCTCGCCGGCGCGGTGCGGGTTGGCGTCATGTTCTACCTGCGTACCAATAAGGACCAGTACGGCTCGCGCAACCTCGCCGTGCCGACCTCGTCCTACACCCCGTTCACGGTGAACGTGCCGGGTGGCCCGACGCCCACCGTGACGGTCTACAACCTGAACCCCGCGCTCGTCAGCGCCAACAACACCGTCCGCAACAACGAGCCCTACCTCGATACCGAGTACAAGGGCATCGAGTTCACGGCCACCAAGCGCTTCAGCGACCGGTGGCAGATGCAGGCGGGCTTCACGGTCGGACAGAACACGGGCGGCACCACCAACGGCGCCGACCTCAACGACCCGAACGTGACGCTGTATCAGGAGGGCATTATCGGCAACGACTCGGAGACCGCCTTCCGGCTGTCGGGCAGCTACCGCCTCCCCGGCGACATCAACCTCGCCGGCTCGATGATCGCCAACAACGGCTACCCGTACCAGTCCACCTTCGCCGTGAACCGCGCCCTGGCGGCCACGGCCGGTGTGTCGCTGACCCGTGCCAGCCAGACCGTGGTGCTGAGCGAGCGCGGCGACGAGCGCTATCCGAACGTGATGATGTTTGACCTGCGCCTGTCGCGCTCGTTCCGCTTTGGCGGCGGGCGCAGCTTCCAGCCGCAGATCGACTTCTTCAATGTCGGCAACACCGACACGGTCGTGAATCACACCGTCGCCGTGGGTCCCGCGTACCTGCGTCCCGGCGATAACATCTCGCCGCGGATCATCCGCGTCGGCTTCAGCCTCAATTTCTGAGGGCCCGAGGTCTTGAGGACCTGAGGTCTTGGCAACACAACGGGCGCGGTGCTTCTCAGCATCGCGCCCGTTCTACGTACGGAAACTATGCCCCGAAGGCCTGCCGCCAGGCGCCGAGAGCCTCCTGAGAGCCCACGATCGCAAATAGCAGGAGGATGGCGACGAGCAGCAGGTTGGTGTACCAGGCGTTGTGCGGGACCGCTTCGGTCCACTTCACCTTGTTGTTCAAGTACAGCAGCGTCGCCGCCAGGAACGGGACGAACAGGCTGCCGACAATGGTGTAGAGCACGATGATGGCGATGGGCTGGCCGGTGAACGCGAATGGCAGCGGCACCAGCGTGATGAACGCGAGGGCGAGCCGGTAGGGCGTGCTCGTGACCTTCACGACCTCGAGGCGATCTGCCGGCGACATCTTCTTGAGGATGCCGTAGAAGTCGGCATAGAGATACGGCACGCTCTGCCACACGCCCAGCAGCGACGCGAACACCGCAGCCCAGAAACCGGCCGAGAAAGCCACGCGGCCGAAGGTGCCCAGCAACTCGCCGAGGGCCGCCGCCATGCGCGGCACCGCTTCGTTGTTGCGCAGCGCCACGCCGGGCTCATGCAGCGCATCGCTGGCAATCAGCATGATCGAGATGCCGAACAGCGCGGTGAAGATGTAGGCGACCCCGATGTCGCCGCGGACGTAGCCGAGGAACCCGGCGCCGCGCATCTTCTCTTCGCGCATCCAGTAGTTATAGGACAGCATCGTGATCGAGCCGCCAACGCCGCCAATCAGTGACAGCACGTAGGTGCCGCTGCCGGTGGGAATGGTCGGAATGAGCAGCCCCTGCATGGCGGGTACCGGATCGTTCAGGGTCAGGGCGGCGCAGACGAGGATGCTGAAGGCCATCACGCCGACCAGCAGCTTCATCATCTTCTCGAAGTTGCCGTAGCCACCCAGCCAGACAAACGCGAACCCGATAATGCTGTGCGCGACCGCGCCCCACGACTGCGCAATCGCGCCGCCGGTGAGGTTGGCAATGCCCAGGCCGGTCGCGTTGGTGAGCGCCGCGCTCACAAACACCGTCCAGATGACCAGGTAGACGGCGAAGAACCACTTGACCCAGCCCGGCAGGTGATCGGCCCAGCCCTCGAGCGCGGTCGTGCCCGTGGCCAGCTGCCAGCGGGCGATGCCCTCGCTCAGCACGAACTTGAAGAACGCGCCGGCGACGATCGCCCACAGCAACACGTAGCCATAGCGCGCGCCGCCGACGGTGGCCGAGACCACGTCGCCCGAGCCGATGCCGGTGGCGGCGACGACCAGCCCCGGGCCGGCGAGTTTCAGGAAGCTGAAGGACTGCGGCTTTGACGGATCAGACACGCCGCCGATTATGACCCATAGAAACAGGAGTTCAGAAGCTCAGGAGAACTTTCTTTGGCAGCCCAATGTAGCTCCTGATCTCCTTGACTGTTAGTCTTCGCGATCGGGCCGAGTCGTTCTCGTCCTCTTGATCTGCGCGTGGTGCTTCTTGCCGGCCAGGCGCCGTTCCTTCGCGGCCTTCGTCAACCTGGTCGGCGTGCGCTTCTTCGGCGGTACCGAGGCCAGCTGGATGAGCTCGATCAACCGTTCGCGCGCCGCCTCCCGGTTGCGCGATTGGGTGCGGTGCTCCCGGCTGTCGATCATCAGCACGCCGTCGGTCAGCGCCTTGCGCCCCGCCAACGCCTTGAGCCGCGACTTCATGCCCTCGGGCAAGGCCGAGTTGTCGATGTCGAAGCGCAGCTCAACCGCAGTCGCGACCTTGTTGACGTTCTGACCACCGGGACCGGAGGCCCGGACGAACCGTTCATCGACGTTGAGGGGAATGCGGAGGGGAGAGGTGAACAGCGTCGCCATAAAAGCATTTTAGCCACAGAGGACAGAGGACACAGAGCTCTTTTGGTAAATACAAGTGCCAATGAACCGGCTGACCTGCATTTAGAAAGAATTGACTCTGTGTTCTCTGTGTCCTCTGCGGCTAATACCTACGCGAAGGGCTTGTCGATCGACGGGCTGGGCTGCGAGAAATACGTCGCGCCCGACTCGGTCACGTACAGACAGTCCTCCAATCGAATGCCGAACTCGCCGTAGATGGCAATCATCGGCTCGTTGCTGAAGCA
>JBBQSP010000125.1:0-11299 GCA_038213735.1 Vicinamibacterales bacterium | reverse complement strand
AATCCGCTAAGTCGTTGATTCCACGGCACGGAAAAAGCACCCCGATTAGGTCTGTAAAATCTCCATCCCCGGTTCAAATCCGGGCGGCGCCCCCTTCGCTCTTTGGTAAGCGAAGGGTGTCCCGCCGAAGCTCGCCGGATGTTGCGAGCAAAAGCGAACCCGTCCCTCACTTCACACGCTTGTGCACTTCGGTGATCGTCCACAGGTGCACGTCGTAGCTCAGGCCGTACTCGTCCGGCACTTTCACGGTCTTCTCCGGCGGCCAGTCGTCGCCCATCAGGAACCGGTGCGAGACCACGCGCGCGCCGACGGGTAACTGCTTCCAGAGGTACGGGCGGATCAGCATGTTGAAGTGATCGCCCATGTACAGAAGCACCACCGTCATCTGTCCCAGGTCGGGCTGCTCGAGGGCATCGCCGAGGCGAATGTCGATCTTGTCGGCCAGGCCGGCGGCCTGCACGTTCGCCCGCGACTCGGCCACACGGTCGGGATCGAGATCGATCCCCACCGCCCGGCGCGCCCCGGCCTTCACGGCGGCAATGGTGATGCGTGCATCGCCGACTCCGGGCTCGTAGGTCACGTCGTTGGCGGTGATGCCGGCGAGCCTCACCATTTCCGCGACCACGAAATCCGGCGTCGGCACGTAGAGCACCGAGACGCGATCGGCCGGATCATCCACCGTGAGATCGATGCGCAGGCGGTCGCCGGCCCGGATGGTCACGATCTTGGTACGGGTCATCTTGGTGTAGGTATTCGGATCCCACCGCGCCACGAGCCGGTATTGATAGGTGCGTCCGGCGGCGAGCGGCGGCGTCTCCAGGATCCGGGTGGCGCCCGTGCCGGCGACCGGCGTGCCGTCGAGCTCGATCCGGGTGTCGTAGGTCGGCGGCGTGATCGTCAGAACCGCGGTGCTAGTGGTAGCGGCCGTGGCCGGGGCCTGAGGTGCGATGTTCGAAGGCGTGGCGACGAGGAGCAGCAGGACGAGCGGGACGGTCATCAAGGCGTCGGTCTCCCGTGTGAATGTTAGCGCAGTCCGTCAATTGCGGCGGAGCCTATCGGAGTTCGAGGCGATGCGCCTTCGCGATCTGTGCGGCAACCCCGCCATCCACTTTCGCCTTTCGCGCAAACTCCAGCCAGCGACCGACCGCGACGCGGACTTCCTCGTGAATGGTCTCGGCGCGGCCGCGCTTCAGTCCGGCGCTCTTTGCCACCCCTCGCACATCGTCCATCTCGAACCCATCACGCTTGCCGTTGACGGTCATCTGGTGCGTCGCCGTCCAGTTGAAGCTGTAGGTGACATCGAACGCCGGCGCCAGGCTCCAACGGCCCTCACGATCCATCAGGAACGCGATGTTCTTGACGTGGTCGTCCTGGTTGCGGGCGACGATGTTGAACAGCATGCGGCGGAGCTGCTCTTCACGCGCGGCCATGGGGAGATCGAGTTGCCGGATCGCCAGGAACGCCTGTTCGTACGAGTAGGCACCGGGCTGGTGGTAGTCGAAGTGGGCAAGGGCGCCGAGCGACTGCATGTGCAGCTTGCCGCCGTCGGGCAGACGGTCGAAGCGCCGGGTCATGAAATGCCGCCGGCCATTCTCCTCGAGCAACCGGCACTCGCTCATCGTGATGCCCGCGGCGCGGGCCATCAAGGCGTAGGCATACTCGATCGCACCGTAGCCTTTCGGGTCGTCCAACTCCTTGTCCTTGTTGCCGGAGACGCCGTCAAATTTCAGCAACCAATAGCTGAACCCCGGTCCGGCATCGACCTGGCCGGACCGCACCTCGTTGGTCTTGCGATTCCAGGCAATCACCGCCTTGGCGCGCGCGCCACCGGCCGACGTGCCGACCTTGAGAATGTCGGCGAGTGCCTTTCGTCGGCTGGCGGCCGACAGCTGGCCCTTGAGGTTGCGACGCTCCGTGAGAATATCGGAGGCCAGCCGCACCAGCGCGTCGATGTCGATCGTCGTCGCCTTGCGCGGTTTGGGCCCCAAAGCCGGAGCGAACTCGAGCGCGCCCATGCCGCGGCTGCCGGTGTAACAGAGCCGCTCGATGGGGCTGAAGCTACCGGGCGTGCGGCCGGTCGTCGCCAGCCAGGCATCGATCAGTGCATTGCCGAAGCGATCCGGGAGCGAATCGGCGAGCAGGCCGGGCAGGCCGTGAAAGGTCCGGCGGGGGAGTTCAGGAAACTCGTACGCCCGCGAGGTTAGTGGCAGGACGAGCGGCGCGACCTGGATGCCGCTCTCGACAAACTCCGGGGTGTATTGAAAGGAGGCGTGGCCGCGCGTCTCGTCCATCGCCGCGGCGCCAATAGTGCGGCCCCAGAGGCGAACCTCGGCAATCACGCCTCATCTCCCCATGTCCACTTGCGCGTCGAGGCGGGTGCGGACTGGCGGGGCTTCGACGCGCGCTTGCGTTTGCGGCCGGCTAGCTTCATTTGTTCGACGGGCCCGGGTGTGGCCGCCGGGACCAGGGCATCAAGACGGTCGATCAGCCCCAGCACGCGGCCGACGCGGACCAGGGCCGACAGCCGCGTCGCCACCTCGCCCGATTCCAGCCGCTCAATCGTCCGCTTGGAGACACCGGCCTCTTGCGCCAGCGTGGCCTGGGTCAGGTTGTGGGCGAGGCGAAGAGCGGCGAGTCGGGTGCCAAGCTCACGAAGGACGGCCTCGTCTGAGGTGAGATTAGATATCTTCATAACTCGCCATATACGTCGAACTATATCATAAAACAGATTATACTCGGCAGATATGACGAATTAAATGGGATCCAGTCGCCTAACTTCCATATTCCTGACTCCGTGGGCCTGTTCTGGGAATGGCAAGGTCTAGCGTGGCCCGACTGAGCGGCTTCTGGCGGCTCGAGCACTGGCACCGAAGATGCACTGCTGAGAAGACAAGGAGTGTGCGATGAACCTGATAGTGCTGTTGATTATTCTGTTGTTGGTCTTCGGTGGCGGTGGCTTCTACCTGGGTGGTCCCATGATCGGCGGCAGCCTGGGCGGGATCATCCTGCTGATTCTGATCATCATGCTGTTTACGGGCAAACGGCTCTGACCGGCTAGCGATCACTACTGGACGCGACCGCGACGACCAGGCGAACCAGGTTGTCGAGGTCGCGCAAGTCCAGGACCTCGCCGGGCGAGTGGCTATAGCGGCCTGGCCACGACAGGCCCTGGTTCGGCGCGCCCCAGTAAGTGAAGGCGGATCCGTCGGTGCCTCCCTGCGTCAGGCCAATCTGCAACGGGATGGCCGCCGCCTCGGCCGCGCGAATGACCCGCGCCCTTTCACTTTCCGGCGACACGCTGGAGTTCTCAATGGCGCCCGCAGTACCGGCCCCTTGCCGAGCGGGGCATAGGCAAAGTGCGGCGACTCGAGCGGAGTATCGGACGAGACGAACGTGTCCAGCGAATAGATTCGCGCGGTCGCCTTGCCGAAACGGCGTGCCATGGCGTTGGCGCCTCGCAATCCACCCTCTTCGTGCACCGACCACGCAAAGATCACGCGGCTGGCCAGCTTGGCCGGATCGATCAAGTTGACGGCGCGAACGAGCGCTGTCGTGCCGGCGCGATCATCCAGCGCGCGCGCCACGTAGCGGGTGCGCCCCATTCGCGCGCCCTCCTTGTAGTTGGTCACCTGCATCCCGACCTTCACGCCATTCGCGGCCAGGCCGGCGGCATCCAGGCCGAACCATGCCTGCAACGGGCCGGGATCCTTGCGGTCGGCCTTCTCGCGGATGCGAAACACCCCGCGCAGCGGCGCCGGCGCTGTCGCCGTCAGCGATTGCGCTTTCCAGTGCGGAGCCAGGTCGTCGCCCTTGCCAGTCATCGTGCTGGGCGCGCCTGGCGGATCGAAGTGCACCAGGGCCGTCTGGCCTTCCCACGCCGATGCGACCGTGCCGCCCTGCGCGGTCAACGACGCCGTGCCGTCGGCGGCGATCGACTCGATCACGTAGCCCACTTCGTCCAGGTGCGCCATGAACACCGTGGCCGGGCCCGGCGGACCGGCCTCGACCGTGATGTCGCCAATGTCGTCCACGACCGCGCGTTCGCGGGCCCACGCCGGCAGCGCCTCCAGCACGGCCCGGCGCACTGGCCATTCGTGCCCGGACACCCCGTACCGTTCAACCAGGACGGTCAGCGCCGCCGCCGCTTCGGCTAGCGCGGGATCGGCATGGCCGGTCCTTAGCGGCGCAGCGGCCGGGGCTCCGATCCATTTCGTGTCGGGCGCCACGACCACGCCCGTCGCTGCCGCTGCCGTCGTCAGCAGCCAGCGCGCCTCGGTTTCGCGCACCACTTCCATGTGCGAACCCGCCTGGCTGACCGCCGGCGCCAGCCACTTCACGGTCTTGAGGCCGGCCGCCTGGAGGACGCCGCCGAAGTTCGACAGCGAATCCGCCGCCCGCGCGCTGTCAGCGCGCGCCTCTTCGCCCGGCGCCAGAATGGTGACCTGTTCCACGCGATCCGCGCGAGCGATGAGCGACGACAAACCAACCCAACCGGTGGCCTCCTGCGCGCTCAGCACGAAGGTCGTGCGGCCCGGGCCCGTGCGCCCCCGTGCCGCCGCAGCCAGCGTCGCGACGGCAGCGCAACCGGTGCGGCGCCCCGCGTCGGGTCCCGCGACGCCACCGGCTATGGGCCAGGGCGGCAGATGGCGGCCAACCGGGTCGAGCAGGGCGATGCCGAGGCTCTCGACATCCGCCTTCGACTCGGCGCCCACATCGAGCCACAGGTCGTCGGCGGTTACCACCGCCGTCTCACGACGATGCTGCTGCGCGAAGTGGCCGTTCGAGCGGGCGATGACACCGGCGACTGGGCCGGTGGCGGTCAGCACCCGAACCTGCTGCGCTTCGAACTGCTGGTCCCACAGCGGGTGCCTCGAGCCGCGGCCAATGCGGTGCAAGCGCAGGTAGCCATCGTCTCGAATCTGGGTGACGGCGTAGCTCGGGCGGTCGAGGGCGCAGGCGATCACATGATGCGGCGAGCCTGAGCCCACGGTCGTCACCACATTGCCCCACTGGTCGGCGCGCCAGCCGAGCGCCGCGGCCAGTGCGGGGGAGGTGCGTGCCTCGTAGCCGGTCGCGCTGTCCATGGCCACCCACGACGCGATGGCGTCAAGATGGCCCGTGCCCGACTGCGCAACGAGCCGCGACGGCCCGCCGCCGGCAAGCACGAGAAGGGCAACGGCGAGGAATCCGCGGAAGTGGCAGGTCATGGTCCGTCATCGTATCCGAGTGCTCGTGCCGCGGTCACATCCTTGCGATTGGCGCTGTGAATGCGTATGGTGGCGGGAATCTGAGAGGATTGCTCACATGACGTCACGAACGCGATTTGCCGCCCGCCTGGTCCTGACCTCCGCCCTTGTGGCCGGCCTGCACGGCATGGCCAGCGCACAGGTGCTCGACCTCGACTCGGCGACCGTCGCCGATCTCAATGCGGCTTTCGACAAGGGCACGCTCACCTCCGAGAAACTCGTGCAACTGAGCCTCGCGCGGATCGACGCCTACGACCGCAGGGGGCCGGCGCTGCGCGCCGTCATCACGCTCAACCCGAAGGCACTGGAAACGGCGCGCGCCCTCGACGCCGAGCGCAACGCGAAAGGGAGGCGCTCGCCACTGCACGGCATCCCGATCGTGCTGAAGGACAACTTCGACACGTTCGACCTGCCGACGACCGGCGGCTCGGTGCTGCTCGAAGGGTCGGTGCCTCCGGACGATGCGTTCGTGGTGAAGAAATTGCGCGATGCCGGCGCCATTATCCTGGCCAAGGTGAACATGTCGGAGTTCGCCTCGGGCGGCGCGCGCAGTTCGATCATCGGCCCGTCGCTGAACCCGCACGACCCGGGGCGCTCGCCGTCGGGCTCCTCCGGCGGCACTGGCGTCGCCATCGCGGCCGGCTACGCCACCATTGGACTTGGTACCGACACCGGTGGGTCGGTCCGCGGCCCCGCCACCGCGAACGGCCTAGCGGCGCTCAAGCCCACCATGGGCTTGCTGAGCCGAGACGGCATCATTCCCCTGGCGCTCAGCTTCGATACCGGCGGACCCATGGCGCGCAGCGTCTACGACGTCGCCGTGGCGCTCGGCGTGATGACCGGCGTGGACCCGGCCGACGCGGCCACGAAGCAGAGTGAGGGCCGATCCGAATCCGACTACACGAAGTACCTGAAGGCCGACGCACTGAAGGGAGCGCGCATCGGCATCGCGCGCGATTTCATGGGCGCCGACGGCGACGTGGATTGGCTGATGGACGCGGCGATCGCTGCCATGAAGAAGGCCGGCGCCACCGTCGTCGAGGTGCGATTCCCGAAGTGGATGCTCGACGTGAAAGGCGAGTTCTACACGGCGATCAGGTATCCGGAGTTTCCCGTGCAGCTGGCGGCGTATCTCCAGACCCTTGGACCGGGCTATCCGAAGACACTGCAGCAGATCATTGACCGCGCGCAGCTGGTGACGTCGCCGCGGCCTGACGGCGCCGGTCCGAACGCCACCCGCTGGTCGATGTTTGCCCGCGAGCTGGCGAGCGGCTCGATGGACGATTTCCGCTACACGTCGGTGCGCGACCACGGCCTGCCCCTGATGCGCCAGATCACCGAAGGCGCGTTGGCCGCGCAATCCCTGGACGCGGTCGTCTATCCCACGGCCGCGCGACGGCCCGACCTGGTGGCCGCGCCGCCAGAAACGCCAGGCGGCGGCGCCGCATCAGCGAGCAACATTGCCAACCTCACGGGATTCCCCGATCTGATCGTGCCTGCGGGATTCACCGCCGACGGATTGCCGGTGGCGATTTCGTTTCTAGGGCCGGCCTTCAGCGAAGGCAAGTTGCTGGGATTGGGATACAGCTTCGAGCAGGCCACAAAAGCCCGCCGGCGTCCGGTTCATACCCCGGCTTTGCCTGGCGAGACCTTGTCCAAGTAAGGCCGCACGATGATCGCGGCCACGGCGTGAAGCCGGCGCGCGGCATCCAGCTGCGCGCCGAGCCGCCGAACCATGCCGCGCCACTCGTGGTCCTCGGCCGCCTTGCCGATGACGGGAAAGGCGCGAATGGGCCGCTGGAGGATCGCCTCGGCCCAATCGAGCCGCGGCGTGCCGTCGCTGTCGAGGGCGACGACCTCGAAGGCTGGGCCATCCTTGTAGATGGCGACGAGGCCCTCGCCGCGGTCCTCCCCAATCGCGATCTGAAACCGCACCGCACGACCCAGGGCGCTTTCCTCGTAGAAGGCGAAGATGCCCTCGACCAGGGGGTGGCCCGAGGCAAAAAAATCGATGCTTTCGTTCTCGACGGCCTCCTCGCGATCGAACGTGCCCACGTAGCCCGATCCGCCAGGCACACCGGGCAGGCCGTCCACCAATGCGCCGTTGCCGATCTCGATCGAGAACACGCGGTGCCCCTTCGGATGCGCAATGGTGAAGCCCAGGCCGATCGACGCGGTGACGACGACTTCCTGGTTGAGCGCGTCGAGTTCGTTCGGGATGCGGGCCAGGATGGCGGGTCCCATCGCCGCCCGATACGGGTCGCGATGCAGCTGCTGGTAGGCCGCTTCGCGAATGCGCGAGCGGGCCGCGTGGGTCTCGGCAATCAGCGCGCTGAAGCGCTCGTCCGACAGTGACGCGTCCGGGTCCAGCGCGATCTCCTCCAGCGCGCCCTCGACATGCGCCAACTGCGTGTCGAGTCCGGCGAGGGGCTCGCGGAACAGCCCGAGCCCTTCGAACAGGCGCACGACGTCGCGGCCAAGGCCGGCGGGCGGACGGAAGTAGACGACCTCCACCGGGATGCGGCGGCCGATGCGATCGAGGCGGCCAATGCGTTGCTCGACCACCGACGGCTTCCACGGCAGATCGAACAAGACCAGCCGGCGGCAGAACTCGAAGTTGCGGCCCTCGCCGCCACATTCGGTGGAGACCAGCAGGCTGGGGCCATCGATTTCTCGAAACCGCGCCACTTCGGTGTCGCGCTTGGCCGGCGTCAGCTCCTCGTGAAACATGCCGGTGGCCAGTTGCGCGCGATGGCTCAGGGCAGTCCGCACCATCTCGAGCGTCTCGCGTTCGGCCACGAAGACCAGCGTCTTCTCTTTCGCAGCCCGCCACTTCGGCGCGTTGGTCGCCAGCCACTCGAGGCGGGCATCGAACCCGTCCATCGATTGCGCCTGCTGGCGCAGCGGGTCGTCGGCGGCCAGCACCGCGGTGAGCGCGGCGCCCGAGGCCAGCGCGCGGCGCACGCGGTCGATCTTGTCGCGCCGGACCACCGCATTCGCCGCCGGCGCGCTTCGCACCGCGATCTCCACGGCCTCGCGATGCCTGGCGCTCTTGGGATTGAGCAGGTCGATCGGGATGCCGACCCGTGGCGGCAGGCCGCCAATGTCGGCGCGCCGCGTCGAGCTGGTGCACGGCGGCAGCGGCGTGCCCTCGGCGAGGCGGGCCTCGAAACTCATCCCCTCGGGGAACTCGGCCGGCCGCAGCATCTGCAGCAGCCGGAAGAACCCGTGCGCATCGTCTTCGAGCGGTGTGGCACTGAGCAGCAGCACGTGGCGGCCGAGTGCGGCAATGGGCGCGATGGCGCGCCAGCCCGGCTCGCCGGGGTGACCGGGCGGACGCCGCAGGCGTTGGGCTTCGTCCACGACCAGCAAGTCGATGCCGGCCTTGACCGCCTGAGCGGTCAGGTGGGGCCGTGCGATCAGCATCTCCAGCGAGATGACGGTGCGCTGGTGCAGCTCGAAGGGGTTGAAATCATCGCCGAAGTCCTTGGCCACGTCGCCCAGCCGCTCCGAATCAAGCAGCGTGAACACCTGGTGATACTTCCGCCACAATTCGCCCAGCCACTGAACCGTCAGCGTGTCGGGCGCCACGACCATGCAGCGCCGGACCTTGCCGGCGTGGACCAGGCGGTTGAGGACGAGCGACGCCTCGATGGTCTTGCCGAGCCCGACCTCGTCGGCCAGGAGCCAGCGCACCGGGTCGGTGGCGCTGGCGCGCTCGGCGACGTGCAGCTGGTGAGGGAACAGACGCACGCGTCCGCCCAGGAACGATCCCAGGCCATCGGCCTCGCGAATGGCCAACAAGTGCAGGATATTCATTCGCGTGATGAAGTCGTCCACGTCATCGAGGTCACCGACGACCAGCTTTTCGATGAGGGCACCTTCGAGTTCAAGCGGCCACAGCGCGTGCGCTGGTTCGGTGCGACCGTTCACCAGCGTCAGGCGTCCGTCGGCCCGCCGTGTCTTGATGGTGGTCTCTTCGTGGGTGGCGGTGATGCGGACCGGCCGTCCGGGACTGAGATCGACCGGCACCAGCGCGTCGGTCTGCGCCGCCAGGCGCAACGTGGTTCCCGAGCGTGGGAACTCCACCACGATGGCGCGGCCGTCGATCGCCGCAATGCGGCCAATCCCCAGTTCAGGATTGAAGCGATGGGTGAGATAGGCGCCGACGGCCCACGCGGGTTTCGAAGAGTGAACAGCCAAGCTCATGACGTTACCTCAATATGTGCCTAGGGTGCCTGGGGTGCAGTACGATTGACGCCACCGTGGAAGACGCGATCGCAGGGCTCTATCAGCTGCCGCTCGACCAATTCACTCCGGCTCGTAACGCCCTGGCCAAGAGCGCCGGGCCGCGGGCTGCGGAGATCAAGGCGCTCGAGAAACCCAACGCGGCGGCGTGGGCCGTGAACCAGCTGTTCTGGTTCGAGCGGCCGATCTACGACGAGCTGATTGAGGCATCACAGCAACTGCGAGCGGCCTATCGCGATCAGTTGGCGGGAAAGTCGCCCGACGTCCGCGGCGCCGAGGCCACGCACAAGGCCGCCGTAAAGAGAGCCACGCAAATCGCCCGAGCCATCGTCGAGCGCGATGGCGGCAAGGCGTCGGGTGCCGTCATGGACGCCGTGCGTGAGACGCTCGACATCCTGCCCGCTGCCGACCCTCCCGGACGGCTGACACGGCCGTTGAAGCGGACCGGCTTCGAGGCGCTCGAGGGCTTCACCATTGCCGCGAAGCCGCGGCCCGAACCGACGCGGCTCGAGCCGAAGGCGGGTCCGCCAAAGCCCAGGCCAACCGAGATCGAGAAGCGGGCGGTTGAGGTGGACAAGCGTGAGCGCGAGATGACGCGCGAGCGCTTGCGGTTCGCCGAAGCGTCCGAGCGGGAGGCCGAGGCCGCGCTCGATCGGGCCCGTCGTGCCGTGGAGCGGGCCGAACGCACGCGCGCGCGGATCGAGCGCGAACTGGACGAGGCCACCAACACCGAGAAGGGCCTGGTCAAGGACCAGGCATCCGCGCAGGCGGCGTACGACAAGGCGCTCGAGGAGCGAGAGCGGCTGGCAAAGCAGCTGACCTAGCCGATCGGGTGCCGGGGACTGTAGAATCGGCCAGACCGACAAACCGAAAGGTCTGTCGCCACTTGGGAGGCGCCCACGCTCAAACGATTGTGTTCGGTCGTCGTGTTCGGGATGGCTGCGCTTGGCGCGGTGGCCGTCGCCACGGGCGGTCAGCCGGTGCCGTTTGCGTGGTTCGAGCCCGACGCCTCGGTGTCGCGGGACGAGCTGCTGCGGCTCGGCCGCGGCGAAGTCGTCGTCAAGCCCCTCCCCTCGAAGAGCGGCCAGCTCGGCGTTTTCACCATCACCGAACTAGACGCGCCCGCCGACGTGTTCGTCGAGTGGATTCGCCAAATCGCGGAACTCAAGCGCAGCAAGGCGGTGGCGGCGACCCGCCGCTTTTCGGATCCGCCATCGCTGCGCGACCTTGACGGGCTCCACCTCGACCAGCGGGACCTCGAGTCGATTCGCGAATGCCGTCCAGGGCACTGCGCGCTGAAGTTGTCGGCAGCCGAGATCGAGACCCTCAAGCGCGTGGCTGTCCCAGGCGCGGACGGCGCGGTGCAGGAGGTGTTCCGGCGGCTACTGTTCGAACGGCTGATGGTCTACCGGGCCGGCGGACTGTCGGCGGTGCCGCTGCCCGCCTTCAGCCAGCAAGTGGTCCAGCCTGCCGAGGTGTTCGCCGCGCTTCGGGCCCATTCCCCCTATATCCACCGGTCCGACCAGCGACTGGCGTCGTGGCTCGAGCGGCCGCACGACACCCCTCGCTCTGACGTGGAGTCGTTTTACTACTGGTCGAAAGAGTACTACTCGGCCGGCAAGGCGGTGGTCGCCCTGACGCACGTCGGAGTGACCCGCGCGGCGGCGGGAGGTGCGGGGCCGCAGGTGGCGGTGGTGGGGAAGCAGGTGTTCGCGACGCGCTACATGAACGGGATGCTGACGCACATCACACTGAGCCGCGATCCGGAGAGTGGCCAGGGCTACATGACCTACACCAATCGCGCT
>JBBQSP010000124.1:0-11487 GCA_038213735.1 Vicinamibacterales bacterium | reverse complement strand
CGGCGAGCGCGCCAGCGCGTCTCGCCCATGCGCCCCTGACAACACCCCGATATTCCAGCCCACGCCCATCAGGCCATGCACGACGTAGGTAATGCCCCAGGTCGCGTCGCTCAGCAGGTACGGATTGCGCTCGACAATCCCGGTGCGCACGCGCCACATCATCAGGATTCCGGTCGCGATCACCGCCAGGCCGGCCACCATCACCGCGAGGTGATACAGGCGGTTGCCCAGCGGATACTTGCCGGGCTTCGGGGCGCCGGGAACTTCCTGGCCCAGATCGCGCATCATCTCGGCCTTGAACTCCGGGATGTCCCTCGGTCCGACCCAGATCGACCAGAAGTCGAGCACGAACGTCGCGTGGACGATGTGGAACATCACCGACGCGGTCAGCAGGATGCCGGCCATCCAGTGCCAATACACCCACGCGAACTTCACGCCGACGATGGGCAAGAAGGCCGTGATCAGCAGGGTCAGCATGGCAAACGCCATCACCCAATGGAAGGCGCGCGCCACGAACCCGTGGCGCGTGATCTGGGCCGGCAGGTCCTTCCGATCGGCCTCCATGCGATCCACTTCGGACGCCTCGCGCTTATGGTGCTGCGAGAACAGCATGTAGCCACCGTGCGCGAGCAGGAAGACAAGGCCGCCGACGAGCGCCGCCCAGAACAGATCCCACGAGATGTGGGTGAGGACGGATTCACCCCATGGGCTGCGCGCCCAGGTTAAGACGTCCATTCAGCCTCTCCGCGAATGGCGCGCTTCACCAGCGCCTTGACCAGCGGGACCTTGTAGGCGTTGTGACGCAGCGGCACCGCGCCCTGCACCGCCAGATCGGCGGCCATGTCGGCAGTCGCCTTGTCGCGTGCCTTGCCCCTGATGGCAGCCTCGACCGCGTCGAGGCGCAGCGGCTCGGCCGACACGCCGTTGATCACCATGCGCGATTCGCTGATGGTCGCACCCGACATGTTCAACGAGGCGGCGATGTTAACCAGCGCGAAGTCCCACACCTGGCGATCGCGCACCTTCTCGAAGTAGTGCGCCTTCCCTGCCCACGTGGCCGGGATGCGAATCGCGGTGAGCAGGTCACCCGGCTGCAGCACGGTGAGCTTGGTGATGTCGATGCCGGGGCCGATGAAGAACTCGCGGGCCGGCACGACGCGCTCGGCCGAGCCGCGCTTGATCACGAACTCGGCATCAAGCGCGATCAGCGCCGGGGCCGTGTCGGACGGGTTCACCGCGACACACCGGTCGGCGTTGAAAATGGCGTGCTCGCGATTGAGCGCCGTGGGCGTGTCGGCGTAGCAGATGTTGCCGCCCGCGCGGTAACACGGCCAGCCGGCGCGGTAGTACCAGCAGCGCGCGTCCTGCGACACGTTGCCGCCGACGGTGCCCTGGTTGCGAATCTGCGGCGAGGCGACAATCAACGCCGCCTGGGCCAGCAGCGGAAACCGCTCCTTGACCAACGGGTTGTTGGCGACCGTCGTCAGCGTCGTCATGGCGCCGATCTCGAGGCCGCCGGCGGCGTCCTTGATGCCGCGCAGTTCGTCGACCATGCCGAGGTCGACGACGACCCGCGGCTGCTTGATGCGGTCCTTCAACCAGTCGAAGGTATCCATCCCGCCGGCCATGACCCAGGCGTCGGCGCCGTGGCGGTCGAGAATCCCGAGCGCATCACCCACACTCGCGGGTTGGAAGAGCTCGAATGCCGACATTACGTCGCGAATTGGTGGCATGTTCGTGTCTCCCCTTAGATGAACGCCTGAAGCGGGTTGGCCATCATGGACTTGCGTCCGTTGGCCAGCGTCGCGGCAATGTCTTCCGGCTGCACCGGCGTGCGCCGGATGATGTCGTCACCGACCGCGTCGCAGAGGGCGGCCAGCACTGCACCGGCGGCCGCCACGGTCGAAGGCTCGCCGATGCCCTTGGCGCCAATCGGATTGCTCGGGTCCGGCAGCCCGACCGCGCCCCACTTGGCGTTGATCGGGACGTCCAGGATCGTCGGCGGCTTGTTGTGGTGCATCCGGCCCGAGAGCGCGGCGCCGTACTGCGGGTCGTAGACCAGCTTCTGGCTGCGGATGTGTCCGATGCCCTGCAAGCTGCCGCCGTTGATCTGGCCGCCCAGCGAGTTCGGGTGAATCACCGTGCCGACGTCGGCGACACCGACGAAGTCAATGATGGTCCACACACCGGTTTCCACGTCGACTTCGACTTCGGCAAACGCCGACATGAAGCCGTAGGTCTGGCCGTCACGCGGCAGGTTGTCGCGGGCCACGCCCATCAACCCGCGGCCCTTGTGTGCCGCGGCTGCCGCCTTGGTCATGGCGTTCAGCTCTTTCGGCACTTCCGAGCCGTCGTAGATGCCGCCGAGCGCAATCGCCCGTTCGGCCGCCTTGGCCCAGGTCAGCCGGAGGCCGCCGCCCTTACGGATGACGCCCTGCGCGTTGGTGTCGTACTGATCCGGCGTGCCGCCAAAGTCCTTCGCGGCGATTTCGGTCAGCTTTTTCTTCAGGTCGTTGCCCGTCGCGAAGTTGGCGCGGGTGTGAGCGTAGGTCGTCTGGCTGCCGGCCTGGATGGATGACCAGGGCAAGCCCTTGGAGGTGTCGCCCCAGACCACTTCGCAGTTTTCCCACGGGACGTTCGAGACCTCGGCGATGACGCGCGCCGTGTCAATCACCGAATGCGTGCCGAGGTTGCCGATGCCCTGGTGAATTTCCAGCTTGCCGTCAGGCCGCAGGATGCAGAGGCCATCAACGCCGATCGAACCGGCGGTATACGCGCCCGTGCCGACCCCGATGCCACGGATCTTGCTGCCAGTTCGCTTGCCGCTGTTCGGCTTGCGCGCTTCCCAACCGAACAGCTCGGCGCCCTGGTCGAGGCACTCTTTCACGAAGCAGCTGGTCAGCTTGTTGCGCGGACGTCCCGGCGGTGTATCGGGTGCCACGAGGCCGAACAGCGCCTGGCCTTCGGGCGCGTTCATCCGTCGAATCGCGACCTGGTCGATGCCCAGCTTCTTTGCGGCTTCATGCACCAGTGGTTCGAACCACACCGAAGCCTGCAACCCGCCCGGTGCGCGCTGCGACGTGCCCGGCGGGGTGTTGGTCGCCACCGACAGGCCGCGGAAACGCATGTTCGGCGCCTGGAACAACAACGACCCGAGGTTCGCGGTAGTCGCGTGGTCGCCCTGGCGGCGATACGGCCCCGCGGCTTCGACGATGAACGTGTCGATCGCGGTGACCTTGCCGTCCTTCTTGAAGCCCATCTTGATCCAGCCCTGGTAACCAGGACGGGTGCGGCCGATGTAGGTTTCTTCGGCGCGCGAGATACGCATCATGACCGGGCGGCCGTTGAGCTTCTTCGACATCAGCGCCGGAATCGCCATCGACTGCGCGCCCGGAATCTTGCTGCCGAACCCTCCGCCCGTGTACTCGCTGATCAGCACGAGTTCTTCGGGCTTGATGCCGACCCAGTTGGCCACCGCCGCAACGGTGCGCGCCAAGCTCTGCGTCGACACGTGCATGTAGCACTTGCCGTTCTGCCAGTACGCCATGGCCGACCGCGATTCAAGCGGCTGGTGCGACGTGGTCTGCTGATACATGTCGCGCTCGACGATGAGATCGGCTTCCGCGAAGCCCTTCTCGACGTCGCCAAACACGGTCGTCTCGGTGGCTTCGGCGTCCACGGGGAACTTGCCGGAATCGAGAGTCGCGATGTCGCCCGCCGTCCACTTGAGCGTGCGCATGCTGGGGCCCACGAACACGTTGCCCTGCGTGCGGCCGTTCGGCGAGCCGGGCCGCAGGCCGTCGAGCGGATCGATCACGAACGGCAGCGGCTCGAACTCCACGATGATCTTGTCGATCGCGGCAGAGGCCAGCTCTTCGCTGTCGGCTGCAATCGCGAGAATCGGTTCACCCTCGTAGACCGGCTCGTCGGTGAGCGCGAACTCGGGCGGCATGGGCGGCGGCGGTGCCACCGGAGCTGCGGCGCCCGCAGCAGGAGCGGCGGGAGCGGCGCCGGCAGCCGGAGCGGGGGCGGGCGGTGCGCCACCACCACCAGGCGCCGCAGCCGGGGGCGGCGGCGAGCCGCCCGGCCGAGCAGCCGCGGCCGGAGGCGGCGTGGGCGGAGCCGGTGGCACCGGCAGGTCCTTGGCGGTCAGAATCCCGTGCACGCCCGGCATGGCCAGGGCGGCCGAGGCGTCGATGTTGATCACCCGCGCGTGCGGACGCGGGCTGGGCATCAACTTGATGAACACCATGCCATCGGCCCGGAAGTCCTCGGCGTATTTGGCCTTGCCGGTGACCTTGGCCACTAGGTCGGGCGTAACGTAGTTGTGGCCCAGGAGCTTGAACTCCATCTTCTGAGGCGCCTCTCCGAGCGCCGGCTGGGGCGCCTCTCCGGGCGCCGGCTGGGGCGGCGTGACGGGTGCGGCTGGCGCGACCGGGTTCTGCTGTTCGGCCATGGTTTACGCCCCCCTCGACTTGTCGGCTGCCACCATCATGACATCCAGGATTTTGTTGTAATCGGCGCACCGGCACAGGTTGCCGGAAATGCCGTGCGCCAGTTCGGCGCGCGTCGGCGCGGGATTGGTTTTGAGAAAGCCCACCGTGGCCATGACGAAGCCCGGCATGCAGAAGGCGCACTGGAAGCCCTGGCCGTCGACCACGGCCTGCTGTACCGGGTGCAGCGTGCCATCGGGAGCAGCGAGCCCTTCAATGCTCTGGATCTTCTTGCCGCGAACGCTATGCGTCAGCACCGAACACGCATATCGCGGCACATCGTCCACCAGCACCGTGCAGGCGCCACACTCCGACCGGTCACATCCCAGCTTGGTGCCGGTGAGACCGAGCTTGTAGCGCAAGGTGTTGGAGAGCGTCTCGTTCTTCAGCACATCGACACGGCGTTGCTGGCCGTTGACGTCGAGCGTGATGAGACGTTCGACCGCACCCGCCATGCCATCGTTCTGGCCCATGATGGTGGTGCGGAAGAGGTATGCCGACGCAGAAACGGTTGCGCCCGCTGCAATCACACCCTTGATGAAGTTCCGTCGCGAATGGCCGGGCTGTGGACCCGGAACGCCTGTCATACTTGCTTGACTCATTGAGCCATCCCCCCAAAGAATTTCTGCGCATGATAGCACCAACTGTTCCGATGGGATACGCCGACTCGGGTCGGAGATTCAACCTGAACGACTGTTCAAGGCCGGATTAAAGCCTCCGGACGCGTCCCTCGGCGGCGCGGGTCAGCCGATCGACGACGGCCAGCATCAGTCCGTCGGCATCGCTGGCAGTCGCAAGGATATAAGTGACGCCGGTGGCGTCGAGCGCCCGCAGCCCGGCGAACAATTCCCGCGCCGACCGCTCCGGATCCCTTCGCGACCCATAGCGCTGCACCTCGACCCGGCCGGTTGCCGCGAGCGGTGCCAATTCCGGCGCAAGGGCTCGCAGATCCTCTTCGGGTGCCAGAATGCCGATGCGCGCCCCCTTGGCGGCAAGCGTCCTCGTGTCGGCTGCCACTCGGGCAATTGCCAGGTTGGCGGCGCCGAGATAGAGGGTCAGTTCCGCCTGCGGCGCGTAGTGCCGCATCAGCTGGCCCGGCGCCACTTGCGCCACCTCGGCTCTCCCCTGCTCGCTGACGGCAAGGACATCGGGCACCACACTGCGGATCTGGTCGAGGGTCAATCCACCGGGGCGGCGCATCACCGGCGGGTCCACCGTGAAGTCAACGATGGTTGACTCAAGGCCGATGTCGGTCGGGCCGCCGTCGATCACGACGTCAATCCGGCCGTCGAGATCGGCCAGCACGTGCTCCGCGGTGGTGGGACTCGGCCGCGAGAACCGGTTGGCGCTTGGCGCCGCGACCGGCACCCCCGCCATTTCCATCAGCGCGCGCGCGATCCGGTGCGAGGGCACGCGCAGCGCAACGCTCGGCAAACCGGCGGTCACGCTGTCGGGGATCTGCGGCTTCTTTGGCAGGATGACCGTGAGCGGCCCTGCCCAGAAGGCCAGGCCCAGCTTGCGTGCCGCGGGGGGCACCTGCGAGGCGCACATCGACAGCTGCCCGATGTGAGCAATGTGCACGATCAGCGGATCGGTCGCTGGGCGGCCCTTCGCTTCGAAGATCTTCGCAACGGCAGCCGGATCGAATGCGTTGGCGCCAAGGCCGTAAACGGTCTCGGTCGGAAAGGCTACGAGCTTGCCGTCGCGAATCGCTTGCGCCGCTTCTTCCACGACGCCGGGGTCAGGCTGCGCGGGATCGACTTTCAGGACACGGGTATTCATGGGCTTGGGGCCGGGGGCGTGGGGCTTGAAATTCGAAACGCGTCAGTACCGATCAGCAATTGAATCACGCGGCTGTAGCTTCGCACACCTTCTTCGACGCCCTGCGACTTCAGCATCTGATCGTACGCGGACCACGCGACGCGTTCGACGGGCTGTACGAGCGCCTTCAGCCGTTCACGAATCGCCTGTTGATCCCGTCGCGGCCCCTCTTCAAGCGGCTCGAGGACCAAGCGCTGCGTCACGGGCTGCAACTGGTTCGCGGCTTCCGACACCAGGTCCAGCCACACGCTGTATTCCGCCGCGGGTCCGGCGCGTAGCGCCGCGAGGTGGCCCACGAAGCTGGCATCCGATTCGGGCGCGTAGCCCGACAAGTGCGCCCACTCGTGCGCAAGCACTGCCGGCCGCTCGGGGCCGGTCAAATCTGGATTGAGCAGCGTCTCGAGGAAAATCGGCGCGAGTTGGCCGCTGACCCCGGAGGCGCGATAGAACGGCGACAGGAGCGACGTCTTGGGATGCGCCAGCAAGGTGGGGCGCGGCCGTCCCAGCTCGCGCTCCACCTGGTGCAGCGCCTCAGCCAGGGCCGCTGGCCGGTCGTGAATGCCCGGAAACCCGGCCGCGTGCGCGGCCGCGTGGGTGCGGTTGGCTTCGCGAACGGCGTGCTCGGCAAACAATCGCACCGCGATCGGCGTGATGCGCGACTGGACGAAGGGCATGACCGACTCGAGTGGCGGCCGCGCATAGTTCAGCCCCCACGCGGCGAGAAACCACAGGTAGACGACCGCAGCGCCGGCCAAGGTGGCGAGCAAGCCGCGGCCAATCGGCTTGAACCACCGCTCGCGGCGAATGCGACGAAGCCAATAGATCCATCCACCGATTAGCAATGCGATGCCGATGCCGAGCGTGAGATCAAACAGCGGCCACGCCACGCGATTCGAGAACGCGGTCAAGTTTTCTTGAAGCGCGGGATACAGCCAGCGCGCGTAGGAGCGTTCCACCGTCGCGGGCGCGGGCGGAAAGACCGCGACGATCACCGCGATGACGATTGGTGTCAGTTGAACGAGAGTCTTAATGGAGAACTTCAAGATTGGTCGGGATGCCGAGATTCGAACTCGGGACCTCCTGCACCCCAAGCAGGCGCGCTACCAGGCTACGCTACATCCCGTCCAGACTTGCGCTGACGGACTTTCGGGGTAAATCGACGACCAACCTAAAGGTTGGTCGCCACGGCTCAACGCCACAACTTCTAAGTCTATTTTCTCTTGGCGGCTTTCGCTACTGTCTTCTTCTTTGCCTCCGGCGCGGGCGGAGGCTGCAATTGCAGCTCCGCGGCCTCAACGCCGTCTTTGGCGAGAATCTGCAGGATCGACTGCAGCCCGGTCTTGACGTGCCGCAGGCGGTCCAGCACGCGGTCGCCCACGACCTGCTCCACCAGCATTGCCGCCGCGCCGCTGTCGGCGCCTTCGCCGTCTTCGTCCAGGCGCCTGCGGGCGCCCGACAGCGTCAGGCCTTCATCGAAGACAAGCTGCTTGATGCGGAGGACCAGCTCGACGTCCGAGCGGCGATAGAGGCGCGGGCCGCCGCCGGCCGGCACTTGGCCAATCTGCGGGAACTCGGCTTCCCAGGACCGCAAAACGTACGGCTGAACCTGCACCACTTCGCAGACGTCCGCGGCCTTGAATAGCTCGCGCTTGGGTGCAGCCATCGAGGCAATATCCAACGGGGAGTATAACACGCAGGCCCTAGCGGCCCGACCGCCTGGGCCCTTTGCCGGCGCGTGACTTCTTCGACAAGTTCGGCTGCGCCGCACGCGACTTCTGCTTCGCCGACACGGGCTTGCCCTTCCCCGCCCCCTTGCCCGCCTTGCCGCGGCCTTTCGAAGGCCGGTCCGCCGCGGTGCCGCGCATGGCGGGGGACTTGTCCCACGCGCTTTGGGTACCTGACTTGGTTTTGGCCGACTTGCTGGCCGCCTTCAAACGCTCGTGCTTGGAGCGCTTCGACCCGGGACCCTTGCGGACCGGACTGCGGCGCTCGGGCGCACGCTCTCGCGCAGTCTTGCGCGCATCGTCGCCGCGCTGCTCGGCGCGGCCGCGAATCTGGATGCGAATGGGCGCGCCCAGGAACTGGTACTCCTCGCGCAGCCGGTTCTCGAGAAAGCGCTCGTACGAGAAGTGCAGCTTCGTGAGGCTGTTGGTGAACAGGATGAACGTGGGCGGCGCCACGGCCGCTTGCGCGGCGTACATCACGCGCATGTTGCGGCGGCTCGCCGTGACCGGCGGCGCGGCGCTCGTGATCTTCTCGATGAAGCGGTTCAGTTCGCCGGTGGGCACGCGCTTGCGCGTCGCGGCATAGACCTTGTCGACCATCTCCAGCAGCTTCGGCGTCCGCTCGCCGGTCGCGGCCGAGATGTGCAGGATCGGCGCGAAGTCGAGGAACTTGAGTTGATAGCGCAGATTCTCGTCGAACACCTTAGCCGCCTCGGGTCCCTGCTCTTTCATCAGGTCCCACTTGTTGGCGGCGACAATCACGCCGCGGCCCGCGTCTTTCGCAGCGCCGGCAATGGCGCCGTCCTGGTCGGTGGGGCCAACGGTCGCATCGATCACCAGCACGACGACGTCGGCGCGCTCGATGGCGCGCTTGGCCAGCATCACGCTGAGGGTTTCAACCTGCCCCGACTTCGACACCTTGCCGGGCTTGCGGATGCCGGCGGTGTCAACAATGCGGAACTGCCGTCGATGCCACATCAGCACCGAATCCACCGAGTCGCGCGTGGTGCCCGGCAGCTCGGACACGATCATGCGCTCTTCGCGCAGCAGGCGGTTCACCAGCGACGACTTGCCCGCGTTCGGCCGGCCAACGATCGCGATGGCGGTTTCGTCGGGGGTGTCGTCGGCGGCCTCAACCGCGGCTTCGTCGTCAGCCTCAGGCTCTGGCTCCACGACCCTCGACCGGGTCTGCGGGAGGATCGCCACGATCACTTCGAGCAGGTCGCCGACGGCTTGCCCGTGCTCGGCGCTGATCTCCACGACCGAGTCGAAACCCATTTTGTACAGCTCGAGCGCGCCGTCACGGCCGCGCCGATCGTCCATCTTGTTGATGGCCAGGATCACGGGCACGCCGGTTTCACGCGCGGCGGCGGCAATCTCCTGGTCGCCGGGGATCAGGCCCTCGCGGCCATCGACCACGAAGATGATCAGGTCGGCGGACTTGAGCGCGCGTTGTCCCCGCTCGACCACCAGTTCGTGCAGCGGATCTTCACTGGCGCCGAACAGGCCGCCGGTATCGGTCAGGTCAAAACGCGCGTCGCCCCACGTCACCGGATGCGTTATGACGTCGCGCGTCGTCCCGGCAATTGAGGTGACGATCGACCTTCGCGCGCCGCTCAGGCGATTGAACAGCGTCGACTTACCGACATTGGGCCGGCCGACCAGCACGACGCGGGGCAAGGGCTTGTGTGACACGATTTGCTCTATCTTACAGGTATAAAAGGGCTTGCGGTTGAGTAGACCCTAAAGGCCTGCACCTCACTGCCGATAAATACATCCAGATAAAGCACTTATCCGTTTGACAGCGTAAGTGCCCTGATTTAAGCTAGTTACACTGATCGAGGAGCGACCAGGGAGCATGATCAAGGTCGACATCGTGAACGAGGTCTCGCGGGTGGCTGACGTCACCAAGGTGAAGGCCGAGCTGGCAGTGGATGCCGTATTTGAAGCGATGCGTCACTCGATGCAGCGCGGCGAACGCATTGAGCTGCGGGGGTTTGGCGTGTTTCAGGTGAAGCCGCGAAAGCGCGGGATTGGCCGCAATCCCCGGACCGGCAAGGAAGTGCGCATCCCGCCGGGCCGGACCATTCGCTTCAAGCCCGGCAAGGAACTGCAGAACATCGGTTAAGGCCCCCGTGCACCCGCCTTCGGGACCGCCAGGTCCCCCGTCTTTGCCCATTCCAGACCCGGTCGATCGGTACGATGACTTCGTACCGGTCTTCGTTCCCGCCGAGCTGCCACCACCCGACCACGGCCGGCTGTGGGTCCAACTCGTCTTACTGGGCGCCACGCTCGTCACGACCACGCTGGCCGGCGGTTGCCACTACTACAGCTTCTCGATCGACCTGGCGACGGTCAATGACCTGCCAGCTGATCCCGCCGCGAGCTCCATCTTTGCCGAACCCATGTTCTGGATCCGCGGCCTGTGGTACAGCCTCACCATCCTGGCCATTCTCGGCTGCCACGAGATGGGTCACTACATTGCGTGCCTGCGGTACGGAGTGGACGTGACGCGTCCCTACTTTCTGCCGGCGCCCGTGTTCCTCACCGGCACGCTCGGCGCCTTCATTCGGATCCGGTCGCGCATCCCGAACAAGATTGCCCTGTTCGATATTGGCATCGCCGGTCCGCTGGCCGGCTTCGTCGTCGCGGTGCCGGCGTTGTTCATCGGGGTCTGGCTGTCGCGCGTCGATCGCCTTCCGGCCGACGCCTCGAACCTGATCGAGCTGGGCGAGCCGCTGCTGTTCCGGTTCGCGACCTGGCTGATCTGGGGCGACGTCGGCGACGGCTACTCCATCAACATGCATCCGATGGCGTTTGCGGCGTGGTTCGGGCTGCTCGCGACGGCACTCAACCTCTTCCCGATCGCGCAACTCGACGGCGGTCACATTGCCTATGCCGTGTTCGGCCATCGCGCCACGGCCATCACCGTCGTGATGGTGGGCGTTGCCGTTGGCCTAACCTACGTTTCATCCAGCTGGATCGCCTGGACGGTGCTGCTGGTGATCATGATTGCGCTGATGGGCCCGCGGCATCCGCCGACGCTGAACGACGACGAGCCGCTGGACCGCGGGCGGCTGGTGCTGGCGGGCGTCGCCCTGGCGATCCTGATTGTCTGCTTCACGCCCGCGCCGATTGGGCCCTTCCTCGGCGCGCCCTGATTTTCAGCCACAGCGGACACCGAGGACTCAGAGCCAAACTTCGAAATGCGATCAGGCTTCGAACGCGCTGACACGCATTTCGAGGAATTGACTCTGTGTCCTCGGTGTCCGCTGTGGCCAAGGTTTTCTTACAGCATCGACAACGGATCGACGTCCACGGCGACGGCTTTCGACATCTTCGTGAGCCGCGACAGTGCGAGCTGCAGGCTCTCGCGCATCGCCTTGCGGCTCGTGCCCTTCAGGAACAACTGCACGCGATGCTCGCCGCGCAGCCTGGTGAGCGGTGCC
>JBBQSP010000123.1:0-11561 GCA_038213735.1 Vicinamibacterales bacterium | reverse complement strand
TTGTCGGCCGTAGCGCCGCAGGCGCGAAGGTGGAAGCGCCGAGCCCCACGAGTGGCCCAAGGCCACGAGCCCCACGCGGGCCGAAAGGCCCGCGCCCTAACCGAGCTCGGCTTCCAGGCGAGTCACCAACCCATCGAGCTGGGCAACGACGGCGCGCACCGTGTCCGGCTGCGACAAATCCACGCCGGCCTTCTTGAGCAAGGTCATCGGATGGTCCGAGCCACCGGACCGCAACAGGTCGAGGTAGCGCGACACCGCCGCGGCGCGGGTCGCATCGCTCGCGCCGGAAATCTCCTGCATCAGCTTGGCGGTCGAGGCAAAGCAGGTCGCGTATTGATAGACGTAGTACGGCGACTGGAAGAAGTGCGGAACGCGCGCCCAGGTGTGCTGCGCGCGCGTGTCGGGCGACAGTGCGTCGCCCCAGTACTCGCCGAGCAGCCGCGAGTAAATTCCGCTGAGGGTCTCGGAGGTGATTGGCTGATCGGTCTCGACCAGCCGATGAGCCTCGCGCTCGAAGTCCGCGAACAGCACCTGGTTGTAGAACGTGCCGACGATGTTGTCGATGGCGTGTTGCAGGAGCACCGCGCGCTCCTCGCGCGTCCTGGCGCGCGCCAGCATCAGTTCCAGCAGCAGCGCTTCGTTGAGCGTCGACGGCACTTCGGCGACGAAGATGGTGTAGCCCGAATAGACGAACGGCTGCGTCTCCTGCGACAGCATGGTGTGCATCGAGTGCCCCAGCTCGTGCGCCAGCGTGAACACCGCATCCAGCGTGTCGTTGTAGTTGAGCAGCATGTACGGGTTGGCCCCATAAACCGGCGCCGAGTACGCCCCGCTGCGCTTGCCCTGGTTCTCGTAGACGTCGATCCAGCGCTCGGCGAATGCCCGGCGCACCCGTTCCTGGTACTCGACGCCGAGCGGCTTCACCGCTTCGATGATCCAGTCGAGGACCTCGTCATAGCGGTAGCGCTCAGTGGAATCGACCAGCGGCACGAAGGCGTCCGAGACGTAGTACTCGCTGAGACCCAACACGCGCTTACGAAGCTGGTGATAGCGGCGGAACGGCGCCACGCCCTGCTTGGCTTCGCGAATCAGGTTTTCCACCACGCTGGGGGGAATGGCGTTGCCAAAGAGCGCCGCGTCGAGCGTCGTCTGGTAGCCGCGGGCGCGAGCCTCGAACCAATCGCCCTGCATGACGCCGTTGTAGAGCGTCGCATAGGTGTTGATGTTGCCGATGTAGGTGTCGTACAGGGCGTGGTAGGCCAGCGTGCGATCGCCCTGCGCGCGGCAGGTCGCCAACAGCTTGCGATACTGGCCGTAGCTCACCTGGACGGTTTCGCCCGTCGACAGCGTGATGGTCGGGAACTTCGCGTCGGCGGTGGACAACGCCGCGTAGGAGTCTTTGGGCACGCCGCCCAGTCGTCCTGACAGCGACAGGAGTTTTTCGCCCTGCTCGTTGAGCACGTGGGCCTGCAGCCGGAAGACCTCGTCAATCGCGAAGCGATACAAAGCCAGGTCTGGCGACGCCGCCATCCACTGCCGCACCGTGTCGAGCGGCAGCTTCAGCAGTTCGGGCTGGAACCACGACATCGCCTGCTGCCACTTGGCGAAGAGCAGCTGCACGCGCTGGCGCTTGGCGTTGACGGTGTTGTTGCGCTGGTCTTCGTCATATTGGAGGGCCGGGTAGTACCAGACGCGGTAGCTCAGCTGATCGAGCGCGTCGCGGTCTTTCAGCGACTGCAGCAACTGCCCGGCGCCGTTCGCGAGCGTGCCCTCGTATTTCCTGTAGGCCTCGATGCCAGACTCGAGGTCGGCAAACGCCGCCTCCCAGGACTCCCAGCTTGGGAAGATGGACGTCAAGTCCCAGGTGTAGCGGGGGTCGAGCAAGTCGCGTGTGGGGACCTGGGTGGAAGGCGCCGGGGCCGCGGGCGAAGACATCCGCCGATCATAACAACTTCGCGAGCTGTCCTAGCGTGGGACTAATGCGTTCAACCAGGCGCGGCCGGGCGAGGGCCTGCGCCAGCGGACCTGGCAGGGGGACCGGCTCGCCAATCGCGGGTTCGACCACCTCTGCGAACTTCGCGGGGTGAGCGGTGCCCAGGAACAGGTGCTGGGGTGCTGGGGCGCTCGAGTGCGCCGGTGCCTGGGTGCCGAGATACGCAATCGCCGTATGGGGATCGGCCACGTATCCGTAGCGGCGATGGAGTTCGCCAATGGCACGCTTTACATCGTCATCGGTGTGCACGTTGGCCGCGATCATCGCCTGCATGGCTGCGCGATCGCCGCCAAACAACCACGACAGGCGCTCGAAGTTGCTCGGCGCGCCGACGTCCATCGCGTTGGCGACCGTCGCGACCGATGGTCGCGGCTCATAGCGTCCGGTCTCGAGGTACCGCGGCACCGCGTCATTCACGTTGGTGGCGGCAATGAACCCGCCAATCGGTGCGCCCATGCGCCACGCCATCACGCCCGCCGCCAGGTTGCCGAAGTTGCCGCTCGGCACCGACACCACGACCGGCGCTCCAGGGCCGGCCTGCAGTGCCGCGTAAGCGTAATAGAACATCTGCGGCACGAGCCGGCCCAGGCTGATGGAGTTGGCCGAGGTCAGTCGCAGTCGGTGCCGCAACTCGCCGTCGGCGAACGCTTCCTTGGCCAGGCGCTGGCAGTCGTCAAACGTTCCCTGCACGGCCACGGCGGTGACGTTGCCGCCAAGCGTGGTGAACTGCGCCTCTTGCACCTGGCTGACCTGACCCTCTGGGTACATGACCACCACGCGCGTGCGAGGCACACCCCAGAACGCCTGCGCCACGGCGCTGCCGGTGTCACCACTGGTCGCCACGAGGACTGACAAGGGCCCGTCCGTCGCGCCAAGCGACGGCCGCCCCAACGAAGGGGTTGCCTCCACCACGGCGTTGGCGGGCAGTTCCTCAACCCTCGAAAGGAAACGAGCGAGGGTGCGCGCGCCGAAATCTTTGAAGGCGAACGTCGGGCCATGAAACAGCTCAACGACCTGCAACGAGTCGTCGAGGCGGACAATCGGGACGGGAAAGTTGAGCGCGTCGCGAATCAGCGCGGCCAGGTCGGCCTCGTCGAACTCGTCGCCGAGCAACGACTGAGCCATGGCCACGGCCACATCCGGGAACGGCGCCCGGCGCAGCCTCTCCCACCACTCCGCGGGTCGGCGCTCCAGCGTTGCCGGCACATACAGGCCGCCGTCCGGGGCCAGTCCCGCCACGACCGCTTCGCGAAAAGGCACGGCAGGAGCCTTGCCTCCCGTGCTGATGCAGATCACGAAATCACCCGCGCGCCCTGGCGGCCGACCAACGACACCCACAGGTCGGCGCCGACGCCGCTCTCGGCGTCGAACCTCCGCTGCATCGCCTCACCCGCCTCTCGCGCCACCGCCAGAGAACTGGCCAGCGCGAACACCGACGGTCCTGAACCAGAGATGCTGCAGCCCAGCGCACCAGCCGCCAGGGCGGCCGCCTTGACGGCAAAGAAACCGGGCACCAGCGCCGCGCGCTTCGGCTCCGCAATCACGTCTTCGAGCGACCGCGACAACAACGCGTGATCGCTGGTGAACAGCGACGCCACGAGCGCGCCGAGGTTGCCCCACTGCCGCACCGCATCGCGCAATTTCACGTCCTCGCCCAGTAGCGCCCGCGAGGCGCCGGTCTGCACTTCCACACGGGGATGCAACACTGCGCACGCCAGGCCCTCGGGCACCGGCAGGCGGACAATATCCGGAGGGTTCGCGCTGCGCGCGAGGACAAACCCGCCATACAGCGATGGCGCCACGTTGTCTGGGTGCGCAGCCCCGCAGCCCGCCTGCTCACCCGCCATGGCGCACGCCAGCAGCAGCTCGAGTGTCGCCGGCCGCCCCAGTAACTCGTTGACGGCGACGACGGCGGCGACGGCGCTGGCACCGCTGCTGCCAATGCCGCTGGCGAGTGGCAGGCCCTTGTGCATGGTGAGCGAGACGCCGCGGGTGGTTTCGAGCCGCTGCAGCAAGGCCTGGACCGCGGCCCCGGCGGTGTTTCGGGCGGGATCGGTCGGCAACCGGCCGCCATCGCCTTCAATGCCGGCGATCGTGACGCCGGGGCCGTCTTTTTGCGCGGCAATGACGATGTCGCCGGGTTCGTCGAGGGCGAAACCGAGCACGTCGAAGCCGCAAGCGACGTTCGAGACGGAACCAGGCGCGTAAGCGGCGATCATTCCGGACGAACCGGGATGGGCACGCCGTCGGCGCCAACGGCCACCAGCACCACTTCCGCCTCGGTCACCTTGACCCGTTCGCCGTGACCGGCGCCCCACCGTTCGGCTTCAACCAGCACCTTGACGGTGATGGAGGTGCGACCCACCCGTGTCGTTGCCGTAAAGAAATTGACCAGGTCGCCCACGAAGACCGGCGCGTGAAACTCGACCGCGTTCATGGCCTTGGTCACATAGCGATGGGGCGCCGTCTTGCGCGCCTCGACCGCCGACGCCAGGTCGACGTGGGAAAGGATGACGCCGCCGAAGATGGTGCCAAGCGCGTTGGTGTCTTTCGGCAGCAACAGCACCTTGATGGCGGGAATCCGGTCAGACATGACCAAGAGCTTAACGCTCCGGCTGAAGCCGGAGCCGACAGTTTTCTCCGCAACTGAAAAAAACTGAGTCGGTCAGGTTTTTTCCGTTTATTCTGTTTATCCAGAAGATGATCAAAGTTGCAGGCGGAAGCCTGAACGCGGGCACCAGCCCCGGAAGCACCCCTTGGTCGGCCACCGAAGCCGCCGAGTTATACGACGTCCCCCGTTGGGGCCAGGGTTACTTCTCGGTCGGCGAACAAGGCCACCTGCAAGTCCACCCGAACAAGGATCCGCTCCGCGGCGTCGATCTCAAGCGGCTGATCGATCGGCTGCAGTTGCGCGGCCTCGCGGTGCCGATCCTGCTCCGCTTCACCGACATCCTCAAGCACCGGCTGGGCGAGATTCACGGCGCGTTCCAAAGCGCCATCAACCAGAACCAGTACCAGGGCAAGTACGTCTGCGTCTACCCGATCAAGGTGAACCAGCAGCGGCAGGTCGTCGAGGAGGTGCTGAACTTCGGCGCCCCCTACGGCTTCGGCCTGGAGGCCGGCAGCAAGCCGGAACTGCTCGCCGTGTCGGCCATGGCCAACAACGACACGCCGATCATCTGCAACGGCTTCAAGGACTACGAGTTCATCGAGATGGCGATGCTGGCCCAGAAGATGGGACGGCAGATCATCCCGGTGGTTGAGAAGTACACCGAGCTTGACCTGGTGCTCGAGTACGCGGAGAAGGTCGGCGTGCGCCCGAACATCGGCATGCGCGTCAAGCTCGCGGCCCGCGGCTCGGGCCGCTGGCAGTCGTCGGGCGGCTTCCGCTCGAAGTTCGGCCTGACGGTCACCGAGATCCTGCGAGGCTTCGAGGAGTTGAAGAAGCGCGGCATGGGAGACTGCCTGAAGCTGCTGCACTTCCACCTCGGCAGCCAGATCACGCACATCCGCATCATCAAGGGCGCCCTCAACGAGGCGGCTCGCGTCTACTGCGAGCTGGCCAAGCAGGGCGCCGGACTGCAGTTTCTCGACGTGGGCGGCGGACTGGGCGTGGACTACGACGGCTCGCAGACCAACTTCGAGTCGTCCATGAACTACACGCTCCAGGAATACGCCAACGACGTCGTCTATCACATCCAGACGGTGTGCGATGAAGCCGGCGTGAAGCACCCGACGATCATCTCCGAGAGCGGGCGCGCGATTTCCGCGTACCACAGCATGTTGATCTTCAACGTGCTCGGCACGCTCAACTTCGGCGACGAGACGATCCCGACCGAGGTGAAGGACGACTTCGAGCGGCCGCTGGTGGACCTGATCGAGGCGTACCACGGTGTCACCGGCCGCAACGCGACCGAGACCTACCACGACGCGCAGCAGGCGCTCGACATGGCGATGAACCTGTTCAGTGGCGGCTACCTGTCGCTCGAACAGCGCTCGCACGCCGAGAACCTGTACTGGGCAATCTGCGACAAGATCAACAAGCTGTGCAAGGACATGCCGGACGTACCGGAAGAGCTGAAGGCGCTCGAAGAGCTGCTGTCAGACACCTACTTCTGCAACTTCTCGCTGTTCCAGTCGATCCCCGACAGCTGGGCGATCAAGCAGCTGTTCCCGGTCATGCCGATCCATCGCCTCAACGAGCGGCCCACCGAACACGCCGTACTGAGCGACATCACCTGCGACTCGGACGGCAAGATCGATTCGTTCATCGATCGCCGCGACGTCAAGAAGACGATCCTGCTCCACCGCTTCAACGGCGAGCCGTATTACCTCGGCGTGTTCCTCGTCGGCGCCTACCAGGAGATCCTCGGCGACCTCCACAACCTGTTCGGCGATACGCACGCCGTGCACATCTCGCTCGGCGAGAACGGCATCGATCACACGGAGGGCGCTCGCGTCGAGCACATCATCAAGGGCGATACCGTCCGCGAGGTGCTGAAGTACGTGGAGTTCGAGCCGGAAATGCTGATGGGCAAGCTGCGCCGCGACGTGGAACAGGCCGTCAACGGCGGTCGCATGGAAGACCCCCAGGCCGGCCGGCTGCTGCGCTTCTACGAAGAAGCGCTGCAGGGCTACACCTATCTCGAAGATCCTAACGCCGACTGAGCCCCGGTCGGGGGGGGGCGACGTTCTTCTTCGAGATCCCGTAGGCGCCACCTCGGCGGCACCCGGTGTAGACTCCCCGGATGTCCCCCTCACCCGTTGCCGCCGCCGAGCGGCTGGAATCGCTCGACGTCCTGCGCGGATTCGCCCTGCTGGGCATCCTCGCCATGAACATTCGCATGATGGCGGCGCCATTCGGCACCTACTTCTATCCCTATGGGTTGTGGGAATTTGAAGGGGCCAACCGCGCGGCGTACCAGTTCACGGCGGTGTTCTTCGATCTCAAGATGATGGGCCTCTTCTCGATGCTGTTCGGCGCCGGCGTGCTGCTCTACGCCGGCAAGAGCGGCGCCGCGGGTGCCCCCACCACCGGACTGTGGTTCCGGCGTATGGGATGGCTGCTGGTGATCGGCCTGACCCACGCCTACCTGATCTGGAACGGCGACATCCTCGTGCCATACGCGCTGTGCGGCCTGTTGGTGTTGTGGTGGGTGCGCGCCTGGTCGCCGCGAACGCTGCTCATCGCCGGTCTCGCCATGCTCACCATCGGCGCGCTGCTCAACGCCGGCCAGGCGCTGGCGTGGGACGGCATGACCGAGGCCGACCGCGCCGATCAACTCGAGCTCATGTCGCCGACACCCGCCCAGGCCCGGCAACAGCTTGCCCAGATGCAGGGCGACTACCTGGGGATAGTCGCCGGCCGGGCGCCGATGGTGCTACTGGGCCAGAGCATCTACTTCGCCATCTTCTTCCTGTGGCGCTGCGGCGGGATGATGCTGGTGGGCATGGCGCTGTTCAAGTGGGGCTTCCTGACCGGCGAGCGGGCGCCGGCATTCTACGCGCGCGCCGCGGCCGTGTCCCTGCTGATCGGCGTGGCACTGTCGTCGTACGGGTTCACCGCCCTCGAGAGCGTCGGCTTCGCGATGCCGGCGCGCGCCTTCGCCGACTCGTGGAATTACGTGGGCGCGATCTTCACGTCCACGGGCTACGCGGCCATGCTCCTCTACGCGATCGCTACCGGCCGGTTGGCTGCGCTCCGCCGGCGCCTGGCCGCGGTCGGCCAGATGGCCTTCACCAATTACCTGAGTCACAGCGTGATCACCGCCGTGCTGTTCCTCGGCTGGGGCCTCGGCCTGGCGGGCCGCCTGGATTACGCGCAGCAACTGCTGGTGGTCATCGCCATCTGGATCCTGCAGCTGGTGATCAGCCCGCTGTGGCTGGCGCGCTTCCGCTTCGGACCCGCCGAGTGGCTGTGGCGCTCGCTCACCTACTGGCAGTGGCAGCCCATGCGACGGGCCGCCGACTAAGCCTCAGTTCGAGTTGGCATACACGTCTGGCCACTCGGCGGTCAAGGATGCGGGGGGGCATCGGTCAGTGGCTCGAGCCTGACCGCGCGCCCGACGGGTCACCGAGGCCCAGCACCTCGTTGGCCAGGCGGCTCCGTTCGGCGATGCTCACCGTGCTGTCGACGAGGGGCACCACCAGCCGGCGGACGTCCGGCTCCAACACGTTGTCGAGGAACTCGAGCGCGTTGTCGTGCACGACCTGATTGTCAGACTGCACCCCGTAGTACGCGCTGTGCAGGTCGACATCCGGATGCAGCAGCGCCAGCAGACGGAAGATCCGCTCTACCTCCTGCGGCATCGATTCCCGCAGTCCTGTCACGGCCGGATCCGCCACGTCAACACCATCGACCAGGGTCCCCAGCAACTGGTAGGAGCGATAGTGGCCGAGGATCTCCGCCGACAGCACCGTTTCAATCAGCGGCCGGTCGCGCTCCAGTTCCGGATGCGTCTGGTGCAGCTTGTTGAGCGCGGCGATTACCCGGAACCGCAGCTCGGTGTCGCCCTCCAGCACCGCGTCGTTGAGCGCCTTTGCGGCAGCCGGTGTCCCCATCCGCGCGAGCACCTCGGCCGCGTCCTGCGCGAGGTCGGGGTGTTTCAGGAGGTCGAGCAAGCACGATAAGAAGTCGGGGTGCGGATGGCGGGCTACCGCGCGCAACGCCTCGCGAGCCACGGCGGCGTCGTCATCGACGAGGAGTTGCGCGTGCAGGGCGGCCACCGGATCCGGTGGGTCCGGGATGTGCGCCAGGAGTCGCGCCGCTTCGAGTCGCGCGCGCTGGCCCTCGGTCCCAGTCTCGCCTCCGAGCGCCACGAGCATCAAGTGCGCGGCCTCCAGATTCTGCGCCCGGCCCGGTCGCGCGAGGTAGGCGACGACCGCCGACCGGATCGCGTAGTCGGCGAAGACTCCGGGCTCGCCAATGCGTGTAAGGGGATCCAGATTCGCATGCCGGGCCAGATACCGCATGGCCTCGACCCGCACGTCCAGATCCTCGTCGGTGAGCAGCGCGTCGATGCGCCGCACGACGGTAGTGTCGGCGGCGTCGTTCAGCACGGACACGGCCCTGGCCCGCACCTCGGACGCCGGATGGTCGAGCAGCGCCTGGATCGCCGGATTCGTAGTTCGCTGCCGTCCCACCGTGAAAAGATTCAATGCATAGATGACCTCTCGTGGGTCGGATGACGTCAGCCGGCCGGCCAGGAGGTCGGTCATTGATTTGTCCAGGATCGCTGCCGACGCCCGTTCAGCATCGAGACGATGCTCGTGGATGCTGGCGCGGAGCGTGTCCACGTAGAAGCGGCGGGCGATGATCGCCGCGGCGATCCATCCGGCGACCAGCACCAGGACGACCCAGCTGACCCGCGCCGGGGCCCAGCCCATCCCCTTGCCGAACGCCAGCACGGCGACCGCCGATAGACCATCGCCGAACCGCCACACCACCGTGTCGATGAACGACTTCACCTGGTTCTTGATCCCGGCCGAGACCGGCAGGTACAGGAGTTCGACGCTCGGCTTGTCTATGGAGTACTGCAGCACGTTGATGCACGACCGCAGGGCGATCGCCGCCCAAATCGTCACTGCCCCCCACAGGAGCACGCCGGTCGATCCGAAAACGAACGCCACCGGTACGACCAGCAGCGCGGGCCCCAGGCCGAACCGGCGCAGCAACCGTCCGGTCACCGCCAGTTGCACCAGGAAGCCGAGGATCCCGGCGTAGAAATAGAAATCGCCGAAGAACGCCGCCAGCAGGTCTTTCTGCGGGATGAAGGACTTGGCGAGCGCCTTGAACTGCCACCCGGCGAGGCTGGTGGTGATGTTGGCCACCAGGATCAGGAGCGCGATTGCCCGCAAGTACGGGATCTCGGCGATCTTCCGCAGGCTCTCGACGACGTCGATCCGAGCCGCCTCGGCCGGCGCCGATCCGCGCATCCCGTCCCTGCGTTGCCAGATGAGCGGCACCAGCCCCGCGCAGATCACCATGGCGAGCGCGACCGCAAGCAGTAGGCTCTCGGCGCCGAACTGCCGCGCCAGCAGGCCGCTGAGCTTGGCGCCGACGACCGCGCCAAGTATCGCGCCGCTGCCAATCAGGCCGAACACCCGCTTGGCTTCGCGCGTCGTCAGCACGTAGCTCGCGAGCGTCCATACTTGCACCGGCGCGAGCGCGCCGAAGAGGCTGACCCAGATGTAGATGACCGGAGAGAGCCAGGGCGGATCGTGAACCGTGGCCACGTACCACAGCGCGACGAGGTTGGTCGTGTAGACCAGCAGGCTGCCCGCCAGGAGCATCGGCAGCGTCAGGTGCCGCCCGACCGAGAGGTAGCCGGCGACAACCGCGCCGATAAGCCCCGCGCTCGCGAGATCGACGTAGGCGAGATCGACCGCGAGGTAGTCATCCAGGAATAACGCGTCACGCGCGATCCGCGCCGCCATGTAGCTGGACATGACGAGGAACAGGTACGCGAACAGGAGGAGGCCGCGGGTGGTGTCGCCCGGCTGCAGGTTCAGGAGGCGCTCAAGTGGTCTGGCCATGGGGCGTGAGGCCGATAGTGGTCTGACGGGCCGTCCGAGTCAACCACGCCGGCAGTTGGTGGTCAGATCGCGGTCACATCTACTTCGCGGCGCTCGGCGGCCCGAGTATCGCCAGCAGCGACAACGGATCGACGCGCGCATCGCCGGCACGCACCGCCCAGTGCAGGTGGGCACCGGTGACCCGCCCGGTGGCGCCAACCAGGCCGACGCGCTGGCCGGTCGTGACCATCTCCCCCTCCTCGACGTCGATCCTCGACAGGTGCGCAAGCGTCGAGAACAGGCCGAGTCCGTGATCGATGATCACGGTGTGGCCAGAAAAGTAGAGGCTGCGCGCCACCGCGACGCGTCCGGCGTTTGGCGCGCGGATCGGGGTGCCGGCCGGACTCAGAAAATCCGCGCCGCCATGCGCGTTGCGCGGCTGCCCGTTGAAGATGCTGCGCGTGCCGAACGCGCTGTTCGCGACATGCGGTACCGGCCGAATGAACGCCGTTGTCCACAACCGGCCGAGGGCTGACGATTGCCAAGCCGCGGCGAGCACTGCCGACTCGCGCTCGATTCGCAACTGCTCGGCTGGCGGCGGCGTCACGAACGCCGGATCGACCGTCAAGCGGCGGGTCCGGAAGGTGCGAGGCGCGATGAGAAGATCGTGCGTTCCACGCGCCACCGCGCCGGCGCCACGGCTCTCAACCGTGACCTGATAGGTGCCCGGGATGACATCGAGATCCACGCCGACGATCGCGCGCCAGGTGTCGCTGTCTTGATATGCGGCGACCTCCCGACCGAAGGCCAGCACGCGCATGGTGTCGGTTGCGATTGGCGGCACGATGGCGAGGACGACGACCTCTCCGGGCCGCAGCGACCGCGCCCGTGCCGAGATCTGAATCGGTTCGGCGGCCAGCGCCAGCGACGCCGCGAGAGCGACAAGCGCGACGGCAGACATTGGTTGCACACCCACCTCGAAGGCCCTAACGCCGACTCAGCCTCAACTCCAAATGGCGCTTCACGTGTGGCCACTCGTTGGCCAAGATGCTGT
>JBBQSP010000122.1:0-11674 GCA_038213735.1 Vicinamibacterales bacterium | reverse complement strand
GCGCCGCCTCCCGTTCCCGAGGAACCGGGGTCCTTCGCGACCGACGTCGACAACCTCAACGAGATTCTCCAGCGCATTCTGTCGCCGGAGCTTCACGCCGCCATCCGCGAGGCCGCCGGACAGCCGGTGCCGGCCCTGCCGGCGGGCCTGTGGGCGGCGACCGTCGGCGAGTTCCTGCTGGCCCACCATCACGGCGTGATGCTGCGCGAGCACATCGTGCAGGCACTGATGCCGCTCTACATCGCGAGGGCCGGGACGTTCCTGGCCGAGCATGCCGCGGGCTCGCCAGCGGAGGTCGAGACCGCGCTCGACACGCTCTGCACGCACTTCGAGCGGATCACGCCGCGCATCGTCGAGAGCTGGACGCAACCAGCAAAGGGGTAAGAAGCATGGTCGAGATGATCTTTCAGGCGCTGGAACAAGCCGGGCTGAACTTCCTGCGGTCGGCGAGGGATGTGCTGCCGCGCATCGTGCTGACGCTCAGCATCGTCCTGGTCGGCTGGGTCATCGCCGTCTTCCTGCGATGGGTGACGCGGACGATGCTGGCGCGCCTGGGGTTCGGGCGGCTGTGCGCCCGGCAGGGCGTCACCGATTTACTGCGGGCCGCCGATCTGCCGGAGCCGGAACGGCTGGTCGCGGCGATCGTGTTCTGGGTGGTGTGGATCGGCTTCCTGTTGTCCGGCGTCGATGTGCTCGGCCTGTCCGCGGTCAGAGGCATGGTCGACGACTTTGCGGCGTTTGTCCCGCGGCTGCTGGTCGCGATCGTCATCCTCGTGACCGGTTTCGTGTTCGCCAACGTGGCCTGGCGCGCCACGCAGCTGGCCGCCGTCAATTCCAAGGTGCCGTCGCCGCGGGTGCTGAGCGGCACGGTGCGCGCGCTGGTGTTGCTGCTGACGGTCACCATGGCGCTCGACCAGATCGCGGTCGCCCGCACCATCGTGTTTATCGCCTTCGCGATTACGTTTGGCGCGGTGATGTTCGGACTGGCGATTGCATTTGGCGTCGGCGGCGGCGGCATTGCCCGCCGCATTCTCGAGCATTGGTTCCCGGCCAACGAACGCAATGACCGGGATGACCTGAGGCACCTGTGATCGCACTCCCCGCGGGCGACCGGTCCCGCGTCACGGACTGGTTGCTGCGCCGGCCGTCTCCCTTCGGCCGCGACTGGCTCGTCGCGCAGCGATGGTTCGGCGGCAAGTCGAGAGCGATCGACACGATCGGCGTGACCGACGTGGTGTGGCTGGGTGGCGACAGCGCCCGATCCGCGGTGGTGATCCTGGAGGTGACATACGCCGACGGTGCCCGTCGCGGCGAGCCGCTCGAGCGATATGCCGCGATCGTCGGCGTTGCCGGGACCGCGCCGTCACCGATCGCGGAACTGCCCGATTTGCCAGGACACGTCCTGATCGAGGCCTCATCGGAGGCCGGCGCGATTCACGAGATCCTCGCCGGTCTTGCCGACATGCGCGAGTCTTCAGGCGTACGCGGCGGCCGGGTTGTGCGTCGCGGGCTCGACGCCGATCTCGCGCCACGATTCACCGCGCAATCACCGCGCCCTCACGTGCGGCCGGTCGGACACGAGCAAAGCAACACCTCGGTGCGGATCGATGCAGACCTCGTCTTCAAGCTCATTCGCCGCCTCCAGGCGGGTCCGCATCCGCAGCTGGAGATTGGCGGATTCCTGGCCCGCGCCGGCTTCCCCGCCGCGCCGCCGCTTCGCGGCTCGGTGAGTTTCGAGACAGCTGACGGCGACGACTACGCGATCGGCACGCTCGAGGGATGGGTCGAGAACCAGGGTGACGGCTGGCGCTACGTCCTCACGGCGCTCGCAGAGCTGCCGCCGGCCGATGCGGATCTGTCGGCACTCAATCGATCGATGAACGACCTGGGTGTGACGACCGCCGCCTTTCATGTGGTGCTGGCGTCGGATCCTGACGATCCGGCGTTCTCGCCCGAACCGGTCTCGGCCGCCGAGCGCCGCCAGTGGCGGAACGATGTGGCCGCGCAGGCGATGCGACTCATCGACATCGTGGCAGGCACCTACACTGCCTGGCAGGGCAAGGCCGCGACGCTGGCGCGAAGTCTGTTGGACAACCGAGACCGGCTGGCGCCGGTGCTCGACGCCCTGGACGCGACAGCAACCGGCGGCGCTATCTGCAGGATCCGGGTTCATGGCGACTTTCATCTCGGCCAGACGCTCAAGACCACCGACGGCTTTACGCTGATCGACTTCGAAGGCGAGCCGGCGAAGTCGATCGCAGAGCGCCGCCGCAAGTATTGCGCCTTGAAGGATGTCGCCGGCCTGCTCCGATCCCTGGATTATGCCGATGCCACCGCTCGTGCGACACGCCCCGCGCTGCCCGTCAGCGCGGCCGCCGGCCTGCGCCGCGCATTTCTCGACGGCTATTTTTCTGATCCCAGGCTGGCCGCCATTCTCCCGGCATCGCGCGCCGACTGCGCGCCGCTGCTCGCCCTGTTTGAATGCGAGAAGGCGCTCTACGAAGTGGAGTACGAGCTGAACAACCGGCCCGACTGGGTGCCGATCCCGCTGGCGGCCCTGCTCCGCTTCATGGCGGTGCCGCCATGATCCGCACGGCGTGGCAGCCGACGCTTGGCGCCATCGTCGACCCTGACCGCACGACCTTCGCCGTGTGGGCCCCGGCCGCGACCATCGTCGATCTGATGATTGAATCCGGCGAATCGCCGGGCGCCTGCCGGCCGATGGTCCGCGGCGCCGAGGGCCACTTCAGTGTGGTCTGCGAGCGACTCGAGCCGGGTACCCGGTATCGCTATCGCCTCGATGGAGGTGGTCCGTTTCCGGATCCGGCCGGCCGGTTCCAGCCGGAAGGCGTGCATGGGCCGTCGATGACGGTCGACCCATCGACCTTCGCGTGGACCGACGGCAACTGGGCCGGCATCGCGTTGTCGGATCTGGTCATCTACGAATTGCACATCGGGACCTTTTCGCCGGCCGGTACATTCCTCGGAGCCGCCGACCAACTGGAGGCCCTGCGCGATCTCGGCATTACCGCGATCGAACTGATGCCCGTGGCCGATTTTCCTGGCGCCCGCAACTGGGGCTACGACGGCGTCTCGCTGTTCGCCCCGGCGCGCTGCTATGGCACGCCGGACGAACTGCGCCGGCTGATCGACCGGGCGCATGCACTGGGACTGGCGGTGCTGCTCGACGTGGTCTACAACCATCTCGGCCCCGACGGCGCCTACCTCCAGCAGTACAGCCAGGACTACTTCACCCATCGCCACCAAAGCCCGTGGGGCGCGGGCGTCAACCTCGACGGCGATGCCAGCCCTCACGTCCGGCAATTCTTCATCGAGAACGCGCTCCACTGGATTCACGAATACCATCTCGACGGCCTCCGCCTGGACGCGACCCATGCCCTGCGCGATCGGGGGCCCCGGCACTTCCTCGCGGAATTGTCGGCGCGCGTCCACGACTCGGTGGCCAATCGCCAGGTGCATCTGATCGCCGAGGACGATCGCAACCTGGCCCGACTCGTCACGCCGATCGCCGACGGCGGGTGGGGCCTCGACGCGCTCTGGACCGACGACCTGCATCACCAGCTGCGTCGCGCGCTCGCCGGTGACAGCGACGGATACTTCGGGGACTATTCGGGCTCCACCGCCGACCTCGCCGCCACTATCCGGCAAGGCTGGTTCTTCACGGGACAGCACTCGCCACACCTGCGGGCGCCGCGTGGCACCGACCCCGTGGGGGTGCCGCCGCGCCGCTGCGTGCAGTGCCTCCAGAATCACGACCAGATCGGCAATCGCGCGTTCGGAGAACGGCTCCATCAGCAGATCGAGCCGGCGGCGTTTCGTGCCGCATCGCTGCTGCTGCTGATGCTGCCGCACACGCCGCTGCTGTTCATGGGTCAGGAATGGGCGGCCTCGTCCCCGTTCCTCTACTTCACCGATCATCACGCCGAGCTCGGCCGGTTGGTGACGGAGGGACGCCGGCGTGAGTTCCGGACGTTCAAGGCGTTCGCCGATGAGGCGGCGCGGTCCGCCATTCCAGATCCGCAGGCGGCGGCCACGTTCGAGCGTTCGCACCTGGCGTGGCAGGAACGCGATCGCGAGCCGCATGCATCGACGCTGCGGCTGTATGCGGCGCTGCTCGCCTTCCGCCGCCACCTCCTCGCGACCGGCGACACCGCCGACGCGACCAGCGCACGCGACCTTGATGCCGACACCATCGGTTTCTGCCGGCGCACCACCAGCGGCGACACGGTACTTGTCGTCGTCCGGCTGCGCGGAGCCGGTTCCGTCGATTTCCGGCCGCTGGCGCCAGCACACGAGGGCGCCTGGACGGCCGTCATGAGCAGCGACGACCCGGCATTCGGCGGTGACGCGACCGTCGAGTGCGACGGCACCCGGCCGACGCTGTCGTTCAGCGGCCCGGCCGCGATCATCTTGCGGTCCGCCGCCGGGGAGGCGCCTTCTGTCTGACCGGCCACGCGGCGCCGTCCCTGCCGTCACCTATCGCCTGCAGTTGCACGGCGGCTTCACGCTGGACGACGCGCGACGACTGGTTCCGTACCTGTCATCGCTTGGCGTCACCGACTGTTACTGCTCGCCGATTTTCAAGGCGACGGCCGGCAGCACGCACGGCTACGACATTTCCTGCCACACCGAGATCAACCCCGAGCTCGGCGGCGAGGCCGCGTTCACCGCGTTCTGCGACGCGCTGTCGGAACACGGTCTCGGGTTGATTCTGGATTTCGTCCCCAACCACATGAGCAACAACCCCGAAACCAACGAGTGGTGGCGGGACGTGCTCGAAAACGGCCCCAGTTCGCCGTTCGCCAGTTACTTTGACATCGACTGGAACCCCACCAAGCCCGAACTCAAGGATCGCCTGCTGCTGCCCATTCTCGGCGACCAGTACGGCGATACCCTGCTGAGGGGCGAGTTGACGCTGCGCTACGATCGCGGCGCGCTGGTGCTCGATTACGGCCCGCTGGTGCTGCCGACCAATCCGCGTCCCGCGGCACAGGTCTTCGGCCACGACCTCGACGCACTCGAGGCCGAGTTCGACGCCGAGAGCAGCGACTTGCGTGAGTTTCTCAGTATCCTGACGGCGCTGACCAACCTGCCGGTCTATACCGAACGTGATGGGCGGCGGATCCAGGAACGCCAGCGCGAAAAGGGCGTTGCGCGCGAACGCCTCGATCGTCTGGCCCAGGCCGTTCCGGCCATCGGCGCGCACCTCGAACGGGCGATCGCCGCTTTCAACGGCACCCCGGGTGAGCCACGCAGCTTCGACCGGCTTCATGCCCTGCTGGAACGCCAGCCGTATCGCCTCGCCTCGTGGCGCACCGCCTCCGACGAGATCAACTATCGGCGGTTCTTCGACATCAATGAGCTGGCCGGCCTGCGCGTCGAAGACCCGCGTGTCTTCGATGAGATCCACAAGCTGGTGCTCGCCGAGGTGTCGAGCGGGCGCGTCACCGGTCTGCGCCTGGATCACATCGACGGGCTGTTCGATCCCAAGGCGTACCTCGACCAGCTGCGGGCCGCACTGGCGGCCGCCGCCGGCCCGGGCACCTTGCCCACCTATGTCGTGGTCGAGAAAATCCTCTCCGAAGGTGAAGCGCTGCGGCAGGAATGGGCCGCGGCCGGGACCACGGGGTATGGGTTTCTGAACGATCTCAACGGCGTCTTCGTCGATGCCAGTCACGCCCGCAAGCTGCTGCGCACGTACCGCAGCTTCACCGCCGAGACGGCGACCCTGGCCCACGTCATCCGCGACAGCAAGCGGCTGATTGTCTCCACTGCGCTCAGCAGTGAGTTCCAGGTCCTGGTTCAGGCGATCAACCGGATCTCGGAATCGGATCGGCGCTCACGTGACTTCACACTCGGGAGCATCGGCCGCGCGCTCCGTGAGGTCGTGGCCTGCTTCCCTGTCTACCGGACCTATGTGGCCGGTCAAGGCGCCACCGCGGACGATGCGGAAGTCGTCGATGCGGCCATCGCCGAGGCGCGTCTGCGCAACCCGGCGATGGAATCCTCGATCTTTGCGTTCCTGCGTGACATCCTCGTCCCGGCCGCGCCCACATCGTCGCCCGTCGATCCCGCGGCACTGGCCAGGCTGGCGCTGGCCCGCCGCTTCCAGCAGTACACCGCGCCGGTTCAGGCCAAGGGCATCGAAGATACTGCCTTCTATCGCTATCACGCGCTCGTGTCGGTCAACGAAGTTGGTGGCGACCCGCAGCGTCTTGGCCGCTCGGTGGCCGCCTTTCACGACGCCAACCTGCACCGCGTGCGCCACTGGCCGGGCGACATGCTCGCCACCACCACGCACGATACCAAGCGGAGCGAAGACGCCCGGGCCAGAATCAACGTGCTGTCGGAGATGCCGGCGGTGTGGGCCGCCGCGGCGGCGCGTTGGCGCCGCATCAATGCGCCGAACCGCACCCGGCTTCCGGGCGGGCAGGCCCCGGATGCCAACGATGAATACCTCTTCTATCAGGCACTCGTCGGCGTCTGGCCGATCGGCCTTGGTGCCGGCAACACCGACCTGCCGGCAGACCTCGTTCCACGCCTGACTGCCTACATGCACAAGGCGACGAAAGAAGCCAAGCGGCACACCAGCTGGATCACGCCCAATCTCGACTACGAAACCGCCGTGGCGCGTTTCATCGAGCGGTCGCTGACCGGGCGCACATCTCACGCATTCATCGCGGCGTTCCTGCCCGTGGTCGATCGCGTCGCCTCGGCAGGGATGGTGAACTCGCTGGCGCAGCTGGTCTTGAAAATCGCCTCTCCGGGCGTGGCCGATTTTTATCAGGGTGTCGAATTGTGGGACCAGAGCCTGGTTGACCCTGACAATCGACGGCCGGTCGACTTCGTGGTCCGACAGCAGATGCTTGCCGGACTGGAGCCGCTGCTGGCCGCCGGACGCGCAGCCGGCGACATCGTGCCCGGCGGCGCGGCGGCATTGCTCGAGCAGTGGACGGACGGACGCATCAAGATGCTGATCAGCGCGCTCGGCATGCGCCTGCGTCGGCAGCAACCGCAACTGTTTCTCGATGGCGCGTACCGCCCACTGGGCGCGGAGGGCACGGCCGCCGCCCACGTGATCGCCTTCCAACGTGACCATGCCGGCGATGCACTAATCGTCGTGGTGCCGCGGCTGGTCACTCGCCTGTCGCCAAGCGAATGGCCCGTGGGCGAGAGCAGTTGGCGCGAGACGATCCTGCGCCTGCCCGACGGCCCCGCGCCACGCTACCGAAATCTCATCACCGGCGAACGCGTGATCCCCGCGACCACTGCTGATGGCGCCACGCTGGCCCTGGGCGATGCGCTTCGCGTCCTGCCGGTGGCACTCTTGTGGGGCGAATCAGCCTAAGCCGTGGTCCGGCTTAGGCCGCGTCATCCGGTGTGACCAGGCCCAGCGCGACGCGAGTGGCGCTTTCGGCACTGGCCGCAAAACCGTCGGCGCCGACTTTGCGCCAGAGATCCGGATCGACGAGGAATGGGTACCCACCGACCAGAATCTTGACATGCCGGCAGTCCGCATGCGCGCGAGTGCGTTGAATCAGGTCGCGGAGCGCGCCGAGGTGCGACGAGATCGTCGCTGAGATGCCCAGCACCTGCGCGCCGCGCTGCACCACGGTGTCGACAACGGCCTGCGGTGGCATGTTCGCTCCAAGGTAAAAGGTGTTCCACCCGTCCATCTCGAAAAAATCGGCCACCATGCGGACGCCGATCTCGTGAAGGTCCCCCGAGACACACGTGGCCACCAAGGTGCCGGCGCGCTTCTCCGACGCGAAGATATGCGGATAGAGCTGGGACATGACCAGCTGTGTCGCCGCCGTGCAGTAGTGCTCCTGCCCCACGCTGATCTTGTTGACCTGCCAGAGCCGCCCGACTTCGTGCTGCGCGGGCTGGAACACGTGCAGGTAGATGTCTTTCACCGAGGTGCCTGCGGCCACGGCCTCGAGGATCATCCGACTGGCGACGTGACGCTCGCCATTCAGCAGCGCGGCCAGATACCGGCCCGCGAGTTCGGCCTGAGGCGCGTCATCAATCAGCAACGTGGGTAAATCAGCGGGGAGCGTCGGCAACGCCGCCAAGCCCACGTTGAGGTATCCCTCGGCCAACGCCGCGGCCTCCCCACTGACGACATCGCGCACCACGGCGCGCGTGAACTCGAGATGCCGCGCCAGGTCTTCCGCAGGGATCCCACGGGCTGCGAGCATGATCTTGGCCCACGCCACGTAGTTGGCAAACAGGGCCGGCGTGCCGGCGTTCATGGCATCGGCGAGATAAGCGAGGTGATAGTTCGCATCCTGCAGGCACTTTGCGCGCCCGGCGGCACCGTAGCGCTGCGACAACTCCGGTTGCGCGGCAAACTGCCGCTCCACCAGTTGCTCCGCGAGCGCGGCTTGCTGGGCGCGCAGCACTTCGCCAAGCCGCTGGTGCGTCGACTGGTCGTTAGTGGCCATGGTCAAGACGCGACATGCTCGAAGCTGCGGATCTGCGTTTCACCGGGCAGCAACTTCAGCCCCTTGGGAATGCCCGCGTGCGACTCGCGATACAGATGGCTGTGATGCCAGGCGCGAAAGCTCGCCTCGTCGGTCCAGAACGTAATCAGCCAGATTTCTTCTGGCCGCTCCAGCGGACTGAGAACCTCCATGCGCAGGTAACCACGCGCACTATCGACCAGATGTGGCCGCTGACGGAAGGCCGCCTTTACCGAGTCCGCCATGTCGTTGGCGACGACGAACTTGCTGAGGGCGACAAAGCCCTGTGCGGCGGTTTGCGCAGCCTCGGGCGGTCCACTCCTTTCTGACGCAGCAATCGGACAGCCCAGGCTCGGGACGCTCATGGGCCCACACTAACGCGCGTCCGCCTCGTTGGATGTCCCATCCAGCACACACGCCCACCGGGCACCGCTGCGGCAGAATACGGCTGAGCCGCGTCGGTCCCGCCTGCCCGGACGGCGCGGCCGTCCGCGAGAACTTCAAGGGCCTCTATATCTTGTCGATCACGATAGACTGGGAAACGCCAACCGAGCCCTCCTACTTCAGCAGGTCGAGCGCAGTGACAAACCGCGGCTCGATATCCACCGGCACCGACGTCAGCTTGTCGAGCACCGCCTTCGTCGGCGGACGAATCACGCCGAGCGTGTCGATCATCTGCTTGGCCTTGGCGTAGCTGCCTTCGGCCTGCAGCGTCATGATCTCGCGGGTGAGCGCGGTGACGGCAACGCGGATCTTGGCGGTGTCCACAGCAAACGTGCCGTCGCTGTTGACCGTGAACCCGCCCTGGTCGAGCAGGTAATTCAACTGGATGGCCTGGCCACGACCGTGGGCTTCGTTGATGCCAAAGCGCAGCGAGCGAAACGCCGACGCCAGGAACGTCGTGTAGATCGTCTTTTCGAGGCCTTTATCGAGCTGGCCGCGATCGATCAGGAACTGCAGCGCGAACAGGCCCGAGATATCGGCCTTGGCTTCTTCGATGGCGCTGTAGGTGTCCTTGAGCTCCTGCCGCACTGTGGTGGTCCGCCCGGCCACGGTAATGTCGTGGGGACCGAGGCCGTGCATCAGCTCGTGCATGAGGATATGCGTGAAGAACGCCTCGAAGGCAATGTTGCCTTGGTCCGATGACGCGAGCGCGACCTTCGAGATTGGCGTCAACACCTTGTCGAACTTGGCCTGCTGGTTGTTCTTCAGCATCACCCGCTTGCTGCCCTTCTCACGAATCACGCGCTCGTCGTTGGGCAGGTTGAAGGCCGCGGTCTGGACGCCGCGATTGGCGTCGCCGGCCGAGAACACAGTATTAACGACGGCGATGGGGGCGAGGGCGCCCAGTTTCGAATTGCGATACTTCGCGTCAATCGGCAGGTTGTTCTCAATCTCCTGCAGCGAACCGGCGAACTTCTGCAGCTTGGCAGATTCGGCGCGGTCATTGACGGTGATGAACGCTTCAAACGCCGCCTTGTAGTTGAACCACTCGTCTTCGTAGACCTCGTACGGCCCGATCGTCGGCTCAATGGTGGCGTCGAGCTCCATCCACTTGACGTCGCTGTCGTAGTAGTCGTTCGAGACAAACGCGGCGGCGCGCGATTCGAGATACGCCTTCAACGTCGGCTGCGCGGTCGCGGCGGCGGCGGCGCGCAGGTGCTGCGCGGCAATCGCCAGTGCCCCCTGGTACTCGAGGCTGTAGGGCACCGCGGTCAGTTGGCCGTCGGGGCCGCGGCGAATGGTGGAGAAGAAACCCGTGGCTTGTGTCTTCTCAGCCGGCCCGAGCGATGCGATCCACTGCTCCACTTCTGCCTTGGTTGCGCCGACGGGATAGAAATTCGCCGCGGCCGGTTTCTCGGGGGCACCGGGAACAAACGGCTCGTTGTGGTCCAGGCGGGACCACGGCCCCTTGTTCACCAGGAAGGCGTGCAGACGCGCCTTGCCAAGCGGCGATTCGTCGCGGACCAGTACCTGGAACATGGCCTCGTTGCCGGCCCACACCTGCTCGAGAAACAACGCATCCATGACCTGCGCCGCGCGCACCATGTGTGCCAGCGCCTCGCGCTCGTTGGCGGGTAGCGCCGAGATGTCGGCGGTCAGATCGGTGACCGCAAACCGCGCGGTCTTCTGCTGCAGATCCGCGACCGCCTGATCGACGGCCGTCGGCGGCGCGCCACTGGCCGGCAGCGTCGTCGGCGCCTGGGCGCGGCAAGCGGCCAGCGCCACAACGAGAGAAGCCGCAGTTACGGCCATGATGACGCGCCCCATGAATCACTCCTTCTGACGATTCCAGACAAGCTCATCCTAATGAACACCGGATGAGCCTTGAAGCATCGATGGTTCAGCGCCGAGCCGCCGGATGACCGCTTCCCACATGTCGTCCACCGGCGTCGAAAAGATCAGGTCCGAGTCCACCGGCGCCATCAGCCACGACGACTCAGCCAATTCGGTATCGAGTTGACCGGCGCCCCAGCCGGCGTAGCCCACCACCATGCGGACGGCCGGATCGGGCGCGGTCTCGAGGGTGCGGCGCACCAGCGTCGGCGACGCTGACAGGTAGACGCCCGACTGGACTTCGAGCGCTTCCGGGTCCAGCTCGGGCTTGGCCGTGAGGATCCAGGCGCGCGTCGGTTCCACCGGGCCGCCGTTGAAGAGGTGCATTCGGGGGTGAATAATGAGCGGCTCATCGGCCGTGACGATCGCCTGCGCCGGCTCCGGCATGCGGCGGTTCAACACCAGGCCAAACGCGCCATGGGCGCCATACTCAGCGAGCAGCACAACCGTCTTCGAGAAGTTGGGATCGATCATCTGCGGCATCGACACCAGCAGGACCGGGGCGAGAGAGGCGTTCGCCATTACTTGATAGTAGATCAGGCTTGCGGCTTGCGGCTTGCGGCTTGGGAGCTTGGGGGCTTAGGGGCTTGGGACTTGGCCGCGAAACCCGCAAGTCGCCAGTCGCAGGTCGCAAGTCGCAGGGTCGCAAGCCTCAAGCCCCAAGCCGCTTTTTGGCCCACGCCACGGCGTCGACAACCGCCGGGGTGTGCGCGCTGTGGGCGGCGTTCCTCACTCCGCGGCCGGGGCGATCGAGCACGGCGGCCAGCGCCGGGTCGCCGCTGTTGCCGATAACAGTGGCCAGGTTGCGGCGCAGGCCCGCCAGCGACAGGTGCGTCATGGCGCTGCCCTTC
>JBBQSP010000121.1:0-11833 GCA_038213735.1 Vicinamibacterales bacterium | reverse complement strand
TGGGCCCGGTGACGATCGCCGTCGACTCCTACGGCCCGGTGACCGACAACGCGCAGTCGGTCTATGAACTGTCGCAAATCGAGGAGATTCCTGGTATTGAGGCCGAGCTCGAGAAGAGCTACGGCTTCAAGGTCAACTTCGCGGTGGCCAAGGAACTTCTCGAAGAGAACGACGGCGCCGGCAACACCTTCAAGGCGACGGCCAAGCCGGTGCTGATTGGCACCGCCGTGGTCGGCGCCACGACGATGATCTTCGCGATCATCATGGCCCTGACGCAGGGCCTGGAAGACGTGACCGCGATCGGCAAGCTGTCGATCCTGCACCCCCCCTTCCTGCTCGGCCTGATCACCGGCGGCGCGGTGATCTACTGGTTCACTGGCGCGTCGATGCAGGCGGTGACGACTGGCGCCTATCGCGCCGTGGAGTTCATCAAGGCCAACATCAAGCTGGAAGGCGTGACCAAGGCGTCGGTTGAGGACAGCAAGAAGGTTGTCGAGATCTGCACCGTCTACGCGCAGAAGGGCATGTTCAACATCTTCCTCGGCGTATTCTTCTCGACCCTGGCGTTCGCGTTCGTTGAGCCGTTTTTCTTCATCGGCTACCTGATTTCGATCGCGCTGTTCGGCCTCTACCAGGCGATCTTCATGGCCAACGCCGGCGGCGCGTGGGACAACGCCAAGAAGATTGTTGAAACCGAGCTGAAGATGAAGGGTACGCCGCTGCATGACGCGTCGATCGTCGGCGACACGGTTGGCGATCCGTTCAAGGACACCTCGTCGGTGGCGATGAACCCGGTAATCAAGTTCACGACGCTGTTTGGCCTGCTGGCGGTTGAGCTCGGTGTTTACCTGGGCACTGGCGCGGCGCTCACGCTCGGGCTGTCGGGGGTGTTCTTCGTGGTCAGCATGTATTTCGTTCACCGTTCGTTCTACGGAATGCGGATCGAATCAGAATAAGGTGCTCGGGTGCGGCACCTCAGCACTTCAGCACTTGAGCACCTTGTAATTGTTGGTAATCATGCGGAATTTACATGGTTTCCACACGATCCAGCCGTTGACGCGGGATTCGAGCGCGACTAGAATCGCCGGGCATTGCAACGAGGGGTCAGATGCCTTTCGGGATATCTGACCCCTCGGCGTCTTTTCAGGGAGCCGATGCCGGGAACCGGTGTCTAATTGAAGACAGCCGCCGGTAAATCGGCAGCGGTCCGGCGTTGACACTGGATTTCAGCGCAGGGATAATCGGCGCTCTTTTGGCGTTGTAGGTTTTGTGCAGGGATAGGCCGCTTGGTTTATCCCGCACCTGGGAGCAGGAGGAACAGTGCCACGCGACATGTTTGGTGACGTCGTCGATCCGTCCATCAAGATGGGCAACAAGATGTGGTACACCGTGCCACTCACCATGTTGATCCAGGCGTCGGTCGTCGCTGCGTTGATCATCGTTCCGCTGATGGCGACGGGTGTCTTGCCGACCACGCCGTCGATGATGGCGTTTGTGTCGGCCCCGCCCCCGCCGCCGCCCCCGCCGCCCCCCCCACCGCCGCCCGAGGCGAAAGCCCCGCCACCTCCAATGGATGTGAGCCCGGATGCGGCGCCGCTTGAGGCGCCAAAGGAAATCAAAGCCGAGACTGGCCTCGAAGCCGGGTTCGAGCGCAGCTCCGGTGTCGAAGGCGGCATTATCGGCGGCGTCGCCGGTGGCATCACCGGTGGCATTCCGGAACCGCCGCCGCCTCCTCCGCCACCCGCGGCGCCCGTGCGCGTGGGCGGCAACATCAAACCGCCGCAGAAGACTCGCGACGTGCGTCCGTCCTACCCGCCGATTGCACAGTCCGCGCGCGTGCAGGGCATTGTGATCATCGAGGCGACGATCGGCCCCGATGGCGCGGTGAAGGATGCCAAGGTGCTGCGTTCGATTCCGTTGTTGGATCAGGCAGCGCTCGAAGCAGTGCGGCAGTGGGTATTTACACCGACCTTGCTGAACGGCGTGCCAGTGCCGGTCATCATGACGGTAACCGTTCAGTTCACGTTGCAATAACGCATTTACAAGATCGAGTAGCGACCAACCTTCAGGTTGGTCGGCCGGTTCTAATTGGAGGATAGCGATGGAAGGTCGGAAGATTCAGTTTGGTCGTATCGCTGGTGCCGTTTTCGCCATGCTGCTCATGAGCACGCCTGCGTTCGCGCAGGAAGGCGGCGGTCTCGATCTCGTCGACATGTTCGAGCAGATGGGTGCTGCGGCGTGGTCAGTGGCCATCATCCTGTTCATCATGTCGTTCTGGTCGGTCGGCGTCGCGATTGAGCGCATTTACACGTTCAACCAGGCGACCAAGCAGTCAAAGATGTATGCCCCCCTTGTCGCCAAGCACCTCAAGGAAGGCCGGCTGAAGGAAGCCATCGCCCTGTCGTCGTCGAAGGAATATCGCTACAGTCACCTCGCCAAGGTTGTGCTCGCGGGCCTGCAGGAGTACCAGTTCCAGCAGGAAAGCGGCACCAACCTGTCGCGTGAGGACCTGCTCGACACCGTCCGCCGCTCGATTCAGCGCGCCACCGCGCTGACCTCGAACGACCTGAAGAAGGGCGTGTCCGGCCTCGCCACCATCGGCGCCACCGCGCCGTTCGTCGGTCTGCTCGGCACGGTCGTCGGCGTCATCAACGCCTTCGTCGGTATCGCATCGTCAGGCTCGGGCGGCATCGGCGCCGTCTCGGCCGGTATCGCTGAAGCGCTCGTCGAAACCGCGCTCGGCCTGTTCGTCGCCATCCCGGCCGTGTGGTTCTACAACTATCTGTCGGGCAAGCTCGAATTCTTCAACGTCGAGATGGATAACTCGTCGTCGGAGATGGTCGACTACTTCATCAAGAAGACGGCGTAAGGGATCAAGAACGTCCTGCGGCCTGCGACTTGCGACCTGAGACGTCCTCAGCGCAAGCCGCAAGCCGCAAGCCTCAAGCCGGTAGGAGAGACAAGTTATGTCAATGGATGTCGGCGGTTCCAAAGGTGGAATCAAATCGGACATCAACGTCACGCCCCTCGTGGACGTCATGCTGGTGCTGCTCATCATCATGATGATCGTGGCCCCGCTGCTCCAGAAGGGCGCCGACGTCAAACTGCCGCTCGCCGCGAACACCGCGGACAAGCCGGAAACGCAGGACCAGACCGTTGTCGCCATCGACAAGCAGGACCGGTACTTCGTCAATGGCCTGCCGGTGCGCAAGGAAGATCTGCGGCAGAAGGTCGAAGAGATCCTTGAGGACAAGAAGGAACGCATCATCCTGATCAAGGCTGATGTCGATGCGCGCTACGCCGCCGTCATGGACGCGATGGACGAACTGCGGGCCAGCGGCATCGAAGACATGGGCTTGATTACCGACCCCAAGGCCCGCGGTCTGCTGCAAGGCGGAGGGAACTAACATGGCCCACGCACATCAACACCTCGGCGCCGACCGGGTCGTCACCGCCAAGAAGCTCGAAGTCAACGGTGAGATGAACATCACGCCGATGATCGACGTGCTGCTCGTGCTCCTGGTGATCTTCATGGCCGCCCTGCCGCTGTCGCAGAAGGGTCTCGACGTCAACCTCCCGGCCGAAACCAAGACCGCCGAGCAGACCCAGGTCGATGTCTCGCAGATCGTGGTTGAATACACCGCCGACCGCAAGCTGTCGGTCAACAAGCAGGACGTGACGGTCGCCGAACTCGAAGATTCTCTCCGCAAAATCTACGAGGAACGCAAGGACAAGACCCTGTTCATTGCCGCCGACGGCGGCCTGCGCTACGGCGACATCGTCGAAGTGATCGACGCCGCCAAGGGCGCGGGTGTGGAAAAGGTCGGCATCATCACCGAAGGCATGCGCCGCGCAGCCGCCGGTGTCGGCCGAACGGGCGGCAACTAGTTCTCGCTCGTCAGATACACGAAAGGCCGCCTGGGGAACCCGGCGGCCTTTTCTCTTGTACGCGAGCGGGAGGGCGCCTTCGGCGTGGGGCTCGGGCCTGTCGGCCCTCGTGGGGATTGCCGCCCCAGAGCGGCCTGATGGCCGCTCGCCCTAGAAGCTGGGCGGGGGAACCAGGCCCAGCTCCCGCAGTTCCGGCAGGCCCTTGTCGGCGTTCCGCCAGACCTTCCTGAGCTCACCATAAGCCCCCATGGCGCGGGCGGTGTCCTTGACGGCCGTCGAAGCCCGGCCGAGGCCCAATAGGGACAGCGCGCGGCGCGGATTCCGCTTCAGCGAGGCCTCAAAGGCCGGAATCGCTTCCCGGGGGCGGCGCAGGTCCATCAGCATCTCTCCCACCAGCTCCTGGGCGGGTTTCACGGGCACAGGCGGGCCAAACTCGAACGACAGCGTCTCTTCGACCACGGCGGCCTGGCGCGCCAGCACGAGGGCCTCCTCGCGGCGGCCTTCCGAGAACAGCAGGACCGCCTCCAACTGCTGGGCCATCACCTGCGCGGCCCGCTTGTCGGCGCCACCTCCGGCCGGCGGCGGGCCGGTCTGGGGTTGCCCGGCGGCGTGAGCGGCGTGCGATTCAACGAGGGGCGAGATGCCGGCCCTGGTCGATCCCGACACAATGGGCCTTCCCGCCGCGCCGGGCTTGCCCGCCGTAGCCGGCAGAGGGGCCGGAACGGCGGTGGTGGGTTTACCCACCGTAACGGCCCCACCCGTCGATGTGGACGCGGAGGTGGGCCGGTCCTCCATCAGGGCCGCCATCTGTTGCAGCGCGTTTCCGCCCGCCATCCGGTTGCCGGAACGAATCGCCGACAGGCCAATCGCGAACAGGTCCGCCATGGCGGCATCCACCTCCGCTCCCGCTACGGCGGACAAGTCGGCAGTTACGCCCTTCACGAAGACCGGGGTCTTCGCCTCGCCCCACTTGCGGGATTCAATCAGCCAGGCGGCGCGGGCGAGCGCAAGATGGCTGCGCGTGCGCGCCGATCCGCTCGTCTTCGCGTCGGCCTCGAGTTGCGCGAGGATCGTTCGCGCCTCGTCGAAGCGACCCTGCTGCGCATATCCGTAGACCAGCCACAGCATGGCGTGAAAGCCGCGCGCCTCGACGTCGAGCTTCTTCGCCACGCGGCGGGCATCCGCGGCCCTGATCGATCGCTCGTTGATGGCGGAGGCCTCGTCCCACATGCCAAGCGCGAAGTAGATGTGCGAGGGCATGTGCAGGGCGTGCGACGCCGCGGGCGCAATCTTCGAATAGGCATCGGCGAAGCGCAGGCCCAGCGGCGCGTGAACCGGGTCGTCGTACGAGTGAATCAGGTAGTGCGCGGCGCCTGGGTGCTGCGGATTCCTGGCGTAGATCTGCTCGGCCAGTGCCGCCACCTTCATGTAGATCGAGAAATCGCGGCCGCCGTGACTGGTGCCGAGCAGCGCCAGCGCGTAGAACGCTGTGATCTCATCGTCGGCCGGATACCGCTCGTGCATGCGGCGCATGTGCTCCGCGTACGCGCGATCTCGGGCGAGCTTGCCTGTGCTGAGCGAAGTCGAAGCGTCTCCGGCGCCGTACAAACGGTCGAGCGACGCGAGCCATTCCTTCTCCTTGGCGGTCGGCGCCTTTGCCAGCCGTCCTTCGGCGGTAGGCGCGAGCCTCGCCAGAGCCGCCTTGGCCAGGTCGGGCGCCGTCTGCTGCCACACCGGGTGGTTGTAGGTCATGGCCTCGCCCCAGTACGCCATGGCGAAGCCCGGGTCGGCCTTCTGCGCCTCGAGAAAAGACTCCCTGGCATCTTCGTACTCGAAGCTGTGCATCAGCAACACGCCCTTGAGAAACGCCGGCTGCGCGGCCGCTGCCCCTGAGGTCGGGAAGTCGATCTTGCCCAGCTCGTCCTGGGCCCGCAGTGGGCCAGTAGAAGCGGCAATCATCAATGCGGCCACGAAGAGGGCGGCGGGTCGGGTCATGGTGGAAATATATCCGCCTTCGCTCCTGGCAGCCAAAGGAGCTCCGGCGGCCTTACACGAAAAAAGGGGCGAGTCCGAAGACCCGCCCCTTTTCGAGCGCTTCAAGCCGCAAGCCCCAGGCCTCAAGCCGTGGGATCGTGACGCTTAATTAAAGAAGTAACGGAAACTCAGCAGTACTTTATAAACGTCGAATAGATCCGACGTCTGCTGAAGCGATGTCGTGATCAGCTGGTTGTTGATCACGCGGAGCCGGTACTGCGCCCGTCCCTGTGCATCAACCGGTCCGCCCTGAGCGGTGGTCGGCACGATCAGGGGCGAGTTGGAGATCAAACGCTGAGAGACGCCCCAGTTCTTGTTCACCAGGTTGCCGAAGTTGATGACATCGGCGCGGAACTGGAAGCGCTGGCGCTTGCCGCCAATGCTCTTGAACACGTCCTGCGAGACGCTCAGGTCCATGCGGTTGAGCAGCGGCAGGAAGACCGCATTGCGCACCGCGTACTCGCCGCGATGCTTGCTCAGGTAGGAATCCTGCTGGATGTAGGCCTCCCAGGCCGCGGCCTGCTGTTCCGCGGTGAAGGGCACCGAGCCAGTGATGTTCTGGAAGTTCATCTCGCTGGTGTTCCGGGGGATGTAAATCAGGTCGTTGCCGGTGGCGCGGTCGCCATTCAGATCGCCCGAGAAGACATAGCTGGTGTTGGTAATCGTGCGCGAGTCGAAGAACAGGGAGACCGCCGTGGCGCCAAACCCGAAGTACTCCTTGCGGTAGTTCGCCGAGACGAAGAAGCGGTGGCCCGGCGAGTTCGAGCTGAACGAGAGTCCGGGGTTGTTCGGGTCGCCCGAAATGGCGTTGCCGGTAAAGGAGCCTGAGGCGATCGAACCGGCGTCGACGGTGTTTTCCGCTTCGCCGTAGTTGTAGGCGGCCTGAACGAAGCCGCTGCCAAACGTCTTCTTGAGCGAGCCGGTCATGTTCCAGTTCCGTCCGATATCCTGGTTCTTCAGGACGGTGGCGTTCGCGATGTTGCTGTTGATTCGGTTGTCGGTGTAACGCGGCCGAGTGTCGGCGCCAGCGAAGGAGGCCTGCGCAGCCGGGAGGTTGGCGTTGATGTAGTAGACGCCGTTGACGTCGCGGCTGTAGAGGAACTCCCCGGTGGCGGTCATGCCCCAGGGGAGGCGCTGGTCGACGCCGATGTTGCTGCGCCACACCTGGGGAAACTTGAAGTTGTCGTTGGTCAACGCCAGTTCGTAGGCCGCGGCCGGCGCGCCGGTCACGTTGGCGGGCTTGTACTTGTCGGGATCGGAGCTGAACGGCCGGTTCCTCGTATCGCAGCCCGTCACAGAGTTGAGCCGGCAATCTTCGAAGCCGGTCAGCACACCGGTGTTGCCAATCTGGTTGGAGATCCACACAAACGGCGGTTTCCCGGTGAACACGCCGGTGCCACCGCGGACCTGTGTGCCGCGGTTCCGGGCCACATCCCAGTTGAAGCCCACTCTGGGCGAAATCAGTGGATTGGCCTTGGGCAACTGCTTGGTCGAATACTGCACGGTCGCGCCGGTTTCATCGCGGAACGATAACGCGTCGGCGGCGGCGTTGGCGTAGCCGGTGTCGCCGAACGATGCCACGTCGACTCGGATACCGGCAATCAGCTTGAAGTTGTCGGCGACGCTCCATTCATCCTGGGCGTAGGCGCCGGAGTAAATCACGTCAAGCGGCTGAATCGGTTTCTCCTGGCCGGGAATGTTGCTGTAGCGCACCTGGAAGATCGCGGGAGGAGCCGGCGAGGTGGTGCGGTTTGGGTTGGCGAGGGCGTCGCGGGCGTCCGTGTAGAAGTCCGCGAGCGAGTTATAGACGTAGGCGCTCTGCTTGCCCGGGAAGAACACGTTCTCGGAGTGGTACTTTTCGAAGCTCACCCCGAACGTCAGCGAGTGCTTGTCACCGAAGCGGGTGAAGCTGTCCTGCAGCTGAAAGGTGTTGTAGCGCAGCTCATTGTTGGGTGTGAACGGCTCCGAACCGAACGACGTGTAGACCGTGTTGGCCTGGAGAATGTCAACCAGCGGAAACAGCTTGCCGATCTCGCCACGGCTCTCGTCCGACTTGCTGTAGCCGACGATCAGCGAGTTCGACATCTTGGTACCGAGAATGGTGTTGAGTTCGCCGATGGCGGACTTGTTGTTCTCGAGAATCGTGTAGTTTGAGGCTTCAAAGTTCAGGCCGAAGGTATTGGTGCGGCGGTTGCCGAAGCCGAGAGACGATGAGTTCGAGAGCAGCACGTCGGTATCGGAGTCAAGCTGGTTGTACCGAAACGTCAGCTTGTTCCGGTTGTTGAGGTTGAAATCGAACTTCGCGAGCGCGCGCCGGCCTGGCGTGGCGAACTCGTAGTTCTGGAAACCACCCGTCTCGTACTGGAAGCTGCTCTGCAGGAACGACGACAGCGCAGTGAGATCCGACTCAAGCACGCGAGTGATGCTCCCGCCCACGGGTTCGCCGCCGGCGTTAGCCCGGAACGTGGTGCCCGGCTGAATGAACTTCTCGCCTTCGCCGCTGCCGAAGAAGAACAGTCGATTCTTCAGGATCGGTCCGGAGACCCAGGCGCCGCCATTCTTGAAGTCGAACGTGCCCGGGTTCACCGTCGCGGTTTTGGCCTCAGTGCCGACCAGGCTGTTGTCGCGGAACTGGTAAAAGCCCGAGCCCGAGAACTGGTTGGTGCCGCTGCGGGTGACGGTGTTGACGCCGGCGCCGACGAAGTTGCCCTGGCGCACGTCGTAGGGCGCGACACTCACTTGCACCTGCTCGATCGCCTCCATCGAGATTGGCGCGACGTTGGTGCGTTCGCCTGGCGCCGAGCCGAGGCCGAACGAGTTGTTGAAGTACGAGCCGTCAACGGTGATGTTGTTCAGCCGGCTGTCCTGGCCGCCCACTGAGAAGCCGCGGGCCTCCGGCGCCAGGCGGATGATGCCGTCAATGCGGTTGTTGAGGGTCGGCAGGGAGGCGATCGTTTCTCGGCTCACCGTCGTGGCCGATCCGGTGCGCTCCGAGTTGAACACCGTGTCGGACTTCGCAGTGACGGTCACGGTTTCGCTGATGGCGATATTGCGCATCGTGAACTCGATGTCGGTCGCGGCGCCCAGGTTTACCGTGATGTTGTCCTGGGTCTCCGGCTGGAACGCCGCTGCGCCGGTGCCTGAGGCGGCAACCGTTACCGAGTAGGGACCGCCGACGCGCATGCCGGGAATCGAAAACCGTCCGTCGGAACGGGTGGTGGCTTCGTAAGTGGAGCCGGAGGGCAGGTGAATCGCGATCACGCTGGCGTCCGAAACCGCCTGCTGCTGTGAATCGAGAACCTTACCGCTGAGTGCGCCGGTGGTGACGCCCTGGGCGTTGACAACCGTCGCCAAGGCAAGAACGGCGAAGAGGGAGAAGACAAGTCTAATCAAATGTTTCATTTTGTACATCGCTCCTGAACAGAGTGTGAATTATCGCACTTGCAGGTTACGGGTAGGTAAACAGAAAAGGCCGGCCCGCGGACTGCGGACCGGCCTTTTCCTTGGTTTTTGGTCGATCGCCCGACCGGGGCGTCGATTAGTTTCTAGCTGCTTGCCTTTGCCTTGCGCATGGCGTTGGCCTTGTCGCCCAGCTCGGTGCCTTCCCTGATCAGCAGCTGCTGCTTCTTGGGGTCCTTTTCGACCAGTGCCTGCGTGCGGAGCAGTAGCCCCTTGTAGGTCATGGCCTCGATGTAGTCGGGCTTGATCTCGAGCGCCTTGTCGACCGCCACGAGGCCGTCGAGCACCAGCTGCCGCTTCTGTACGTCGGTGAGGCGGAAGTCGCGCGACGCCTTGTCCCAGTGGTAGGTCGCCAGCGTGTAGTGCGCCTCGGGGTTGTTCGGCTCGAGCTCGATGCGCTTGCGGAGGTTCTCGACCAGCTTGGGGAAGTCGCCCTGGCGGTTGTAGTAACCGGCCACCGTCAGGTAGACGGTCGGGTCGTTGGGCTTGGCGTCGCGGCCCTTCAGGTAGGTTTCTTCGGCCAGCTGGTATTCGCCCGAGTCTTCGTAGATCTTGGCGAGCTGGAAGTAGTTGGTCGGTTCGTTGGGCGCCAGTTCAATCATGCGCTTCACCACCGGTTCGGCCTGGGTCGGGTCGGCCAGCTTGTCGGGGCCGTAGGCCGCGACCAGGAACTCGAGCGCCAGCGACCGCTTGGGAACGGTGTCTTCCGTCAGCTTCTCGCTCGCCAGCTTGTAGTTCTCGACGGCCTTGTTCATCAGCTCGTCGTTGGCCGGTTCGCCCTTACGGGCTGGCCGGTACATGTTGTCGTACGAGTTGGCCAGATAGAAGAAGATGGCCGCGTTATTCGGGTCGAGTCTCGACGCTTCCTCATACTTTTCGACTGCCGCCCGCCAATCGCTGGCGCCGTAAGCCTTGTTGCCGTCCTTGAACGCCTTCATGGCTCGGACCTGACCGATGTATCCGCAACCGGCAAGCGCGACGCTCAGTCCCATAACCAGCGCCAAATACGCTGCCGAAGACCGCTTTCTCATCAGAATTCCCCCTGTAAGTCCCTGTCAAACACGTTCAAGTCGCGAGGCCGGAAAGTATAGCTTCGTTTCCAGACCCCCCGCAACCTCGACCCGGGCAATGCCCTATGATGGAGCTACGGGGCTTCCCCTCAAGCCCACTCGGACCGATAAGCCCATTAGACACCGAACTTCATGATTCGCTTCGAGGATCTGCTCGACAAGGTCCGGGGCTACAGCCCGGACGCCGATCTTGAGTTGCTCCGCCGGGCCTACGTCTTCTCGGCCCTGGAGCACAAGGGACAGATCCGCCATTCGGGAGAGCCGTACCTCGTCCACCCGCTGGAAGTGTCGGACATCCTGGCCGACATGAAGCTCGATGCGGTCTGCATTGCCGCCGGCCTGCTCCATGACGTGGTGGAAGACACCCTGACCACCCCGGAAAAAATCCGCGAAAAATTCGGCGAGGACGTCGCTCACATTGTCGAGGGGGTGACCAAGATCGGCGCCATCCCCTTTTCGTCGAGCGAGGAGCGGCAGGCCGAGAACTTCCGCAAGATGCTCCTGGCGATGGTCGATGACATCCGGGTCATCCTGGTGAAGCTCGCCGACCGCCTGCACAACATGCGCACGCTGCAGTACATGTCCGATGACAAGCGCGCGCGCATTGCGCAAGAGACCCTCGACATCTACGCGCCGATTGCCAACCGTCTCGGGATGAGCCGCATCAAGAACGAGCTCGAAGAGCTGTCGTTCCGCTACCTCGAGCCTGACGCGTTCGAGACACTGCGTGCCAAGGTGGAGGCCAAGCGCAAACCCACCGAGGGGATGATCGAGCAGCTCACCGCCGACATTCGCGCCAAGTTACTCGCGGCGCAGGTGCCGGTGATCAGTGTCGATGGCCGCGTCAAGCGCCTGTTCAGCATCTGGCTCAAGCTCAAGGCCCAGAAGATCGATCTCGAGCAGGTCTACGACTTTGTCGCCCTGCGCATCGTCACGCCGTCGGTGAAAGACTGCTACGCCGCGCTCGGCATTATCCACCAGACGTGGTCGCCGGTGCCGGGGCGCATCAAGGACTTCATTGCCATGCCGCGGCCCAACGGCTACCAGTCGCTGCACACCTCGGTGATTAGCGATCGCGGCTTCCCGTTCGAGGTGCAGATCCGCACCGAGGAAATGCACCGGCTGGCCGAGGAAGGCATTGCCGCGCACTGGAAGTACAAGGAAGGGCGGGTCGGCGCCGGGCGCGATGAGCAGTACTTCCAGTGGCTGCGGCAGCTGCTCGAATGGCAGCAGGACACCCGCGACCCGCAGGAGTTCCTGTCGAACCTGAAGATCGATCTCTATCCCGAGGAGGTCTACACCTTCACGCCGCGCGGCACGGTCAAGGTGCTGCCCAAGGGCTCGACCGCGATCGACTTCGCGTACTCGATTCACACCGATGT
>JBBQSP010000120.1:0-11840 GCA_038213735.1 Vicinamibacterales bacterium | reverse complement strand
CGCGACAAGGCTGATCCATACGGTGCGCGGAGCGGGCTATGTCCTCAAGCTGGATTGAGCGCGCCGGCCAGGCCCTCGGCCTCCGCCTGGCGGCGTGGTACCTGGGCACCTTCCTCGCCAGCACGTTGGTCATCGCCGGGCTGACTTACGGCCTGCTGGCGGCATCGCTCGAGACCCGCGACCACGACATCATCCAGTCGACCCTGCGCGAGTACGCGACGCGCTACCAGGCCGGCGGCCTGCCGGCGCTGGCCCGCGCGATCGAGATCGAGCAACGGTCAGGACTGCGCGAGCCGCTGTTCGTGCGGCTGGTCGGGCCGTTCCAGGATGTGCTGCTCTACTCGCTGCCCGAAACCTGGGGCGCGTTCGACCTGTCGGAGCTGCCCGGCGGCCCCAACGACATCTGGGGACAGGTGCCGGCGCGCGATCGCAACGCGGTGCTCGAAGTGGCGACGTTGCCGCTCGGCGGCGGCACCGTCCTGCAGGTCGGCAAGACCAGCGAATCGCGCGATCAGTTGCTGTCGAACTTCCGCCGCGTGCTGCTGCTTGGCGCCGCCGCGGCCGTCGCGATCGGCATCATCGGCGGCATCTTCCTGACCCGCTCGACGCTCAAGCCGCTGCGGGACCTGCGCGATGCGGTGCAGCGCATCCTCCGCACCGGGCAGACCGACGACCGCGTGCCGGTCTACGGCAGCGGCGATGCGGTCGACGAGTTGAGCGGGTTGTTCAACGCCATGCTGGCGCGGATCACGACGCTGATCCACGGCATGCACAACGCCCTCGATCACGTGGCGCACGACCTGCGCACCCCCATGACGCGCCTGCGCGTCACGGCGGAATCGGCGCTGGCCACCACCGATCCGGCCCGTCACCGCGAGGCGCTGTCGGACTGCCTGGAGGAATCGGATCGCGTGCTGTCGATGCTGACCACGCTGATGGACATCTCCGAGGCCGAGACCGGCACCATGAAGCTGAACCTGCAGCCCGTGGATCTGGCGCAGCTCGCCGGCGAAGTGACCGCGGTCTACGAAGACACGGCCGAAGACGCCGGTGTGACGCTGCGTGCGACCGTGCCCGACCAACTCATCGTGACGGCCGACCGCGATCGGCTGCGCCAGGCGCTGGCCAACCTCGTCGACAACGCGATCAAGTACACGCCGCCGGGCGGCCGCGTGGAGGTTGACGCCGGCAGGCCTGACGGCGGCGGCGTCAGCATCCGCGTGCGCGACACCGGCGCCGGGATTCCTGAACATGAGATCCCGCGCATCTGGGATCGCCTGTACCGCGGCGACCAGAGCCGCACGACCCGCGGGCTGGGTCTCGGCCTGAGCCTGGTTCGGGCTTCAGTAGAAGCCCAGGGCGGCACGGTCGCGGTGGAGAGCGCCCCCGGCCACGGCTCCACCTTCACGATCACCCTGCCGCAATAGCACCTTAGGCACCCTAGGCACCTTAGGCACCCTAGGCACCTTAAGCACCTTAGGCACCCTATCTTCCATTACACCGATGTAATCCGCGGGTAACGCTCCTGCAAGGCCATCCGACGTCTTACTAGACATGAAGACGAAAGAGGAGGGTTACATGACCCGTTCACAGATGAGAGCCGGAGCCGTCGCACTTGCCCTGAGCGCAGCCAGCGTGGGCGCCTGGATCGGTGTGCCGGCCAGTCCCGTCGCCCAGGCCGCTATTGCCGCGCCAGTCGCGGCAGAGGCCGGCCAGAGCCGCGTTGTCACCGAGGGGTTCGCGGACGTGGTGTCCAAGGTCACCCCGGCCGTCGTAACCATTCGTACCGAGCGCAGCGCGTCGCCGCGGATGACGCAGTTGCCGCAACTCCCTGAGGGCTTCGGTGATCTGTTCGGGCAGCGCGCGCCGCGCGGCGGCCGCCCGATGCCGTCGCCCCTTCAGCGGGGTCTCGGCTCAGGAGTCATCGTCAGTACCGACGGCTACATCCTGAGCAACAACCACGTCGTGGAGCAGTCGGCCCGCATCCAGGTGGAGCTGTCGGACCGGCGCGTGCTCGATGCGAAGCTGATTGGCGCCGACGAGCCGAGTGACCTCGCGGTGCTCAAGATTGACGCGACCAACCTGCCGGTCGTGCCGTTCGGCGATTCCACGGCCATGCGCATCGGCGACCTGGTACTGGCGGTGGGCAACCCGCTCGGCGTGGGGCAGACCGTGACCATGGGCATTGTCAGCGCGAAGGGCCGGGCGACCGGTCTTGGCGACGGCAGCTACGAGGACTTCCTGCAGACCGACGCACCCATCAACCAGGGCAACTCGGGCGGCGCGCTGGTGAACACGGCCGGCGAGCTGGTGGGGATCAACTCGCAGATCCTGTCGCCGTCGGGCGGCAGCATCGGCATTGGCTTCGCGGTGCCGTCGAACATGGCGAAGAACGTGATGGATCAGCTCGTCAGCGACGGCCGTGTGCGTCGCGGCCGGCTCGGCGTCACGGTGCAGGGTGTGACGAGCGACCTGGCGGCGGGCCTGGGCCTCGACAAGACCGAGGGCGCGCTGGTCAGTGACGTGACGCCCGGCGGCGCGGCGGCTCGCGCGGGACTCAAGCGGGGCGACGTCATCCTGAGCTATCAGGGTCGTCCGGTGGTCGATACCAACGCGTTCCGTAACGAGATTGCCGCGACCACGCCTGGCAGCACGGTGACGCTGCAGGTGTTGCGCGAAGGCAAGTCGAACGAGATCAAGGCAACCCTCGAAGAGATGGCGGCCAGCACGGCGGCCAATCGCGGCGAGGGCGCCGGCCCGAGCGGTGCTGGCAAGTTCGGCTTGACCATCGAGCCGCTGACGCCGCAGATCGCGGACCGGCTGGAGCTGCCGCGCGACGTGGAAGGCGTGGTCATCACCGACATCGATCCGTCGAGCGTGGCGGCCGCCGCCGGCCTGCGGGAAGGCGACGTGATCCAGCAGATCAACGGGCGGACCGTCCGCTCGACCGAGCAGGTGCGGACAGGATTGGAGGCGGCGTCGGATAAGCCGGTCGTCCTGCTCGTCGCCCGCGGCAGCGGCTCGTTCTTCGTGCCGCTGCGCGCTCCGCGCGGCTAACATGGTGGGATGCGCCTCGATAAGCGCCTCAAAGAGGCGCATCCCGACCTCTCGTGGCGCCAGATCCGCGAGGCCATAGCCAAGGGGCAGGTCACCGTCGACGGCCAGATCCAGCGAGACGAGGCCGTCGAGACGGGGCCGAGCGCGAGCATCGAGCTCAATCGCAACCGCCCCGCCCAATCGCGGGCCCGCGCCAACTTCGAGATCCTCCACGAAGACGAGCACATCATCGTGCTCAACAAGCCGGCCGGCCTGCTGTCCATCCCCTCCAGCCCTGACGCGGGCAGCTCCGAAGACACCGTGCTGAAGCGCGTGCGCGAGTACATGGCCTTTAGGCTCGGCCACAAAAGCTACGTCGGCATGCTGCATCGGCTCGATCGCGACACGTCAGGATCGTTGGCGGTGGCGCTGTCGAAGGACACGCACGCCGCCGGCCGGGAGATGTTCAAGCGCCATGCCTTCGAACGGCACTACCTGGCGATTGTCCAGGGCATTCCCAACCCGCCACAGGGCACGATCGAAGCGAAGATCTCCACCGGCTACCGCAGCGGACGCCGCAAGCTGGTCGATGACGACGACGAAGGGCTGGAGGCGGCGACCGACTACCGGGTGAAGGAACGGCTGAAAGACGCGGCTCTGCTCGAGTTGCGCCTGCACACGGGCCGGCAGCACCAGATTCGGTTGCACCTCGAGCAGCTGGGCCATCCGCTGCTCGGCGAACGGGTGTATGTCGAGGGCGACGCGCGCCAGTCGCGGACCGGCAGCGCCAAGGCCGTGGCGAAGCGCAACATGCTGCATGCCTGGACGCTGGCGTTTCCGCATCCGCTGACCGGCGCACCCATCGCGGTGGAGGCGCCGCCGCCCGAAGATTTCGAAGCGGTTCTGAAAAAACTCCGCTCGCGAAGCTAAGCGCTTGCGGGCCTTGCTCGCTTCGGCGCATGATGCCCGCATGAAACCGTTCGCCATTGCCCTGATTCTTGCCACCACGTTGGTTGGCGCGTGTTCCCCCGCTTCTGATCCGCCTCCCCAGGCACCGTTCTCGGTCGTCGAGGCCACCATCCCCGACATGCAGCGGGCGATGCAGGAGGGACGCATCACGTCCCGCCAGATCGTCGAGCAGTACCTGGTGCGCATTGCGCTCTACAACGACAAGCTCAACGCCGTCGTCACCGTCAACCCGAAGGCGTTGCAGGACGCCGACCGGCTCGATCAGGAGCGCCAGGCGGGCAAGGTCCGCGGTCCGCTGCACGGCATCCCAATCGCCCTCAAGGACAATATCCACACGACCGACCTCCGCACCACCGGCGGCGCGATCGCGTTCGAGAACCTGGTGCCGTCGTACGACGCCACGCTGACGGCGAACCTGCGGGAGGCCGGCGCGGTGATCATCGCGAAGACCACGCTGACCGAACTGGCCAATTTCGTGACCAACGGCATGCCCGGCAACTACAGCGCGGTGGTCGGGTACGGGATGAACCCGTACGACGCCCGGCGCGACCCGCGGCAGGGCCTGAATGACGGCCGGCCGGTCTTGAACACGGGCGGATCCAGCTCAGGCGTTGGCACGGCCGCCAATTTCTGGGCCGCGAACGTCGGAACAGAGACGTCGGGATCGATCTTGAGCCCGGCGAACCAGAACATGCTTGCCGCCATCAAGCCAACCGTGGGCCGCATCAGCCGTTACGGCGTGATTCCAATCACCGCCGACCAGGACACGGCCGGGCCGATGGCCAAGTCGGTGACCGACGCCGCGATCCTGTTTGGCGCGCTCGAAAGCGCGGCGCCGGATTCCAACGATGCCGCGACCAGCGCCTGCCCAGCGCCGCCCAATCGCGACTACACGCCGTTTCTCAAGCGCGAAGGACTGAAGGGCGCGCGCATCGGCATTCCACGCGCGAACTACTACGACCGCATCACGCTGCCTGGCGAGACGAACCCGCGCGGTGGCTTGAACGAGGCGCAGGCCAAGTCCATGGCCGACGCGATTGAACTTCTGAAGAAAGAAGGCGCGACGATCGTCGACGCCGACATCCCCAGCGTGGTCGACCAGGATCCGAAGAACAACTTCCTGCTGTGGGGAGGCGGCTGCAGCAACGGCCCGCGCGATCCGAATTGTTCGTCAGTGCTGTGGTACGGAATGAAACGCGACTTCAACGCGTGGCTTGCTACGCTCGGCCCAGGCGCGCCGGTCAAGACCCTCGCCGAACTGCGCACCTTCAACACCGCGCACGGCAATCGCAACGCGATCAAATACGCGCAGACCAACCTCGATCAGTCGGACCTGCTCGATCTCGAAAAGGACCGCGCGAAGTGGCAGGCGGATCGGGACAAGGACATCCAGCTGGCGGCGACCCACGGCATCGACGAGGTCATGAAGGCGCAGAAGCTCGACGCGCTGCTGTTCCCGGGCGCGAGCGGCGCCGGGATCGCGGCCAAGCCCGGCTACCCCACCGTCATCGTGCCCTTCGGTCTGTTCGTACCCCAGCCGCCGCCGGCCGGAGCACCAGCCCGGCCGACGATCAGCGCGGGTCCTGCTCCGGCAGCCTATCCCGACGGCTTCGCGCTGGCACCCGCGCCCTATGGCGTGAGCTTTACCGGCATGGCCTGCAGCGAGCCGCGCCTGATCGAACTGGCATACGCGTTCGAGCAGTCATCGAAGCGGCGCGTGCCGCCGGCGATCGCACCGTAGGGAACAACAAACACGAAGAGCACGAAGAGCACGAAGCGTCGTATTTCAAAAGAATGCTTCGTGACCTTCGTGGCCTTCGTGGTGTTTGGAAGGCAGGGCTTTATGGAATTTGAACCAGACGACCAACCGCTCGAGCGAACGCCCACACCGGCATTGGGCGGGCGGGCGTCCGACGGCCCACCACTGCTGCCGATCGCGATCGGTGGTGTGGCGATTCTCGCGCTGCTCGGCGGCGGCGCGTGGTGGATGTGGCGCACACCGGCGCCGGTGAACCAGACGCCGGCCGCCGTGGCCGCCACCGAAGTGCCGATCACGGCCGCCGCGCCACCGCCGGTCGCGCTGCCACCGCTTGATGACATGGACGGCTTCCTGCGGCCGTTACTGCAGGCGCTCTCGACCCGGCCTGAACTGGTGCGCTGGCTGGCCACCGACGACCTGGTGCGGCAACTCGCGGCGGCGATCGCCAAGGCCTCGCAGGGCGACAACCCGGCCGGCGGATTCATGGAACTGGCGCCGGCCTCACGCCTGTCCGTCACACGAACCGGTAACCGCCGCGCGATCGATCCCGCCAGCTACCGGCGCTACAACGGCCTCGTCACCACGGTCACGACCATCGATGCTTCGGCGGTCGCGCGGATCTACAAAACCATCCGCCCGCGGCTGAACGAGGCCTACCAGAACATGGGTCACCCGGGCGGCAACGTCGACACCGCGCTGCGGCAGGCGCTCGACGTCCTGCTCGACACACCAGTCGTGAAGGGTCCGGTGCTGCTCGTGGAGGGGGCCGGCGCGCGGTGGGCGTACGCCGATCCCAAGCTGGAGTCGCTCACGTCGACGCAGAAGCAGCTGATTCGCATGGGCCCGGCCCACACCGACGCGATGCTGGTGTGGCTCCGAGCCCTGCAAGCCGGCCTCGAGTAAGCCCGCGTGACGTGAGGCGCGCGAGATCCCGGCGCGCGTTCATTGTGGCGTGTTCCATCCGCCGATGTCGGCGGTGAGCCGCTCGGCGTCCGCCGGCCCCCACGTGCCCTGGTCGTAGAAGTGCAGCCCTGTGGGCGGCAAGTCCAGCAGCGGATCGACGATCGCCCAGGCCGCTTCGACGACGTCCTGCCTGGCGAAAAGCGTCGGGTCGCCGTCGAGCGCATCGCCCAGCAGGCGATCGTACGCATCCATCGTCTGGCCCGATGACGGCACGGCCAATAGCTCCACCGGATGGCCGGTGAGCCCGTCGCCCGGCTTCTTCACGCGCGCGCCCATGGCAATGGCCACATCCGGCCCGAGGCGAAATCGGACGTAATTTCCCTGTCTGGGGGCGGCTTCGTCGAACACCACCTGCGGCGGGTTCTTGAACTCGACCACGACCTCGGTGCAGGTCGCCGCCAGCTTCTTGCCGGCACGCACGAAGAACGGCACGCCCTGCCAACGCCAGGAATCAACCCACAGCCTCAGCGCCGCGAACGTGGCGACCTCTGAGCCCACCGCCACGCCGGCTTCGTCGCGATAGCCTTTGAACTGTCCCCGCACGAGGTCGCCAGGATCGAGCGGGCGCACCGTCCGCAGCACCTTCGCCTGCTCCGAGCGAATCGCATCGGGCACGGTACTCGATGGCGCTTCCATCGCCAGCAGACCCAGCATCTGGAACAGGTGATTCTGAATCACGTCTCGGACGACACCGGTTTCTTCATAGAAGCTGCCGCGGCCGCTCACCCCAAACGACTCGGCCATGGTGATCTGCACGTTCTCGACGTGGTGCCGGTTCCAGATCGGCTCGAGAAACGCATTAGCGAAGCGGAAGTACAAGATGTTCTGCACCGCCTCTTTGCCGAGGTAGTGATCGATGCGGAAGATGCTGTGCTCCGGAATGAACGCGTGGAGCGTCTCGCTGAGCGCCCGCGCCGAGGCCAGGTCGCGGCCGAACGGTTTCTCGACGATCACGCGCGCGCCCTCGGCGCAACCGGCGGCGGCGAGGTTCTGCACCACCGCGGAGAAGAGGCTGGGGGGAATGGCGAGGTAATGCGCCGGCCGCCTGGCGTCGCCCAGTTCCTTCTTGAGCGCGGCAAACGTCGCCGGGTCGTTGTAGTCGCCGTCAACGTAGCGCAGGCGGGCAGTGAGGATGGCAAACGCCTTCTCGTCGAGGCCGCCGTACTCGGTGACGCTGGCCCGCGCCCGCTCGACCAGCTGGTCGCAGGTCCATCCCGACCTCGCCACGCCAACCACCGGCACGTCGAGTTCACCGCGCCCGGCCATGGCCTGCAGCGCCGGGAAGATCTTCTTGTAGGCGAGGTCGCCGGTGGCGCCGAAGAACACCAAAGCGTCGCTGCGCTGGGGTCGCGGGGTCACGCCTTCTTCTCGTGATGGCCGCCGAACCCGAAGCGCATGGCCGACAACACCTTGTTCTGGAACAGATCCTGATCCCGCGAGGCAAACCGCTCGAACAGCGCGGCCACCAGCACATGCGCCGGTACGCCCTCGTCATTCGCCGCCTGCACGGTCCAGCGGCCTTCGCCCGAATCGGACACGCGGCCACCGAACTTGTCGAGCGTGGGATCCGCCGCCAACGCTTCGGCGGTGAGATCGAGCAGCCACGAACTGACGACGCTGCCGCGGCGCCAGACCTCGGTGATGTCCGCGAGGTTGAAGTCGTACTGATAATGAGCGGGATTGCGAAGCGGCGTGGTCTCGGCGTCGTGCGCGTGCGTCGCCTTGCCGATGTTCGCGCGACTGAGGATGTTGAGGCCCTCGGCGTAGGCGGCCATCATGCCGTATTCGATGCCGTTGTGGATCATCTTGACGAAGTGGCCGGCGCCCGCCGGACCGCAGTGCAGGTAGCCGTGTTCGGCGGTCCCGCCACGCGCGTCTCGGCCTTCAGTGCGCGGGATCGTGCCCATGCCTGGCGCCAGCGTCTTGAAGATCGGGTCGAGCCGCTGCACGACCGCGGCCTCGCCGCCAATCATCAGGCAGTAGCCGCGCTCGAGGCCCCACACGCCGCCCGAGGTGCCCATGTCGATGTAGTGCAGGCCGTCGGCGGCCAGCCGGGCGGCTCGCGCGATATCGTCGTGATAGTGGGAATTCCCGCCGTCAATGAGGCAATCGTCTTTCGACAGCAACGGCCACAGCTCATCGATTGCGCGATCGACGACGGCGGCCGGCAGCATCAGGCAGATGGTGCGCGGCGTCGAAAGCTTCTGCACAAACTCGGCCAGCGACGCGGCGCCGGTCGCGCCATCGGCAGTGACAGCGGCCACGGCTTCGGCCGATCGATCGTAGCCCACCGCGGTATGGCCGCCCTTGATCAGGCGGCGCACCATGTTCGCGCCCATCCGCCCCAGTCCAATCATGCCGATCTGCATCGTGTACTCCCAAGGTAGAGGATGGTGACCACGCTCATCGGTCAGTGGGACATCGCGTAGACCAACACGTTGATCCCGAAGGCGTAGCCCTTGCTGGACATCTCGTAGAAGTACTGCGGGTTTGACGCTTCCTCTTCCCACGAGTCACCGATGTCGGTGTTGTGGCTCATCAGCACGAGAATGCGTCCGTGGCCATCGACAATCGCGCGCGCGTTCGGCACGGCGCTGTCCTGGCCGCGCTCGGAGGTGCCGCCGCCGCTGTTGAACCAGTGGCCGATCGAGGCAATCTGCGGCATGCCGGCGAGAATGAACTGCGCGCGAAACAACGGGTGCTCCGGCGGCAAGTCAATGATGGGGTACTGGGCGGGCGGCAGGGCCTTCGCCAGCTGCTCCGCCCAGACCTGGAAGGCGTACTCGCCCCAGAAGTCGTCAGCCCACAGGAACCCGCCCTTGTCGATATACGTGCGCAGGGCGGCGGCCTCAGCGTCATCCAGGTACGCGGCGCCCACCTCGGTCATCATCACAAACGGACACTGGAACAGCGCTTCGTCGGTCAGGCGGACGACGGCGTGACGGGGATCCTGAGGACCGTCGAACGCGACCGTCGTCTTGGTGAGTTCTGACAGGCGGATTGACACGTTGATGTCGGCGCGCGGATAGTCCACAGCCCAGTTGCCGCCATCGCCGGCGCGGTTCTGGCGGAACGCGGCGCGGCAGAACTGGAAGCGGCCGTCGAAGTCGTCGGCGGTGGCAAACTGCAGGTTGAAGCCGCGGCCGCCACCGCGGCGCTGCGCTTCGCCGCTGACGCCAAGCGCCAGGGTCACGAGCAGGACGAGGGCTATCCGCCGCACCCGACCATTCTCGCTCAAGACAGGGTAGACTTTCCGGCATGCAACGAATTGTTCTGGGCCTGGGCGCCATCTGCGCGCTCACGGTCTCGCTGACCGCACAACAAGCCGCCCCCGCCGCACCTGCCGCTACTGACCCCGTGAGAACGCTGGTCGGCCGGCTCGACCTGGAAAAGTACAAAGCCACGGTGAAGGGTCTCACGCAGTTTGGCGATCGGCGCCAGGGCACCGAGCGCAACCGCAAGGCGGTGGACTGGATCGAGGCGCAGCTGAAGAGCTACGGCTGCACCAACACCGAGCGGCTGAAGTACACCTACACCACGCCGATCCGCAAGCCGAACACGGGCCAACAGCAACGCCCGGCTCCGGATCCCAATGCCGTTCCCACGGCCTCTGGCGGCGGACGGCCGCGCGGCATCCGCGCTCCCACCGGCGTCAACAACGACCCCATGAAGCAGCCCGACGAGAAGCTGCGCGCGCTCAACTCCGAGCCCGCCACCGACGGCCCGCGTGAACAGGTTTACTGCACCAAGATCGGCGCGACCCGGCCCGACGAGATGTACATCATCGGCGCGCACATGGACGGCCACGGCTGGGGCGAGGCGGCCAACGACAACGGCTCGGGCACCGCGCTCGTGATGGAACTGGCGCGCGTCTTCAGCTCACCCGATGTCGTCACCGATCGATCGATCCGCTTCGCATTGTGGAACAACGAAGAGACCGGTCTCAACGGCGCCTATGCTTACGTCGAGCAGCGCAAGGATCTGCAGGGCAAGGAAGATCCACCGGGCTCGGGTCGCTACCCCGAACCGAAGTGGGTCGGCATGATCCAGCACGACATGATGATGTTCGACCACGGCATGCCCCGCGCCGACGGCACGCTCAACCCCGAACAGCGGCCGGAAGCCGACGTCAACATCGAGTTCCAGGTCACGTCAAAGTTCCTCGCCGGCGCCAAGGACCTGGCGTGGGCCCTGCACGCGGCGAACGAGAAGTACGCCACCGACTATCCGTCGAACGTCGGTGAGCACATGACCAACACCGACTCCACCGCGTTCATGGATCACGTGCCGTCGATCAGCCTGCGCGAGAACGAGCGCGGCGTTCACACCGGTAACGGCTGGAACCCGCACTGGCACCAGCCGACCGACGTGTTCGCGACCTATTCGGACAAGGATTTCCGGTTGGGATTGAACGCGGCGCAGACGACGCTCGCGGGTGTCGCGCAGTTGACCGGCGCGAAGCTGAAATAGACAAACCTAAAGGTTTGTCTCCACTAGAAAGACGAAAGGCCGGGGGTTAGCCCCGGCCTTCGTCGTTGTCGGAAGTGTCTGAGTCCTCGGTTGGCTCATCGACCAGGTCATCGAGCCACGGATTGGGCTGCGGACCGGGGACGATGCCCGCAATGTCCGGATCCACTCCGCTAGGGTCGTTTGGGCCAACCTGGCTGCGCCGCTGCTTCGTTTCTTCGCGGCGCACGACTTTCTGCTTCTGCTTTTCGACTCGCGCACGTTCGCGTTCGCGCTTGCCTCTGCCGAGGGGTCCTCGCGTAGCCATTTAGCGTAGGCCTACCAGCGCGGCTCGCGCCGTCCGCCGCCACCGCCACCGCCGCCGCTGCCGCCACGGCCGCCGCCGCCACCACCGAAGCCACCACCGCCGCGGCCGCCGCCGCCACCACCGAAGCCACCACCGCCGCGGGCTTCCTTGGGACGCGCTTCGTTCACAGTGAGCGTCCGGCCACCCAGCTGCGATTCGTGCAGCTCGGTGATGGCCTTCTGGGCGCCTTCATCGGTGCCCATCTCGACGAACCCGAAACCGCGGGCGCGTCCAGTGGCCATGTCGCGCATCACCGTGACCGATTCCACGGGGCCGACTTTTTCGAACAACTCCTGAAGA
>JBBQSP010000119.1:0-11899 GCA_038213735.1 Vicinamibacterales bacterium | reverse complement strand
CCGCTCCGCTAACTTTCAACCGAAAGCGGTGCTGTCCGGCGACCTGCGCCAGCACACCCGCCAGGTCCTGCAGGTAGGGAAAGGTTGTCGGACTGCCAATCCACCCGACCACCAGCTCGCGCCCGGACTGCGCGGGAGTCGCGGAGCGGGGTACGAAGCGGTTGGTATCAACGGCTGTGGGGATCACTGTCACCTGGTCGCTATATCGACGCGCATAGCCGGCCAGGAACTCGTTGCCCACCACGACCCGGGCACTCAGGCGGATCACTTCCGCGACCCGTCCCGGGTTCTTCAAGAACCCAATCGCGCGGTTGGCCTCGCTCACGTTGCTCATAAAGATCACATCGTCAAAATCCAGCACGATCGGCTTGCCACGACGGGCGATGGCGCGTTCGACGAGCGGCGGCCCCAGCGGAATGGCTTCGCGATACAGGAACACCAGGTCGTAGGAATCGAGGTCGTTCAGTTCGCGGAATCGGCGCATGGCGAGGCGGAGAAACGACAGGGCCTTGCGAATGTAGTTGCCGGGCTTGTAGACCAGTCGAAAGAACTCGGGCGTGTAGAACGAGCTGATCGTCACCTCGAAGCCGGCTTCACGGAGATACGGAATGTATTGCGCGATGCGAAAACGGCAGCCGGCGCCTTCTTCAGGAATCGGCGACAGCGCCAACACTCGCACGGGCCTGTCGCCGGCGGTCAACGCCTGGTCACCCCTCGGACACCTGGCGCGGCAGCCAACAGAAGCCCGATCGCGCCGAAGATGCCGGGCAGCACGAGCCAGAGCCATCCTGGCGGCACCTGCGTCAGTAACGTGAACACGATGTGGGCGGCCACCGCCACGACGAGCATGGCGCCTACGGCCACGCGACGAACGCTGACGTCGAGCCCGGTCCACGCACTCGCGGCTCCGGTCGCCATCGTCACGGCCGCCGACGTCGCACCCGACCGCCACACGCGGTCAAGCGCTCGATCGAACAGGCCGAAGACGACGCTCGACTTGATCACCGTCGTCACGCGCCGGTCGACCTCGAGGTACCTGCTCACCGGCCGGCTCCCGGCGGCGCCGTCACTCGCACGACGGTGCCGCTCAACTGGTATCCCGGGGTGGTCAGCGTGAAGCCGCCGCCCACGCGCAACGGCTGGTTGTCGTAGAGCCAGCCGGCGGAGCCTTGCTGGCCATTCACTGTCATGCGCGCATCTCGGGAGCCGCCACCGCCGGTGACGCCGGTGACGGTGCCGCCAATCGACAGTTCGTTGGCGACCGCACCGTGATCCTGATCGCCGACCTTCAGCAGGACCAGGGCTTCGGGGGGACCGCTGAACCTGACGGTGATCTCGAGCGGCACCAGCGGCTGCGTGCCGCGCACCTGGTCGACCTGGAACGGCAAGGTACCCATAGGCGTCGGCAGGAACAGCAGCCCTAGTGGATGGAGGCCCACGCTGTTGGCCACGCACTCCGGCTCGCCCTGGGAAGAGCGGACCCAGCAGCCCATGCTCATCATTACCGGCACCATCAGCGAGTTGGGAACCGGTACCTGGACGATGTTCGGTCGAGAGAAGATTCGGGCGATCTGTGGCACCGGCTTGCCCACCGCGACCACCTCGCCCACCGACGGAATCACGAGGCCCACTTTCAAACTCGACGCCTGCTCGGATGTGAGGTTGCCGAACATCCCGACGACCACGACCTTGGCGTCGGGCAGTGCGGACGGATGAATGGTCAGCGCGTTTGCCAGGCGTGAACGTTCTTGGGCGTGGTCGTAGAGCACGACATCGTAAACACCCGGCGGCACTTCAGCCAGGTCGACCTCGGCCTCCGTGGTGTCGTTGAAGAGGAAGGTCCGCCCCTGGACGACCCCCACCGAGACTCGCAGGTACGGCTTCAGGTTCTCGCCGCGGACCGTGAACCGCATGTTGGGACCAACGGTCATCTCGGCCGGAACGACGGCCGTCAGCACCGGCATGGGCGTCCGGAACAGCAGGTAGGCGCCATAGCTGAGCGGGATCAGCGCCAGCACCAGCAGCGCGACGATCGCGTCGAGCAGATTGAGGCGCCCGAAGAGCCGGCCCTGATGGTCAACGATCGCCATGCGGAATCACCCCTGGTGTGCGGTTGTTGGAGATCAGGTAGTTCACGACGCGGCAGAAGCCCAGGCCGGCCAACCAAGCCAGGTAGGGCAAGGCGAGGCCGCGGTGCCTGATCAGCGTGCCGATGTTACCGCTGGTCAGCGCCACCAGCATGATCAGCGCCCCGGCATGCGAGGCCAGCAGGCCGGTCAACAACGGATCGAGGCGGAAGCCGGCAACCAGGCCAAACGGGACGAACGCCAGCAGCGCATACCAGAGCATCTGCTCGGGAAAGTAGGCCCTAAGCCCTGCCGACTCGGCGCGCCATGGCACCGGCTCGGTGAGGTAGCTGACGACCGACCGCACGACGTATTGCCCGGCCTCGCGCCGCTGCATGGCCCACAACCGGCGGCCGTCGTGATAGTAGCGGGGGTCCAGGATCTTGTACGAGTAGCCCGACGAGCCGATGTGCCCGCCGTGGTAAACGGCGGCTGATCGCACCGCACCCAGCAGCCGCTCCTGAAAGGGCGGCACGATAAGCAACGCCACAATCAGCACCGGCGCCGACGCCATGGCGGCCCACGCCAGCCGCGGCCGGCTGCCGATGATGCCCAGCGTCAGACCGCCAAAGGCTCCCACGATGCCCACCACCATGCCGCCGCGGCGCAGCGACTCGAGCGCGAAGATGGCAGCGACCAATCCCACCGCTGCGCCAACCCGGTGCCGCCAGATGCGCCCGCGCACCAGCCACATGCAGCACAACAACTCGCCCACAGCGACCAGTGTGTAGATGGGCTCCTTGAGCGCGGAGATCGACCACACGAACAAGCTCGGGAAGAACAACAGCAGCGACAGGCCCGCCAGCGCCGGGACCTCTCCAAAGACCGGACGCACATAGCGATACACCAGGAGGACGCCGGCAAGATAGACGGTGGCATTCATCACGTGTACGCCGTACGGCAGGTCACCAAGCAAGGCCTGCAGGTACGCCAGCAGGTACAGGTAGCTGGACTGCCCGACCTCGTCGTAGGCGTAGATGATGTCGGCCCTTGAGACCCCGACGCCCAGGCCGATATTGCGCATCCACAGCGTGCGGTTCTTGAAGAACTGCTCGTCGCCAAACAACGTCGCGAACGGCTCCCCGGGGTCGGCGGTGAGAAACAAGACCGCGATCACCGCGAGGCGCGCCAGCACGGCCACCGCGATCAGGGAGACGAACCACCGCCGCTCGCTCCGCGGCAGGCCGCGCCCCGCCCAGATCGCCAGTATCAGCAGTAGCGGCAAACACAGCACCGTCATCGGCGACAGCGAATAGGCGGCCCCGAGTGCCACGCCGGCGGCGGCCGCCACGGCCAGCGGGTGCCGCTGCAGTACGGCGCTCAAGCCGCCAACTCCATGAACAGCCGATCGTAGCGCTCGGCCACGCGCGGCAGCGCGTAATGATCGACGTCGCGCCTCGCCCGTGCCACCAGCCGCTCGCGGAGGGACCGGTCGGCCAGGATCGCGGCGATCGCCGCCGCGACCGCGGGGGCGTCGTGTGCCACCAGCAACCCGTTCACGCCGTGCTCGATGATCTCCCTGGTCCCCGCCGATTCGGTCGCCACCACCGGAGTGCCGCACGCCATGGCCTCGACCAGGACATTGCCGAAGCCTTCGTAGGTTGAGGTCAGCACAAAGACGTCGGCGCGCGCGATGATCCCCCACGGGTTCTGCTGGAACCCCAGGAAGCGCACGCGGCCCGCCAGGGCCGGTGCCGCCGCGAGTGTCTCGAGCCGGGCACGTTCGTCGCCTTCGCCAAGAATCCAGGCGTGGACCGGTGTCGGGTCGACGAGTCCCCCAACGGCGGCCAGCAGCAGCGGGTAGTTCTTGACGCCGGCCAGCCGCCCGGCGGCGACCACGAGCGGATGGGGAATCGATCCGTCAGGCGCGCCCGATGCAGCGGCGGCGATGGCCTCGATGTCCACCGGATTGTGCAAGACGCGCAGCCGGGTCCGCGGCACGCCGTAGTTGATCGTCAGATCATCCGCGACGCCGGCGGACGTCACGACCACCGCGTCAGCTCGCCGATAGCACCAGCGAGTCACCATCGAGAACAACCGCCGCTTCCACGGCCCGCGCCAGGCAAAGTCCGGATCGTCGAGAAAGCCAGTGGTCGGCGTGCCCTGGTTGAAGATCACGCGGGCCGGGATTCGGGAGACCCACACGGCCGTGGCCGTGATGAAGTAGCTCAGGAACGGCATCACCACATCGGGCCGCGTCTCGCGCAGGAAGCGGACCAGTTCCCACAGGCGGCCCGGCCACGAGCGCCGGCTGGCAATCACGATCCGCACGTCCGGCGCGACCCGGTCGAAATAGACACCACGCTCACCGCTGAACAAATACAAGACACGTTCATGGCGCGCCGCATCGAGCGCGCTCAGCACCGTGACCGCCACCCGCTCGGCGCCGCCGCTGGTCAAGCTGGGAATCACGAAACAAATCTTCATGCCGGTTGCGCCACCTGGTGCAGCGACAGGCCCAGCCGCTCGGAGACGGCGTCCATCATCGACGCGGCCTGCCGCTCGAGCGTGTGGTTGCGCGCTGTCCAATAGCCACCGTCGATGATGCGGCGCCGCAGCGCGGCGTCCGACATGATCTGGGCGAGCGCGGTGGCGATCGCTTCGGCCGAGCTCTCGGCAATCAACACGCCGTTCTCGCCGTGCCGGACCAGGCTGCGAATGCCTGACACGCCGGTGGTGACAACCGGCAGGCCCGCGGCCATCGCTTCCAGCAGGACGCGCGGAATGCCTTCGCCCGGCTGCGTGGGCAACACGAACACGTCGTACTGCTGGTACAGCGGCATCAACTGGTCGAGCGGGATTGGTCCCCGAAGCCGCACGCGATCTTCTACGCCAAGCCGGCGAGCTTCAGCGGCAATGGCGTCGCGCTCGGCATCGCCGATCTGGCCGATGGTCGGGCCCACGATATCGATCGTAACGTCGCGGCCCTGGACCGCCAGCGACGCAATGGCGCCGGGCAGGACGCGCAGACCCTTGCGCGGATCAATCCGGCTCACCGTCAGGCACTTGATCTGTGGGCCGCTGCAGGTGTCGGCCCGCGACGCAATGTCGGCGAGGCCGAGCGTGGTGGTCTTGGTTTCGATCACCGTCGCACCCTGGCGCTCGTGTTTCTCGCGCAACGCCGCGCCGTTGGCAAAGGTCATCGCCCGCGTGGTCATGTGGCGCAGCGCCCATTCCTCGAAGGCCACGTACGCGCCGAACATCAGCTTCTTGAGGCCGCGGTATCCCAGGTGCGGCAGCAGCGCCTGGTAGTCGCCGACCACCAGCAGGAACACCGGCTTTCGCGCGGCCTGCGCCAGGCGGAACGCGAAGATCGCCGCCGGGGTCGGCACCCGCAGGTGGATCACGTCGCATTGGCGGACGAACTCGCGCAGGTTGCGGCGCATGGCCGGCAACATCGGGTAGAACTGCCGCGGTCCGGGAAAGTACGGCAACGGCGCCAGCCGCACGTTGGCCGCTCGCAACCGGGAGCCCGAAGCCGGCGGCGTCGCGAAGACGGGGACCGACAACACGATCTCGTCGAAGTACGGGGCCAGCGAATCCACGTAGCGGCCGAACGACCCCTCTGCTTCCCACACGCTGCCGTCGGCGGTCTGCCAGAAGGGCATGTGATACACGATTCCTAAGGTGCCTGGGGGGCCTGGGGGGCCTAGGGTGCCTAACGTGCTTGGGGTGCTCAGGCGAGCCCTTTCGCAGTCAGGAGCCGATCGTAGAGACCGGTGATCGCGTTCACGTAGCCATCGATGCCAAATCGCGGACGCACGAACGCGCGCGCGGCCTGACCCAGCAGCACCCGCGTCGGGTCGTCGTTGACGACCCGTGACAGGGCGGCGCCCAACGCGCTGCTGTCGCCGGGGGGCACCAGCAAGCCGGTCACGCCGTCTTGCACTACCTCCGGGATGCCGGCCACTCGTGTCGCTACGACCGGCAGGCCAGCGCCCATGGCCAGCACCATCGCCAGCGGCAGCCCTTCCCAGAACGAGGGCATGACGAACACATCCGTCGCGCCGAGGATGTTGCCCAGATCGCGGCGCGCACCCACGAACCTCACGCGCGCCGACAGCCCCAGGCCCAAGGCCTGCCGCTCCAGAGCGGCTCGCAATGGACCATCGCCCACCACCAGCAGGTGCGCCTGAGCCAGGTCGGGGCGGGCCAGCGCGTCGAGCAGGATGCGGTGGCCCTTCTGCTCGGTCAACCGGGCGATGATGGTCAGCAGGGGCGCCCCGGCCGGCACGTCCACTGACGCGCGCAGCTCATCGCGCTCGACGGTCGTCTGCAACTGGGCCCAGTCGACGGCGTTGTAGATCACTTCGACCTTGGACGGATCGGCCTTGACCTGCTGGATGTAGAAGTCGCGCACCGATTCGGCCGATGCCACCACCGCGTCGGTGTCGCGCATCAGCCAGCGTTCCGCCAGCGCATGCAGCGTTCGCTTTCGCTCGTAGACGTTGACCTCGGTGCCCACCACCACGGGCACGCGCGCCATCATCGCCGCAAACCGGCCATACAGGCTGCCCGTCAGCAGGAACGTGTGCACGATGTCGGGCTGGCACTCGTAGAGAAAATCGCGCAGGCGCATCACGTCGAAGGGGCGCAGCAGCCCGGGCTTGAGGCCCAGTACCTTGAACGGCACGCCGGTCCGCTCGATCTCGAGGCCGATCGGCCCGGCCTCGTAGATGCAGGCGACCGCCGGCTGGTACTGAGACGGCAGGTGGCGCACCAGGTTGAGCACCATCTCCTCCGCGCCGCCAACCGCAAAGGCGTGAGAAAGATAGAGAACGCGGGTGGGGGTGGCAGTCATCACGACGCAAGGCTCCGATAGTGCGACACGGTTTGCGACAGTCCGTCGCGCAGGCCAATGCTCGGCGCCCACCCCACGTCGCGGCGAATCCGGCCGATGTGCGCCACGAAGTCGCCGGTCTCGATCTGCGCCGCCAGCGCCGGCCATTCGGTGTGGGCAATGCGTCCGGACCCGGCAATCTCGATGACCATCGCCGCCAGATCGGCCATGGCCGTGCCGGTGCCGCTCGCGACGTTGTAGGCCAGGCCATCAGCGCCCGGCGCCGCAGCCAACGCCAGCAGCGCCGTCACCACGTCGTCAACGTGAATGTAGTCGCGGAGCTGCCGGCCGTCGCCATACAACGTGAGGGCCTCGCCGGCCAGGGCCAGGTGGATAAACCGGTTGATGATGCCGTAAGCGGTGCGGCCGGCCGGCTGACCGGGTCCATACGGATTGGTCACGCGCGCGATCGTGAACCGCAAGCCAAACAGTCGTCGATAGAGGCGCAGGTACTGCTCCACGGTCCGCTTGTGGATGGCGTGCACCGACAGCGGCTCGCCGAGCGACGACTCCTCCACCGGCATCGACTCCGGACGGCCGTACTCGAGGCGCGACCCCACCGTGACCAGCTTGGCGCCCGGGTTTACGTGCCGGAGCGCGTCGAGCAGCACCAGCGTGCGGCGGCAGTTGAGGTCGAGATCGGTCCAGGGATCGTCCATGCTGCGGACCGCGCCCGACTGCCCCGACAGGTTGAACACCAGCGACTGCCCTTCGACCGCCGTCCCTACCTGCGCGCGATCGCGAATGTCGCCGTTGACGATGACCACGCCATCGGCCTCGAGCTGATCCGCGAGGGCGGCGTAGCGGGTGCGCGCGGGGGTCAGCACCGTGACCTGCGCGCCCTCGGCCCTCAAGCGGGCGGTCAGGTTGCCGCCAATAAAGCCAAGGCCGCCGATCACCAGCACCGGTGTGTTCTTGAAACCCGTCATGGCGCTGGGGCCGGCTCGAACAGCCGCTCCGCCGAGACGAACTCGACCTCGGGATAGCGGCCAGCGTGATCGAGGACGCGTCGCAGCACGTCCTTCAGCACGGTGTCCACTTCCCAGTAGTGCGTCGCGATGCAAAAGTGCCCGCCGGCGCGCCGCGCCTCTTCGAATCCGGCGACCAGCTCGTCGACCGTCGTGCCGGGAATCAGGCTATGGCACCCGAACTCCGCGTGATTCGCATATCGCAGCACGTGCGGATAGATCAGCCGATCGGCCTTGCTGCGGCCGGTCGCGGCGCGATACTGGCGAATGCGCCACCAGTTCGCCAGGGTGTGGCCATCCCACGGACGCATTGACGGCCGGAACGACAGGAAGGTGCCAAGCAGGTTGAGACCCGCCGCGCTGATGGCCGAGAAACCGCGCTTCGACAACGCATTGTGCGGCGGCACGAACATCGTCACCCGGCTGCCAAGCACGCGCTCGAGATACGACCGGCCATCACCCAGCCGCCGTTCGAGATCGGGTGCGGCCTGAAACTCGTACCCGCCTGGAAAGTCTTCATGCGTGAAGCCGTGCTGGACGACGGTGACGCGCCCGGCGGCAACATGCGTGCGCAACCGGTCCACGAGCTCCGGGTTCTCTTCGAGGGGAAAGGTCCGCTCCGCGTGCCAGTACTGCTGCGGGATGGCCTTGTCGGCAAAGCCCGCGGCGTGTGGCACCACCGCCAGGGCCACCGGCAGCCGATCCCAGATGTCGTGATACACGGACTCCAGACGGTCGGGCTCTGTGAAGTACGACGTGTCGTCGTCTCGCAGGGCGACCTTCATGCCGCGGCCCTCGGCGCCTGCAACGCCGCGGTATAGACGGCTTCGAGTTCGGCCGCGATCGTCTCCCACGAAAACCTCTGCATCGCCCAGCGGCGGGCGGCGGTCGCCATGGCGGCGCGGCGTGGCTCCGATTCGAGCACGTTCAACACGGCTTCGCCCAGCTGCTCGACGTTGCCGTTGGCAAACACCAAACCGCTTTCGCCCGGCGCCACCGTTTCGGGCAGGCCGCCCGCGTCCGACACGATCACCGGGGTCCCCGATGCCTGCGCCTCGATCGAGGTCAGGCCCAGCGCCTCGGGAAACGTCGAGGGCACCACGCTGACGCACGCGTCGCGATACACCGCTGCCAGCTCGGTATCGACATAGGTTGGCCCGCGCAGCTCGATGCGGTCGTTGGCGTCGCAGCGTGCCTTGATCTCGGCGTAGTACCCCGACGGCTGCGCGTCCCAGTACGAATGCGGGCCGACAATTCGAAGCCGTGCATTGGTCGACCGCCTGCTGATCACCTGCTCGAAGGCATCGACCAGGACCTTGACGCCCTTGCGAGCTTCGACTCGACCGACATAGAGGACCGTCGGCTCCCGCACTCCGACTCCCGGCCGAAACAGATCGCCGTCGACGCCGTTGTAGACCGTCGTCACCGACTGCCGGACACCCGGGTACCGTTCCAGAGTGTGGCGTTCGATGAACTTCGAGACACACAGCACGCGCGAGGCCATGCCCAGGCCGCGAGCGAACCAGCGTCGATCCCAGGCGCGATAGCCGAAGCCCCAGCCGTAGTCCATGCTGTGCAACGAAATCACGAGCCGAGACGACGAACCGGCCGGGTGGCTCAGCCACAAGCCGGCCGGCCGGCTGTGGTGATGCACGATCTCGGGAGACAGCCGCGCCAACACGCGGCGCACCGCCAGGTAGTACCACACCCCACGGAAGAGCGCCGCGGCCCGGCCCTCGTCGAGCCAGGCAGGAATGGCGATGTAGTGATAGTTCACGCCATCAATCGTGTCGGTCACCGCCGCGTCGCCACGATCGCGGGAGATCACATGCACCTCGTGGCCGCGGCCCACCAGTCGAACGGCGGCATCGCGGACCCAGCGCTCGATCGCGCCGCCCTTGATCGGCGGCACCGGCAGCAACTCTGGCGCGACATGACAGATCCTCATGCGGCGTTGTGGCGCCTTGCCGGCCCACCCAATTCGGCGATCACCGCCGCGGTCACGCGCGCGGCCGATTGCCCATCGGTGAACTGGCACTGGTCGAGCACGACCTGCCGCCGGCCCTCGGCATCAAGCGAGCGATCGGCCAGGTAACGGGCCACGAACTCGACCATTTCGGCCGCCGACTTGGCCACCCGCACCGCGCCGCGATTGGTGATGTTCACGTAGTGCGTGAAGCTGTAGTACCGCGTGGCCGACCGGACGTAGGGCTCGCCGCCGGGGCCGTCGAAGCAGATGTTGACCACCGGGGTATCGAAAATGCATGCCTCGATGGTGATGGTCGACGCCACGTTGACGACCGCGTCGGCGTGGCACAAGGTGTCGCCGAGGTGACGCTGGTGCTCGGGCATGACGTCGATAGCCAGGCCGTCGGCGACGGTGACGGTGTGACGGAACGGCTTTTCGATAATCACGTTCGGTACGCCGTCGAACTCGCGGTAAGCCTCGACCTCGTCGCGCGGATGCAGGCGGACCAGCACTTGTGCGCCGGCCAGCGGCCCGCCCGCGATCGCCGCGCTCAACTCGCGCAGCACGTAATCGTGATGCCGATACAACGACCGCGGCGTCGTCGTCAGCACAATCAGCTTGCGCGACGGGTCGGCGCCGATCCGCTGGAAGAATTCCGCACGGGTGCAGCGGGCCTGGGCACGGAAGTGCACGTCGAACTGGGGCGCACCGGCCACCGACACGGCCTCGGGACGGTAGCCATGCAGGCGCACGGCCTGCTCCTTCATGATGTCGTTCCACACCACCAACCGATCCGCTTGGCGCACCGGCAGCAGCTTGTTGGTGAAGTTGTCCCAACTGGCGTCGATTACCATGCACGGCACACCGCGGCGGCGGGCAGTCCGCATCAGCGGCACTTCGGAAAACACCAGGCCGGGATTGGCGCAGACCACCAGGGCAGGCTGATGCTGATCGAACAACTCCTCCATGCGCGGATGCGACACCAGCCGGTCCGACAGGGCATAGGGCGCCGAGGCTCGCGACACCAGCCGGCCGAGCAACGCTTTCAGGCCGAGCCAGCGGATGATGCCGTTGGCGCGCGCTTCCATCATTCGGATGCGCACCGACTCGGTGCGTCCGCGGCTAAGAAATGCGGCCTGGAGCAGGGAGACCAGGCGCGCTTCAAGGCCGCTCGGCACGTGGGACGGCTGGTCCAACAGCAACACGTTCGGACGCTCGAACTCCTTAACGAACGCGGCGTCGCGGGCCATCGGCGAGAACAGCACGATCGGCAGCGCCGGGTCATGCTCGCGCAGCCGATCGAGCAGGCCTCCCGCCCGGAGCATGTTGCCCGCGCTCGTGCCATGCGGCACCGACACGAAGATGGCGGGATTCTTCAAGACCTCAAGACCCCAGGACCCGGTGGCTGACGTCGCAAGGCACCGACACCAGGCCATCCTGCTCGTCGGCCAGGCTGTCGACGCCGCCACCGGTTCCGGTCACGGCAAATCGCGGCCCGGCCAGAATTTCGTCGTATGAGCCCAACTGGTGGGCGTCGGTGATCGACAGCCGCAGCACGTACTGCCGCGGCCGCAGCGGCAAACTGCTGAAGCGCATTTCGATGGTGCCCGGGCCTGACACCGTGGCCGGCACGTTGGCACGCGCGCTGTTGGCCGTGGTGACGATCACGCCGGTATCGACATCGACAATGGCCACCTGGAACACCGGACGCTCGACCGAGACCGCAGCCGTATAGGTGCCGCGCACTACCAGGGTATCGGCAACGGCGAAGGTGGTCGCCGGCGCGCCCGACTGGTTGACGACCTCAACCTGATCAAAGCGCACTTCACCGGTGCCGCCGCGGTGGCTCTGTAGCGAGGTCTCCTGGTTGGCGAGCGCCTGGAGGTTGACCTCGTTCATGTAACGCTCGGCAATTTCGCCGGCCGGGCCGTGCGCGCGCACGGTGCCTTCTTCCATCCACAGGATCTGGTTGCACAGGCGGCGGACGTTCCACATG
>JBBQSP010000118.1:0-11964 GCA_038213735.1 Vicinamibacterales bacterium | reverse complement strand
CTGAAGCTCGAGCGGCTGGCGGCCCGCGCGGCCAATGTCGGGCCGGTGGCGCCGGGTTCGCTGGCGGAGTCGGAGCGCGCGCACCGCCTGCTCATGGCAGCGGACATCAAGCGCTTTATAGAGCGGCCGATGAACGATGCGATGTCGGCGCGGATCATGCCACCATCGCCGGCCCCCCCGGGCGCACCGATTGGCGACATGCCACAGGAGTGGCTGGCGCGGCCGCCGTACAAGCACTAACGGTCCTCCTTCTCACTCTCACTTACCCCCCGGACCGCCTCGGCGGCCGGGGGCGTCCTAACAGGACTTGGCCGACGCTGCGTTTCGCTACACGTCGCTGCTCAACTACCTGTTCTACCAAGCAGGCTGGTTCGCGTGTGTTCTTGGCGCCGCCGCTGGCCGGCCCTGGCTTGGATTCCTGCTGGCCGCAGCGTTGATCGGTGCCCATCTGTGGCTGTCACACGACCGCCGCCACGAACTCCGGCGGATCGGTCTCGCTGTGGCAATGGGCGGGGCCGTGGAGGCTGCCCAGATTGCCGCGGGCACCTATTACTTCACGTCCGGGACGGTCATTGCCGTCCTGCCGCCGCCATGGTTACTGATCATGTGGGCGCAGATGGCGACGACGTTCGACTTCAGCCTGCGGCCGATTGTCAGCCGGCCAGTGGCGGCGGTGGTATTTGGGGCCCTGGGCGGGCCGATCGCGTTTCTCGCCGGCGAGCGCCTGGGCGCGGTCACCTTGCAACGGCCGCTCGTGCCGGGACTGTTGCTGCTGGCCATCAGCTGGGCGATCGCCATGACCGGGTTCGCGTTCGTGGAACGTCGAGACACTCGGCGTCGTCTATTTGGAGACGATCGAAAGACCCTCGACTCGATGCCTCGCAATGAGGTCGCGCAGCATTCCGGTCGTGGTGATCTCGGCGACGAAGTCCCGTAGATAGCTCGCCGCCGCCGCGTGATTTTTGGGCACGCCCATGGATTGCTGCACGGCAGTAAAGCGGCCTTCAAGCAGCCGCGTGCCCAGCGCCGTCCGCGCGTTCGCCTCGAGATTCGGCTTCAGTCCGGCCATCACTTCAAACTGCTTCTCCACAAACAGATCAAATGCCGCCGGCAGGCTGTCGGCTTCGATCAGGGCGGCTCGCTGCAATGTGCGCTGCAAGAACAAGGTGTAAGCGGCCCGCGCCGCGGTGACGATGTGGACGCCTTCGCGGTCGACGTCGTTGACGTGCCGAAAAGCCGAGGCCGGCTGCACCAGGTAGGTCGCCTCGATCTCGACGTAAGCGCGCGTAAACGTGATCTCGCCGGCCCGCTGCGGATCGGCACCGATGAACGCGACATCCCACTCGTTGCGGCTTGCCGCGTCGGCCGCGAGGCCGGCGTTGGCGTAGCCGACGAATTCCACGGCGGCGCCCGCGCGCCTGGCAAGCTCGCGCGCGAGATCAGGGGCCACGCCTGTCGGCTCGTCTCCCTTGGTCGAGATCAGCAGCGTGTTGGCGTAGTTCAGCGCGGCGCGCAGCCGGCCGCCGGGGGCGAGCTCGGCTCGCGCGGAATCCTGCAGTTGTGGCACGGCCACCACTTTACAGCGGCGTGATTGGATCCTGGATCGGCAACTTCGATTGCAGCCAGCCCCTCGTGCGTCCTCGGACGTGGTCTCGGGCTGAACAAGTGGTAACACCGTAGTGTTACACTGTCTTACATGAAGACGTCGACGATCACGATTCGCCTGGACGCCGGACTCGAACGTGAGCTCGATCAGGCCTGCGCGCGCACGGGCCGAACACGAAGCGACCTCGCGCGTGATGCGCTGAGACGGCAGCTCGCGCTGTTGCGATTCGAGCGCCTCCGGAGGCGCGTGTTGCCGCTCGCCGAATCGCAAGGCTACCTCACGGACGACGACGTCTTTCGTGACGTGTCGTGAAGGTCTTTTTCGACACGAACGTGCTGCTCGCCGCCTTCGCGACGCGCGGCCTGTGTTCTGATCTGTTCGCGCACGTCCTCCTCGAACACGACCTGCTGGTGGGCGACGTGGTGATCCGCGAGCTCCGAAGCAAGCTTCGCACCAAGCTGAAGCTCCCGAAGCGGACCATCGACGAGATCGAGGCCCTGCTCCGTGATCAGGTGGTCGTGAGAACCCCTGACAAGCACCTAAGCCTCAAGATTTCTGACCCGGACGATGAGTGGATCGTCGCCGAAGCCATGGCGGGCGACGCCGACGTCCTCGTCACGGGAGATGCCGCGCTGCACAAACTCGGCGCCCGCGCTCCGCTGCCGATCGTGTCGCCGAGAGGGCTCTGGGACACGTTGCGCAGCGCCAAGCCGGGAAGATAGAGAAGGAGTTGGGGATCAGACGGAAGCCGCTAGAAAGGCCTCTTCGGGGCGACGGGCAAGAGATTCTCCATCACCCAGAGCTCGAAGCGCTGCGGTTGCCCATTGGAGATCTGATACGCGACCCGCTTGCCGTCTGGGTGCAGCGCTGGCGCGCCAACATACTGAGGGAGGCGACGAGGCTGGCCGCCCGAAATGGAGACCCACCAGCTATCCCGGGGCCGCCGGCGCAGGCGGAGTGTTGAATAGCAACACCGACTGGCTATCCGGGGCCCAGGCGCCGAATCTGAGTGCGAGGTCATCGCTTCGCATCAGATCACGGACCGCCGGTTCACCCGCAGTGGAAACGATGCTGACGGCGCGCCACTTACCCGCCGGATCGTTCTTGGGCACTGCGATATAGCGTGCAATCAGTTCGAGCAAATGACGGGCTGGTGGCGACGTTGCCACCAGCCCAGGCCTGCCGATCCTCTAAGCGCCCGATAAAAATCGCGACCTGACGTTCTGTGTTACTGCTTTTTCATCGGGTCGGCTATCGGGTGGAGCGGTCCACATCTAGAACATCCATGCGTCAAAGCCGAAGATCTCGACACCTCGTATTGGTAAAACGATGAACATCGCAATCACGGACAACAAGAAATCAGAGCGCTCGACGACCGTCGCGCCCTGCCATTGCCGGCGGTTCAAACGTCTAAAATGCCAGCCGGATTCCGGCGCGGAACATGCGTGGGTCAAGCCAGGCTAGCGGTTCGCCGAACGTCAGATTGCTGTTGTCCACGACCGGGGTAATCGCATCAGCGTTCGGCACGCCCTGATTCCACAGGTTGAACGCCTCGACGAAAAGGCCCAGCGTGCGGCCGGCGCGTCGAAGGACGAGCGTCTTCTCCGCGCGCAGCGCCAGATTGTTGAGCGCTGGCGTTCGCCGGGTACCGACCGGCTCGATGCGGACGTTCTCGTTGCCCTGCGGCAACCCGCGAATGAACGCCCGGCGACCCCATGCCTGCCCGGTCGTATAGCGATAGACGCCACTCAGCATGGTCCCTCCCCACCCGGGCACACGGTAGCTGCCAAGGAGCTTGACCTCGTGAGTGGGATCAAAGGCGGCGCGTCCGAACGCGTTGATGTTGCTGTTCGGGTTGACGAATCGCCCTGGACTGCCGAGGTCGAACCGCGCGGCATTGACATGCCAGCGATTGCCCACCGTGCCCCGGTTCTTCGACCAGGTGTACGAACTCTGCATCTGCCAGTTTCGCGAGTAACGCTTGCGCGCCACCACTTGCACGGCGTCGTAGCGGTTGTAGGCTCCCGCGGGATTGGTGTAAACCAGATAGCGCGCGCCTGGGTTGGTCGCCGCGAACACCGACAGAGACCCGCCATCGTCAGCCGTGTTGAGCCGGCCGTCAGGTCCGGGGTCAATGCCCGTTGCCGGCCGATAGTTCGTGCCGGTGTCGATCATCCCCATGAAGTCACCGAAACGGCGGCGAATATACTGCGTCTGCAGTGAGAAATCAGTGAACAACTCTCGCTCGACGCCAGCCACGATCTGATCGACATTCGAGTGCTTGATGTTCTGATCGATCTGGAAGCGGCCAGCGGGCGAGGTGCGCGAGATCTCCACGAACTGGTCCGGGCCAATCACGCTGGCGCGGATCACCGGATACGTTTCGGAAAGGTCATCCTGCATGATCCGGCTGGCGAAGATTGGGTCAAAGTAACGCCCGTAATGCGCCCGCACGACCGTGCGATGGTCATCGCCGAGTTCCCACGCAGCGCCGATCCGTGGCGCCACGGTGTTGGTCCTAAAGACGTTGGATTTCCCCGGGACCGAGCCACGGTTGAATTCCAGGCGAATCCCGGGTGTGACGGTCAGCCGACCATTGACCGACCAGACATCCTGGGCGAATGTCACGGAGCGGCCGGTTGATGCCGTGCCCGCCGTGCCTTGCGCCAGCGTGACCTCGTTGGGCTCGCCGAAGAGGTCGACGTAGAAACGGTCTCCAGGGAAGCCGTACTGCTGGCGCGCACGCGTGGCTTCGTACTCGATGCCAATCTTCAGCTCGTGGCTGGTTCCGAACCGCTCGGTGAAATGCGTCAGCGCGGCGGAGGTGGTGTGGATTCGAGAGTGCTGTTCAAAATACTGCGTGGTGTTAATGGAGTAAACGTTGGTACCGGCGTCGTAACGGGGTGCAGGGCCCAGACGCGTGGAGGGCGCATGGGGATCCTCGACATGACGAATGTCGTATCCGCCATGCCTGAATTCGGCCACCGTGGCGTCGCTGACGGCCCACGTCGAGCGGGCATTCCAGCTGATCTGGCCCTGCCGCACGTCATTTGAGGTCTCGATTGGCGTATCCGCGGCGATGTATTCGCCGTCGACGTGGCTTTGACCGAGCGAGGCAAATCCGTCAACGCGGATACGCGGAGACAACGACGCCGTCGGTTTGAAGACGAATTGCAGATCGCGCTCGGCGCGTGACCCTGGCCCGTTGAAGCCGGCCGGCCGGTCTTCGTGCTGCGCGAACTGCAAGCCGGAGAAGAACCAGAGCCGATCGCGCCGGATCGGACCACCGGCCTGCGCGCTCGAATCGTTCCAATGAAAGATTTGCCGCGACAGGAATCGCTTCTGCAGCGATTCTGACAGCTGCCCGGTATTACTCGCCAGCCAGCCAGGTTGCGTCGTCCAAAACTCTCCCAAGCCGTTGAAGCGATTGGTGCCAGACCTTAAAGTCGCCAGGGCGGCGGCGCCGCTGAAGCCGCCGTGTTCAGCGGTGGCGCCGAGCGACACAACCTGCAGTTCTTCGACCCAGTTCTGGTTAATACGCATGACCGGATCCTGGAACAGCGGCTCGGTTCCGCGGACGCCGTCAACGAGAATTTCGTTGCTCTTCTGGCTGCCGCCAAACGATACATCTGCCGAAATACCAGGCACGAGGTTGATGAGCGACGCATACGAGCGCGATGTCGGCAGGTTGTGCAGCAGGTCCGCGTCGAGCCGTGTCGGCACTGAGGCTGATTTCACGTCAACCATCGGCGACCGGCCCTGGACTTCGAGCCGATCCTCAATCGCCGCCAATTCGAGGGAGAAGTCGATCACCACCGAACTGCTCGACGGGACGCGAACGTCCGCGCGGCGAACGGTTCTAAAGCCGTCACGCTGGACGGAGACCGCGTAGGTGCCCGACGGCAAAACCGAGAATCGATACACGCCCTCGGCGTTGGTGGCGGTCGCCTGTTCTCCGCCAATCAGCGTCGGAGCCGTGATGACAATGGCCGCACCCTGCACGACCGCGCCGGTATGGTCGCGAACCGTACCGGTGATTATTGAACTGCCGGTCTGGGCGGCGGCCGAGGTCACCGCGCACATGACCGCAAGCGCGATGGTGGCGAGAGCAACGAACGGAGCTTTCACGATTCGAATCCTCACTGACGCCGTTCTCGGCGCCGGATAGCGTATCAAAGCCATCCATGGCTTGTAGTACGTTCGTACCTGCTGCGGGCAAAAAAATTACCAACCTCTGCCGTCGGCAGATCCTAGACCATGGCGCACTGCATGGACGGCCAGCTCCAGCCGATTCCGGACGCCGACCTTCGCGTAGATGCGCGACAGTTGGTTCTTGACCGTTTGCTCGCGCACTCTAAGGCTGGCCGCAATCTGTTGATTGGTGGCGCCGCCGGCGAGAATACGCACCACTTGCTCTTCTCGCCGGGTTAAGCCCATCGCCACCGGGTGAAAGCCCCTCTATTTTTGACGCTTGACGACGATCTCCAGCGGAACCGTCTCGTAGCCGACAAAAACATAGCCGGCGCTGCCACCGCCCCAGACCCGATGACTGCCAATTGCGGCCGGTTCGTTGCGCAGGATCCAGGTCATCGAGTCGGGATGATATACGCGGACGAATGATGCAGAGCAGGCAGGGTCGCTGGGATTTGCCGTGCAGTTCTGCAGAGGCTGATCGATCGCCGAGCGATTGAACGACAGCCGCTCGTCACCATCGAGACTGACGCCACCCGCACGGCGTACGAACGCCGCGCCGCTCTCGTCAACACCACAGCCGGCGTAGTTGTCCTGATAGGCGCCCTCGCTGTTCTTCGCGACCTTGCCGTCGGCGCCATAGACGACCCCGTCGGTGCAAAACTTTGAAGTGAGGAAGTCTGCGTTGGTCGTCACCGGAACGCTGTGAATGCGGTCAAAATTGAAGAACCAAGCGCCGATGTCGCCGCCAGAGAGAAGCGCCCACATCGCTCGTGTCGACTGACTGAGGTTCAGGGTGAAGTCATGCGTGCAGTTGTTGACCTGAAAGATGGCGGTCACCTTCGCGCCGCGCGAGGCATTCTGGTAGGTGCTGAGGCCGTCGGAGACGAACCCGAAACCGCCAGGCGCCCCTTGCGTCCCGGATATCGTCACGTTAAGGCCGACGTCGGGTCCACAAGAGGTCGTTTTGCTTTTCTGGGCGGAAGCATCGGCGGCCAGACCAAACGCCAGCGCCAGACCTAAAATCACAATGGGGGTTGTTTTCAATTGCCGCTCCTGACGCGGTGAATTCCGCTATTTGAGGAAACGCCCGTGCCTGCAAAATCGGACAAAGTCATTTGTTGTCCGTCAAATCGGTTAGGATGAGCGCCTTCCCCCTCCCCATGGACGACGTCTCCGACCCGCAGCCAGCGAGCCCGGCCGACTCCACCACTTCCCTGCTCGAACGGGCGCGCGCCGGTGATGCAGCGGCCATCGAGGCTCTGTTTTCCCGTTGTATTCCCTCATTACAGCGTTGGGCCCGCGGTCGATTGCCGCAATGGGCGCGCGACATGGCCGACACGCACGACGTTGTCCAGGATGCGGTGGTCCAGACGTTTAAGAGGATTGAGACCTTTGACGCGCGCGGCGAGGGCGCCCTGCAGGCGTATTTGCGGCAGGCGGTGATGAACCGCATCCGCGACCACATTCGGCGGGTCGGGCGACGTCCCGAGACGAGCGAGCTCGACCCGGAACAGCCGGATGCGGGGCCATCGCCGCTCGAACAGGCCGTGGGCCAGGAGGCCGTGGATCGGTATGAGTCGGCGCTGACGCGGCTGAGCGACACCGATCGTGAGCTCATCGTCGCCAGCATCGAGTTGGGATACGACTACGAGCAACTGGCCGAGGCCACGGGACGGCGTTCGGCCGACGCCGCGCGGAAAGCAGCAAAGCGAGCACTGATCAAACTCGCCGAGGAAATGCGTGGATAAGGACAGTGGATAAAGATACCCGGCTCGGCATCCTGGCGGCGGCCATCCTCGACGGCACGCCGATCGACTGGCCGACGGCGCAGTCAACGGGCGATGCCGCCGATTCTGACGTCGTGCGGCAGCTTCAGGTACTCGCGGAGATCGCGGCGCTGCATCGCGATCTCGATCCGGCCCGCTCATCCAGGCCTGGCGCGGCGGCCGCGCTCGATGAGACGCGTCCGGCGATCGCCTGGGGGCATCTCCGCTTGCTCGAGCCGGTCGGACGTGGCACGTTTGGTGAGGTGTACCGCGCGTGGGATACACATCTCGATCGCGAGGTCGCGCTTAAACTCCTGCGGGCCGGGCCGGTGCCGGACGACCCGTCGGCGTCGCTGAGCGACCCGGCGCGCGTGGTCAACGAAGGACGGCTCCTGGCACGCGTCAGACATCCCAACGTCATCACGGTCTATGGGGCCGAGCCGCGCGAGGGACGCGTCGGCGTGTGGATGGAATTCATCCACGGCCGAACACTCCATCAGATCGTCGAGCAGCAAGGCGCGTTCGGGGCTCGCGAAGCGGCCACTGTCGGTATCGATCTGTGCCACGCGCTGGCGGCCGTGCACCGTGCCGGCCTGCTGCATCGCGACATGACCGCGCGCAACGTCATGCGCGAAGAAGGCGGCCGGGTGGTGTTGATGGACTTCGGCGCCGGACATGATTATCGGGGCGATCCGTCAGCGCGACCTGAGGTGATGGGCACGCCACTCTACATGGCGCCGGAGCTCTTCGCGGGCGACCTCGCGGATCAGCGGACCGATATCTATGCGCTGGGCGCGTTGCTCTACTACCTCGTGACGCGCAGCTTCCCGGTCACTGGTCATTCACTCATCGAAATCAGGGATGCCCACGAGCGGGGAGCGCGCGCGAGGCTGCGCGATGTCCGCCCGGATCTTCCGGCAGCGTTCGTGAAGGCAATCGAACAGGCGACGGCGCCAGAGCCATCGGCGCGATTCGCAACCGCAGGAGACCTCGAGGCGGCGCTCGATACCGCCATGCGCGGGACTCCGCTGACGGTGGCTGCCCCGCCGCAAACCAGGCGATGGCTTGCGCTCGCCGCGGTGGCGCTCGTGGTTATTGGCGTTGCCGGCACGTGGCGGTTCCGCGACGCCTTGTCCGGTGGCGACGGGTCCGCGTCCCAACCCGGCGCCGCCGCAGTGGCAACCGTTACCGCGAGAAAGATGCTGGCGCCCGCGGGCGTCTCGGTTCTGAGTAACCCATCCGACGATGGACGATTCGTCGCCGGCATGGTGAATGAGACGGGCGATGCGGCGATTGTCGACCTTGCCGACGGAACCTATCGCCCGCTCGGAATCGTCAATGCCGATGGCAGCAACGGATACGCCTCGATCACCGCCCTGTCGCCGGACGGTAACGCCATCGCGGTGAGTTGGTATTTCGGTTACAAGGGATCGCTGCACGTCATTCGCGCGGATGGCAGCGGTCACCGGGTCCTGATCGACAACGTCGCCGACGTCAACGTCTACCAGTGGTCACGCGATGGATCGCTGATTCTTACTGTGCTCTCGCGATCAGATGGACTCAATGAGATTGCCCTGGTGGCCGCGGCCGACGGGGCGGTGCGCCCGGTGCACACGCTGGGCACCGAGTTTCCAGAGATGATGACGTTGTCTCCCGACGGCCGCTATGTTGTCTACGACTACCCGCAGGCCGGCTCGTTGCGCGACCGCGATATCTTCATCCTTGATACGCACACCGGCACACATTGGCCGCTCGCGGAATCGGCTGGTCAGGACACCAGCCCGTTGTGGTCACCCGACGGCCGCGGAGTTGTGTTTTTTAGCGATCGCAGCCGCGCGTTCTCGGCGTGGATGGTGGCGGTGGAGAATGGCCGGCCGCAAGGTGAACCTCATCTTATCAAAGCCGACGTCGGGCGCCTGTGGCCACGCGGGTTCACGCGCGACGGCGCCCTGTACTATGAGCTGGCGGTCGGTTTTGCCGAGGTATACGTCGGCACCATCGACGGTTCCTCAGCGGCACCACAACCCGTCTCTCCGCGGCTGGCCTTGTCGAATTTCTATCCAGAGTGGTCGCACGACGGACGCTATATCGCGTACACATCGGAGCGTCGCGCCGACGGGCCGCGCGAGAGCTGGGTTTATGACACGACCACCGGTGTTGAGGAGCGGGTCCCGGCAGAAGAGAAACTCGGGCGACCATGGGCGTGGTCGCCGGATGACCGGCGAATTCTGGTGGCCGGCCAAAACGACGGCCGTCTGTTTACCCTCGATCGCGTCACCGGACAAACGCAATTGGTAAGCACGTTGGCCCGCCGCGCGCATTGGCTGCCGGAGGGCATTGTCTTCATTCACGAGAAGAGTGTCGTCCTGCAGGATGCGGATAGCGGCCGTGCAATACGACGCCTCGACTTCTCGGCCCCCGGTATTGGCACGTTCGATGTTGATCTCAGTGGTCGTATGGCGACGGCACTGTGGAAAAATGGCCGCTTCTCGGCGACCGACATCCTTACAGGTACCACGCGCGAATGGGCGGAACCGGCTGCGATATGGATGGGGTTTCAGGCTGCGGCGCCACAATCCTCTGCTCTCGCCTACACCGTGTCCGGTAAAGATTCCATCGGAGCGTGGGTAGCCCTGAAGGTCCAGAGCGGTTCTGGCGAGCCTCGCGAATTACTGCGAGCGCGGGGCGAACGGGTCGTCGTGTGGGGCTGGACCGCGGACGGCAAGCAGGTATTGACGGCGCGATGGACTGAATCACCGCCGAATTCACCTGAGCCACGTCACCACACCACGCTGTGGCGGGTTCCGGTGGATGGTGGTGCGCCGGTCTCGACGGGTATCACGATGGAAGGGCTACGTGACGTATCCCTCCATCCGGACGGACAACGAATCGCATTCAACGCCGGCTTCAAGAACAGCGAATACTGGGTGTTAGAGAACCTGCTAGCCCGCTGACGACTCGGTCAGGGGTTAGGTGCGAGATTACGGCAACGCGAATGCCTGCAGCCCGTTCGATAGCTGCACCACGATGTACTGCTTGCCCTGGTGCATGTAGGTCATCATGCCGTAGCGGCTGAGACCAGTCGTGGCGAGCGCGCCAACCCGCTTGCCAGAGCGTTTGTCGATCGCGAACAGCCTGGTCGAACCATCGGCCGTCTGGCCGGGCGCGAGCAACATGGTCGCCGTCACAATCAAACCACCCAGGCCGGCTCGCCCGAGGTTGGGATTCACGTCGGCAACACCCTTCAGCAATGGGTGATTCCGAATCACGTCCTGCTGCTGTTGCGCTGCGTCGCCGTACGGCATCACCCACAGGTGCTCACCCGTGTTCAGGTCGATGGCCGTGATGCGGCCGATCGGGCCCTTGAACATCGTCGGCAAGCCGGCGAGCGGGTCGCCAGCCGCCGCCGCGGCTGCGCCACCGCGACCCGCGCCGCCACCACCGCCGCCGGCTGGTGCGCCATCGCCGCCACTGGCACGGCCATCGCCGGCCTTGGCGCCGGCCTTCTTCGCCGCTTCCGGGTACATCTCGATCGCGGCTTTCACCGATTCAGGCGGGCAGCCGGCGCTCGTCGGGACCCACGCGGAGACCGTGGTTCCGGTCTGGCCGAAGCAGTCCAGTTCGCTTCCCGGCACCACCACGCGCGCACCGCCGCCGCTATGTGACGGAATGTAGATGATGCCCGTCGTCGGATCGGCCGCCGGCGGATGCGTGATGTTCGTGCCGCCGGTTTCGCCGGGATAGAAACGGCCCGTGGTGACGCCTTCCTTGTTGCCACGATGGACCGGCGGATTGAAGGGCGGCGCGAGCAGGCCTTGTTGGGTGACGCGGGCGAGCGCGAGCGCCTTGATCTCCGGCGTGTAGTCGATGACGTGCTCCGCGCTGCGGCCAATGAACTCGTACGGCGCGGGCTTGATGGGGAACGGTTGCGTCGGCGACAGCTTCTCGCCAGGCACCTTCGAGGCCGGCACGGGACGCTCCTGGAACCCCCAGATTGGTTCGCCGGTGATGCGATTGAACGCGTAGAGAATCGATTGCTTCGTCGCCTGGAAGACGGCGGGAATGCGGCGGCCACCCACGGTCACGTCCATGGCGATTGGCGCGGTCGGTGTGTCGTAGTTCCAGACGTCGTGATGCACCATCTGGTAGTGCCACAGCCGCTTGCCGGTCTTGATGTCGAGTGCAATCACGCTGGCCGCGAACAGGTTGTTGCCGGGCCGGAAGCCGCCGTACATGTCAACCGTCGCGCTGTTGGTTGGAACGTAGACGATGCCACGCTCGGCGTCGGCCGACAGCGGCGCCCACGACGACACGTCGCCGGTGGTGCGCCAGGCGTCGTTCTCCCATGTCTCGTGACCCACTTCTCCCGGCCGCGGAATGACATGGAACTTCCACAGG
>JBBQSP010000117.1:0-11989 GCA_038213735.1 Vicinamibacterales bacterium | reverse complement strand
TGGACCTTTTCCCATAGCCCGCCAAGGATGCCCGATGCCTTGGCAAACTCAGCCGTGGCGCTCTGGTTTTCGTAGACCGCCTCGAACAGGTAGCCACGCAGGTCGACGAGCGCGGTCAGGACGGGCTCGCTCATCCGGATCTCAGACAGGCCACCGTCCAGCGTCTGGTGGACGACGTCGGTGACCAGCCGGCCAATGCGTTCGGACGACGAGTGCCCGAGGACCTCGGTCGCCCCCTTCGGCAGGCTGGCTTCGGAAATGATTCCGGCCCGGACCGCATCGTCGATGTCGTGGTTCACGTAGGCCGAGATATCGGCCACGCGGGCGACCTGCCCTTCGATGGTGCTGGCGCGATGCTCGGGCGGCGCGCCGACCGGCATGCCGTGCTTGCCCTTGGAGTGCCGGGCGATGCCGTCGCGCACTTCCCACGTGAGGTTCAATCCGAGGCGGTCGTTCTCGAGCACGTCGACAATGCGCAGGCTTTGTTCGTAGTGGTTGAAGCCGCCCGGCACCAGCGAACTAAGCACCCGCTCCCCCGCATGTCCAAACGGCGTGTGGCCCAGGTCGTGGCCGAGGGCAATGGCTTCGGTCAGCTCCTCGTGCAGGTGCAGGACCTTGGCAATGGTGCGGGCAATCTGCGCGACTTCAAGCGTGTGGGTAAGGCGCGTCCGGTAGTGATCGCCGGTCGGCGCAAAGAACACCTGGGTCTTGTGTTTCAGCCGCCGGAATGCCTTGGTGTGGACGATCCGGTCGCGATCGCGCTGGAACGCCGGCCGAATCGGATCCTCGGTTTCGGGGCGGATGCGGCCCTTGCTTTCGGCGCTCTTCGCGGCCTGCGGCGCCAGCGTCTGCTGTTCGCGCGCCTCGAGTTGTTCGCGGATCACCGGCCGCCCTGCGCTCGTCATCGCACCATTATGTCCGACAGGAAGCTCGAGCCGTGAGCGAGCGGGCCGACGCCAAAGACCTCGGCGAGCGTCTGGCCGAGGTCGGCAAAGGTGGTCCGCGTGCCAAGGTCCACTCCAGCGCGCACCCGCGCACCGTGCAACAACACCGGCACGTGCTCTCGAGAATGGTCGGTGCTGGGCGTGGTCGGGTCGTTGCCGTGGTCGGCCGTGATCACGAGCAGATCGTCGGGCCGCAGTTGCGGCAGCAATTGCGCCAGTCGGATGTCGAAGCGATCGAGGTTGGCGCCGTAGCCCGCCGTGTCGTTGCGGTGTCCGTAGACGGCGTCACAATCCACCAGGTTGGCAAAGATCAACCCGCGGTCCTGTGTCTGCATCAGCGAGGCAATGCGGTCCATGCCGTCGGCATCGCTCTTGGTCGGATGCGTGCCTGTCACTCCACGGCCCGCAAACAAGTCGGCCACCTTCCCCACCGACGTGACCGGGTGGCCGCCGGCCACCAGACGATCGAGCAGCGTCTCGGCCACGGGCGGCATGGCGTAGTCGTGCCGATTGGAGGTGCGCGAAAACGAACCTGGCAACCCGATGAAGGGACGCGCAATAACCCGTCCCAGGCCGAGTCCACGGACGGCCAGGCCGTAGGCCGCGTCGCACCACTGATACAAGGTCTCGACGGGCACGATGCCTTCGTGGGCGGCAATCTGGAAGACGCTGTCGGCGGAGGTGTAGACGATTGGGAAGCCGGTCTCCATGTGCCGCGTACCCAATTCGTCGATGATCGCGGTACCCGACGCGACCACATTGCCAATGGAAGGACGGCCGATGCGCTCCTCGAACGCTTGAATCAGTTCAGGACTGAAGCCGTTCGGAAACGTTGGGAACGCGCGGTCGAGGATCACGCCCATCAGTTCCCAATGACCGGTTACTGAGTCCTTGCCCGCGGATCGCTCGGCCATGCGGCCGAACGCGCCGCTCGGCGCGGCCACCGGTGGCACGCCGGCCAGCGGCAGCAGGCGCGACATGCCGAGGCCCGCGAGTGTTGGAATCCGCAGGGGGACAGTTGCGGCGATGTTCCCGAGGGTATTGCTGCCCTCGTCCGCATACAGCGCGGCATCCGGCAATTCGCCGATACCCACGCTGTCCAGGACGATTAGAATGACGCGCGCGAACACCAGCGTAGCTTTGCCCCGCTTCCACCACCCCACCACGCTGGAAAACGCGCGGCAGGGACCCCGGCTCCGGCGGGGCGAGACGTCTTGAACACATGACGTCTCATCAGGGATGGTGAGACGAGAAGTAGTTCGGGACGCTGCGCGGCGTCCGGATCGTGGCGATGGCGTGCTTGAAGATCAGGTGATCCATGCCCGCGTGCTCGACGATCAGCGCAAACCGATCGAAGTTCTTGATGCGCGCTTCGAACTCGCGCCCATCGAGCAGGTGGACGGTGACGGGCAACTTCTCGCGACGTGCATAATTCAGGAAGACGTCCTGAATATTTGGAGCGCCGGTCTTGGCCTCAGGTATCGGCGACATTTTTTCCGTCCTTCAACAGATCCCGCGCGGCCAGCATTGCAACGACGCTGTCCTGCACTTCGGCGTGAGTGCCGGGACCATCAAACCAGACAAGGTTAGGCTCTTTTCGGAACCAGATCAACTGCCGACGCGCATAGCGGCGGTTCTCTTGCGCAATCAACGCACGGGTGGCAGCAAGGTCACGCACGCCCTGCAGATGCTCCATGGCCTGGCGATAGACCAGGCCGCCAAACGGCCGGGCGTCCGGCGGCACGCCGGCCGCGAGCAACCCACGGATCTCGTCCAGCAAGCCTGCGTCGAACTGTGCATCCACGCGGCTGGTCAGCCGCTCCGAGAGCCAGGCCGCCGGCATGCGGAGGCCAATCGGAATCACCTGCACGTCAGGGTCCAGCAGCGACGCGGTCGCCTCGAAGTGCGAGGTCAACGGCCGGCCGGTCAGGAAGTACACCTCGAGGGCCCGGACAATCCGCTTGAGGTCACGGGGCATGATGCGCGCCGCCGAGGCGGGATCCACCCGCCCCATCAGGCGGTGCAGCCGTTCCACCCCGCGCCGGGCGGCCATCGCTTCGAGCCGCCCCCGAAGCTCGGCATCAGCCGGCGGGCCTGGAAACAGGCCCCGGGTCAGGGCCCGGTAGTAGAAGCCGGTGCCGCCCACCAGGATGGGCACGCGGCCGCGCCCCTGGATCTCCCGGATCGCTGCCGTCGCATCGCGCGCGAACTGCGCGGCCGTGTACTCGTCGGTGGGATCGGCAATATCGATCAGGTGGTGCGGGATGCCCCGCCGCTCGGCCATCGGCACCTTGTCGGTGCCGATGTCGAAGCCGCGGTAAACGGCCGTGGAATCGCAGTTGATGATCTCGCCGCCCAGCCGCTCAGCCAGCGCAATGCCAAGCGCGCTCTTGCCAACGGCGGTGGGTCCAAGAACAGCGAGGAGGGGCTTCACTGCCCCGGTGGGTTCTCGTTGTAGAAGAACGTGACCGTAAAGAAGGCCTTGTCTTCCGGATACTCCGGCGGCAGCGGCGTCGTGGGATTCGAGGCCCGCAGCGCGTTGACGGCCGACTGGTTGAACGATTCAATCTCCGACGGCCGGATCACGGTGACGTCGGTGAGCGCGCCACTGCGGTGCACGTTAAAGGTGATCACCACGCGTCCGCGCATGGTCTGCGCCGCCATCGGCACGAACCAGTTGCGCCGCACCTGCGAGATGAAGCGGCGAATCCACGGACCGAACTCGACGCCCTTGGTGTCGAACTGCAGGGGGCCAAACTCCTGCATCTGGCCCTTCTGGTTGTTGAACGATTCGTTCTGGACGTACTTCTGCAAGTTCTTCAGCGCGTCGCCGAGCGAACCGCCCGCCGGCGGCTGCACCTGCGGACGCTGCATCATCGCCATCTGCGGATCGGTCCGCGGGTCGTTCATGGGGGGCGTCTCCACGGGCGGTGCCGGCGGTGCCGGCTCGGGCGCCGGGCCGTCGCCCCGCATCTTTTCTTCGGGCGCGGCTTCGGTCCGTTCGGTCGAGTTGCCACGGGCGGCCGGTAGCGGGTTGGTCATCTCCGGCACGCGATCCGGCGTCCGGGCGCTGCGGTCGACATCCGACATCTCCGCGCGCTCGGGCTGGGTCAGCGGCGGCAGGTCCATCTTCGGCTGCACGAACACGAACGTCGGCGCGTTCTCGTCGCGGGGGCGCGGCTGCATCACCTGTTCTTCGGGCGAGCGCTGCGGCAGAAAGTCGGGCAGGAACAGCAAGGCCGCGACGATCGCGGCATGAACGAAAATGGACACGGCGACGCCGTCGCGTCGGTTAATGGCGGACCCAACCGGCTCGATATCGCGGTAGCGATCATCGAAGTCGAAGTACATCAGTAGGTTACAAGATTATACCGGTCTTAGGGTCTTGGGGTCTTGAGGTCTTGAGGTCTTGGGGCAAGTGTTCTTCAAGACCCCAGGCCCCTAGGGCCCCATGTCCTTCCGTCCCGTATACAGATAGACGGCGCCGAACATGAATGGCCTTGCCTGCACATGTGAAAAGCCTGCGGCCGACAGAATTCCCGCGAACTCATCGCCGTAGGGAAAGGCCCCGATCGACTCTGGCAGGTAGGAATAGGCCGCGTCGTGCCGCGAGACGGCGCGGCCGATCCGCGGGAGGATGTTGCGGGAATACCACTTGTAGACCGGCCCGAAGATCGGCGAGCTCGGCGTGCCGAACTCGAGAATCGCGACCCGGCCGCCAGGTCGAAGCACGCGCACCAGCTCCCGGCACGCCACTTCCGGTTGCTGGACATTACGAATGCCAAAGGTAATGGTCGCGGCGTGCACCGATTCGTTCGCGACCGGCAGGTGCATGGCGTCGCCGCGCAGCAGCTGGACACGTCCGGCCAGGCCGCCCTTCTCAACTTTCGCGAGACCATGCGCCAGCATCGCGCCAGAGAAATCCACGCCGACGACGCGGTTGGCGCCCTTGCGGGCAGCGCCAATCGCGACATCGGCGGTCCCGGTGCAGACATCGAGCAGCCGCTCGCGCCCGGTGAGCTTCAGCGAGGTAATGGCGTGGTGCCGCCAGTAACGATCGACACCACCCGAGAGCACGGTGTTCAGCAGATCGTAGCGGCCGGCAATGGCGTCGAACATGCCAGAAATCTTCTCGGGCGACTTGTCCGGGCCATCGGTCTGCAATCCGCGTTTCGTCTGTGGCCTAGCCGACATACAGCGCCGCCCCGGTCGTCAGGAAATACAGGATACCCACCCACCCATTCAAGTCGAAGGCGCGCTTGACCTGCGACAGGTCGTGCTCGCTGACCAGCGACTGCTCGTAGACGAGCAACGCCGCGACCAGCGCGACGCCGCCGAGATAGATCGGTCCGAGCGGCACCAGCGCCGCCAGCGCCGCCATGCAGATCACGGTGGCCACGTGCATCACGCGCGAGATGACCAGCGAGCGTGCCACGCCGTAGCGGACCGGAATCGAGTTGAGGCCGTGCGCGCGATCGAACTCCAGGTCCTGGCAGGCATAGAGGATGTCGAAGCCGCCCACCCACAAGCCAATCGCCAGGCCCAGTAGCCAGGGCTCCCACCCGCCGCGGCCTCCCGCGGCCAACCAGCCGCCGACCGGCGCCACCGCCATCGCCAGGCCGAGAAAGGCCTGCGTATAGGACGTGAAGCGCTTGGCCACTGAGTACCAGAAGACAATGCCAAGAGCCACCGGCGACAGCATCCCGCACAACGGGTTGAGGCGCGCGGCCGCGAACACGAAGACGATCGATGAGATGCCGACGAAGATCGTCGCCTCGGCGCGGCTGATCGCTCCACTCGGGATCTCGCGCTTCGCGGTCCGCGGATTCCGCGCATCGAACCGGGCGTCAACCAGGCGATTGAAGCCCATGGCGGCGCTGCGCGCCGCGACCATGGCCACCACCACCCACCCCACCTGGCTCCAGTAAAACGGCGCCTCGCGCCACGCCAGCAGCGCGCCGGTCAGCGCAAACGGCAGCGCGAACACGGAGTGGCTGAAACGGACGAAGGAGAGATAGGTAGCTAACCGGTTCACGGGTTCAGGGGTTCACGGGTTCAGGGGTTCAGAGGTTCAGAGGTTCACAGGGTCAAGGCTTCAACAGCGCGATGCGCGCCGGGTCGACGCCGCTGACCAGGTGCTCTTCAATATCATCCACCGGGCCCGGCAGTTCGATGGCGAGAATCTCTGCCCGCTTGCCGGGGGTCAGCGAGCCGAGTTCGCGATCAAGGCCCAGCGCGCGGGCGCCGATCAGCGTGGCACTCGCGAGGAGCATCCCGGCCGGCACCGCCGGCGCGATCCAGCGCATAGTCTTCAGCTCGCTGAACAGGTTCAAATCGTCAACGCTCGCGAGGCTGTCGGTGCCAATGGCCACCGGCACCTCCGAGTCGTAGAATCGCTGGATGGGCGGCAGCCCGACCCCGACCCATTGGTTGCTCCGGGGGCAAGTGACCAGGGTGGCGCCAATCGCCGCCAGCCTCGCCAGCGCGGCCTCATCGAACTGCACACCGTGCACGACCAGCGTGTGCGCGTCGATTACGCCAAGGCGATCGAGGTACTCCACGGGACCGCAGCCCGGAATAGCCCAGTCGTCGCGCCACACCCCAATGAACTCGAGCATGCCCCGCCACGGCCCGGTGCCGGAGGCCAGCAACTCGGTCTCTTCCGGCGACTCGCCAAGATGGACGCTCATGATCGGGCAGGTGGACGCGGCGACCTCCGCGCGGATCGCCTGGAACAATTCAGGCGAGGTCGAGTACGGCGCATGCGGCGCCAGCGAGACGCAGCCAACCTTGCCGGCTCGCGCCGCGCGCGTGCGCTCGACGAGGGCGCCGTCCTGTTCGTTGAAACCCAGCAACTCGTGAAACACGATGCCGTCGAGGCCGGCGGCCTGCAGGAGCGGCGGCGACGCGAGCGAGTTGCTGATATCGCCCACGGCCACGGTACCGCTCGCCTGCAATTCCCGGATTGCCGCCCGCAACGGCTCGAGCACGACGGGGTCGTCCGGGAGCTCGGCCCCGCGACGAATCGCGAGCAGCTGCTTGACCCAGTCGGTGAACCTCCCCGCCGGTGGCACGCGGCCGCGCAGCCACGACAGTTCCAGGTGGATGTGCGCGTTGATGAGCCCGGGCATCAGGACGACGTTGCCGAGGTCCCGCGTTGGCATTTCCCAACTCCCGACAGCGACCACGCGTCCGGCCTCCACGATCACGACACCGTCCCTAATCGGCGGCTGATCGATCGGGCAGATCCAGGCCGCCCGGTAGGCGGTCATGCGACCGGCGACGCCGGCGGCTGCGAACGCTGCCGCTTGCCGGCGGCGGTGCGAGCGGGATAGTTCACCAGTTCCACGGGCACGGACGTGTCGCCGGCTTCGCGCGCGGTGGACAGCTCCAGCGTGCGCGGGACCTGGTGTTCGCGGAAGAACGGGTCGCCCAGGATCTCGTAGTGCATGTTGCGGCGCTTCGCGGCGAAGCCCGCGTCCTCGGCGTTGCGGACAATTTCCACTTCGTCCATGCAATACACGGCGCCGGCGGCCCGCACCACGTTCTCTTCGATCATCACGCTGCCCATATCGTTGGCGCCGAACGCGAGGCTCAACTGGCCGACTTTTCCGCCCTGGGTGACCCACGACGCCTGCAGGTTATCGAAGTTATCGAGCACCAGCCGGGCAATGGCCAGCGTGCGCAAATACTCGATGCCGGTCGCCTCGTGGCCGCCACGTTCGGTGTGCTCGGGCTGATAGCTCCACGTGATGAAGGCCGTGAAGCCGCCGGTCTCGTCCTGCAGGGTCCGCAGCCGCAGCATGTGCGCGAGCCGCTCTTCGTCGGTCTCCACCGTCCCGTACATCATCGTCGCCGTCGTGCGCAGCCCAGCGAGGTGCGCGTGGCGCATCACGTCGAGCCACTCGTCGGCCGAGGCCTTCGCATAGCAGTTCAGCAGCTTGCGTACCCGATCGACGAGAATCTCGGCGCCGCCGCCTGGCACGCTGTCGAGGCCGGCGGCAATCAGCCGCGCGATGACCTCGGGGACCGGCAGCTTCGAGGTGCGCGAAATGTGCAGCACTTCCGGCGGCGACAGCGCATGCAGCTTGAAATCGGGGAACCGCTGCTTCACGCCGCGGAACAAGTCTTCGTACCACGCCAGCGGCAGATCGGGGTTATGACCGCCCTGCAGCAGCAGTTGCCCGCCGCCGAGGGCCTGCGTCTCCTCAATCTTCCGGTAGATCTCGTCGAAGCCGAGCACGTAGCCTTCGCCGTGGCCGACCTCGCGATAGAACGCGCAGAAGTTGCAGCGGGCGACACAGACGTTCGTGTAGTTGACGTTGCGATCGATGATGTAGGTGACCACGCCGCCCGGGTGCTTGCGGCGGCGCACGGCGTCGGCCATGCGGCCGAGCCAGTAGGTCGGCGCGTGGCGATAAAGCTGTAACGCCTCGTCTGCGGCCAGCCGGCCGCCCGCCTCGATTCGCTGCTCGAACGCCTTGAGATCCATGGTTTCAGTGGAGTGTCGGGTCGATATCAAAAGCGGGTCGTTTCCTACGGAACGACCCCAGTGGCCTCAATGAGCTACGTTGATCAGACTTTCGTATTCGTTAATACGCTCCACTAGTAGAAACGCAGGGGTTTCAGCGCGACGGCCACCCCTACTTCGACGCCCAATTCCAGAAAGCGTCTCAAGCCGGCGGCCTCGCGATCACCTAACCCGTACTTGAGATTATCACGCAGGTACACCAGCGAACTGGCCTCGACGGCGTGGTCGCCGCCAGCCACGACCCGGGCGATCTCCGCCAGGTTCGCCTCGCCCTGCTTTCGGGACGCGAGCAACGCGGCACACTGCGCGGGCGAAGCCGCCCCCTCGCGTCCGGTCCACATAGCGTAGACGAACGGGAGGCCGGTGAGGGCCCGCCATTCGCCGCCCAGGTCGAACTTCGACAGGCCCCGCGCCGCGGCATCGATCTGGAGCGCCGGGTCGCCAATGACCAGCGCCGCATCCGCGGTCGCGAGCATCGTGTCGAGGTCGGGGGCAGCGGGCATGAACGTCGGCGCAATGCCCCACCGCTTCGCGCACAGGATGCGAGTCAGCGCCGCCGACGTCCGTGAGCTCACGTCGATGGCAAGGGAACGAACGTCCCCAATCGGCACCTTCGAGAACATGGCCACCGACGCGACGTCGCCATCCGAAGCAATCGCCACGTCGGGCACGATCCAGTAGTCCTCGGTGCCCCGAATGTACTCGATCGCCGGAATCAAGCCGAGGTCGACCGTTCCTTCGTGCAACAACGTCGCGCAGACCGCCGGCACGTCGAAGCGCACGTCGAACTGCCCGGGCATGGCCTCGAGGCCGTACACCAGCGGCTTCGTGTTCAGGTACGACACCGCGCCGAGGCGCAGGGGGGTCATGCGGGCGATGTCCGCTCGCGAGGCTGGAAGCCGGCCGCCGCGATGTTACGCGTGACGTCTTCGAGCGAGGTCCGGCGCCGCCCCAACGACTCGTCGTCCGTGATCGACACGCGATCGAGATCGTTGGCGCCGAAGGTCAGCGCCACCTGGGCCAGCTTGGGGCCATATTGCGCCCAGTCCACTTGCACGTTCGGGACCCCTGGCAGCGCCAACCGCGCCAACGCGACCGCCCGCACATCGTCATAGCCGGTCGTCGGCACGGCGATCGATTGTTCGCGCGAGAGCGGCGCAATGGTGGTGAGCCACGGGAATCGCGTCACCAGCGCCCGCGCCCGCATCAACATCGCGGTCCGATCGCCGGTGTTCGGCTTCTGCAGCGACAGGCATTGGACCGGCAGGCCCGCCTCCTGGCAGGCCTGCAGTGCCGCCTCCGGATTCTCCAGGCGATCGAGTGGCGCTTCGGCCACGGCATCGAGGCCGCAGCCCTTGAGCTGCTTCAGCACCTGCGCCAGGTCGCCCCACGCGCGATCGACGAGGTCGGCGAGGGAGAAACCGCTGACCAGCCGGCTGCCGGCTGCGGCCTTCACCTGTTCAACCGCGGACACGGCATCGGCCAGCGTCGCCGGCAGTGCGGCCATGCGGACTTCACTGGCCAGCGATGCCCTTCCGGTGTCGGCAGCGTCCACGACGCGGACGAACGTGACGACGTCGCCTACCCGGGCGCGGCGCACTTCGTCGGCGAGCATGCCGAGCGACAGAATGTCGGCTGACGCCAGTTCGTCGAGTTCGGCGGCGGTCAGCGGCTGGTTGTCGCGCGCGCGATCGGCAATCGCGGTATTGATAGTCACGGCTGGTGTCCCATTAGTTCAACAATCCTCGTCGCCAGCGCCAGCGCGGCGCGGCCCTGCTGCCCGGTCACGGCCGGCGCGCGGCCGTCGCGGACCGCGCCGAGGAAATCCTCGAGCTCGCCTTTCAGCGCTTCGTCGCCGGCCACTTCCAGCTTGCCGCCGCCAATTGTCGGTGCTCCCGTCGGCTGCGGCACGAGGCGCCACATCTCTACTTCCCGCGCCGCGGTATCGATCGAGATGTAGGCATCCTGCTGGAAGAACCGGACCTTGCGGACCGGCTCTCGGCTGATGCGGCTGGCCGTGAGGTTGGCAATGCAGCCGTTGGCGAACCGCAACCTCGCGTTGGCGATGTCGATGCGCGGTGTCAGCACGGGCACGCCCACCGCCTCAACCCCTTCGACTTCGCTCGGCACCAGGCTCAGGATCAAGTCGAGGTCGTGAATCATGAGGTCAAGGACGACGTCGATGTCGAGACTGCGCCCGGGCAGCTGCCCCAGGCGGTGCACCTCGATGAACCGCGGATCCTTCAAGTGCGGACGCGCGGCCATGACCGCCGGATTGAAGCGCTCGCTATGGCCGACGGCCAGGACCACGCCGCGGGACGAGGCCGTGGCAATCAGGGCATCGGCCTCGGCGACGGTCTGCGTGATCGGCTTCTCGACCAGCGTGTGCACGCCCGATTCGAGCAGGCCGTGCGCGATCCGCGAGTGGCTTTCGGTCGGCACGGCGACCACGGCCACATCGATCCTTCCCGGCACCTGGGCGACCTCGGCATAGGCGCTCGTGCCGCGCTCCGCGGCGACCTGGTTCGCCCGATCCGCGTCGGTGTCGACCACCCCGGCCAGCGTCACACCCGGCAGCGACGCCAGGATGCGCGCGTGGTGCTTGCCCAGGTGCCCGACGCCAACCACCACCGCCCTCACGCCTGCCTCCCGACAATCGCGATTCGCGCTTCGTTCGCCGCTGCGACGAAGGCCTCGCGGTCGAAGATCAACGTGCGCCCGGCATCGATCGACAACACCTTGGCGCCGGCCGCCCGCATGGCCTGGATGGTAGCGAGCCCGACGATGGGGACGTCGAAGCGCATGTCCTGGTTCGGCTTGGCGACCTTGACGATCGAGACACCGTCCCCGGCCAGGTGCCCAGCCCTGGCAATGGTCTCGTCGGTGCCCTCCATGGCTTCCACGGCGACCACCGCCAGGTGCTTCACCGCGATGGTCTGGCCAATGTCGAGGCCGGCAATGACGTCGGCCATGCGATAGCCAAACTCAAGGTCCTTCCGTTCTGATTCGGTGGGCACGCGGTCGCTCAACTGCCCCGCGCCGGCCAGCAGTGGCTGGAGGAACGCCGTCGAGTTGACGAGCTCGACGCCGTGCTCGCGCATCAGGTCAGCGACCGCGGCAATCAGCGCATCGGTGTTCATGGCCTTGACGCGCGACAGCAGCGCCATGGCCGTGAGGTCAGGCACGAAGCCGCCAAAGATCTTGATGTGCTTGACCTGCCCCGCCATCACCGCCTGGGTCAGGCCCGCGTCCTTGAGAATCTTGAGAAAGGTACCGAGCTGGCCGATCGAAATCCAGTGCACCGCCGCCTTCGGCTCGCGCGCAGCGGCCTCGTCGATCTCTTTCGAGGCTTCTTCCTTGATGGCAATGACGGTCACGTCGTAGCCGAGCGAGCGCGCGGCGTCGAGCACCAGGAACGGAAATCGCCCGTTACCCGCAATCAGGCCGATCTTCATCAGTCCTCGGCCGACTCTTCCGCCTTCTTGCCGACCCGCCGGAGAATGACCCCGCGCGA
>JBBQSP010000116.1:0-12077 GCA_038213735.1 Vicinamibacterales bacterium | reverse complement strand
GTGACCGGCACCGGCCGGGTAGTCGAGACGGGAAGGGTCGTGCCCGGCGCACCGCCCCAGCCAACGATCACCACCTGCAATGGCCCGGTCGGCTCGCCCGGGCGCTGCGTTCCCTGTGCCTGCACACCCGGCAGCGGCGTGAGGACGACGCACAAGTAGACGAGCGCGGTGGCGATCAGGGTGAGAACGGTCTTGGTGTATTGATCGATCATGGCAACCTCTCGAGCACTTCCCGGCTGGGTGTGCCCTCCCGACGATTGACTGGCAACTCCCGAGAGATTATGGGGCGGCTCCCGGCGCGTTGCGCGGGAGGGCGAGCGCGACCAATGAAGTGTCTTCGCCGCGGCCGGTCGCAATCAGCACGAACTGCCGGCCATCGGCCGCCAGATACGTCATTGGCGTGGCCGTCGCTTGTCGTGGCAACCCGTGACGCCACACTTCGCGACCCGTCAGCTTGTCGAACGCCGACAGCGCCAGGTCGTTGCCGCCGACGAACACCAGGCCACCTTTCGTGACGATTGCGCCGGGCGGGCCGATCGCACCCAGGCGATCCGGCAACGTCACGCCCTTGAGCGCCGGCACATTGCGCAACTCGGGCGCATCGCCGAACGGCACCTTCCACGCAATCTCGCCGCGATTGAGGTCGAGCGCGACCAGGTGCGCATACGGCGGCTTCAGGATCGGCACGCCGTCCACGAAAGACGAGGGGCTGCGCTGCACGTACTCCGCATCCACTTCGTCTAGACGATCGGCCGGCTGGCCCGCCTGGTTGAACGCCTCCATCTTGAAGATGCTCGGACTGCGCGTGGTTTTCACGAACAGGCGGCCGGTGTCAGGATCGAAGGCGCCGCCCCCCCAGTTGGCGCCGCCCCACACGCCAGGCAGCACCACCGTGCCCTGCAGCGATGGCGGTGTGTAGATCGGGCCAAGCCGATACTTCTTCAACTCCGCCTGCGCCTTCGCCTTCAACTCCGGCGTCAGATCAAACGCATCGTCCACGGTCACCCCCTGCGATTCGAACGCGGGTGGCTTGGTGGGGAAGGGTTGCGTGGGCCACGAGGCCTCGCCGGGCACGTCACTGCGCGGCACGGCGCGCTCTTCGATGGGCCACACGGGCCGGCCGGTCACGCGGTCGAACACGAACGCCCAGCCCTGCTTGGTGAGCTGCACTACCGCGTCGATGCGCTTGCCGTCCACGGTGATGGTGACCAGGTTGGGCGCGGATGCCGGGTCGTAGTCCCACAGCCCGTGATGCACGATCTGGAAGTGCCATTTGCGCACGCCGGTGTTGGCATCGAGACACACCAGCGACTCGGCAAACAGGTTCTGCCCGGGCCGGCGGCCGCCGTAGTAATCGTTGCTCGGCGTGCTGACCGGCAGGTATAGCAGGCCGCGCGCCTCGTCCACGCTCATGGGCGCCCACACGTTGGTGTGGCCGGTGAACTGCCACGAGCCCGCGTCCCAGGTGTTGTTGCCGAACTCGCCGCGCTGCGGAATGGTGTTGAACTTCCACACCAACTTCCCGCTCCGCGCATCGAATGCGCGCACGTCGCCGGGCGGATCGTTCTTGTAGGTCAGCCGATCGCCGACGCCGTTGCCGACGATGATCAGGTCCTTGAAGACGATCGGTGGGGAGGTGTTGGTGTAGTGCTTCTTGTTGATGGCCCAGACCAGGCCCTCACTCAGATCGACGACGCCGGCCTTGCCAAAGCCCTCGACCGGCAACCCCGTCTTCGCGTCCAACTGGATCAGCTTGTAGCGCGCGTTGATGAAGATGCGCAACGAGCCGCCGGCACTTGCCCCGAGCGCAGTCGAGGGGTCTCGCCACGCGACGACGCCGCGATGCGCGAAGCCCTGACCATTGGCCGGCTGGCCATCTTCGTAGGCCTTCGGGTCGTACCGCCACAACTCTTTGCCGCTGACCGCATCGAGCGCCGCGACCTGGTTGTAGGGCGTGCTGACGTAGAGCACGCCGTCGATCATCAGCGGCGTGTTCTGGAACGCGCCGGGCCGCGTCCCAAACTCAGAGAGCACCTTCTCGTTCGGCTTCCACTCCCACGCCACCTGCAACGCAGAAACGTTGGCGGCGGTGATCTGGTCAAGCGGTGAGTAGTGCGACGCCGCCTGGTCGCCGGCGTAGTGCGGCCATTGTTGGCCATGGACCCGCGCCACCAGGAGGATGGCGGCACAAACGGCGGCGCTCAGCCGATGCTTGTTCATGCCGCATTGTAGGCGCTTGCAGGCCCGTCAGGAATTTTTGGGTTTCACGAGCATCGACAGAATCAGGCTGACCACCGTCACGATCAACGCGCCGATAAAGGCGGGGAAGAAGCTGTTGACGTGGAAGCCCAGGCTCAGGCTCTCGGACAGGGCGCCGAGCAGCATCAGGATCAGGGCATTCAGCACGAACGTGAACAGCCCGAGTGTCAGGATGAGCAAGGGCAGGGACAGAAGCAGCAGGATCGGCCGCACCAGCGCGTTGAGCAGGCCGAAAATCAAGGCGACCACCAGGAAGCGGCCGGTGTTGCCCACGAACGAGATGCCGGGAACCAGCATGGTGGCGGCCCAGAGGGCGCCGGCGTTGACGAGCAGCCGAAGCAGAAGGTCCATAAGTGTCTCCTCCCGCTCCGGCTGCAATTTCCGGGCCTCCTAGAATTTGGAGGCCTTAATCCACGTGTCGGAACGAGCCCAGCTCTTGGCCAGGTCTTCGTCAACCACCGGATCGCTCTTGCCCTGTGCCTTGAGCGCCTGCTGCAAGCCGAGCAGCGCCCAGCCGTTGTGGGGGTGCGCCTTGATGTCTTCGCGATAGGCGCGTTCGGCGTCGGCCGGCCGCTTGGCTTCGAGCAGCGCCGCGCCCAGCCAGTGGCGCGCCGCGAAGGGCAGCGGCTCGGGCTCGTCGTATTCCAGTTCGTCGTCCAGCTTGGCCGCGGCCTCGAACAACGTGATGGCTTCGTCCAGCTTGCCCTCGGTACGGGCGATCTCGCCTTCGAGAATGCCGGCCATGATGCCGCCGAGCCGCTCGGCCGAGTGCTGGCGGAATTGCTGCTTCGAGGTGGCGGCGGTCTTCTTCACCTTGGCGAGATAAGCCTTGGCGAAGTCCACGTCGCCCAGCTTCAACTTGGCGTAGCCCTGCGAGAAGTCGAACGCCGCCGCCGGAATGTCGCGCTCGGGCCGCTTGGTGATCTCGACCACCTCGTCGAAGCGCCCGAAGCGAATCAGCGTCAACACCTGGTACATCGTGTCGCCGGTCCGCTTGGTGTAGTCCTTGCCGGCCTGCGTGGCAATGGCACCCTGCCCGTCCATCGACGCGGCAAACAGCAGCATGTGCAGGTTGTGATCCGGGTAAATGGCAAAGCCTTCACCGGCATCAGCCTTCAGGTCCGAATGCCACGCGTCGAGGTTGGCGCGCACCGAATCGGCCCACCGCCCGACCACGTTCCAGGTGTGCGAGGGCATGTGGTTGATGTGGCTGGCGCCGGGGATGGTCTTGCCCAGGTACTCGGCGCAGGCCACCGCCTTGTCGGGCACGACGGTGGATTCCGTGGCGTGGACGTAAAGATGGCAGGCACCCGGGTGCTTCGGATCCTTGTTGAGGACCCGCTCCAGCACTTCGTGCAGGCGCTTGACGCTCGGCTGGTTGACGTCGCGGGTGCCGCGTCGCGGCTCGAGCAGGAACAGCGCGTCGCCGTAGAGTGTGACCGCATCCAGGTCGTTCGGATACTGGTCGGCCACCTTCTGCATGGCGTCGGCGTAGGCCTGGTCCTGCTCCTTGCGGGTCTTGACGTCGAAATCCTTCACGTAGCGGACGCTGAGCGCCTCGATGAACGCGCGCTCATTCGGCGTCGCCTTGTCCTTGAGGCTGACGGCCTTCTGCATGGCGGCATAGGCAAACGGCGACTGGTCGGCCGACATCGGGCCGTTCAGGTACGAGCCCCACGCCCAGCCTTCGCCCCAGTAGCAGATCGCGCATTCCGGGTCGCGCTTCCACGCCTCGCGGAACGAACGGATGGAGTCGATGCGCGCGAACGCGAACATCATCTGCATCCCCTGGTCGAAAAACGCCTGGGCTTCCTTGTTCTTGGTTGAGATGGGACGGTGGAACGGGCCGAGGCCGGCGGTGAACAGCTTGATGGGCTCCTGGACGTATTTCGGAATCTCGCCAGGTTTGTCGAGATGACTCTCTTGGGCCCAGCTCGGGAACGAGCCGGCTATGAGACAACAAAGGCACAAGGCCGCGAGACGACAGAAGCGAACGGTCATCAAATCCTCCAGGCGCATGAAAGTGGTGCGCGCTCATCATATCAACAGAGCGCGGCGGGAAATTTCCGCCCCCCTCCCGGGATTCTCCCCAAGACCGCGCCTCGTTCGCGTCAAAACACGCCTGTTTCTCACCGTGGCCACACGGCACGCGTTTCGCTGTGGGAAGGGCGAAAGCGGAGGACTTATGCATTCACGATTACTCGCATCCATCGGGTTGGCCGGTTTATTGTTCGCGTCGCCGTCGTTTGCTTCCGGCGCGTCGTGCTGTCAGGACATGAAGGCCGACAAGCCTTGCTGCGACATGCCGTGCTGCAACGATGCCACGGGCCACAAGAATTATGTCCCGACCGTCGCGATGCCCGAGGCCGACCTCACCGACCCGTTCCTGCTGGCCTTTCAGACCGAGCCGCCTGTTCCGCCGGTGTTGGCCGCGCCCGCGCGCCAGGCAACCGTGGTGTGGTTCAACCAGCCCGTGCGCATCGGCAACAACCTCCTGCAGGGCCGCTATGTGATCGAACATGACAACGACCGCATGGCCGCCGGCGGACCGTGCACGTATATCTACAAGTGGGACGACCAGACCGTTCCGGTCGTGGCGTTCCACTGCGTGCACCTCGATCGCCCGGATGTCGACAAGACCACCGTGGTGCTGACCAACGGCCCCGACGGCTTCAAGCGCTTGGTCGAGTTCCAGTTCCCCGGCGACTCGGGCGGACACGGCACGCCGACGATTCGTTAGTCCGGCCGCTTCACAGGAGCCAAGGAGGCCAGGAGATTCAGAATAGTTTTCTCCTGACCTCCTTATCTCTTGTTTAATGACCGGATGGACCACGAGCACTTCATGCGCCTCGCGCTGGCCCAGGCGGCGCGCGCCCGTGAACAGGGCGAAGTGCCCGTGGGCGCCGTCCTCGTTCTCGACGGCGTGGTGATCGCCGCCAGCTACAACCAGCCGATCGCCAGCCACGACCCGACCGCCCACGCCGAAATCGTCGCCCTGCGCGCCGCGGCGGCGTCGCTCCAGAATTACCGCCTCCCGGGTTCGACCATGTATGTCACGGTCGAGCCGTGCCTGATGTGTGTCGGCGCCATGGTGCACGCGCGGGTCGGCACGGTCATCTACGGCGCCGCCGAGCCCCGGTCCGGCGCCATCGTCTCCATGACGAGCGCGCACGAGTTCGGGGGGCTCAACCATCGCCTGGCGGCGACGGGCGGGGTGCTCGAAGACGAGTGCCGCGCCATCATCCAGGAATTCTTCAAGCAGCGGCGGAGCGGGTCGACCGCACCCTGACTCCAACTGGAATCAGCGCTGCTCACTGCCGGCCGCGTCCCCGGCGCCGTCGCTGGCCGCGCGAACCGCGTCCTCCTCGAGCACCGCCGGCTCGTACGCGACCAACGCGTGCTTGGCTGGGTTGAAGCGTCCTGTGGTCAGGTAGCCGGCGGCCAACGCCACCGGTAACCACGGTTGGGTTATCGCGAGTGGGACCGCGTATTTCTTGGTCTTGACCAGCGCCTCGAGCACCCCGCGAGCACTTTGTGTTTGGGGGCGGCTGCCCGGCACCTGCGGCACCAGGAACCTCCGTTCCTCGGCCTGGGCCCGTCGCATCACTGACCTCGCGACGTTCTTGGGCGTCGCAAGCCCAAGGTCGCCGATGCGATTGGCGCGGACGGTTCCGGGGCTGAGCAAATTGATGAGCTCGGCCGCGAAGTCTGCGCAGTTGCGAAACAGGAAGTGGAAGCGGCTGCGGTTGTCGCGGGCGTTCAGGTAGTCGATCAGCCGATCATCCTGGGCCGTCGTGGTCGGCATCGCGAAGGCAAGGACGCGGCGATCGTACGTGGCGCCGACCAGTTGCCTCCAGTTGCCATCTGGCGGCGCGCCGTCTGGCATGTCTGGCGCCACGCCCAGCAGCCGCGCCCGTCGATACGTATCGCGGAGGTGCGAGACGATCTCGGCAGAGGCAAACGACGGTACCTGATCGGCACCCTCCACGGCATAGAGGTACGGGATCAGCGGCACGGCGATCCAGTCGAGGCCGGCGACGCGGTGATACCGGCTGACGACCACGCCGGTTTCGCCCTCCTGGCAGCGCCGCAGTACGGTTGGGGTCTCGGCGCAGACGCGCGTGAGGTAGAGGGCGGCGTGACCGGTCGGGCTGAAGCGTCCCAGGCGGCCATAAGGTTCGCCGAGCAACAGGACCACATCGGCCGCCGCGGCAGCCGGTGCCAACAGCAGCAGCACTACGACTGCGGCGATTCGAGTCATCATCGCTCGCCATTGTGGACCGAAGCTCGCCCCGGTCCTACGGCACCTTGGTGCCATCCGATCGCTCGCCCGACCGATTTCCTGCCGCGGCAATTCCGGCTACGCTGCCTGACAGGTCGCGGCCGCCCCCGCTCGTGCGGTGCGGCACGCCGATCGCGGGTGTCACCTCATGGCCAACTGTTTCCGCCCTTTGATGCGTGGAGTGTGCGTGTTTGCGATCCTGGCGACCTCGGCCGCGGCCGTGCGCGCTGATCCCGCACCGGTGCCGCTCGATGAGTTCTCGCCGGCCTTCCTCGGGATGTACCGAAAACTGATGGAGGTCGAACGGGAGATCCGGACCCACACCGACCGCTACGGCGTCGATTTCGATCTCGCGCGCGCGGTCTGCCTCTACGAGTCGGGCGCCAACGCGGGCCTCGCGTCGCATGCCGGCGCGCAAGGCCACTTCCAGGTCATGCCCCGGACCTACCGCGAGTTGAAGGTCACGACCAATATCGAAGCTGGTGTGAAGTATCTCGGCCAGATGATCAAGCAGTTTGGCCGTGAGGATCGCGCCGTGGCGGCCTACAACGGCGGGCCCGGCCGGGTTGGCCGCGCCGGCGGCCTGCCGCTGGAGACGCTGCAATACGTGGTGGGGGTCGGCCACTATCGCAGCGTGTTGAAGCAACATGACGCGTCGCTCAGGCATCACGCCGCCCAGCTTGGTCTGGTTTCGGTACGCGGAGGCGATTCCTGGTCGACATTGGCGGATCGGCTGGCGGTGCCGGCGTGGCAGCTGCGACTGCACAACCCGTTTCTCGCGGGACGCGCGTTGCGAGTGGGCGCAGTGGTGGCCTTTCCGCCGGTGGTGCGGCCTGATCTGCTGACGCCCATTGAGGGCGGGGGCGCATATCGCGTTCGCCATGGCGACAACTACATCAAGTTGGCGATCACGCTCGGCGTCGATGTCGAGGGATTTCGGGTCGAGAACGGGCTCTGGCAAATCCAGACGGTGCCGCCCGGGGTCCTGGTCCGCATTCCCCTGGCGCTCGACCGTGCTGACGTGGTCAAGGCCGCGCTTGGAATCGCTCCCTTGGCGCCAGCCGTGGTGGCGGCTGTGGCCGGCCCCCCGGCCCAACGGCCCGCGACCCGCAGCACCCCCACGCTGGTTCGGAATACGCCAGTCACATACCGAGTGAAGCCAGGCGACACGCTGAGCGCGCTGGCGCGCAAGCACGGCACCACGGTTGCGGCGATCCAGAAGGCGAACAACCTGCGGCGGTCGTCGCTGAAGGCTGGGGAGTCGCTCCGTATTCCTCAGTGATCAAAGCGCCATGCGCGCAGGTCCGCATGTTCACACCTCGCATACACTGGCGTTGAGATGCCACCGCCGACGACTGCGCCGCCGGTCATGCATGCGCAAAGCACCTCGTCCGCCGAGCGGCTCGAGCGCGTGCTCGCGGTCAGCCGGGCGTTTCTGACGGTGACCGCGCTCGCCGCGATCTACATCGATCCCTCCGAACCGGCCCGCCTTCGCGCCGTGACCTACGCGGTGCTGCTGGCCTACGCCCTCTACAGTCTCGTGGTCTGGGCGGTGGTGCATCGGGCGACGCGACTCACGCCGTGGCACACCTATGCGCTGCATGGCCTCGATGTGCTGTGGACGTCGGCGCTCACCTTTGTCAGCCAGGGTCCGATTAGTCCGTTCTTCCTGTTCTTCCTGTTCGTGGTGCTGGCCGCAGCCTATCGGTGGGGATTTCGCGAGACCCTGGGCACCACGCTGGTGACCATTGCCGTGTTCCTGCTGGAAACCGCCAGCGCAGTCGCCGGTCCCTGGCAGACCACGCTGTTCGCGGTGATCGCGTTCGACCTGAACCACATCATTCTGCGGGTCACCTATTTGCTGCTGACGGGCGTGTTGCTCGGCTATCTCGCGCAGCAAGACAAGGAGGCCCGGGCGGAGCTGGCGGCGGTCGCGGAAGTGGCCCGGCAGCCCCACCTCCGTCTGGGGCTCGGCGGATCGGTGATGTCGTTCGCGCGGACTTTGCTGTCGACGTTTGCGGCGGCGTCGGTCGTCATGGTCGTCAAGGACGAAGACACCCGGCGGGCCGTCCTCTGGCGAGTGGACGCGGGGACTGCCGGCGCGGCCACGAAGGCCAGCCGCGTTGCGGTTGACGCCGAGACCGAGCGCGCGTGGTTGTTTGCCGACCCGGCACTGACCTGGTATGCCGAACGTCCCCTCCGTGAACGTGCGCTGGCCACCGTTCAGGTCGTCGATCCCGGTGCCTGGCGCCTCTCCCGGCAGGAGGTCGCGTTGCCGCCGATCCTGTGGACCGGGTCGCGGTGGGACACGGTGGCGGTCGCGAACATCGGCTTCACTGGTGAGTGGCACGCCCGCGTATACCTCTTCGGCCTCCGCGACCGGCGGCTCGAGCGGCGCGTGCACTTCCTGCGCGCCCTGGCCGACCACGCCACGCCGGCCCTGACCAATGTCTTTCTGCTCCGCCGGCTCCGCATGCGGGCCGGCGCGGCGGAGCGCGCCCGCGTCGCGCGCGAGTTGCACGATGGCGCAATTCAGTCCCTCTTCGCCATTGACATGAAGCTCGAGGCCCTGCGCCGCGACCGGACCGAGAGCGCGCCGGTCCGGCACGAGATCGAGCAAGTGCAGCTGCTTGTCCGGCAGGAAGTGACGGCCTTGCGAGAGCTGATGCAGGCGCTGCGGCCGGTGGAATTGGATTCGGGCGACCAGTTGCCTGACGTGCTGACGAGCATGGTCGACCGTTTTCGCCGCGAGTCGGGTATCGGCGCCCGCTTCGTCGCCACCGGCAGCCGCGTCGCGGTCGCACCGGCGACGGCTCTCGAACTGGTGCGCATCGTCCAGGAGGCGCTGGTCAATGTGCGAAAGCACAGCGGCGCCGGCCAGGTGCTGGTGCGCCTGGCGGCGACCGGCAGCGACTGCCAGTTGGCGATCGAAGACGACGGGCGCGGCTTCGCGTTTGAGGGACGATTGACCGGGGCGGAACTCGACGAACGCCACGTGGGGCCGGCGGTGATCAGGGAACGGGCCAGGCTGGTGGGCGCCGAGCTCGCCGTGGAGTCGGTGCCGGGCACCGGCGCACGGGTCGAGGTGACGGTACGAGGAGAGGCTTATGGCTGACCACCCCCGCGACGTTCGCATCGTGATCGCGGACGATCATCCGATCTTTCGCGATGGACTCAGGCGGCTGCTCGAAAGCGAGGCCGGCTTCCGGGTCGTGGGAGAGGCGGCGGATGGCCTCGAGGCCGTCTCGGTGGTCGCCGCGACCAGGCCAGACGTGCTCTTACTCGATCTCACCATGCCCAGAGCCGGCGGGATTGAGGCCCTCACGCTGGGACGCTTCGAGGCCACGCGCGTGATCCTCCTGACCGCGGCGCTGGAGCCCGGTGATCTGGTGCGTGCGGTCCGGCTTGGAGCGCGCGGGGTCATTCTCAAGGAGGCGGCCACGCGGGATTTGATCGAAGGTATTCATCGCGTGATGGCGGGCCGGTGGCTGATTGCCCCGGAACTGGCCGACGAGTTGGCGCGCGCCGTCCGCGAGACGGGCCAGGCGCGCGAACTGCCCTTCGGCCTGACCGCACGGGAACTGGAGATCGTCGAGGCGATTGCGGCCGGCGACAGCAACAGTGACATCGCCAGGCACATGAGCATCAGCCTCCATACCGTGAAGCATCACTTGAGCAACGTGTTCGATAAGACCGGAACCTCGACGAGGCTGGAGTTGGCGGTCTTCGCGATTCGAAACGGAGTCGTCGCCAGGCGCTGAGTGCCGCATGGCACCAAGGTGCCATGGCCCTCATCGTTCGAGCGATTGCCGCCTGGCCGTGCCCACCATAACCTGCTGTCGAGCCGGCTGTCGCCAATCCGACGACTTGCCCGCTCGAATGGGAGTGTGGTTGCCATGAGTCGCTGGAACGTGTCGTTGATCCTGGTCGTCTGTGTCGGAATGACTGCGGCCGCGTGTGCGAAGAAGGCCACGCCAACCGTCCAGCCGCCGCCACCCACGGTCGCCGAGGCGCGGCCGGCCTCGCCGCCTCCGCCGCCCGACCCTGCGCCGCCCGCGCCGACCACTATGTTGTCGGACGATGAACTGTTCGCGCGCAAGACGCTGGCGGAGCTGAATGCCGAGCGCCCCCTGGGCACGGTCTACTTCGACCTCGACAGTTCAGAGGTTCGTGATGAGGCCCGGACGATCCTGGCGCGCAACGCGGAGTGGCTGCGGCGTTGGCCCAGCACGCGGATCACCATCGAAGGGCACAGCGATGAGCGCGGCACCGCCGAGTACAACCTGGGCCTGAGCGACCGTCGTGCGCAGGCCGTCCGGACGTATCTCGGGTCGCTCGGTATCGACGGCGATCGTGTGCTGGCGATCGGCAAGGGCAAGGAGGCGCCGGTGTGCGCCGACTCCACCGAGGCTTGCTGGCAGCAGAACCGCCGCGGGCTTCCGATTATCACCGCGAAGTAGCCGCGCTCGCGGCGACGGGCGGGGTGCTCGATGACGAGTGCCGCGCCATCATCCAGGAATTCTTCAAGGACAGACGGACCGCGATCAGGCAAGATTGAGGGAGCGTGACCCGCAACCTCGGCCATTCCCCCGGCGGTGGCCACGATCGCGATACGCCGCACTTCCTGGTGGGCGGCGGAGAGATGGGCGCACTGTTGCGCGCCCACGACTGGAGCCATTCGTCGGTCGGCCCGCCCAGCCAGTGGTCGCAGTCGCTGCGCACGGTCGTCCGCCTGATGCTGAACACCGGACATCCGATGTTCGTGTTTGCCGGCGCCGACGGCGCGTGCCTGTACAACGATGCGTATCGTGAGTCGATTGGCCCCGAGCGCCATCCGGGCGCCATCGGCCGCCCCGCCCGGGAGGTATGGGGCGAGATCTGGCACATCATCGGCCCGCAGATCGAACAGGTCATGTCGGGCGGCGGCGCCACCTGGCACGTCAACCACCTGGTGCCCATCACGCGGCACGGCAAGCTCGAAGACGTCTACTGGACCTACAGCTCAGCCCGATTGATGACGAAACGGCGCCCGGTGGCGTTGGCGGCGTGCTGGTGGTGTGTTCGGAAACCACGGAGCACGTGATGGCCGAGCACCGTCTCACCGAGTCGATGGGCCGCTTCAAGGAGATGGCCGAGCAACTGGGCGACGCCAATCGCCAGAAGGATGAGTTTCTCGCCACGCTCGCGCACGAACTGCGCAATCCGCTGGCGCCGATTCGCCATGCGCTCGAACTGATGAAACTCGCGCCCGCCGATGGCACTGTGGCGACGGCCGCCCGCGAGGTGATGGGCCGGCAACTGATTCAGATCGTCCGGCTGATCGACGACCTGCTCGACCTCTCCCGCGTCAGTCGCGGCTTCGTCGAGCTGCGCCGCTCGCGTCTGCCGCTCGCGGCGATCCTCCAGGATGCGATCGAAACCAGCCGCCCGCTGATCGAGCAATCCGGTCACACGCTCACCGTGACGCTGCCGCACGAACCGCTCGAGCTCGAGGTGGATCCCACACGGATCGTCCAGGTCTTCGCCAACCTCCTCA
>JBBQSP010000115.1:0-12189 GCA_038213735.1 Vicinamibacterales bacterium | reverse complement strand
CCTCGATCAGTTCGGCTCCGAAGCCGCGAATGGCCGCGTTCTTGTCGGGGTTGTTGTTGAGGGGCACGAAGATCCTCGCCTTCACTCCCAGCATCCGCGCGGCCACAGCCACGCCCTGGCCGTGGTTGCCCAGCGTCGTGGGGGTGGCGCCGCCGGCCCGCGGCGCGGGGGTGGGCCCCGCGATAGCCCCCAGCCCGATGCGGTTCGAGAAGGAGTTGGTGGGCAGGTGGTTCTCGTGCTTGACGAACACTGAGATCGCCGAGCCCACCACCTGGTCCAAGCCGGGGTAAGTGCGCAGAGGAGTTACCGGGACGAAGGGCGCCAGGCGAGCCCTGGCCGAGACGATGTCGGCAAACGTCAGCATGGCGGCAACACACATAGTAGCGGCTGGGATGAGTCCGTTGGGCCCGAACGCAGACCGGACGAAGTCCGTGGCATCTTGGGTGTCACCTATGTCCCAGAATGATTCACCGACGTCCTGATTGAGATTGCCCGTGCGCCTCTCGACGCCGGGCAACGCGCCGATCGCTAGCGACAGCGGCACGCCTGAAAGAAACACCGACCCCGCGCGAACGGGGCCTCGAATCCGAGGCCCCGTCCCGCACTGCTATTTCGGCACGAGAACTTTGACGATCCGATTGGCTCGACGCTCGATCACGAACAGGTCTCCGGTCCGCGTGTCCAACGCCATGCTGGTCGCGTTCTGGAGCGGATCAGCAAGCACGAGCGACGTCCCGCGCGTAGCATCCACACGAATGAGTCGTCCCGGTGCGTTGGTCAGGAAAGCCCGGGAATACTCGAGCACGTAGAACTGGTCGGCCGTGCCGGCGATGGGCAACACGTCAATGGCTGTTTGCAACCCGGAGAGAACGCGCTCGGTCGCGCCGGTGAAACGGTTGACCCGCCAGACGCTGGCGGCGCCGGGGCCAAACGGAAAGCCGCTCAGCAGCGAGACGAGATAATCGTTTCCGACTTCGCGGATGCTGGCCGGTACCGCGTCGGAAACCGGCGGTCCCAGCCCGGGCACCGTGTTTGGCACCGGTGCGAAGTTGGCCAAAGCGACCGGCGCGCCCAACTTGGGCGTGATCGCCACCGTCCACACCCGGTTAGACGCTGCGTCCACGACGCCGATTCCCGTGTTGCTGCCGACGATGCCGAACGGGTTCGAGTGCCGGACGGTGCGAGGCTCGGCCGCCGTCGGTTCCGCGACATAATCCGGAAAGTCCGCCAGGCGCGAGACGCGAAGGAACTCCCCGCGAGCGTTCCTCAGGTAGATACCTTGTCCGGCCGCGATGGCCGCGTGAGCGGAGGCCGGCAGCACAAAGTCGAAGCCAAACTCCCCGACGCTGTCAGGGAAGTCGAGCAGCAGCACCGAACTGAATAACGGCGAGGATGGAGATGGATTCGGGATCGTGCCAGCCGTTTCGATGACGGAGTCGCCGGCGCCGATGACCACGTACAGGCGCCGTCCAATCTGCAACAGGCCGGAGGGGCCAGCGGGATCGGCACCGCTGGGACCAGCAAACCCGGATGGTAATCCGTCAATGATCGTAAACCGGCGGCCATCCCGGTCCACAAACGACACCCGACCCGTGTTGGGGCCATTGCCGGCCTCGGAGACGAGGAGTTCACTTTGCGGTAGGGCAAATAGTTTGACCGGCGTGCGCAAGCCTGTGACAAATGGCTGGATCACCTGTGCCCAGGCCGGCACGGCGACAAGAGCCAACGCCAAAGCGATTCCGATGGACCTCAACCGAAGCTGTGACTTCAAATCACTACCTCTCCTTTCCTGAGGCCGGCCCTCGAGTGGGGGTCGACATGATCGATGAACGCGGTAGCCGCCGACGCGGTCGCTTTCCCCGCCCTAGGCTTATATCAGCTTCGAGCGAACATCACGGCCGCAATCCAACCGCTGCCGGGTTCCCCCCAGTGCACGTTACCGACCACCGTTGCACAGCCCTAATTCTTTTTTGCCGGTGGCCGATACATCCGGTTAATGGCGGTAACTCGGTTGCGGATTGTCGTTTTTCCGGAGACAACCAAGGCTTGGACGGCTCGGTCCCTGGAACACGATATGGAGGCCGGCGGCCGTACCGCCGAAGCCGCACTTGACGCCCTGGTCCGCGTCGCGGCCGCCCACATCGCCTTCGACATCCGGCACGGCCGCCCGCCGCTGTCGGCGTTTGGCGCCGCGCCGCGCTCGTATTGGAACGCCTATGGGACGTCTTCGATGATCAACAAACCGCTGGAGGTCCTGCGGATGGAACCCCACGGCCCGTTTGCCTGCTCGGTCACCCTGACGAAAGATAATCCCGCGATCCGGTCGTCACGCATCGCCTGACGGCGACCACACTACAACACGCGGTTGTGACCGCGGCCTCGCGCTATCGCGACGCGCTGGCGCGCCCTCTCGACGACATCACCGAAACGCTCGTCGGCCTTGAGTTCGGCGACGCCGCCCGAAATCGCCAGCCGGTAACGCGCCCCTGCATGTAACGCGGCGCGGACGCGTTCGGCCACACTGCGGGCCTGACGGTCCGCCAGCCCCGGCAACACGACCAGCAATTCGCTGCCGCTCCAGCGAATCGGCAGGTCGGATTGTCGAATCGCGCGCAGCAGCGTTTCTGTGACGGCCTCGATTGACTCATCGTCGCTCACCGTCGCGACGCCGCTGGCGGCGGCGAGATCGAAGAGGATGACGCTGAGCTGATGGCCTTCACGACGGGCGCGCGCCCGCTCGCGCGCCACGGCAAATTCTCCGCCCTGCCGTTCGAGCAGTGCGGGTGGCCAATCCTCTTCACTGATCCAGATCTTCGACTCGTGGCCCGACCCCGTGGCGACGAAATCCTGATCGCTCGTGCGATCGCGGAAACCGGCAGCCGGTAATTGCGGCAGCATGACATCGCTGTCGTCGCCGAAGACCAGGCCGAGGGTTCGGAGTGAGGCGATCGTGCGCTCGTCCAGCACCAGGGGCTTCGTGTCAAAGACGCAGATTGCGCCGAGCAGTTGTCGATCCGCCATGATCGGCACGCCCACAAGCCCCCGAACGGCATCGTCGGAGGAATCGTCCGACTCGGCTGGGCCGTCGAGCGCGACGTCGCGCATCACGATGGACTCGCCGGTCTGGGTGATCCGATCGAACGCCCGCGGCAGATGCCACGTCGAGTGCGGCATCAAGTCGTCCGACTGCCAGGCAAAGGACGCGCGGAACTTGACATCGCCAGGAGCCCGCAAATAAATGGCCACTCCCGGCGTGCCACATAACTGCTGGGCGCGGTTGACGAGGTCGGCCATCTTCTTCCGCAGGCTATCGGGAGCGCCGCGTACCGCCGGAGCGCCGGCGCGCTCCGGTTCGAGGACATGAACAATGGCCGCACGCATGGTGGCTGGCGACGCGGTGTCTGCAATCACGTGGACGTCAAGCCCCGTGAGACGCGAGGCCGCATACTCGCGCATGGCGCGTGACGAGGTCCACGCAATGATCGGCGCGTGCCGGCGCTGGTCGCGCCGGACCGCCTCGATCACTGAGAAGCCGGCCTCCGACGGCAGCGCGAGGTCGACGATGAGCAGCGCCGGCGTGCCGAACTGCGTGATCGCGCGCATCGCCTGTTCCCCGTCACGGGTGATCAACAAGCCGTGCTGCAGCCCGGAAACAGCTTGACGGCAGAACGACGCGCGATCCTCGCGAGCATCGGCGACCAGGACATAGGGCAGGTCGGCGAGGCGCGACCCGACGCCTTCGACCGGTGCGGCGGCGGGCCGTCGGACGACGGACTGGAGGCCGCGATCGGCGGCGGGTCGAGGGCCCGGGGCCATCATCACCTGGTCCTTGTCGCGTGCCTTCGCCTGATACATGCACCGATCGGCGCGCGCAATCAGATCGGACGCCGAGTCTCCTGGCGCAAACACCGCGACGCCGATGCTCATCGTGACGCGCGCCTCATCGGCGTCGCCGTTGCGATACTCCGCCAGCAGGCGGCGAATCCGTTCGGCGCAGGCCGCGGCGCTGATGCCATCGCTGTTTGGCATCACGATCGCGAACTCGTCGCCGCCGTAGCGCGCGCAGATGTCAAAAACACGGACCGCGCTGCGGATCGCGTTGCCGACGGCTTCCAGCACCGCGTCGCCGACCTGGTGTCCCCATCGATCGTTGATGCTCTTGAAGTCGTCGATGTCGGCGATCAGCACCGCTAGCGTGCCGCTTTCGCGCTTGGCGCGCTCGATCTCCTGATGCAGGCGGCCGTCCAGATACGCTCGGTTCAGCAAGCCGGTCAGCGAATCGATCGTCGCGGCATAGGCGAGGCGCGTCGCCTCAGCCTGAATGCGCGCCGACGCCAGCGCGTTGCCGACCCACACTCCCATGACCCTCAACGCCATGAGATCCTCCCGGCCGAATGGCAGGTCGTCGCGCTTGTCGGTGACCGACAGGACGCCGATGGTTTCGGCGCCCGCCACCACCGGCACGGCGGCAAACGAGCACGAGCGATACCGATCGGGGTGCGGAGGGGTGGCCAGTGTGCGCACGTCGCGAACGACCACCGGCCGTCCAGTCGCATAGACGTGGCCGACGACCCAGTCGCCGGGCGCGATGCGCACATCTTCGACGCACGATGCGGGGTATCCGTAGGTCGCTGCGATCGTCAGGCACGCGTCGGCCTGGCGGTACAACGCCAGCGAGACGCGCCCCGCGTCCAACATGCGGGCCACGTGCGCGACCGCGGAGCGGCCGACGCTGTCGACGTTGTTGAGACGACTGAGTCGCCGCGTCATGGCATAGCCACGGACGAGGAACCGCTCCGTTCGCCTCGCCGCCTCGCGCGCGCGCACCGTCTGCAGCGCGTTGGCCAGGATGAGGGAGCACTCGGTCAATGTTTCGGTCGATGCGGTGACGTCGCCTTGGAAAGCGAACGCCAGATCCTCGTCGCTCTCGCGATCGGACAAAAGAAGAACGGCGGTAGCGGTGCCATCAGCCCCGCCCACGTTGACGACGCGCGCCCCTCCTTCAAAGGAGAGGAGATCGGTCGTGACGGCCCACACCCGCGTCACCCGGTGCGCGCCCACAACCGGCGACCACATGGCGCCACGCCGCGTGAGCATCACGACGGTGGCCCCCAACAATTGTTGGAGCTCGCTCGCGATCAGTTCGAGCGCCTGCCGCGTATCGACGACTTTGCTCACCGCGTCGGCCAATCCGGCGACGAGGAGAGTAGACAGTTGTGGCTGCAACATCGGGGGGATTAGATGTTGCCAGTATCATGCCCGATTGCGCGGGCCTTCTGGCAAGTTCGTCCTCAAGCCGACGCGTCCGAGCGTTCGACCGGAAAATCGGTGTATGTAATGCCGTTCACGGTCAGAAGAGACTTCTTCACACAGACATTCCTCACCAAGGCTGATTAACGTGCGCGGCTCGGCACCACGACTCGGCCCTTTCTGAGCTATTAGCACGACTTATGCCATACCTCTACAGGACGGTAAGTTGTTGGTGGTCGCATCCTTATCGTCGGCAGCAGAGCTGGTGGCGACTAAGTATGTAAAGTTCTCCGACGCGCGGGTGATACTCGCTCCACAATTTATCGTGCCCATGCGCCCCGTATGCTGGTGGGCCGGGTCCGCGCCAGTCAGCCTATGATTCGTCGACCGGAGGGTTGGAGGCTTCGGAATGTCCGGGGCGCGGTCCCTTTTGAGAAACGAGCTTGTCGATGGAACGGAAGCTGAGGATTGCCCAATACGGTTGCGGAAAAATGTCGGCGTACACCATGCGGTATGCCATCGAGAAAGGTGCCGAAATCGTCTGCGCCTTTGGTCGGAGTCCTCACAACCTCGGCAAAGATATTGGCGACATCGCGGGAGTGGGAAAGACGGGAGTTCTCGTCCAGGATTCAAAGGACGCAGCCGCTATTCTGAGGGAAACGAGGCCTGACGCCTGCATCATTACCACCGCAAGCCTGATGCAAGATCTCAAGCGCCCGTTCATGGATTGCGCCGAGAGTGGCGTCAATGCCATCACCATCGGTGAGGAGGCTTTCTATCCCTGGAACTCCTCTTACCAGACGACCCAACTACTGGACGGCTTGGCCAAGAATAATGGCTGCACCCTCTGTGGCTCCGGATACCAAGACGTGCTGTGGGGAAACTTGATCACGACGCTTGCGGGCGCCACTCACACCATCACGAAGATCACCGGGCGATCGAGCTACAACGTTGAGGATTACGGCCTTGCGCTGGCGAAGGTTCACGGGGCGGGTCTGTCCGTTGCGGACTTCGAAAAAGAGATTGCCGCCGCCGACACAATCTCCGACGCGGAACGGACGGCCCTGATTGAGCAGGAAACCTTCCTGCCTTCCTACATGTGGAACGTTAATGGTTGGCTCTGCGCCCAGCTGGGTCTCACGGTCAAAAAACAGACCCAACGGTGTGTTCCCCAGATGCACGACAACGACCTTCGTTCCGAAACGCTTCAGATGACCATCCCCGCGGGACACGCGACTGGAATGTCCGCCGTGGTCACCACCATCACCGAGGAAGGGATTGTCATCGAAGCCGAGTGCATCGGCAAGGTCTACGCGACGGGTGAGTTCGATCAGAACGTCTGGACGATTCAGGGAGAGCCTAACACCGAGGTCATCATCAACCGACCGTCCACCGTTGAGTTGACGTGCGCGACCATCGTCAACCGCATCCCCGATTTGATCGCTGCCCCGCCAGGCTTCACCACCACTGAGCGAATGCCGACCAATGCCTTCCGCGCCAGGGATCTCAGCTTCTACGTGAAAGAGTCAGAGGTCGAATAGACGCGTCGACGCCACCGGCAGGATGCGACGCCGAACCGCCTGGCGCGCAGTTGGACGAGAGTCGCGCACCTGGGCGTGGGCCACCCGCCCGGTCACTTCGATGGCCAGGACCTCGTAGGAGAACGGCGTGCCACTGGCGTCGGGAGAGGGATTGCCATCGACCCAAGCGAACAGCTCGGCAATCGGCGCGGAGATCAGGTCGTCGCCCAGGTAGCCGCACAGGATTACAAGGAGAACGACGCGCCCCTCGGCCGCTTCCCTCCTGGCCTACCTTCACCGCGTCACGAATTTGCTCGAGGCCATGGCCCGCGCTCGCTTGCCAAGCAAGTGTCGCGGTGCTATCGTCTCCGGTTGCGTCACGTGTCTGGTCGCGGACTCAAGTCCTGGAGGCCGTATGTGGAAGCCTGTCATTCTTTCGCTGGTTGCCGCGACGTGCCTGTTCGGGCGCGTTGATTTAGCCCAAAGTCCCCCGGTCAGCCCAGCGCCGGGTCCAGACAAAATCGAGTTCGTCCGCGACGTCCAGCCCATCTTTCGACAGAGTTGTGTCGGCTGTCACGGGCCGTCGCAGCAGATGAACGGGTTCCGCCTGGATCGCCGGCGCGACGCGCTGCGCGGTGGCACCGCGACGGTCATCGGACCGGTCAACAGCGCGGGCAGTCGGCTTTATCTGCGGTTGATTGGCAACGCCTTTGGCACGCAGATGCCGCCGACCGGCGCGCTGCCACCCAATCAGGTGGCGACGATCAAAGCGTGGATCGATCAGGGGGCGGAGTGGCCTGACGCGGCGTCAGGCGAAGAGGCCCTCCCAGTGCCCGATCCGACGGCGACGCGCATGGCCGCTCTGCTGCGCGACGCGAATCTTCGCGACTTCAAATCCGTCGTGGCTCGCAGTCCGAAAAGCATCAATCTCAGGGCCGCCGGTGGCTCGACACCGCTGATGCATGCCGTGCTCTATGCCGATGCCGCGACCATTCGTGAACTGCTCGATCGGGGAGCGGACCCGAATGTGGCGAACGACGCCGGCGCGACCCCACTGATGTGGGCGGTGTCTGACATCGACAAGATGCGCGCCATCATCGAGCGTGGCGCTGATGTCAACGTAAGATCGATGGATGGCCGCACGGCGCTGACGATTGCGGCGGGCTTGCCCGATTCGACCGCCGCGGTAAAGCTGCTGCTCGAACGAGGAGCACAGGTCAACCTGGGCGCGCCGTCGCTGTTCGGCCTGACCACCCCGCTGACGGAAGCCGCGATGGCCGGCAATGAGGAGACATTCCGGGTGCTGGTCGCGGCCGGCGCGAACCTCATCGCTGCGGGGCCGCCGGCGCTTGGCCTCGCGCTGCGGGCCGGATGCCGGGTGTGCGCGGACACGCTGCTGAAGGCATTCACCCCCGAACTCCTCACCGGGACGATGATGATGTCGGCACCGCCGCTCGGCCCGGCGCTTGGCACGCCGATGTTCCTCGAGCGCGGAGCGAGTGCCCAGGCCAAGGATGCGGAGGGCCGGACGATGCTGATGTTGGCGGCAGCGTCGGACGCGATGCCAGTCGACGCAATCAAGGCGCTGCTTGCCCGAGGCATCGATGTGAATGCCAGAACCGCGAGCGGCGACACCGCGCTCTCCCTGGCCCGTCGCCACGGCGGCCGCACGCCAGTCGTCGATCTTCTCGTCGCGGCCGGCGCGACCCGTGATCCGGCATCAGCGCCGCCCACTGCGGTGCCTGCGCGCTCAGCACGTGACGCGGTCGAACGGGCGCTGCCGTTGCTGCAAAAGACGGATGTCTCGTTTCTGAAGAAGTCCGGCTGCGTGTCGTGCCACAACAATTCGTTGACGGCGATGACTGTGGCCGTATCTCGCAAGCAGGGATTCCGTGTGGACGACGCCATCGCCCGTGAGCAGACGCGTAAGGTCGGCGCCTATCTCGACACGTGGCGCGAGCGCGCGATCCAGGGGATGGGGATTCCCGGCGACGCCGATACCGTGTCGTACATCCTCGTCGGGCTTGCCGCGGAATCGTATCCTCCGGATACGGCAACCGACGCGCAGGCATACTTTCTCAAACGGACGCAAATGCCCGACGGACATTGGGCGATTCTGGCGAATCGTCCGCCGATTGAGTCCAGTGACATTCAGGTGACCGCGACCTCGATGCGCGCGCTCCAGCTCTACGCGCCGAAGGCGCAGCGGGCGGCATACGACAAATCGATTGCCGCCGCCGCGGCTTGGCTCGTCAAGGCCACCCCTCGCGTGACTGAGGATCGCGCTTTTCAGTTGCTCGGGCTCCGCTGGTCCACCGCGCCCGCCGCCGTCATCCAGCAGGCCGGGCAGGCGCTGATCGCCGAACAGCGCGCGGATGGCGGCTGGTCGCAACTGCCGACGCTCGACAGCGACGCCTACGCGACCGGTCAGGCGCTGTTTGCGCTCGTCGACAGCGGCGCGATCACGACAGCAAGTCCTTCATACCAGCTCGGTGTCGACTTCCTGGTGAAGACGCAGCTTGCGGACGGCTCGTGGTTCGTGGCGACGCGGGCGATTCCAATCCAACCGCTGTTCGACGCCGGCTTCCCACACGGCCGCGATGCGTTCATTTCGGCGGCGGCCACCAATTGGGCGGCAATGGCCTTGGCACTCGCGCCGCGCCGGACGATGTGAACGCAGTCGTGGTCTCTCTGAGCGCTGTAAGGTCATAGCGCCCCTTGCACAGCATGGAGTGTTCTCGATGACCGACGCGATCAAGGACCCGGAACTGCTGGTTCGCATGGAAGCCGCCGGCGCGCTGATGAGCATCGGCCCGCTCGCGAAAGACGCCGCGCCGGCGCTGCTGGCGGCGCTTCAGAACGCCGAGGACAAGGCTTGGTATTTCTTCGCTGACGCACTGGCCAAGGTCGACGTTGCGACTGCCCGGCAGCAGGCGATCCCGCTGATCATCAACGCCTACGACCGCGAGAAGGATGTTGGGACGCGTTTCCTGCTCGTGTCGCTGCTTGGCGAGCTGAAGGCACCGCCCGATGCGGTGGCGCCGACCTTCATTCGCGCGCTCGACGACCACCACGCTGACAGCCGCACCAGCGCCGCCGATTCATTAGGCGAGATTGGGCCGGCGGCGGCCGCAGCGATTCCGAAATTGACCGCGCTCCTAAAAGATCCTAACCAGGACACGCGCGAGGCCGCGGCAAAGGCGCTCGAGCGCATTCGAGGAAAGTAGCCCACTGTTCAGGATCAAGTCGAGCACCCGCCTTTTCGTGGCGGACCAGTTCGCCGGTCCTGTCGCCGCGGATTCTGTCGAGGCCGGACGAGGCTGACCCAGGAGCGGGACGGCCATGAGGAACAACACGGGCAGAGTTGCCAACTGATTCATGATCGCTTCGCGCCCCCTTCAGACGCCGCAGATTAACCGGTGAAAATCAACCTGGGCAGCAGAATGGGTTTATCCTCTCGACCGATGTGCCTGCGAAGGGGGCGGCCGTGCTCGAAAGATACCGCTACCGCATCGAGATGACGGCAAAGCCGTCGGCGAAATCTCCGGCCAGCTGCAACGGCGTGCCCGCAGGTGGAGCGGCCGAGACCTTCGTCATCATCGCGCGGCCGCTCCCTGGACAGACAGGAAAGTCGTTCCGGATCGACGCCGAGGGGACACTTACCGAGATGAAGTAAGGAGTCGCTTACGGGCTGGCGCCGATCTCAGTGTTCTTCGAGGAACCGCTTCTCCATGAACAGCGTGTGCGTCGAAATGCTCGCATATCCCATGCGCTCGTAGACCGGCCGCCCGGCATCCGTGGCATGGAGAACAGTCGGTGCCTGCCCGTGGGCGCTGGCGGCATTCTCCAATGCCCGACGCATCGCGGCGTCGGCAAACCCTCGACGGTGCTGGCTTGGATCGGTGGCGACGAGCGCGACGTAGCGATGGCCGTCGACCATGAGGACCGTGGCGCTGCTCACAGGATTTCCGTCCACCACACCGACAACCGGAAACTGATCCTTCCAGAATGCCCGGGAACCGACCGTCGCTTTGCCGGCTGCCAAATCCATTCCGTACGCGAGCGAGTTGACGTCCAGGATCGCCGCGCAGCTACGGTCGTCCTGCGGCACGGTCAGCTGCAGGCCAGGAACACTTGGCGCCGCGGCAACTGTCCCGGAGGTCAGCATTCCTGTCATCGGCATTACCACCGCCAGGCCGCACGCATCCAGTATGGCTGCGGCGTCGACGCCAGGCTCGAGCCGTTCGTGCGTGACCATCAGCAACCAGGGAACGGCCTGAGCAGCGGCCCACGCGCAAGCCTCGCGTCCGTGCGCGCGCAGCGCGTCCTCGGAGAGCGCCGACCCGGTCAGCAGCGCCAGATTGAAGAAGCTGATTGGAACTCCGCTGAAGATGTACTGAACCCCTTCGGTCGCGGCTACGACCGGGCTTGGTCCTTCGGCGCACAACAACCGCCAGGCCCCATCCATCTGCCGAATGCTGAGCGCAACGTCGTCGTTAATACTCTGGCCGGCAGCCTTAGGTGTTGGTTGAGTCATAGGAGCGTGAATAGTACATCATCTTGCTCAAAGTCACCGCTGGACGGTTGGCCGCTAAAGGTGGCAGGGTTCTCTGCTCGCGGCGCTTACGAACTGAGCAGATAAAGATCGCCTCGGCCCCCACTATGGTGTAGGATTCGCACCGTTTTAATTCTCGAAAACGTCAGGACGAACATTAGATAAAGCCGGCGCAACTTATCAGGTCAGACTGGTGATGCAGCCGAGAGATCGAAATGATCTCGAAGTCCGTCTCGATCTAAGAATACTCACGCGTGAAATTTCAGCCAGTGTTTTCAACGGTGTAGCGACCGAAATCCATGCCTGTGATGACAAACTCGAAAACTGCAAAGTGATTTCTCTCAATTAAGATGAGGTGCTGACCACCATCGTGCCGTTGTCGATGGATCAAGTTCTGTTGGCGTACCCGACCCGTTTCACCCGGATAGGTGGGCGCGCTGCGTCGACCAGCTCCCAGGCCTTCTCGACGACCAGGCCGCGCTCACATTCGAATGGCGCGGCTGGCCGATCTCACTGGACACACACAACGTGCAGATAACATCCCACAACAGCTGGCTGCATCTCAGCCTGACCGCGGCGGGCGTGGTCGTCCTCACCATGACGTCAGCCGCTTTGTATTTCGGCCTGAGACAGGACATCCCGATCCCAACCGGCATGGTGATCTTCCTGGTGCCTTTCTTGTTGATGGCGGCCGCATTGACCTTCTTCGGAGTTCGCGGTCTGCTCCGCACTGCGCGATACGGGCACTGGACCCTGGAGATGCCCGACGGCGCAGGCGTGTCCGGCACTACGTTTGCCGCAACCTTGCGGCCGCGGCAAACGGTCACGCCGGATGGCGAGCTCACCTGCAATTTGCGATGCATC
>JBBQSP010000114.1:0-12240 GCA_038213735.1 Vicinamibacterales bacterium | reverse complement strand
AAGAGGGAAAGCAAGCATCCCCTTGTTTAGCACGGAATAAAGAGCGTGAGTTACTCGCCTTTGCCGAGAAACAGACCGATAACCGAATAGGAGGCCCCTACTGGATCACGACGGAAGCGGAAGCCCGCAAGGCCGTGCAGGAGCAGGCCGCGAAAAAAGTGGACGTCATCAAGATCTGGGTGGACGATCGCGACGGCAAGTTTCCGAAGCTGACCCCGGCGCTGTACGGCGCAGTGATAGACGAGGCGCATCAGCACCAGCTGCGGGTAGCGGCGCACATCTTCTCGCTCGAGGATGCCAAGGGCCTGTTGCGGGCCGGCGTCGACGCTTTTGCGCACGGCATTCGCGATCGCGACCTCGATGACGAGGCGGTCGCACTGTTCAAGGCGCGGCCCAATGTCGTGCTGATCCCGAACCTGCCCGACCGCGGCGTGGCGGTGGACTACAGCTGGCTGCGCGGCCGCATTCCCGACGGACAGCTCGAGAAGATCCAGGGCGCCTCAACCGACCGGCCGCAGGCCCAGCAATCGTTCGGCATCCAGGCCCGCAACCTGGCGAAGCTATCGGCGGCGGGCGTGACGATCGCGGTCGGCACCGACGGCAACACGCCGTGGGCGCCACACGTCGAGATGGCCGACATGGTGGCATCGGGCATGACGCCGTCGCAGGTGATTGTCGCCGCGACCAGAAACGGGGCGGCCTTCGTGCGGCTGGCGAACACCGGCACCATCGAAGCCGGCAAGCACGCCGACTTCATCGTCCTCGACGCGAACCCGCTCGACGACATCACCCATACGCGCAAGATCTCGGCGGTCTACCTGCGGGGGGGCCTGGTCGCTCGCTAGAGGGGATTTCCCCGCCCGCCGCGGGTTTTCCGCCGGGGCTTGCCGTAATCGTCGTGATCACGCTCAGTTTCGAACTCGCCCGTCTGGTGCGGCTCTTGCAGATCCGACCCGAAAGGGAGGCGATATGAGCTGCACCAAGAGCTTCTTAGGCCTGGAGTGGGAACACCATCAGTGGCGTCCGCGGGTTTCTGGAGCCGAAATCCTCGCCGCTCAGGAAGCCGACATGTGGGGGAAGCCGGTGTACCGTGACTACGTGCGCTGCGACAAGCAGGAAGTCTGCACCGGGTGCGGGGCGGTTCGCCGCGAGAAGAGTTGCGTGTGCGAGCCAGGCAAGGCGAAAGGGTGCGAGGTCTATCTTGCGTGGCGGGCTGAATCGGGCCTGGACGCGAAGTAGCCCCCCAACCGAACGCCGGCCCCGTTTTGCAAACCACAAACCTCACCGCGCCGCGCGGTGGACCCAACCCGCTACCCTTGCGCCAAGGCCGCGGCAACAGTCCGCCCCTCCCTCCCCGCACCCGCCCACCCTCTAATCGGCGCGCCTGAGTCATAGGCGACGATGCTGTGACAAACGATGTCTTAGACACACAAGAGCTTCACCATCTAAAATCCTAAAGAGTGCGGGATCTTCCCGTTGCCGCAGAGCGTCCGACCCAGAGGTAGAAAGATACATGTCAACCGAATCGAAGTGTCCTGTTAACCATGCCGTCAGCGGAGCCCGATCGAACCGCGACTGGTGGCCCAACCAGTTGAACCTGAAGGTCCTGCACCAGCAGTCGCCCTTGTCAGACCCGATGGGCGAAGGCTTCAACTACGCCGAGGAATTCAAGAGTCTCGACCTGGCGGCCCTGAAGAAAGACCTGCTCGCGGTGATGACCAACTCGCAGAGCTGGTGGCCGGCCGACTTCGGCCACTACGGGCCGTTGTTCATTCGCATGGCCTGGCACAGCGCCGGCACCTATCGCATCGGCGACGGGCGCGGCGGCGCCGGCGCCGGCCAGCAGCGGTTCGCGCCGCTCAACAGCTGGCCCGACAACGTCAACCTCGACAAGGCGCGCCGGTTGATCTGGCCGGTCAAACAGAAGTACGGCCGCAAGATCTCCTGGGCCGACCTGATGGTCCTGACCGGCAACGTCGCCCTCGAGTCGATGGGCTTCAAGACGTTTGGCTTCGCCGGCGGACGCGCCGATGTATGGGAACCCGAAGAGGACATCTACTGGGGCCCCGAGGGCAAGTGGCTGGCGGACGAACGCTACAGCGGCGACCGCGATCTCTCCAATCCGCTGGCGGCCGTGCAGATGGGATTGATCTACGTCAATCCGGAAGGCCCCAATGGCAATCCTGATCCGCTCGCCGCCGCCCGCGACATCCGCGAAACCTTCACGCGCATGGCGATGAACGACGAAGAAACCGTGGCGCTGATTGCCGGCGGCCACACCTTCGGCAAGACCCACGGCGCCGGCGATGCCAAGCACGTGGGCCCCGAGCCGGAAGCCGCCGCCATCGAGGAGCAGGGCCTGGGCTGGACGAGCAGCCATGGCAGCGGCAAGGGCGGCGACACCATCAGCAGCGGCCTGGAAGTCACCTGGACCAACACGCCGACCAAGTGGAGCAACAACTTCTTCGAGACCCTGTTCGGCTTCGAATGGGAACTGACGAAGAGCCCCGCCGGCGCGCACCAGTGGGCCGCCAAGAATGGCGCCGGCGCCGGCACGGTTCCCGATGCCCACGACCCGGCCAAGCGTCACGCGCCGACCATGCTGACCACGGACCTCTCGCTGAAGGTCGATCCGGCTTACGAACAGATCTCGCGGCGCTTCCTCGCGAATCCCGATCAGTTCGCCGATGCGTTTGCCCGCGCCTGGTTCAAGCTGACGCATCGCGACATGGGCCCGCGCGCCCGCTATCTCGGACCGGAAGTCCCGGCCGAGGAGCTGATCTGGCAAGACCCGGTCCCGGCCGTCGACCACACGCTGATCGATGCGAAGGACATTGCCGACCTCAAGGGCAAGATCCTCGGGTCGGGCCTGTCGGTGTCCCAGCTGGTCGCGACCGCCTGGGCATCGGCCTCCACCTTCCGGTCCGGCGACAAGCGTGGCGGCGCCAACGGCGCCCGCATCCGCCTTGCGCCGCAGAAGGACTGGGCGGTCAACCAGCCGGCCCAGCTCGCGAAGGTGCTCAGTACCCTCGAAGGCATCCAGAAGGCGTTCAACACGTCAGCCACCGGCGGCAAGAAGGTGTCCCTGGCCGACCTGATCGTCCTCGGCGGCTGCGCCGCGGTCGAACAAGCCGCCAAGAAGGCCGGGCAGAACGTGGCAGTGCCGTTCACGCCGGGACGCACCGACGCGTCGCAGGCGCAGACCGACGTGGACTCGTTCAAGCCGCTTGAACCCACCGCTGATGGCTTCCGCAACTTTCTCGGCGGCACGTCACGCCTGACCGCGGAAGAGATGCTGGTGGACCGGGCGCAACGGCTGACGTTGACCGCGCCCGAGATGACGGTGCTCGTCGGCGGCCTGCGCGTGCTCGGCGCCAACGAGGGCCAATCAGCTCACGGCGTCCTGACCAAGCGGCCCGAAACGCTGACGAACGACTTCTTCGTCAACCTGCTCGACATGGGCACGGAGTGGAAGGCCGCTTCGGGCGCCAAGGACATGTTCGAAGGCCGCGATCGCGCGACCGGCTCGGCCAAGTGGACCGGTACGCGCGTCGACCTCATCTTCGGGTCCCACGCCCAGCTCCGCGCGCTTGCCGAGGTCTATGGCAGCGCGGATGCGCAGGAGAAGTTCGTCCGCGAGTTCGTGGCGGCCTGGGACAAGGTGATGAACCTCGATCGTTTCGATCTCGCGTAACAACTGGCTGTCGTGAGGGCGGTCTGATAGATTCAGATCGCCCTCATGAAACACACGGCAGATGCAGTCATCGTCGGTGGCGGGTGCATGGGCGCCAGCGTCGCCTGGCACCTCGCCCGACAAGGCCTGACCGACGTCGTCCTCATCGAGCGCGAGGCGCAACTGGCGACCGGGTCAACCGGCAAGAATGCCGGCGGCGTGCGCCACCAATTTTCCCATCCCGCCAACATCGACCTGTCGCTCGAGTCGATCTCGATGATGGCGCGGTTTGAAGAGGTCGTCGGCACCCCGATCGACTTCCACCAGGACGGCTACCTCTTCCTGCTGTCGAAGGCCGCGCACGTGGCCACCTTCCTCAAGAACGTTCAACTCCAGAAGTCGCGCGGAGTGGACGTCCAGTGGCTCTCCCCTTCCGAAGCGCAGGCGCTGGCGCCAGGGCTCGACGTCACCGGCGTCAAGGGTGCGACGTTCTGCGCCGCCGATGGCGTGGCTGATCCGAACGGCGTCACCATGGGCTTTGCCCGGGGCGCGCAGGCCAGGGGCACTGAAATCATCCGCGAGACCGAAGTCACCGGGATTCGCCTCCACCAGAACCGGGTCGCCGAGGTGCAGACCTCGCGCGGCGATATCGCCACGCCGCTGGTCGTGAACGCGGCCGGGCCGTGGGCCAAGTCGATTGGCCGAATGTGCGGCGTCGACGTGCCGGTCGAGCCTGAACGCCGCCACATCTTCATTGCCTCGCCTCCCGCCGGCGGCTCGTGGGACGACCCCGGGAACGCGGGCCGGATCCCAAAGAACAAACTGCTGGTGATCGATTTCGACAGCACCTTCTACTTCCACCGCGAGGGCGGCGGGCTGCTGTTCGGCATGGGCGACCCGGACGAGCAACCCGGCTTCGACATCACCGTGCGCTGGGACTTCCTGCCGAAGGTGATCGAGGTCGCGATGCAGCGGCTGCCGGCACTGGCCGACGCGGCCGTGTCGCACGCCTGGGCCGGACTGTACGAAATGACGCCGGACCACAATCCGATCATCGGGCCATCGAGCGACGTCGAAGGGTTCTACACCATTGCCGGCTTCAGCGGCCACGGCTTTCAGCACGCACCGGCCGCCGGTCGCATCCTGGCCGATCTGATTACGGGCCGGGATCCGGGATTTGACCTCTCGCCCTTCACCCTCGAGCGTTTCAATCGCCAGACGACGAGCGCCGAAGCCAACGTGGTTTAGCGCGACGGCGTGACGACTCGAGTCGTCACTGCGAGATCGGAGAATCTGCGATCTGTTAAATCTGAGGGCGTGCGGGGCTTCCCCCTTGACGACCACCTTTCGACGATGAGACCGTCGTCAGTGCGGTCAGAGAATCGGTGGATGAATATGAGCGCGAGGCGCGCCAGTGCGGCGCGGATCGATATGACCAACAATGACAACGACGTCGTCGTCATCGTCACGGAGCGGTTCGAGCGGCGGCTCGCCGAGGAGAACGGGAAGCTCCGGGTTGAGATGGCCACTGAGTTTGGCAAGGTTCGAGCCGAAATGGCCACCGGGTTTGGGTCGCTCCGCGCCGAGATGAGCGACCGGAACGCTGACCTGCTCAAGTGGGGCCTGGTGTTCGGCGTCACGCAGACAGCCGCCATCGCGGGAATCGTCGCACTGCTGCGCTAACGGCCGGACCTCATTGTTTGTAGACCTTGCCACCCTTCATCACGAACGTGACGCGGCGCAGGGCCTGCACCGTCGCGGTCGGGTCGCCGGTCACCGCGATCAGGTCGGCGAACAGGCCGGTCTTTACGCGTCCAATGCGTTCGGCCTGGCGGAAATACGTCGCGTTACCGGAGGTGGCCGCGACCAGGGCCGCGGTTGGCGACATCCCTGCCCCCACCATCAATTCCAGTTCGCGCACGTTGTCGCCATGCGCGTAGACGCCGACGTCGCCGCCGAAACACATCTTCACGCCTGCGGCGAGGGCGGCCTTGACGGTTTCGCGCTTGCGGGTGATCCGCGCCGGCTCCGGATCCACGCCCTTCTTCCACCCTCCGTACTGCGAGATGGCATCACCCGCGGCGATGGTCGGACAAAACGCCACGTTCTTTTCCACCATCAATTTCCAAATCTCAGGCGTGCCGTCATCGCCGTGCTCGATGGTTTCCACCCCGCCCATGATCGCCCGCCGCATCCCCTCGGGCGACGAGGCATGGGCCACGACCGGCCGGCCGCTGCTGTTGGCGGCTTCGACAATGCGCTCGATCTCACCCAGCGTGAAGCCGGGCCGCGTCTCGCCGTTCGGCCCCCAGCGGTAGTCGGCGTAGATCTTGATGAAGTCGACACCGCGCGCGATTTGGCTGCGCGCCACGCGCACCACGCCATCAAGACCGTCGGCTTCTTCCGCGCCCTGCGGCACGGTGACCTCCGGCGCAAAGCCCTTGGGCGCGTAGCTGCCGGTGACGACCATCGCCGGGCCGGCGACCAGCATGCGCGGGCCGGGGACAATGCCCTCGTTGATCGCCTGGCGCAGGCCCACGTCGGCATAGGCGGCACCTTCGCTGCCCAAGTCGCGCACCGTGGTCACCCCCGCCATCAACGTGTCACGCGCGTGATTGACGCCACGCGCGACCCGCACCGCCAGCGGCTCTCGCAGCACCTGGTCGTTCCACGAGGTCTCGTTGTAAGGATGCAGCAACAGGTGCGAGTGGCCCTCGATCAACCCGGGCATGAGTGTCGTGCCGGGCAGGGCGATGGTTCGCGCTCCGCTCGGCGTGGCGGTCGTCGAAGGCGGACCGGCGGCCACGATGCGATCGCCGCGCACGACCACCACCCACCCCGCATGCATGGTCTCGCCGTCGAACACGCGATCGGGTTGGAGGACAGAGGCCGGGAGCGGCGCCTGGGCGGTGCCGATGGCGGTGGTGAGTAGAACGGCAGCAAGTAGCACGATGGCGCGCATGGAGCGCCAGTATACTGCCCGCCCGGCGCCGGGCCGGACGGGCAGTTGGGGTGTTACTTGGTGCCTTTGTAGAGCGACGGCGGCATCGGGCCGGTCTTGGGTGAACCGGACTTCTTCCAGGCGTCGTAGCGCATCCGCAGCGTCTTCACCGGGTTACCGCTTTCGCCCTTGACCGTGTTGAGATCGGTGACGCTCAGGTAGACGGAGTACTGACCGTCGTTGTGCGTGACCCCCACCGGATCTGTCTTCTCGGCAATCGTGATGTAGGCGACATACGAGGTGCGGTTGTCGCACGGCACGAACTCGTTCACGACCGTCCCGCAGTTGCAGCGGTGGTCACCGCCGAAGGCGTCGGCTGCTTCCATCGCCGCCATCACGCGGTCGGCCATGGTGCCGGTGGCGCGAGTAAACGCCAGCGCCGCCTGGTGCATCACGGCATCGCCCAGCAGCGTATTGCCCTGCACCTGGTAGTGGATGTCGCCGACCCGGCCGCCGAAGTACAACGACGACACCGAGTTGTTGGCGCCGTTGAAGCCTACGCGGTTGTTCTGCGGCGTGATCGCCTTGCCATCAGGAATGGCGAGGATGCCGAACTGGCGCCGCTCGATCAGGTTGTCTGGCTTTCGCACCGTCGCCTCGTACTCCTTCAACAGCTCGAGAATGCGCACCGGCGGCGTGCCCTTCTTCAGTTCGTTGTAGACCAGCATCTGGTTCTCGCGGGTGTTGTCGGCGCCGGCCTGGCACGCCGCCACCCCGATGCCCGGGACGATCACCGCCTGCAGTTCCATGAGATCGCGCGACGGCGTCGGCTGGCGCTGCGGAAAGCCCTGCTGCCGGACACAGGTGGCCGAGGCGACAATCACCTGGCCGGTACGCGCGTCGACCGCGATCACCGACCAGGTGGCGAAGGCCGGCACGTGCGCGGCCAGCGTGAAGGTCAGAGCGAGCAGTAGTCGTTTCATGAGTGCACTCATCTCCGTTAAAACCGGTAGCGGCCGCTGATTCGGAACACCCGCGCGGCGGGAATGGGGTTGGCCGAAGCGGCGTCAATGCCGCCGGTGGACAGTGGCTTGAAGTAGTTCGGGCCGTTGGTCGTGACCCGGCGCAACACCACGCTCGAGTTGGTCAGATTGAAGATGTCGAACATCGCCTCGAACGCATGGCCCTGGCGGATGGCCACGCTCTTCGACAGGCGGAGGTCCGACAGCCTGACCCAGTCGTAGCGCCCGGCCTGGCCTTCGACGGTGACGTTGACCAGCGTGTTGAGCGCGTCGCGCACCTGGACCACGCGGTTGTAGTACTCGCCCTGTTGCGCGGTGTAGGTGGACGAGACCAGGACCTTCCACGGCAGGTTGACGGTGCCGCTCAGGCGCACACCCTGGTAGGTTTCCGGCAGTTCCCAGTTGTAGCGGGCCTCGTTCGGGTTGCGCGGGGCAATGTTCTTCACGTCGCGCTGGTCGATCTGATACGACGCCAGCAACGACCAGCCGTTGGTGTGGCTCTTGCTGAAGGTCGTCTCGAACGCGGTGAAGCGGTCGTCGCCTTCGCCGTCGGCGGCGTTGGTGAACAGCGACTGCACCTGGCCGAACCGTGGATAGCTGCGCGGCACCGACCACACCTGCACCGTGCCATCGTCGGCCGTGCCGGCGACGTTGTCGCGGCCGGGATCAACGCCGGTCACCATATCGGTGAAGGCCTCGAAGGGCAAGGCGACGTTCAGTTCCTTGCTGCCTCGGTAGTCGCCCTTGCGGACGACGTTGAAGCGCACCGACATGTCGCGGCCCAGGCCCACGTCCACACCGCCGGTGTACTCGATCAAGTACTCGCCCTTCAGGTTGGGATCGAGGCGGCTGTCGCGGCCCTGGCCGGTGACCCCTGTCAGGTTGGCGGCAATCGGGGTGTACGGAATGCTGCCGTCCCACCGCGTATAGGTCGAGACCAAGGTGGCGGCGGGGTTCACCGAGTTGGCCACCGGCCCGGCGGCGGCGTTGACGCCCGAGCCGTTGGCGGCGTACTTGCCGTAGCTGGCCTTGAGTGCGACGCGACCCGACCCGGTCACGTCGTAGACCATCGACAGCCGGGGCGACCAGGCGTTGTAGGTCGGGAAGCTCTTGTTCTCGGGATAGATCCGGGCGGTCGCGAACGGTCCGCTGCCGTCATTGCCCTGCTCGGGCAGCCACGACGAGTAGCGGTCGAAACGAATGCCGGCGTTCAGCGTGAGCTGCGGTGTGAGGGTGACGCTGTCGTTCGCGTACCAGGAGTTGTAGCGAATGCCGGCGTTGGTGTTGTTGGGATACTCGAACACCTGCACCGAGTCGGGGCGCTGGAAGAAGCCGGCGTCGCCGGGCAGGCTGCGGTAGCGGTAGATCTGCTGGTTGGGGTAGCCGTAGTTCTCGACGTAGTTCGTGCTGTGGTAGCCGAGCACGCCCGACTTGATTTCGTGGTTCATCTTGCCAATGGTGCGGTACCACGACCAGGTGCCGTTCCAGCCCCACCGAATCGGCTCGCGTTTCACTTCCAGGAACGCGCCGCGCGTGTGAGTGGTCGTCAGGTCGGTGATCCGCACGTCGTCAGAGTTGGCGTAATCGGGCCACCAGTAACCCGAGCGGTTGAAGCTGGCATCGAGCGTCATGCTCTGGCTCATGATGCGGGTGAACTTCACGGCCGGGCCGATCTGCGTCCAGGCTTCCTGGTTCTGGGTAGCCTCCGCCGGCAGGAACGTGCTGGCGTTGCGGTAGGGCTGCCACTTGCGGTTGATCTGTTCGGTCAGCTCAAACTTGTTGTTCTTCGACATCTGGTAGGTCAACTTCAGCGTCGGGTTGTCGAGACGCGTGAAGTACTCGACCTGCTCGTTGGTCTTGATCGAGATGAAGCCCGGGATCAGCAGACCCGAGTAGTTGTAGCCATAGGCGGCATAAAACCACAGCTTGTCGCGCACGATCGGACCGCCCAGGTCGAGGCTGACGTCGTTGTAGCGGGTGAACTTGCTGTTGCCAGGATTGAAGCCCTGCTGGCGCAGCGAATCAGTGACGTTGTTGCCCTGGAACGCGCCGTCCTGCCAGGCCAGCAGGTAGGCGCCGGCGAACTTGTTGCTGCCCGACTTCACCACGAAGCTGAGCGTCGCGCCGGGGCTCTGCGATTCCGCGCCCTTGGCGGCACCCGACACCGACACCTGATCGTAGGTGTTGTAATCGCCGAAGAACTGATCCCACACCACGCCGTCGAACTTGATCAGCTCGCCTCCGGTGCGGCCATACGACCGGGCGCCCGTGGTCGTCGAGCCGCCAACCGTGTTGCCTCCGACGTCGAACTGGGTCGGCGACAGGCCCGGCACCAGCCGCGCCAGGCCGCGAATGCCGCGGCCGTAGGGCAGGTTCTCCATCTGCTCTTCCGTCCAGTTCACCCCGACCGTGGTCGACTGCAGGTCGATGGTGGGCGTGGAACTCGTCACCGTAATCGACTCGGCGAGGGTGTCGAGTTGCAGCGGCCCGTTGACCGTCGCGGTCGCACCGGCGTTCACCACCACTGACGCGACCGCCAGCGTCCGGAAACTGGTGAGCTGAAACTTGACCTCATAAGTGCCAGGCGGCACCTGGCCGAAGCGGTAGGTGCCGAGTGTGTCGGTGACGGCCGAACGCGGCCCGCCGATCATGGCCGGACTCGAAATGCTGACATCGACACCGGGAAGAATTCCCCCGCTCGAGTCGAGCGCCCGCCCGGTAATCGTCCCGGTCGTCGATTGTGACGCGGCGGGCAGCGCCGAAATCAGCAGCATGCCTGCCCCCAGAACGAGTCTTATCGCCTTGAACATGGTTCTCCCCTTCAGCGCGAACCGCGCCATCTCCCCAGAATTGCCGATGCGGAGGATATCAGATATAAGCTGTCCTTATGGATCCGCCGAGGCACGATGATGCCGCAGCGGTATACTGCCGCCCTTGCCATGGACGCCGCTGACCTCTCGCCGATTCCCGAGTCGCAGCGCACCCAGTCCCCGTTCGACCTCTTCCTGATCTTCGCCGCCGCCAACGTCGTCGCCACGACGCTCCAAACCGGCGCCGTGCTCGGGTCGCGCTACGGCAGCACCGACGCCGTCGTGCTGGTGGTCTCGGGCGCGGTCTTCGGCGCGCTGCTGGTCGCGCTGCTGGCGCCGGTCGGCTCGCGCTTCGGCGTGCCATCGATGATTGCCGCCCGGGCGCCGCTGGGTTTCCGTGGCGCGCAGTTGGTGTCGGGCCTGCTCTACCTGACGAACTTCGCGTGGATCGCGGTGAACAACACCATCGCGGCCTCAGTGTCGGCGCAGTTGCTGGGCGGCGAAAGCACCGCCCGGATCTGGGCGGCCGTGCTCGGCGTGCTGGCCACGGCGATCGTGGCGCGCGGCCCGCGAGCGGTCGGCTACGCCGATCGCGTCGCGGTGCCGCTGATGGTGATTGCCGGCTCGATGTTGACGTGGGCGGCCTTCACACTGCCGCCGATGACCCCGACGGCCAGCAGCGAACCCGCCCCTCCCCTGCTCTGGGGAATCGACGTGGTGATTGGCTACCAGGTGTCGTGGCTGCTGATGTTTGCCGACTACTCGCGCTACACGCGCTCGCCCCGCGCCGGCGCCACGGCGGTGTTCGCCGGCCTCGCTTTGCCCGCCCTCTGGCTGATGCCGGTGGGCTGGAACCTGGCCCGAATTGCCGGCAGCGACGATCCCGGCACGATGCTCTCGGCGGCGGGCGTTGGCTGGTGGGCGGCGCTGCTGGTCGTGCTGGCGACGGTGACCACCAACTTCGTGAACATCTACCTGTCGTCGCTGGCGTGGCGGACGCTGGTTCCGCGGTCCACAGGCGTGGGCTCGGTCTGGATGATTGGACTCGTCGGCACGGCGCTCGGCCTGATCTCGTCGGCGTGGCTGACGCGGTTTGCCGACTTAATGGTCCTGCTCGGGGCGGTGCTGGTGCCGGTCGGCGGCATCTTCCTCGCGCATTTTGTCGTGCTGCGCGCGAAGGTCGATGTCGCAGGGATTTACCAGACCGCCCGCATGCCCGCCTTCAACGTCGCCGGCGCGGCTGCGTGGCTGCTGGGATTTGCCGTCTATAAGCTGGCGGCGCCGATTGGCGCCACGCTTCCGGCGCTGGCCACGTCGATGGTCGTGTTCGTGCTGGTCAGAAGATTCCAGCGCGCTTGAGCGTGGCCGTTGGGTTGAAGGCCACGACGATGTCGAACCGTTTCTGGATGGTTACCGGGAAGTCGGTTGCGAAGGCCTGGGTATGGAACACCTGGACCGCCAGTTCGGAAAGGACGGTGACCGTCCAAATCGAATAGAAGCGCGTACCCGTTTCGTAGCGATCCCCGTTGTACGGACCGAGCGTCGAACTATAGAAGCGATCCACCGTCATCACGCCGCCGGTGGCCGCCAGCCGCTTCCACCGCAGGTCGGCGGCGGCATGGAAGCCGTGGCCATCCACATCCGACACGCGCTGATACGCCTCGAACTTGATCTGGGTGAGTAACTTCACGGTCGCAGGCAGCCTGAAGTTGATTCCCTCGCGCAGGATGTCGCGTCCGTCCTCGTAGGTGTAGTCAACCGACGCCGACGTGCGCGGGCCGAGGGCGACGCCGA
>JBBQSP010000113.1:0-12584 GCA_038213735.1 Vicinamibacterales bacterium | reverse complement strand
GCCTAACACCTATCAGCCCGCCCCACGTCAAGAGCGCAGATCTTCTCCGTCCAGTCGTCGAGTCAAGAAGACGCGCGACCGTAAGAAGTAACTCTGAATCGCCACGTTCACATTCAGTGCCGTCTTCGTTTCCAGCGCTGGCATGCCGCCCCAATGACGAGGAGGTCCAAACACCTATTGAGGCTCAGGCTTCGCGTGGCGAAGCGCGCGGGTCGAGACCCACGCGGCCTAGAAACTCATCCGGGCCCTCGTACCGGCCTCCTCATGACGAGCGACGTCGCCCAGGCGCGTCCGTTGTCACCAGGCTCGGGGGAGGGGCAGCGCCTCCGTGAACGTGTGTGCATGGCAGGAAGAGAGCGGGGTCCCATCAAACGGGCTCGTTGCCGGACGTGTGGCTCCTGATCGGTGGCTCGTGGCGCTGGTGGCGCACGCGTGCGTGGCGATCGTGGCGAGCTCGGTCCCGGTGGCTCGAGTTAGACGTCTGGCTCACCCGCTCCCTTCCCGCTACGCCGCGAGGAACTTCTCCATCGAGAAGACGGTGCCTCGCGAGAGCATGTAATAGACGGCGCGCCCGATTTTGTGCGCGAGGATCGAGAGGGCTTTGCCCTTGCCGTGTTTCTTCACCATCCCAGCCAGGAGCTTCTTGCCATCCTTCGTGTGGCGCAGGAAGAGCACCGCGGCTTCAGAGAAGGCCCACTTCAGATGCACGTTCCCCATCTTGGCCCCGCTGGTGCCGAGGGTTTTGCCGCCCGACTGCTTCTGACACTTGACGAGTCGCGCGTAGGACGCAAATTCCTGGACCCGATCAAACCGATGGATGTCGTGAATCTCATAGAGGATCGTCAAGGCGAGCACCTTCCCGATGCCCGGGACCGAGCGGAGCCGGTGAAAGGCGTCACCATCGTGGCGCTTGGCTTCGCGCACGATCGTGAGTTCGAGATCCGTGACGATGGCATCGTATTGGTCGATGAGCACCACGTCGACTTCGATGCTCTTGCGCACGCTCGGATCGGGGAAGTGCTCGACGACGCCGTTGCGATTCCCCGGGTATGCCAAGCGCTTCTCGAATGCGGGCAGGTTGTACTGGGCGCGCGTGTTCTGAATGTGGGCCAGGAGTTGGCCGCGCTTGCGGACCAGGTGCGAACGCCGACGGAGCAGATCCCGGGTCGATCGCATCGCCGCCGGATACACATAAGCTTGCGGGAGCAGACCGCCGCGCAGCAGCACTGCGATCTTGTGGGAGTCGATCTTGTCGTTCTTGGCCTTGCCCCCGTGGATGGCCTTCATCGCAAGCGCATGGCCGAGGACGAAGGTGAGGCCCTCCGCGGCGCAGACATCCGCCAGCCAGTACCAGGTGAACATACACTCCGCCGCCACGACCAGGTCCTCGCGATACGGAGCCACCACGGCCAGAAAGGCCTCCGGTGTCGACGGCAGGTTGCGGTGCACGAGCACCTGGCCGGTGGCGTCGAGGATGCAGACGTACATGGTCTTCACGTGCAGATCGATCCCGCAGTAGTACTGGTGCTGTCGGTTGTAGAATCGCATCGGTCCTCCTCCTGCGCGAATGCGCACTTGCCCTGCGGTCAGCCTACTCTCGCGAGTGGGAGCAGGGGGAGGGCTGTATGAGGATCAAGCGGCTGCACCCGACGGCTTCAGCGTTACTCTCTCGTTGAACACCGAGCGCCGCGGCTCACGCGGAGGCGTTACCCGGGCACGACGAACGCTCGCCTCCTCGCGACAGTCATGGGAGAATGAAGACATGGCACCAGAGGTAATGGAAGCCTTACTCAAGCTTCCGCCGAACGAGCGAGCCGATTTGGCGCTGGCACTATGGGAAAGCCTGGACGAAGCCGATCGTGAAGCGTCCTTTGATCTCACCCCAGAGTTGGCTGCAGAGCTCGATCGACGCTTAGCAGAACACCTGGCGGACCCGACGACTGGGATTCCCTGGGAAGAGGTACGCAAGAAGTTCGTCGGCGGTCAATGAATCGCCGGGTGATTTTTCGCCCCGCTGCCGAGCGTGAGATGCTCGAGGCCGAGCGTTGGTTCGAGGAACGGCAGTCCGCACTAGGCCAGCGATTTCGAGATTCGGTCGACGCGACGATCGAACGGATTCGTCAGTTCCGGTTGGCTTTTCAGCGAGTCCATGGCGACAAGCGTCGAGCCATCATCCCGCACTTTCCATATGCCCTGTATTTCAGGCTCATCGATGACCACATCGTCGTCGCCGGGGTCGTACATGGCCGCCGCGATCCCGCATTTTGGAAATCCAAGAGTTGATGCCGCTCAGGGCTTTTCCATCACGATCGCGCTCAAGGCATCCTTCCCCACCGGTAACTCCGCGTTGCCGGTGGGAAAACTGTTGAGCTTCAGCAGGTAGGCCATCACGTCGACATACTCCTCGGGCTTCAACGTGCCCGGGGCCTCTTCCGGCATGGTGTCGCTGATCACGTCGAACATCTCCCACAGCGGCTTGCCGGCGAAGCTCGTGTAGAACAGGTCGTCGGTAAACCGGTTCGGCGCGTGGCAGCTCGCGCACTTGCTGCGGAACAGCACCTGCCCGCGATCGGCCTGCGCGACGGTGTAGACACCTGCCTTCACCGATCGCTTGGCCTGGTCGTTGACCACGACCGGCGTCGGCTTCTCGACCTTGATGTTCGCCATGGCGCCGGCGTTACCGGGCAGCTCGGCTTCGCCGGCCGGGAACGCATTCAGCTTGAGGACGTAGGCGACGATGTCCCCGTACTCCTGCGGCTTGAGGCTGCCCGGGTTGTCTTCGGGCATCGTGCCGCTGGCGATATCCCAAAACTCCTTGAGCGCCTTGCCATCGAAGCTGTCGAAGAACGGGGCGCCGGTGAAGCGAGCCGGGTCGTGGCAGGCGCTGCAGCGTTCGCCGAACACGGCCTCGCCGCGGGTGGCTTGCGCCGCGGTGTAAACGGCGCTGTTGGTGGTCTTCTGCGGCGTCTGCCCGTGAAGTGCCGCGGCACTCACGGTGAGGGCCAGGGTCGTGCCGGCGGTGATCAGTACGGTACGCATCATGGTGTGTTATGCCTGCAGGGGTCCAAAGTGCTGTTCGTAGCGCTGCACAAACTCTTTCCAAGTATATGCATGAGCGGTGCCGCCGAGGTGTTCGAGGGCATACGTGGCGGCGACACTGCCGAGCTGGGCGCACACCGGGAACGGCACCCCCATGGCCAGGCCCTTCATGAACCCACCGCGGAAGGCATCGCCCACACCGGTGGGGTCGGCAATGCGCGCGGGCGGCACCGCCGCCACGTCGGTAATGCCATCGCGGGTGTAGATCGAACAGCCCTTCTCGCCCTTGGTGATCACGAGCAGCGGCACGTGAACCAGCACCTCGGCCTCGCTCATGCCGGTCTTCTGGCGGATCAGTTCGAACTCGTAGTCGTTGCAGATCACCATGAACGCGCCCTTGACGCCGTCGGCGAGCTGATCGCCCTCCATGCGCGCGCATTGCTGCCCGGGATCCCAGATGTACTGCAGGCCGATCGCCGCGCACTCTTCGGCGTACTGCACCATTGCGCCCGGGTCGTTGGGCGAGACGATCGCCAGCGCGCCGGTCAGGCCGGGCACGCCGCGGAATGACAACTCGCCGGCGTTGGCCATCGCGCCGGTATAGAACGACGCAATCTGGTTACTGGCCTGGTCCGTGCTGCAGAAGAACGAGGCGCAGAACTTGCCGTCGATCACCTTCATCAGCGAGGTGTCGATATTCGCGGCCTCCATCCAGGCCTTGTAGTCGCCCACGTCCTGGCCGGCGGTGGCCATCAGGAACGGCCGCTCGCCAAGCAGCGCCAGCGTGTAAGCGATGTTCGGGGCGCAGCCGCCGCGCCGCTTGTCCATGCTGTCCACGAGGAAGCTGAGCGACACCCGGTGCATGTGTTCGGGCAGGAAGTGCTCGGTGAACTTGCCGGGAAACGACATCAGGTAATCGAACGCGACCGAACCGGTGACGATGAGCTTCATTTGATGTACTTGCCGATGATGGGCGCAAGATCGCGCCGGGTGTTCTCAGGAATGGCGTCCGGGCGCGTGATGATGGCGGTCGCGAGCGCGCGGTGCGCCGGGTCGCGCGTCTCGACGTCGAGCCGCTCCACCACCGTGGCGATCACCTGCTGCGCCGTCTTCGCGTTGTGCGTCAGGTTATTGATGATCATCTCGACCGTGACCGAGTCGTGATCCGGGTGCCAGCAGTCGTAGTCGGTGACGAGCGCCATGGTCGAGTACGCGATCTCGGCCTCGCGCGCCAGCTTGGCTTCCTGCAGGTTGGTCATGCCGATGATGTCGGCGCCCCAGCTGCGGTACAACTTCGACTCGGCCAGCGTGGAGAACTGCGGCCCTTCCATGCACACGTACGTGCCGCCGCGATGGACCCGGGCGCCGATCTCGGCGGCCGCGTCAGCGGCCAGCGCCGACAGGTGGTGGCTGAGCGGATGAGCGAAACCCACGTGGGCCACCACGCCGCCGCCGAAGAACGTGCTGATGCGGCCACGCGTCCGATCGATGAACTGATCGGGAAACACCAGATCCATCGGGCGATACTGCTCCTGCAGGCTCCCCACGGCGCTCGCCGAGATGATCCAGTCCACGCCCAGCATCTTCATCCCGAAGATGTTGGCGCGGTAGTTCAACTCGGTCGGCGTCAGGCGATGGCCGGCGCCGTGGCGCGCCAGGAACGCGACCCGCTTGCCGCGCAGCGTGGCCAGCACGTACGGCCCCGACGGCTCGCCGAACGGCGTCGACAGCACTTTCTCTTCGCGATCGGTCAGTTCGGCCATGTCGTACAGGCCACTGCCGCCGATAATCCCAATCCGCACGGACATCTCGATCTCCTCTAGTGGAACGTATCAACCACAACGAGAGTATGCGGCATTGTCATTCTGCGCGGCCACGGGTGGCGTTCCGCAGGAACGCCACCCTGTCGATGTCGACCGGACAAGCCATTAGATCAATCGCTCGACCGACCGCTTGCCGTCCGTCTCGCGCAGGTACCCCGCCGCCAGCGACGGCTCGTGCTCGAAGAACAACAGGTACTCCTGCGCCACTGCCTCTTTCGCGAACGCGCGCTTGAAGGCCAGGGTGTCCATGGGATGCAGGTCGTAGCCCATGATCCACGGATCGGGAATGTGCGCCGTGGTCGGATACATGTCGGCCGTGAACACGGCGGTCTTGCCACCCGACTCGATCATCACGACCTGGTGATGCGGGGTGTGGCCGCCAGAGTGGCGAAACCGCACGCCCGGCATGATCTCGGCATCCTCATCCACCAGGGTGAGGACACCCGCGTCCTGGAGCGGGACGAAGTTCTCCTGCAGGTAGCTCGCCCGGTTGCGCTCGTGGGGATGCGTGGCGTCGTGCCACTCGCCGCGATGCGCCACGTAGCGCGCCCTGGGGAATCGCGGCACGATCGCGCCGTCCTGGGCCCGGGCCGTGAAGCCGCCCACGTGGTCGAAGTGCAAGTGACTGGCGAGGACGATATCGATGTCGTCCGGCGTCAGGCCGGCTTCGGCCAGCGAATGATCCAGGTGGTAGCGGCGATCCAGGCCGTAGATGGCGGCATTCTTCGCGTCCATCTTGTCGCCGCAACCAGCGTCGATCAGCAGGGTCTGCTCGCCTCTCACGATCAACGGCCGCATCCCAAGCGGGATGCGGTTGGCATCGTCGGGCGGCAGCCGCTTCTGCCACAGGGTCCGCGGCACCGTGCCGAACATGGCGCCGCCGTCGAGATGGATGAAGCCATCCGAGAGGGTCACCAGTTCCAGGCCGCCAAGCGTGTGGCGGCCAACGGTCCGGAACAGTGGCACGGCTGGGGCCGACTGCTTCAGCTCCACGAGCACGCCGTGCGCGGCCGAGGGATGAATGAAGGCGACCAGCGCGCCTTCGGCGCCCGGACGCGGGCGCTCGTCGATTAAGCGCACGCCGCGGGCTTTCAGGTGCTCCAGCGCAGCGGCAACGTCATCGACGCGCAGGGCCACGTGATGAATGCCCGGCCCGCGCTTCTCCAGGTACTTCGCAATCGGCGAGTCGGGCGCCGTCGCCTCGAGGATCTCGAGCGACGACTGGCCAGTCGACAGGAAATGGGCGCGGACCTTCTGCGACGCAATCTCCTCGCTGGCCTCAAGGTGCAGGCCCAGCGTGTCGCGGAAGAACGCGAGCGACGCCGGCAGGTCGCTGACGGCGATCCCGATGTGGTCGAGGACGGCTTTCATCACGGCTTGGGTTTGAGGGCTCGCGACAGGATATCCGAGGCGGCGGTGTAGGGGTCGAGTTCCCTGGCGGCAATGCGCGCCACGAGGGCATCGAACTCGCCCGCGGCCAGCAGGTCGTGTTCGACCAGCTCCATGAAGCGATGCGTCAGCAGGTCGCGAAGGCGGAACTCGTTGCGGGCCTTGAGCCGGCGCGTCCGGTGGGTCCGGCTGAAGCCGGACGCCACATTCTCGGAGTAGGTGCGAAACTGCTGGATCGTGGCCCACAGCTCCGCCACGCCGTGGCCGGTGGTGGCCTCGGTCTTGACGATCGGCGGCCGCCACTCACCATCTCCGTAGGCCTGCAGCGCCAGGTTCGACTCGATCGACGTCACCATGCGGTCGGCGCCGTCGCGGTCGCACTTGTTCACGACGAAGATGTCGGCAATCTCCATGATGCCCGCCTTGAGCGCCTGCACATCGTCGCCGGTGCCAGGCACTAGCACCACGATCGAGATATCCGCGGTGCGGACGATGTCGACTTCGTCCTGGCCGACGCCGACGGTTTCGATGATGACCAGTGACTTGCCGGCGGCATCGAGCACGAGCGCTGCGTCGCTGGTGGCGCGCGCGAGTCCGCCCATGTGACCTCGCGTCGCCATGCTCCGGATGAACACCTGCTCGTCGTGGGCGTGCGCCTGCATGCGCAGACGATCGCCCAGGATGGCGCCGCCCGTGAACGGGCTGGTTGGATCGACGCAGATCACCCCCACGGTGTCGCCGCCCGCGCGCGTGGCAGCCGTCAGCCGATCGACCAGCGTGCTCTTGCCGGCGCCAGGCGGCCCGGTTACGCCGATCAGGTAGGTGCGGCCAGTGTGCGGAAAAATGTCGCGGACGAGGCCGGCCGCGCTGGCGGCCTCGTCTTCGATCAGGGAGATCGCGCGGGCGATGGCCCGTGCGTCGCCGGATCGCACACGCTCGGCAAGTGTCAGAGGCGCAGTCACGTTAGGCGGCCATCAGCTGGCGGGCGATCACGAGCCGCTGCACCTCGCTCGTGCCTTCGCCGATGGTCAGGAGCTTGACGTCGCGGAAAAACTTCTCGGCGGGGTAATCCTTCACGAACCCGTAGCCGCCGTGCAGCTGCACGCAGTCTTCAGACGCGCGCACGGCGATCTCACTGGCATAGAGCTTGGCCATGGCCGATTCGAGCGTCATGCGGCGGCCCTGGTCCTTGAGCCACGCGGCCCGGTAGGTCAGCAGGCGCGCCGCCTCCACGCGCGCGGCGTGGGCCGACAGGCGTTCCTGAATTGAAGGAAACGACGCAATGGCGCGGCCGAACTGCTTGCGCTGCGCGGCGTAGGACTCGGCCGCCTCGTACGCGCCTTGCGCGAGGCCGACTGACAGGGCGGCAATGCCAATGCGGCCGGCATCGAGCACCTGCAACGTCTGGATGAAGCCCTGGTTGAGGTCGCCGATCAGCTGCGACGCCGGAATGCGGCAGTTCTGGAAGATCACTTCGGTAGTCTCGCTCGCCCGCATGCCGAGCTTGTCTTCCTTTTTGCCGGCCAGCAAGCCGGGCGTGCCGCGTTCGAGGATGAACGCCGAGATGCCCTTCGGTCCCTTGGCGCGGTCGGTCACCGCCATCACCACGAGTGTGTCGGCCGAAGTGCCGTGCGTAATAAAGGCCTTGGAACCGTTCAGGACGAAGTGGTCGCCGTCGGCGACGGCGGTGGTCCGCATGGCCGCTGCATCGCTGCCCGACCCAGGTTCGGTGAGCCCCCACGCGGCCAGCGTCTCTCCCTGGGCGAGCGGCACCAGGTACCGCTGTTTCTGCGCGTCACTCGCGAACATGGCAATGTGCGCCGCACCGAGCCCGTTGTGCGCGGCCACCGATAACGACACGCTCGGGTCAACCCGGGCGAGTTCTTCGATGCAAATGCAGTAGTCCACCGCGCTCATGCCGGCGCCGCCGAGGCTTTCGGGAAACTGGATGCCCATCAGGCCGAGCGCAGCGAGCTTGGGCAGCAACTCTTTCGGAAAGTGCTGCGCGTTGTCCCACTCCATGAGGTGGGGCCGTATTTCGGTTTCGGCAAACTCGCGGACAGACTTGCGGAGCAGTTCCTGCTCCTCGGACGCGCGGAAATCCATTCTGTCGATTATATCTGCCGGGAGGGCACTTCCTGTCGGGAGGGCATCACTTGTCGGGAGGGTGCCGCTTGTCGGGACTGTCCCGACACGAAGTGTCCTCCCGACAGAGAGCGCCTTCCCGACAAGGAGAGCCCTCCCGGCAAGGATCAGTAATAGACGACGACCCGGAAGCTGCCGGAATTGTCCGTGAGCACGTCGTCGTTGACCCCGAGATAGAGGCGGCCGCTGTTGCGAACACGGATGGCCCCCGTATCGTCACCGATGAAGAACAGGTCGTTGCCGATCTTCCCAATCAGGGCGGCCGCGTTGCGGCTGCCGATCGGGCGGTTCGGGTTTGAGGGTGAGTTGCGCTCCCCCGCCGGACCATCGCGCCGGTCCTTGCCCCACCGCACCTGGCCGGAGGCTTGGAAGTACACCGTCTGTCCGGCACGAACGTCGACGCCCGCGTCGTTCCAGTCAACGTTGCCCGCCACCATCACCTGCCGTTCGCGCATGCCCGACGGGCGGCCGAAACTGTTCGAGGAGTTGTTGGTGCTGCGGTTGTTGTCGAACTCGATCCGCACCACCTCGTCGCGATCGAAACGCAGCGTCCGGCCCGAGTTCGAGCCGTAGCCTCGGCGCTCTTCGAACTCGATGGTGCCGTTCCTGACCGCGACGAGCTCGCCCTGCACGCGAGAACCGTCGCGCAGGATGAGCGTATCGGCCTGCAAACCGATCGGCAAGGCCACGACCAGAGCCATCCGCACGATCCACCGTTGGGGAACCATCTGTAACCTCCTCGGGACAGTCTTTCGCGACTGACCTCAGCCATTGCGAAATTCGTGCCTATCGGGCCACTTGTCCCGTCGTAGCCTTGGCGAATGCGGAATGGCGTGCCTGTTGCAGTTGGATCGTGGGATCATAGCATCGGAGGCGGAATGTCACTTGCTACCTACACTCGCGCGATGGCGCCCGTTGTCATCGCCCTGGTCTTGCTCGCGGCCACGGCGACGCCGGTGCGCGCCGACATCACGGCCTTTCTTGGCATGTCGCCAACCCCAGAACGGCATACCGTCAAGGGCTTCAGCGGCGGCCTGTCCTTGCTCGTGGTCGGCTTCGAGTTCGAATACAGCCACCTGGGCGAAGACACCTTGGAGGCCTTGCCGGGGCTGAAAACCTATTCGGGCAACCTGTTGGTACAGACGCCAGTCGAGATCAAGGGCACGCAGTTTTACGCCACCGCTGGGGCCGGCGGGTACCAGGAGCACCTGGCGCTTAGGGATGAAAAGAACTTCGGGCTCAACTTCGGCGGCGGGATCAAGGTGCGAGTCTTGGGGCCGGTGCGTCTCAGGCTCGACTACCGGGTCTTTCGTTTGAAGGGTGAGCCGCTCTATCCAACCTACCAGCGCTTTTACGCCGGCGCGAACCTGGCGTTCTAGGTCACGCAGTTGGGCGTGACCTGGTCACCTAGCGACCCGGTTTCTTGGTTTCGGTGGGCTTGGCGTCGGTGGGCCTAGCGGGCACCGGCAACGGCGCCACGGCCATCTGGGCCAGTTCATCCAGGTCCAGCTTCGTCGGCGGTCCGGCAAACGCGTCCTGATACCTGTTGAGTAGGTCCGGTGCGAGGTCCTTCACCAGCGTATCGACGAGCAACGACGGCCGGTAATCGAAGCCCGGCACGGCCGGCAGCATCAGGTGGATGTAGAGGGTGTGGCCTTTGGCATCCGGCGTCGATGCCTTGAAGACGTGCCACCCCTTGGTTGCCGCCTTGCGCGACGCGTCGGTGTCCTTCGCCAGAGCCGCTTGCAGTTCACGAATAATCGATTCGTAGTCGGCCGTCGCCGCCGGCTTGATGGCCACCAGGATCATCCCCGCGGTACTCGCGAATGCAGAGTTGGCCGGGTCGGGCGATGCCGGAGGAGCCGCAGGTTGGGGTGGGAGCGCTGGCGCCTGGGCGGCCAGCAGCGTCAGCAGGGCGAGGGTAACGGTCACAGCTGACAGCATATCCCGCGCGATATCCCGCGAGGGCGGGAACACGCCGCGCAGGGGGCAGGGCTCCGGAGTCGCTGACTCCGAAGCCCGTGCACGTCACCAGCTAGGGAATCCGGATCAACGGGATGATCTGGCGTCCGACGTAGCTGTTCTTGTACTTCTCGTAGACTTCCAGCACTTCCACCGGGAACACCTCGGTCACCACTTTCGTGATGTCGTACTCCTCGCCCTTCAGAATCGGATCGAAGCTGAAGACGTAGGCCGCATTCCCACCCATCGGCGTCGGCGACTTGAAGACCTTCATGCCCGCCAGCTGTTCCTTGCGGACCGGCTTATCGCTCTTGCCCAAGGCTTCCTGGTACTTGGCGATCACGGCCTCAAAGTCCGCTGTCTTGTCGGGCTTGATCAGAACAATCATTAACGCCCTGTCCCCCTCAAAGGACAAGGTCGGCGCGGTCGCGGTCGCCTCTTGAGCCGAAGCCGACGTCGCCCCCGCTAGCGTTATTGCCGCCAGCGCCATTCCCGACACGATAACCCGCAATCCTCGAAGCATTGACCAGCCTCCTTCAAACGAAAGTTCGCTACTTTACCGTACTGCGCGCCCGATGAAAACCGACATCACCTCGTTAGCGAGAAGCATGCCAGCCCTTGTCAGCGCCAGGCGCCGGCCCGGCTCATGAACCAGCAGCCCAGCGTGGACGAACGTAGCTAAGTCTTGTCCGTATCGTGCCCAAATATCAACGCCATGTCGTTCCTGGACGGCCGGCAGGTTCAGGCCCTCGACCAGCCGGAGCCCCATAAACAGCGCCTCTTCCAGTCGTTCCTGCGGGGCCAACGGGCTCCTGTCCAGGCGAACATCCGCGCCGGCAGCGATGCGTTCGACATACTCCGCCGTCGAGTTAAGCGTCCGCCACCGCTCCCCAGCATAAGTCGAGTGCGCCCCGCAGCCGAAGCCAATCCACTCCCCTTCCTGCCAGTACTTCAGGTTGTGGCGCGAACGCCGGCCCGGGCGAGCCACGTTCGAGATTTCGTACTGCTCGTACCCGGCCCGGTCGAGCCGGCCGAGGCCATCCAAATACATTTCCGCTGCGTCATCGTCTGGCGCCACCGACCAGCCGGCGCGGGCCATCTCGTCCTTCAACGGCGCATTCGGATAGATCTCCAGCAGATAGAGCGACGCGTGCTCGGGTCCCACTTCGATCAAGGCGTCGACCGAGGCCAGCCAGTCGGACGGTTGCTGGCCGGGCAGCCACATCATCAAATCGAGACTGAGATTATCGAACCCCGCAGCGCGCGCGAGAGTCACGGCGAGGCGGGCCGTCGCCGACGAGTGGAGCCGGCCGAGCCGCTTCAACTCGGCGTCGTGGAATGACTGGACACCGAAGCTCAGACGATTGACGCCGGCAGCGCGGTACCCCTCAAGTGTCTCGGCAGAGGCCGACTCGGGATTCGCTTCGAGCGTGACTTCAGCGTCGCCGGCCACCGCAAAGCTTTCGCGGCACGCCACGAGGATCCGCGCCACTTCCCCGGGCGTCAGCAACGACGGCGTCCCACCGCCGAAGAAGATCGTGTCGGCGGCGACGACCGGAGCCGCCTGGCTGCGAATGTCGGCGATCAGCGCCTCAACATAACGGCGCCGCAGCTCGTCATCGTGCAGGCCCCGGTTGAAGTTGCAGTAGTTACAGATCGCCGCGCAAAACGGGATATGGAGGTAAAGGCCTATCAAGAATGGCTACTTGCTGCCGGCCTTGCCGCCCGACCAGTTCAACTCGAACTGGGTGCCGCTGTCTTTCAGGCGCGCGCGCGCCATGCCGCTGGACTTGCCTGGCAGCGGGCCCTTCCTGGTGATGCGCTCGGGCGGCTCCGGCAGGTGGCCGGACTTGGCCGCCGCCGTGACCCGTTCGACGTCGCGAACATCGGTCCCCTGCACCTCGACCCACTCGCACATCTCGAGCAACCGCGATCGGGAACGCACACCCAGTTGAACCATGAACGAGTTCATGTCGGTGTTGTCGATGGGATCGCGCAGGTTGCTGGTGACGATGGTCGCTCGGCGGGCGTTGTAGCGGGTATTGATCACCAGTCCGAGGGTTTCCTGCACCCACTCGGAGGTCTTCTCGACCCCCAGGTCGTCGAGCACGAGCACGTCGGCCTCGAGCACGGGGCGCAGCACTTCCATCTCGGTTTCATCAACCGACCGGTTGTAGGTCTCGCGCACCAGGCGCAGCAACTCGGTAGTCTGGAAGAAGAACCCGC
>JBBQSP010000112.1:0-13102 GCA_038213735.1 Vicinamibacterales bacterium | reverse complement strand
GATTGGCGACGACCACACCCTGGTGCGGCAAGGCTTTCGCAAGATCCTCGAAGAGCGGTCGGAGTGGGAAGTCGTCGCCGAAGTCGGCGACGGCCGCGAGGCCGTCAAAAAAGCCATTGCCCTCAAGCCCGACGTCGCCATTCTCGATGTCGGCATGCCGCAGTTGAACGGCATCGACGCCACCCGGCAGATTGTCCGCAAGGTGCCGCACACCAAGGTCCTGATCCTGAGCATGCATTCAGACGAGGCCTACGTGACGCGCGCCCTGCAGGCCGGCGCCACCGGGTACATGCTCAAGGACTCGGCGGGCAAGGACTTGTTGAAGGGCGTGGCCGCGGTCGCGGCCGGCCAGTCATATTTCAGCCCGGCGGTGGCCAGCCTCATGTTGGACGACTACGTTCGCCGCGTGTCGGGAACCGGTGTCGCCGATCGCTACGACTCGCTCTCGGCGCGGGAACGGGAAATTTTCCAGCTGGTGGCGGAAGGGCGGACGAATCGGGAAGTGGCCGAGTTGCTGCAGATCAGCCCCGCCACCGTCGAAACCCACCGCGCGCACATTCTGCAGAAGCTCGACATTCACAACACCGCGGAACTGGTGCTCTACGCCGTCCGTCGTGGCGTGATTTCCTGACTCGGCCGCAGCCGCGCGACGCGGCCTGATCGCCCGCTGGAATTGCTGATCCACGCGGCGAAAATCTATACTTCTCTCATGTCGCAATACGCCATTCGCCTGGCTTCTCCATTCGCATTCGTCTGCGCATTCCTCTTGGTCGCGACGGTGCCGGCCGCCGCCCAGCAGGACGCGACGAACATCGGCGCCAAGCTGATGGCCGACGCCGCGGTGAAGACCGCCGTCGAAGCCATCAAGGCCGCCGAGCCGAAGACCATCGAAGATCAAGTCGCGTTATGCGAGGTCGAGGCGCCGCCGTTCAAGGAACAGAAGCGCGCGGAGGTCTACGCCCGCATGTTTCGCGAGGCCGGCCTGCAGAACGTGCGCATTGACAAGGTAGGCAACGTGCTCGGCGATCGGCCCGGCGTGCAGCCGCGCCCGCGCCTGGTGTTCAGCGCGCACCTCGACACCGTGTTTCCCGAGGGGACTGACGTCAAGGTCAAGCGCGATGGCCATATCCTGCGCGGTCCCGGCATCGGCGACGACTGTCGCGGACTGGCCGTGGTGCTGGCGGTGATTCGCGCGATGAACCAGGCCAAGATCCAGACCGCCGGTTCGATCACCTTCGTCGGCACGGTGGGGGAGGAGGGCCTCGGCGACCTGCGCGGCGTGAAGCACCTGTTCAACGAAGGGATGAAGGGGCAGATCGATCGCTTCGTCTCGGTCGACGGCACCGGCCTCGGCATCACCCATATCGCGGTGGGGAGCCTCCGATACCGGGTCACGTTCAAGGGGCCCGGCGGCCACAGCTACGGTGCCTTTGGCTTGTCGAACCCGCTGCACGCGCTCGGGCGCGCCGTGGACACCATCTCCCAGTTCGAAGTTCCGAGCGATCCCAAGACCACGTTCAACGTCGGGCGGGTGGGTGGGGGCACGTCGGTCAATGCCATCCCGTTCGAGTCGTGGTTCGAGATGGATATGCGGTCAGCGAGTCAGAGCTCGCTGCAGGCGCTCGATGCCAAGTTCCATCGCGCCGTCGATGACGCGGTGAAGGCCGAGGACGCGCGCTGGAAGAAGAGTGTGCTGACGGTTGACAAGGCGCTCGTCGGCAACCGGCCGGCCGGCCAGACCGCCGCCACCTCGCCGATTGTGCAGGCCGCGGTTTCAGTGACGCGCGCGCTTGGTTTCCCGGTCACGCTGGACGAAGGCTCGACCGATTCCAACATCCCGATGAACCTGGGTATTCCGGCGATCACGATCGATGGCGGCGGCCGCGGCACCGGCGCGCATGCGCTGGATGAAGCGTTTGATCCAACCACCTCGTGGCAGGGATCGCAGCGCGCGTTACTGGTGGCGCTGGCCTTGGCGCAACCGTAACTACGGCTGGTCGCGCAGGCGCCGAAACTGTTCAAGGTCGGCGGCGCGTTGCGATCGCATCGACCGGTCGGCGTTGACCAGCCAGATCAGGAACGCGAGGTGCGGCACGCCGAGCGCGGCCAGCTCGATCGGCGTCGCCGGCGGTTGAGCCAGCAGGACCGGAAGGGTATTCCCCACGGTGGCGAGAAAGAAAACGGGGACGAACAGCGGATGGCCGCCCGTGCCCGGGACCGCGCTCAACCTCATCGCGACCCGTTCCCACGCGGGGGTCTCAGATAGTGGCCGCTCCGGCTGGCCTTCTTCCTCGTAGAACACCTGCAGGTAGCGGCCCAAGCGCTCCGCGCCGAAGTGTAAAGGCCTTATTACCTCGAAGGTTACGAGCAGCACCAGCAGCGGAATGACGGCCGCCATGGGGTAGGGAATCCAGGCGAGTACCGCCGTCAGAATCACGGCCCACACGGCCAGCCCGGCCAGGGCAAGGACCGGCCGGAGGCTTCCCCGGGCGGCAATGGTGTCCCTAAGGACGCGGTACTCGGTTGCAGCCGGTCTTTCCATTAGGGGTTAGCTTAACCCACAGAACGATAAACCCTCTTGATTCTTGGGGATAGTGTGCATACAATGCCCGCAAGTTGCTGATGCCGAAGCCTAACCGCGTCACGAAACTGGCAGTGTGCCTGGCGTTTGTCGCCACGGCCATCGTCGCTCTTCCGATGCCAGTTGACGCTGCCCGGGCGCAAGCCAAGCAGGCGAAGCCGGCGGCCAAGGCGCCATCTACCAAGGCGACTACGACGAAGGCCGCGCCGGCGCGGAGCACCCCCAAGAAGAAAGCGTATTCCGCGACCACGGCCAAGGCCCGTCGCCAGCAGTTGGCGAAGGCCCGCGCCGCGGCTCGTGCGCGCGAGTTGCGCGAGTTGCAGACGCCGCGTTTCCGCGTCGACGAGTTCGGCCGCGAAGTGCCGGACGTGCGCGCCGAAGCCGCCATCATTTACAACCCGACCACCGGCGAAGTGCTCTGGGAAGATCACGCGCAGGATCAGCGGTCGATTGCCAGCATCACCAAGGTGATGACGGCGCTCGTGTTCCTCGAGAGCGGCGCACCGCTCAACCAGCCGGAGACCGTGGTCGGCGCTGACGTGGCACGCGCCTCGACCACCTACCTGCGCAGCGGCTTCAAGCTGACCGCAGAGGATCTCCTGAACCTGTTGCTCGTCGGCTCCGACAACGCCGCCGCTCGCGCGCTGGCCCGCATCTCACCCTACGGCGCCCAGGGCTTCATCGCGAAGATGAACGAGAAGGCCCTCGAACTCGGACTCGTCAGCACGCGCTACGCGGATCCGTCTGGCCTGCTGGCCGACAACGTGTCCTCCGCGTATGACCAGGCCCGGCTGATCGCGCACGCCTCGGCCGACGAACGCGTCGGTGGGATCATGCGCAAGCAGACCTATTCGACCATGGCGGGCAAGCAGGCCATTACCGCCCGCAGCACGAACCATATCGTCCGCAGCGGCGACATCGATGTCGTCGGCGGCAAGACCGGTTTCATCAACCGTTCCGGGTATTGCCTGGCGACGCTGCTGCGGCTGCCGTCAACCGGCGAGCAGGTGGCGGTGGTGGTGCTCGGCGCCAAGTCGAACGCCAGCCGCTTCTGGGAAACGCGTCACTTGTTCAACTGGATGACCGCGCGCACCAAGACCGTGGGCGACGGTGAAGCGCAGCAACAGCAGCAACAGAACTAACCCTCTCCTTACCTCGTTCTTCGCATCACCGCCGCGTCCAGCGGCAGCGTCACAATCGGATCAGCATAGGGCAGTAGCGGGCGAGACGACTTCCGGGCGTCGAGCGCCTTGATGTAGCGACCGCACGGCTGGCAGATGGTCACCCGGTAGACGCCATCGGCCGTGGCCATCGAGGTGATGGTCGAGCGGTCGTGATTGCCGCAGTAGGGACAGTCGGTGGCGGCAAAGGTCCAGCGGACCAGGCAGCGTCCGCACACCAGCTGGCGTTCACCGCTGGTCGTAATCACGGCAAACTCCGGCTCGCCGTTGCAGACCGGGCAGGTGGCCCGGCGCCAGCCGTCGAAGTTCACGCGCTGCTGCAAGACCTCGGCGGTGCGCTGCACATACGGTCGCGCCGCCCACATCAGCACTTCGTCGAGCATCTCGATGTCGGGTGACGGCGTGCCGTTGAACCAGGCGCGCATGCGCGCCGGCAGGTCGTCGGCCCGGCCGGCGTTGTGCAGGGCAACGACCCCGTCGGCGTCGATGGCGTCGTACCGGCGCAGGATGTCGGCGATCTGGCGAATCAGCAGCCGCACGTCATTCCACTCGAAGAGGATCTGGTCGAACTCGAGCAGCGACTGGCCGCGCGCCAGGCGGGCGGCCAGTTCCTCGGGAGTGGCGTCAATCCACGGCGTGGTCAGGCGTCCCTGGACCCGCCGCACCGTTTCGATCAGGCTGACCTGTAACTGGGCGGCCGACGCCAGTTCGGGCTGGCGCTCGGCGAGGGCCTTCAGTTCGGCGATGTCGCGGGGCAGGCCCCGCGCGCTGCTCGGGGTTGAGCCAGACACGGGGGGATCATACAGGGATCTGGTGATCTGGTGATTTGGTGATCTGGTGATTTCTGTAGACTGGAGGAGATGGCGAAGAAAGCCGCGAAGCCGAAAGCAGCAGCCAGTCTGCCTCGCTCCCTCCGCATCCTCATGATCGCGTCCGAGGCGCAGCCCTTCTCGAAGACCGGCGGGCTGGCCGACGTGGTCGCGGCCCTGCCCAAAGCCCTGGGCCGGCTCGGTCACCAGGTGACGGTCATCACGCCTCGCTATCGCGGCGCGCCCGACGGCCCGGTGGCGGGCAGCGTCGACCTGGAGGTAGCCGGGCATCGCTTCCGAGCGCAGTTGCTGGAACACGTGACGGGTCCCGGCGCGCGGGTGCTGCTGCTCGATTGCCCCGAGCTGTACGACCGCGGCGGCATCTATTACGAAGGTGGCGCCGACTACCCCGACAACCCGATTCGCTACGCGTTCCTGTCAGCGGCCGCCATCGACTTTGCCGCGCAGCAGCGCGAGCCGTTCGACATCATCCACACCCACGACTGGCAGGGCGGCCTCGCACCCATTTACGCCCGCACCTTAGGCACCCCAGGCACCCTAGGCACCGTATTAACTATCCACAACCTCGCCTACCAGGGCATCTTCGACAAGCCCTGGGTGCCGCGACTCGGACTTGGCTGGCAGGACTTCACTGTGAACGGCTTCGAGTTCTTCGACCGGCTCGGCTTCCTGAAGGCGGGCATCAACTTCGCCGATGCCATCACGACGGTGAGCCCGACCTACGCCGCCGAGATCCAGCGCCCCGAGTACGGCCATGGGCTTGATGGTGTGGTCCGCTCGCGTCGCGACCGGCTGACCGGCATCCTCAACGGCATCGACCACGACGAGTGGAACCCGGCGGCGGATCCCCACCTGCCGGAGCCGTACGATGCCGATCGCCTGCCGGCCAAGGCCGCGTCGAAACGCGCGCTGCTGCAGCGTTTCGGGATTCCGGTGACGGCCGAAACGCTGGCGCGGCCGATTGTCGGCATGGTGTCGCGCATGGTCGACCAGAAGGGGCTCGACCTGATCGCGGCCATTGCCGCGGCCGGCGCGCTGGGCTCGCTGGACGCGACCTTCACGATCGTCGGCACCGGCGAGCCCCGCTACCAGGACATGTGGCGCTTCCTGTCGCAGCGTCACCCGGATCGCATCGGCGCGTTCATCGGCTTCGACGAGCAGCGCGCGCACCTGGTGGAAGCGGGCGCCGACATGTTCCTGATGCCGTCGCGATTCGAGCCGTGCGGCCTCAACCAGATGTACAGCCTCCGCTACGGCACGGTGCCGGTTGTCCGTGCGGTGGGCGGCCTGGTCGATACCGTGCGGCCATACAACCCGAAGAACGGGCAGGGCAATGGCTTCCTGTTCTCCGACTACGAACCTGGGGCGATGCTGCGGACGCTCGAGGCGGCACTGGCGGCGTTTGCCAACAAGAAGATGTGGACCCGGCTGCAGAAAAATGGCATGCGCGCCGACTACTCGTGGGACCGCTCGGCGGCCGAGTATGTCAAAATATACACACGATTGCGCCCCGCGCGTACCACGCGCCGGACACCGGCATCCAAAGGGTAGTGAGGAACTGTTAATGGCATCCGAGAATGTGAAGGCACTGACCGACGCGAATTTTGGGGAGTCAGTGAAAAAGGGCGTCGTGCTGGTGGATTTCTGGGCCACCTGGTGCGCGCCGTGCCGGCGCATTGCGCCGATTGTCGACCAGCTGGCCGATGAATATCACGGCCGCGCCACCGTCGCCAAGGTTGACATCGACGAGAACCCCATGACGCCCAGCAAGTTCATGGTGCGCGGCATCCCCACGCTGCTGCTGTTCAAGGATGGCGACCTCAAGGAAACCGTGGTCGGCCTGGCGAACAAGGACGATCTCGCAAAGATGATCGACAAGCACCTCTAATGGTGGTCAAGTTCGAACACCCAAGGTTGGGCGCCGTTGACGCCCAACGCAAGGCGGCTCGCCAGTGATTGCAGAGAGACAAGTCATCATCATCGGGTCCGGCCCGGCCGGACTCACCGCCGCGCTCTATGCCGCGCGAGCCAACCTGAAGCCGCTCGTCGTTGAAGGCATCGAGGCCGGCGGCCAGCTGATGCTGACCACCATGGTCGAGAACTGGCCGGGCTATCGCGACGGCATCATGGGGCCCGACCTCATGACCGAACTGCGCGCGCAGGCCGAACGCTTCGGCGCCGAGATCATCCAGGGCGACGTTTCGTCCGTGGACCTGTCGCAGCGGCCGTTCACCGTGTCGATGGGCAAGACGCAACACCTCGCCCAGACCCTGATCGTCGCCACCGGCGCGTCCGCGAAGTGGCTCGACCTCGGCGTCGACAAGAAGCTGTCGGGCCGCGGCGTGTCGACCTGCGCGACCTGCGACGGGTTCTTCTTCAAGGGCCGTCCGGTCGCGGTCGTCGGCGGCGGCGACACCGCCATGGAAGAAGCGATCTACCTGTCGAAGCTCGCGACCTCGGTCACCGTGATCCATCGCCGCGACAGCCTGCGCGCCTCGAAGGTAATGCAGGACAAGGCCATGTCGATGCCGAACATCTCGTTCATCTGGAACACCGAGGTCACCGACATCAAGGACATCGACAAGGGCGAGGTCACCGCGTTGGTGCTGAGGAACACACAGACCGGCGCGGCCAGCGAACTGGCGGTCGACGGGGTGTTCATCGGGATCGGACACGTGCCGAACACGGCGCTGTTCAAGGGGCAGCTGGCGCTGCACGACAACGGCTACCTGAAGACCCACGATGGGTCACGCACGAGCGTCGAGGGCGTGTTTGCCGCCGGTGATGTGCAGGATCACATCTACCGCCAGGCGGTGACCGCGGCGGGATCCGGCTGCATGGCCGCGATCGATGCCGAACGTTTCTTGTCGGGAACGCTACACGAGGCGACTGCGGCGCACGCGTACCTTCAGTCGATCCAGCCGCCGCCGAGCACTTCGTCTCCGTCATAGAAGACAACGGCTTGGCCAGGCGTGACCGCCGATTGGGGCGCGTCGAACTCGAGTTCGGCGCGCCCTTCGTCGTTGGCGCGCACGCGCGCCGGCGCCGCGGCGTGCCGATGGCGAATCTGCGCCGAGATGCGGAGCCAGTCGGCCGGCGCCCCGCCGCTGACCCAGTTGACCGTGGACGCCGTCAGCGTGGTGCGGCCGAGCGCGTCCTTGGAACCCACCACCACCTGCGCTTCGTCCGGCTTGATCTCCAGCACATACAGCGGCTCGCTTGATGACAGCCCCAGGCCCTTGCGCTGGCCGATGGTAAAGCGATGCACGCCGCCGTGCATGCCGAGCACCTTGCCGTCGCCGTCCACCACGGTGCCCGGTCGCAGCGCCTCAGGCGCCTTGCGCTCCACGAAGGCCGCGTAATCGCCGTCGGGCACGAAGCAGATCTCCTGGCTGTCGGGCTTCGACGCGACCCGCAGCTTCAGGCGGTGGGCGTGCGCGCGCACCGTGTCCTTGTCGAGATGGCCGACCGGAAACGCCGCGCGGGCCAGCTGCTGCTGGGTCAGCGAGAAGAGGAAATAGGTCTGGTCCTTCGTGTGGTCGGCGCCGCGGTAGAGGTGGTAGCGCCCCGAGGCGTCCTGCTCAATACGCGCGTAGTGCCCGGTGGCGAGCTGGTCGGCGTCGTAGGCCTTGGCGCGATCGAGCAGTTCGGCAAACTTGAGCGCGCTGTTGCAGTGCGAGCAGGGAATCGGCGTGCGACCCGAGACGTACTCGCGCACGAAGTTCGACACCACGTGCTCGCCGAACTGCGATTCGAAGTTCACGATGTAGTGGGGGATGCCGATGGTGGCGGCGACGCGCCGCGCATCGTTGAGATCGTCCATGGTGCAGCACGTGCCCCATCGCTGCGGCTCTTCAGTGGTCGCTTGCCCTGAGCGAGGGATGACCAGACTAGGAGTCTGGTCATCACGAGTCGAAGGGTAGAGCTGCATCGACACACCGATCACGTCGTGACCCTGCTCGGCGAGCAGGGCCGCGGCGACCGATGAATCCACGCCGCCCGACATCGCTACAACAATACGCATGTGATCAATTCTTTAACACGAAGGTCACGAAGGCCACGAAGCAAGGACTCTTAAGAAAAAGTCTTCGTGTTCTTCGTGGCCTTCGTGTTCCTATTTTCTTCCACCGACGGTGGTCAGGCTGCGCAACTTCGCGACGAGCGGCGGCAGCACGGCGATCACGCGATCGATGTCCGCCTCAGTATTCGACGCGCCCAGGCTGAAGCGGATCGAGCCGAGCGTGCGGCCATGCGAGAGGCCCATGGCCTTGAGCACGTGCGACGGCTCGAGCGTGCCAGACGAGCAGGCCGATCCGGACGACACGGCAATGCCGGCGAGGTCCAACCCGATCAGCAGCGACTCCGACTCGACGCCGTCGATGCTGATGTTGGTGGTGTTCGGTACCCGCGGATCGGCCGCGCCGTTGCGTTCGCTTCCCGGCACGGCCGCCAGAATGCCGGTTTCGAGTCGATCGCGAAGTGCGGCCAGGCGGCCGGCTTCGCCGGCGAGCTTGCGGTTCGCCACTTCCGCCGCGACCCCCAGGCCGACGAGCGCCGGCACATTCTCGGTGCCCGCGCGCCGGTTGCGCTCCTGCCGGCCGCCGGTATTGGGGGGGATCAGCCGCACGCCGCGCTTCAACCACAGCGCGCCGGTGCCCTTGGGGCCATACAACTTGTGGCCCGCGATCGAGAGCAGGTCGACGCCGAGCGAGCGGACGTCGAGCGGCAGCTTGCCGGCCGACTGCACGGCGTCGGTATGGAACAGGGCGCCGCGCTCGTGTGCGATGGCGGCCAGTTCCGCGATCGGCTGAATGGTGCCGATCTCGTTGTTGGCGTGCATCACCGAGACGAGCGCGGTGTCATCCGTCAGCGCCTCGCGCAGGCGGTCGGGCGCGAGAATGCCCGACGCGTCGACGGGGAGAATGGTCACGACCGCGCCGCGCCTGGCCAGCGCCTTCATGGTGGTGAGGACGGCCTCGTGTTCGATCGCGCTCGTAATCAGGTGGCGCCGGCCGCTGGCCTCGAGGGCCTCGGCCGCGCCGCGAATAGCGATGTTGTCGCTTTCGGTTCCGCCGCATGTAAACACGATTTCAGAGGCGTCGGCGCCCAGCAGGCCGGCGACAGCCCCGCGGGCCTCGTCCAGGGCCGCCTTGGCCTGTTGACCGAAGTGATGCACGCTGGACGCGTTGCCCCAGACCTCACGCAAGGCCTGGGCCATCCGTTCGGCGACCAGGGGGTCGAGCGGGGTCGTTGCGTTATGGTCCAGATAGATTCGCATGGGGCAAAACGTGATCCTAACATTCCTGCTAACTCGCAGCAATAAAAGGACTAGACAACGGTTTACAGGGGCTTCTATACTGGCAGGACTCCATCACCGAAGCCCACTTCCCCGGGTTTCAAGAAATTAATCGGGCACCCTCGAACGGGCTTTCCTGAAGAGGGGGAGGTTTCAGCGATGTGGAAGCGGGATGAGTCGGTCAAACCGGCCACGCCACCGGCGCCTACGCCGGCAGCGACACCCTCGGCACCAGTAGCCGCTGCGCCGGCTGCCAGCGAGGCGCGCACCCAACTTGGGAGAGATAACGTGAATATCGGAAAGTCCGTCATCATCAAAGGTGAGTTGAGCGGGAGCGAAGACCTGACGATTGAGGGCCAGGTCGAAGGCCGGATCGATCTGAAGGACAACGTCCTCACGATTGGCCCGAACGGCAAGATCAAGGCCGAGGTCTTCGCCAAGGCCGTGGTCGTCCTCGGGGAGGTCACGGGCAACGTCACCGCCTCGGAGAAGGTCGACATTCGCGACAACGGTTCGGTCGATGGCGATATCGCTTCGCCGCGCGTCGCCATTGCCGAAGGCGCGCACTTCCGAGGCGCCGTTGACATGCAGCGTGCCGGCGCCAAGGCGCAAGCGAAGCCGGCCCCCCCTGGCGCGCCGGGACAGGCCCAGCAGCAGACCCAGAAGGTCGGCGCGTAAACGAGCGTATGGCTGACGCCAGATCGCTGATCGACCTGTTCGGCATTCTTGGCCCGCGCCGAGTGGGTGACTCAGCTGCCGCTGTCGATTCCTCCGTGACGCAGGTCACGGAGGCGTCGTATCCGACGCAGGCCCTCCAGAAGTTCCTGCGGTGCCTGGACGGCGCCGACAACCCGCTGATCCTCGATCTCGGTCCCGTCGTTGGCAGCAACGTGACGTTCTTCGGCGAACATCTCGGTTGCCGCATTCGCGTGGAGGATGCCGCCGCCGACGTCGATCGCCACGTGAAAGAGGGCAAGCTTGAACTGCTGCCCGAGTACTTCGCCGGGCGCTTCACCCAGGCGCCGGGCTCGGTCGACGGCATTCTCTGCTGGGACATCCTTGACTATCTCGATCGACCGGCCGCGCAGGCGCTGGCGACCGCGTTGTGCCGTTTGCTGAAGCCCGACGGCTGCCTGCTCGGCTTGTTCAGCACCGCGGCGACCGCCGACCAGGTCTATACGAAATATGTGGTCGTGGACGAGACGACCTTGCGGTATCGCACCTATCCGGCCCTACGTCCGCGGCAGCGCAGCCTGTTGAACGGCGACATCATCAAGTTGTTCAAGGACCTGCGCGTTTCCGACTCCTTCCTCATGAAGAGCAAGCTCCGCGAGATGCTCTTCCGCAAGCCCGCGCCACGGGTCTGAGGTCCGGGCATTCATGGCCCGACCCTTCGTCGCTTTCCTCACTGATTTCGGCACGCGCGATCACTACGCCGGCACCCTGAAAGCGGTTGTGCTTGGTGTGTGCCCCGACGCCACGCTGGTCGACATCGGTCACGACATTCCGGCGCACGACGTGATGACGGGCGCGCTGGAGCTGGCTGCCTGCTATCGCTATTTCCCCCATGGGACGGTGTTCCTGGTAGTGGTCGATCCCGGCGTGGGATCATCGCGCCGCGGGATTGCCGCCGAGGCCGGCGACTACCGCTTCGTAGCGCCCGACAACGGCGTGCTGTCGGCGGTGTTCCGCGAGTCGCCGCCGAAGAAGGTCGTCGAGGTCACCGAGCGCAAGTACGCCCGTCCCACGGTGAGCCGCACGTTCGAGGGCCGCGATCGGTTTGCACCCGCCGCTGGCTGGTTGGCCAAGGGCATTGCGCTCGCGTCGCTCGGCAAGGGCATCGGCGATTTTCATGTGCTCGACCTGCCGCAGCCAGAGACGGATGGCGGTGAAATTCGTGGGGAAGTCGTTCGGGTGGATCGGTTCGGCAACCTGATTTCCAACATCGAACGCCGGGCGTTCGAACAACTGGCCGCGACCGGCGCCATTGCGGTGCGGGCCGGTGCCCACGACGTGGCCAGGGTGGTCGCGACCTATGCCGAGGCGCCGTCAGGCGAGTTGTGCGCGCTCTTTGGCAGCACCGATCACCTCGAGATTGCCGTCAATGCCGGCGACGCGGCGGCGCAGCTGGCCCTGGGCCGCGGCGCGGCCGTCACCGTGCGCCTGACGCCATAAAACTGATACGATTTGCTCCGTCGGCCGCTGGCGGCTAGATCACCAACTCACCAAATCACGAGATCCTCAAATCCATGGAATCAGATCTCTCCCTCGAGTTCCTCCGCGTCACCGAGCAGGCGGCCATTGCCTGTGCGCACACCATGGGCCAGGGCGATCGCCACGGCTCCGACCAGGTCGCGGTCGAGGCCATGCGCCGTGAAATGGACACCGTGCCGATTGACGGCACCATCGTCATTGGCGAGGGCGAACGCGACGAAGCGCCCATGCTCTACATTGGCGAGAAGGTCGGCCTCGCGCACAAGGACAAGACCAACCGGCGTGGGTGGGACGAAGTGGACATCGCGGTGGACCCCCTCGAAGGCACCAACCTGTGCGCAACCGGCGCCGCGAACGCCATTGCCGTGCTGGCGGCGTCCGAGAAGGGCGGGTTGCTGCACGCCCCCGACCTCTACATGGAGAAACTGATCGTCGGGCCGACCTCCAAGCACCTGGTCGACCTCGATGCGCCGGTTCGCGAGAACCTGCGCGCCATTGCCCGGAGCCTCGGCCGCCAGATCGACGAGCTCACGGTTGTCGTCCTGGATCGTCCGCGCCACGACCAGCTGATCGCCGAGATCCGCGAAACCGGCGCCCGCATTCGTTTGATTGGCGACGGCGACCTGTCGGCCGGCATCGCGGCGGCGGTGTCGGGCACTGGTGTGCACGCGGTGATGGGCACCGGCGGCGCGCCAGAGGGCGTGCTGACCGCGGCCGCCATGCGCTGCCTGAACGGCGAGATCTTCGCGCGGTTGGTGGTGGCCAAGCCCGAAGACGAGGAGCGCTGCCGCGCCATGGGCATCAAGGACTTCAAGAAGATCTACAAGTCCGAAGACCTGGCATGCGGCAAGGACATCGTGTTTGCGGCCACCGGCGTGACCGATGGGTCGTTGATGAAGGGCGTGCAGTTCTTTGGCGCCGGCATCCGCTGCAGCTCAGTAGTGATGCAGACCAACCCGCATCGCATCCGCTTCATCGACAGCATCCAGGTGTATCCGGG
>JBBQSP010000111.1:0-13353 GCA_038213735.1 Vicinamibacterales bacterium | reverse complement strand
GTCGCACTGGGCCGCCAGCCGGGGGTTATGGGTGGCAATCACGGCGGTCAGCCCAAACTCGGCATGCATCGCCCGCAGCAGCTCGTGCAGCGAATCGGCGGTGGCCTCGTCCAGGTCGCCGGTTGGCTCGTCGGCCAGCAGCAGGGACGGCTGCATGACGAGCGCGCGTGACACGGCCACGCGTTGCTGCTCGCCACCCGAGAGCATGCCGGGCCGGTGATCCAGCCGCTCGCCCAACCCCACACGCGTCAACAGCGCCTCGGCGCGCGGCCGGGCATCGGCCACCGACAGTCGGGAGATGCGCATCGGCATCATCGCGTTCTCGATCGCGGTGAACTCGGGCAACAGATGGTGAAACTGGAACACGAAGCCGATGTGGCGATTCCTGAACGCCACGCGTGCCTCGTCGGTCATGGTGGTGATGTCGTGTTCGCCGACCTGGACCCGGCCGCCGTCAATGGTGTCGAGCCCGCCCATCACGTGCAGCAGCGTGCTCTTGCCGACGCCGGAGGCGCCCATGATCGCCACCATCTCGCCCTTCGCCACGGTGAGGTCGAGATCGCGGAGCACGTGCAACCGGTTGCCGGCGACGCTGTAGTACTTGTTCAGCCCCGCGACGGTGATGAACGCGTCACTCATATCGCAACGCCTGCGCCGGATCGAGGCGTGCCGCCTGGCGCGACGGGTAAAGGGTGGCCACGAAGCAGACGACGATCGCCGCCACGACGACCGTGACCAGGTCGCCGGGCAGCAGCTTGAACGGCAGGTAGTTCACCTGGTAGACATCACTCGGAATCGTGATCAGCCGGTAGCGATCAAGCACGTACGCCGCCGTCGTCCCCAGCGCCGCACCAACGAGCGTGCCGAGCACGCCGATGATGGTGCCCTGCAGTAGGAAGATCAGCGTGATGCTGCGAGACGAGGCCCCCATGGTCTTGAGAATGGCGATGTCGCGGGTCTTCTCCATCACCAGCAGGATCAGCGACGCGACGATGTTCAGCGCGGCGACCATCACGATCAGGCCGATGCCGATGCCCATCCCGATCTTCTCGAGCATCAGCGCCGAGTAGAGCTGCTGGTTCAGGTCCGACCAGTCCGAGGTGACGTACTCGGTGCCAAAGTCCCCGGCAATCTGGTCGGCAATCCGCGGCGCGTCGTAGACCTCGTCGACCTTCAGCTCGATGCGCTCGACCCGATCGGTCGCCGCCAGCATCATCGCGGTCTCGAGCGACACGAGGCCCGTGCCGTTGTCCACTTCGTAGAGGCCGAGGCGGAACGTGCCCACCACCCGGAAGCGCCGTTGGCGAGGCATCACGCCCATGGGCGTCAACGTGCCGTTCGAGGTCAGCAGGGTCACCGTGTCGCCGACCATCGCGCCGAGCGACCCGGCCAGGTCCTTGCCCAGCAGGATGCCCGGAAAGTCGTCGTCCGAGGCCGGCGTCAGCTGATCCAGCGAGCCATCAGTGAGGACGCTGCCGATGTCGGTGACCGTCGGTTCGAGGGCCGGATCGATCCCCTTGATCATGGCGAAGCCGTTGTTGCTGCCATTGGTGATCATGGCCTTGGCCTCAATCGCCGGCGCGGCGCCGATCACGCCCGGCACGGCGCGGAGCCTGGTGACCTCCGCCTGGTAGTCGGTAATGCCGGACGGCTTCCACACATAGACGTGGGCAGACGAGCCGAGAATCCGTGACTGGAGTTCCTGCTGGAGGCCGGTCATCAGCGCCAGCGCGATGACCAGGGCCATGACGCCGACGGTGACGCCGACAGTGGAGACGAGGGAAATTACCGAGATGAACACCTGGCGGCGCTTGGCCAGCAGGTAGCGCAGCGCGACCTGGAGTTCGAACGGCATGCTTCCTCTAGACTACCGCGATCAGCCGTCAGCCTTCGGCTGTTCTTCGGCGCGCGGACGCATTAGCGGAAAGAGGATCACGTCGCGGATCGATTGCGAGTTCGACAGCAGCATGACCAGCCGGTCAATGCCAATGCCCTCGCCACCGGCCGGCGGCATGCCGTACTCGAGTGCCCGCACGTAGTCTTCGTCCATGGCGTGCGCTTCGTGGTCGCCGGCGGCCCGGTCGGCCAGCTGCGCCTCGAAGCGGCGCCGCTGCTCCACCGGATCGTTCAGCTCGCTGAAGGCGTTGGCGACTTCGAAGCCGCCAATGTAGAGCTCGAACCGCTCGACCGTGTCGGGATCGTCGGGACGCTGCTTCGACAGGGGCGAGACCTCGGTCGGAAAGTCGTGCACGAACGTGGGCTGGATCAGGTCCTTCTCCCACAACGCCTCGAAGATGTTGCTGGCGATCTTGCCCGCCCCGGCGCCCTTCGGCGCCTCAACCGCGAGTTCCCTCGCGATCGCCCGCGCTGAATCCACCTGGCGCAACTCGTCCACGGTCACGGTCCGGCCCAGCTTCGCGCTGGCCTTCTCGGCCGCGGCGTGCCGCAGCGACAACCGGCGGAACGGCGCCGACAGGTGGATGAGATGATCGCCAAACGGCAACTCGGTCGTGCCGATCACTGTCCTGGCCACCGTCGTCAGCAACTCCTCGGTGAAGGTCATGAGCCGCTGGTAGTCGACGTAGGCCCAGTAGAACTCGAGCATCGTGAACTCGGGGTTGTGCTGCGTCGAAATGCCCTCGTTGCGGAAGTTGCGGTTGATCTCGAACACCCGCTCGACGCCGCCGACCGTCAGACGCTTCAAGTACAACTCCGGCGCAATGCGGAGGTAGAGCTTCATGTCGAGCGTGTTGTGATGCGTCACGAACGGGCGCGCGAGCGCGCCGCCCGCGATCGGCTGCATCATCGGCGTCTCGACTTCCAGGAAGCCGTTCGCGGTCAGAAAATCACGCACCGCCGACACGGCGCGCGTGCGAATCTCGAACACGCGGCGCACGTCCGGGTTCACGATCAGATCCAGGTAGCGCTGGCGATAGCGGATCTCGACATCCTGCAGGCCGTGCCACTTCTCGGGCAACGGCAGGAAGCACTTCGCCAGGAACTCCAGCTTCGCCGCCCAGATCGACAGCTCGTTGGTCTTCGTGCGGAACAGGTGCCCGGTCACGCCGACCTGGTCGCCGACATCGAGCAACTTCGCCAGTTGATAGTCGCGCTCGCTGAGGACGTCCTGCCGGAGGTACACCTGCAGGCGCGAACGGCCGTCGGAAATCACCAGGAAGGCGGCCTTGCCGAAACTGCGAATGCCCACCACCCGGCCGGCGGCGACGGTCTCGACCTTCGGGTTCTCGAGTACGTCGGCGGCGGTCTCGGTGTAGCCGTCCACGAGCTCGCTCACCGTGTGGGTGGTGTCGAACTTATTGGGGTACGCCGCAAAGCCGAGGCGGGTAATCGCCTCGAGGTTGGCCTTGCGCTGCTCGGTCTGGACTACTTCGCTACTCATGATCCCTTACTCGGCGACGAGGCCTTCGTCCTTCAACTTGCGATAGACGCCGTCGAGGACGCCGTTCACGAACTTGGCGGCTTCTTCGCCGCTATAGGCGCGCGCCAGTTCAATGGCTTCGCTGATCACGACTCGCGGCGGGCTCTCGCGGTGGCTCATCATTTCTTCCACGGCCAGTTGCATGACGAGCCGATCGAGCACCGCCATCCGTTCGACCCGCCAGTTCTTCGCGGCGTCGCCGATCCGCTCGTCAAGGCTGGCGCGGTTGGCAATGGCGCCCTTGACCAGGGCGATGACGAACGCATGTTGCGACTCGCCCGGATCGGTGACATCAGGTGGCCCGGCGTGATGCAGGACACCGAGCGCCTGCTGCGGCGTCAGGCCGCCGATTTCACACTCGTAGAGCGCCTGCAGAGCCGCGGCCCGGGCGTTGTGACGGCCGGCCCAGCGCGAGCCGGCGTCGGGAGTGTCTTCGCTCACCGGCGACCGTCCCCAATGCGGGCAAACAACCGCGCCATGTCGACCGCCGCGTCCGCCGCCTCTCGGCCCTTGTGCGACGGCCCCGGTGCCACGCGCTCCAGCGCTTCTTCAGCCGAGTTGGTGGTCAGGACGCCGAACGCCATGGGCACGCCGGTGCTGGCAGCAGCCGCGGTGATGCCGTGAGCGCAGGCCGACGCGATGTATTCGAAGTGCGGCGTGGCGCCGCGAATCAGGCACCCGAGGCAGATCACGGCCTCTACCTGGCCGGTCTCGGCAATGCGCTGGGCCGCCATCGGGATCTCGAACGCACCCGGGACCCGGATCACGTCCACCGCATCGCCGCTCACGCCGGCATCCGCCAGCGCCGCGGTCGCCCCTTCCAGCAGGCGCTCGGTGATGAAATCGTTGAAGCGGGCGACGACAATGCCAATGCGCATTACTTGCCTTGCCACACGGCCGGGCGCTTCTCGAGAAATGCCTTGGTGCCTTCGCGCATGTCCGCGGACGAAGCAATGGTCCCGAACAGCGTAGTTTCCAGGTACTCGCCGGCGGCGAACGGCGACTCCATGCCCTGGTTGACCGCCTCGAGAATGAAGCGCACGGCGATCGGCGCCTTCGCGGCGAGCGCCTGCGCCAACTTGGTGGCCTCGGCCATCAAGTCGGCGGCCGGCACCACGCGATTGACCAGACCAATCTCGTACGCCCGCTGCGCACTCACCATGTCCCCGGTCAGCAGGAGCTCGAGGGCCACGCCCTTGCCCACCAGCCGCGGCAGCCGCTGGCTTCCGGCATAACCGGGGATCAGTCCCAAGTTCACTTCTGGCTGCCCGAACCTCGCGGTGTCGGCAGCCAAGCGAACCGTGCACGCCATGGCCAGCTCGCAGCCGCCGCCCAGCGCAAAGCCGTTGATCGCGGCGATCACGGGCTTGCCGAGCTGCTCGATGGCATCGAAGATCAGTTGGCCCCGGCGCGCGTGCGCCTGGCCCTCCACCGGCGACAGCGCCGCCAACTCGTTGATGTCGGCGCCCGCAACAAACGACTTCTCGCCCGCTCCGGTCAGGATCACGGCCCGCACGCTATCGTCGGCCTTGAGGCCGGCCATGCACGCGGACAGCTCCGCCAGGGTCTGGTTGTTCAGGGCGTTGAGGACTTTGGGCCGGTTAAGGGTGACGACGGCGACGGCGCCGTCGCGAGTCAGAAGGAGGTTGTCAAAGGTCATTGGGAGTGCCTCGTACGCAGACGCTTTCTAGCTATTTGGCTTGGCCCGCGACGTACTCCTCATGATACCCCACGCCCCTGCCGCCACGAGGGCGACGGCCGCCCCGATTCCGTTGTTGACCAGGTCGCGCCATTCGGCCATGCGCGTCGGGACGTACATCTGCAGCCACTCGACCGCGACGCCGTGCACCATCGAAATACCCCACGCCAGCAGCAGCGTGCCGATGGTGACCCCCGACCAGCGCCCACGCGCCAGCGCGCGTAGCGTCAGCAGGGCCAGGCCGAAATAGCCGCCGCCATGCAGGAAGGTGTCGGGCCAGTTGTCCACCGGTTGAGGCACCGACGCGGCTGTGGCGCCGTAGAAGATCGCCGCCATGTAGACGACGACGGGTGCCCAGAGGAGGATCAAAGCGGCAGCGCGCGCATGAGCCAGCCCAGCACGATGGCCGCGCCGACAAAGCTCCCCATCAACGAGAAGCCAAGCTTGGCCTGCTCCTTCGGCGTGTCCTTGGCGATGACCGCGAAGATCAGCGAGACGAATGCGGCAAACAACACCAGCAGGCCAAAGTGAGTGGTCATTTACTTGCGGCCCAGGCGAACGTCGTACGCATCAATCACGACCAGCGTGTTCAAGAGGCCGGACACGATCAGGAAGGCGTTGCCGTATTCGTACGACCCCGCTGTCACGACCCCCTGCCCCAGGTCAAGCGCCGCGGCGATGACGTAGGGCAGCCCCATGCCGGCATTGGCGAGCGCCGCCAGGCCGACCAGGGGGTCTGAAATCACGAACGGGAAGAGCCGGCCGTTGAGGGCGAGGCCAATGGCGAACATCGCCGGAAGCGCGAGCAGGAAGACCACGCCCTTCTGCCGGCGCCCCTGGATCAGGTGACCGGCCCCCGGCACCAACCAAGACAAGACACACAGAACCGGAGGCGGCACGAACGCGAGTTTACCTCAGGTCTTTTGCGGTCACCGCCGCCGCGATCATGCCGATGGTCAATCCAAGGGGCGCCGCCAACGCGAAGCGAATGCCGTTCGTGCCGTCCCACATCCCTAGCACTCCACTCAGCCACGACACGGCTGTCGGCGCGGCCACCACCGCGAGTACCGTCAGCCAGGCTCGCCAAACTGGCCGCCCGACGCTCAGGCGGCGAACAATCCACCAAGCGGCAAACCCGGCAGACACGCCCAGGTAGATTCCGGCGCATCTCGCGCAAACCGGCCACTGTAGACCGGCCGTGACGAAGGAGCGTTCCGGCAGCTGGTGACAGACCACCGAGCCGGCAAAGTACGCCAAAGCAGCGAGAAAAGCGTAGAAATCAGGCAATTTCACACCGTTTTACCACTAATCCTTGTCACATTGTGAAATTTGGAACTTGCCAAACAGGGTCAACGTCTAACACCATTTGAAGACTGAACACTGTTCATATGGGTATTGAAGAACGCCGCGACCGCGAACGCCAGGCCGTCACTGACTCCATTCTCGACGCCGCCCGGGAGCTCTTCCTTGCGGAAGGCTACCAAAGCGTCTCTATTCGCAAAATCGCCGAACGCATCGAGTACAGCCCGGCGGCGATCTACAGCTACTACCCCAGCAAGGACGACATCTTCCTCGCCCTGGCCAAGGAAGGCTTCCGCCGCCTTGACGCCAAGGTGCAGTCAGCTGCTGGCACGGGCAACCCGCTCGAAGACGTCCGCGCCTGCTGGTGGGCCTTCTACGAATTCTCCAAGGAACAGCCGGAGTACTTCCTGCTGATGTTCGTGGACCGCTCGGGGCCGCGCATCACGGAGCAATGGGACGGTTTCGAGTTCCTGCAGCAGATGCTGAGCAAGGCCGTGGCCGGCATCCAGACCGCGATCGACGCCGGAGCCTTCCCCGCCACGCTCCAAGCCAACGCGGCGATGCACATGCTGTGGGCCGGACTGGTTGGCCCCGCCGTGGTCGGCATTCGCCACCGCCTCGCGTCGGGCGAAGACTACGACGCGCTCGCGCGCGATGTGCTGAACGCCACCATCGCCGGCCTGCAGGCCGGCGTGGCCACGACTTTCGTGTCCTGCAAGTTCGATCAAGGAATCGCGGGCGCTCCGGTGCCTGCTGGAGCGACCCGTCATGAAGCGTAGTGTTCCCCAACTCCGAATCGTCGTTGCCGCCCTGGCCCTGGGCTCGTCGCTCGTAGCCGCTGGCTGCGGCGCATCCACCACTACCGAAGCCGCGCCCGAGAGCACGGCACCGGCGCCGGCGGTGGTGGACGTGACGACCGTCACCGCGGCGACCGGCGACATTCAATCGGCCCTCGAGATTTCGGGAACCCTGACCCCCCTCAGCCGCGTCGCGGTCAAGCCGAAGCTGCCGGGCACCATCGAACGCATGATGGTGGACATCGGCGACGCCGTGACGATGGGCCAGACCATCGCGACGATCGATCGGCGCGAGATCGACGCGCAGGCCGACGCGGCCGTCGCCTCGGTGGCGGTCGGCAAGGCCGCGCTCGAAACCGCGGAAGCGTCGCTGGCCAACGCGCTGCTCGAGCGCGACCGCGCCACCAACCTGTTCGACAAGGGCGCGCTGCCCCGCCAGCGTCTTGACGGAGCGCAGACCGCGCACCGGTCGGCGGTCGCGCAGCGCGATCTGGCTGCCGCCAACCTTGCCCAGGCCGAAGCGGCACTGCGCCGGGCGCGCGAAGTGCAGAAGAACGCCACCATTACGTCGCCGGTGACCGGCTACGTGGTCGAGCGCAACTACGACGCCGGCGCCATTCCCGGCGACCTACCGGTCGTGATCGTCGCCGACATGCGGCAGATGAAGCTCGAAGCCGGCGTGTCGGAACTCGAGGCCGGTCGCCTGCGCGTGGGACTCAAGGCCCATGTCTCGGTGCAGGCCAAGCCGGGCCAGGCGTTCGAGGGCCGGCTCGCGGCGATTGCGCCCGAGGTGGATGAACGGAACCGCCATTTCAAGATCGACGTGCGGGTGCCCAACGCCAACCGCGACTTGCTCTCGGGGATGTATGCCACGGCCCGCATCGTCGAAGCCACCGTCACCGGCGTGGTGATTGTGCCGAAGGACGCGGTCATGACGCGCGACGGCAAGCGCGTGGTGCAGAAGGTGACGGGCGACACGCTGTCGACCGTGATCGTCACCGAAGGATTGTCGGACGGCACCCACGTGCAGATCCTGACCGGCGTCGCCCCCGGCGACGCAGTCATGGCCGACGCGCGGCGGCAGATTCCGGCGGGCGCCAAGGTCCGGGGCATTGCGGCCAAGAGCTAAGCGAATTACGAGTTCAGAGCTGAATCATGTGGATATCTGACACCTCCATCAAGCGGCCCGTCTTCGCGACGATGGTCATCATGAGCTTCATGGTGCTTGGCGCGGTCTCGATGACGCGGCTTGGCATCGACCTGTTCCCCGAGGTCAACTTCCCGTTCGTCAACGTGTCGATCGTGTACCCCGGCGCCGGCCCCGAAGAGGTCGAGACGCTGGTGACGCGGCCGGTCGAGGACGCCGTCGCGGGCATTGCCGGCGTCAAGCGCGTGATCTCCACGTCGACCGAGGGGTTCTCGCGCGTGGGCATCGAGCTGCGGCTCGAGGTCGACCCACAGGCGGCCGCCGCTGAAGTTCGCGAGAAGGTGGCGGCCATTCGCGAGCGGCTGCCCGAGCAGGTCAAGGACCCGACCATTCAACGATTCGACGTCGCGGCGCTGCCGATCACCACCTATGCGGTCGGCTCGGACCTGCCGTCCGACGTCACGCGCCGCATGGTCGAAGACGACCTCAAGCCGCTGCTGGGACAGATTGACGGCGTGGCCGCGGTTGAGGTCAATGGCGGCGAAGTGCGCGAACTGCACGTGGACCTCGACCCGCGCCGTCTCGAAGCGCTGAATCTGCCGCTGACGGAAGTGGCGGCCAAGCTGGCCGCCGACAACCTCGATGTGCCCGGCGGGCAGATCAAGCGCGACGGCAAGGCGGTGTCGCTGCGCACGCAAGGCCAGTACCGGTCGGCCGCGGAAATCGAGAACGTGATCCTGCGATCGTCGAGCGGTTCGACGATCCGCGTGAAGGACGTCGGCGTCGTGATCGACGGCTACGAAGATCGCCTGTCCACTACCCGCCTCAACGGCGCCGACGCGGTTTCGTTCTCGGTGCGCAAGCAGTCTGGCGCCAACACCGTGGACGTGCAGAACAAGCTCGACGCGGCGCTGGCGACAGCCGCGCCGAGCTTCCCGCAGCTGCAGATCAAGACCGTTCACACCGACGCCGAGGCGATCCAGGAGAACGTGCGCGACGTCCGCGGCCACATCATCTTCGGCGGCCTCATGGCGGTGCTGGTGATCTTCGTGTTCATGCGCGACTGGCGCTCGACGCTGATCACCGCGCTGGCGCTGCCCACTTCGGTGATCGCGACATTCTTCTTTATGTATCTCGTCGGCTTCACCATCAACATGATGACGCTGATGGCGATGTCGCTGGTAATCGGCATCCTGATTGACGATGCCGTGGTGGTGCGCGAGAACATCTATCGCCACATGGAACACGGGGAGGATCCGATGACCGCCGCGCAAAAGGGCACGTCGGAGATCGGCCTTGCGGTGATGGCCACCACCTTCACCATTCTCGCCGTGTTCCTGCCGGTCGGCTTCATGACCGGCCTGGTCGGCCAGTTCTTCAAGTCGTTCGCATTGACGATCGCCTTTGCCGTCTCGATCTCGCTGCTGGTCGCATTCACGCTCGATCCGATGCTGTCGTCGCGCTTCGTGCGGTTCATTCCGCTCGAAGAACGCACGCGCACGCGGTTCGGGAGGTTCCTCGAACGGGTCGGCGGCTATTACGACCGCCTCGATCAGCAGTATCATCGCCTGCTCGGCTGGGCGATCGAACACCCCTGGAAGATTGTCGCGACGGCCGCCGTGGTGTTCTTTGCCAGTATGTCCACGCTCGCCATCATCGGCACCGAGTTCGTGCCAATGGAAGACCGAGGCGAGTTCGTGGTCAACGTCGAAGTGCCACCCGGCACGTCGTTCGAGCAGACCGTGGCCCACGTCGCCGAGGTCGAAAAGACCATCAAGGAGATGCCCGAAGTGCGGCAGATCTTCGCGACGGTCGGCGTCGAGGGAAATCCGATGAAGGCGGCGCTGCGGGTCAAGGCGGGCAAGAAGCGCGACCGCGAGCGCGGCCTGCTGGCGCTCAAGGACGACATGCGGACGCGGCTGAAGGCCATTCCGCTGCTCAAGATGACGGTGGCCGATCCGGAGTTCATGCAAGGCGCGCCGAGCGAGGCGCCGCTGAACGTGTTCGTCCGCGGCGACGACATGACCGAGTTGCAGCGGCTGAACGAGGAGATTGTCGCGAAGGTCAAGACCGTGCCCGGGGCGGTCGACGTCGACAGCTCGCTCGAGACCGGCCAGCCCGAGATGGCGGCGCGGATCAATCGCGAGCTCGCAGCCGACCTTGGCTTCGACGTCGGCACCGTCGCCATGCAGCTGCGTGGCATGGTCGAGGGCATCGTCCCGACGCGCCTGCGCGAGAACGACAAGGAGTACGACATCCGTGTTCGCCTGGCTCCGGAGTACCGTAACGACTTCGAAGCGATTGCCCGCACGCCGCTCTACTCGCCCACCGGGGCCGTGGTCCGGACCCGCGACATCGTGCGCCTGGAGCCGGAAGTCGGTCCGGCCAGCATCGACCGCGAGCAGCGCGTGCGGCAGGCGAAGATCAGCATCGAGCTGACCGATCGGCCGCTCGGCGACGTGACGAGCGACGTCGCGGCGGTCATGGCCGGCATCCCCATGCCGCCGGGCTTCGAATGGGGCTTTGCCGGCGACGTCGAGATGATGCAGGAATCGGCGGCATCAATGGGCCTCGCCCTGCTGCTGGCGATCGCCTTCATCTACATCGTGCTGGCGTCGCAGTTCGAGTCGTTCCTCGAACCGATGCTGATCATGATTTCGCTGCCGCTGGCACTGGTCGGCGCGCTGCTGGCCATTCTGCTCACCGGCAAGAACCTCGGCATGCCGGCGATGATTGGCGTGGTCATGCTGATGGGCCTGGTGACGAAGAACGCCATCCTGCTGGTGGACCTGACGAACCAGTATGTCCGCGAAGGTTTGAGCGTGGAGGACGCCATCTTGAAGGCGGGCCCGATTCGCTTGCGGCCGATCCTGATGACAACCATCGCGATGATCCTCGGCATGCTGCCGTCGGCGATGGCCACCAGTGAGGGCAGCGAGTTCCGCGCGCCGATCTCCATTGCGACCATCGGCGGCCTGATCACGTCCACGCTGCTGACGCTGGTGGTCGTGCCGGTCGCCTACCTGCTGCTCGCCCGGACCGTCGAAAGCGTCAAGGCCTGGCGCGCCGAGCCGAACGCCCGCGTGCCTCAGGCGGTGCGGGTCGCCGGCGTCGTGCTGCTCGTCGCCATGGTCGGCTGGCTGCTGTCGGCGACCAGCGCCTTCGCCCAGGGCGCCCTCAAGGTGGGGACGAACCTTCAGGTTCGTCCATCCGAAACGGTCACTCTCACCTTCAACCAGGCGCTCGAGCGCGCGCTCTCGGCCAACGAGGGCCTGAAGGTGGCGCAGGAGAAGGTCGTCGAGACGCAGGCCCGCGTGCAGGAAGCCAAGGCCAATTTCCTGCCGCAGGTGAGCCTCGGCTACAACTACCTCCCGACGCAGCGCTTCCCGGTGATCCGAATCCCGGCCGGCGTGTTTGGCCCCGAGGAACAGACGTTCCAGGCGGCGTTCAGCCGCGAGAACAGCCTGCAGCTGTTCATCAACCAGCCGCTCTACACGGGCGGCCGGTTGAACAGCGCGTATGGCATCAGCACCTCGACACTCGACGCGTCGAAACTGGAACTGGATCGCACCCGCCAGGAGATTGAGTACCGGGTCGTCGAGATCTTCTACGCCGCGCTCATGCACGAACGCGGCGTGGCGGTGGCCGACGAGCAGGTACAACTGGGCATGAAGCAGCTCGAGCTAGCGAAGGCCCGGTTCGAATCGGGCACGGTGGCGCGACTCGATGTGCTGCAAGCCGAAGTGGAACTGGCGAACGCCAAGGCTCGCCGCATCCAGGCCAAGGCGCTGGTCGACGGGGCGCTCCAGCAACTGCGCGGTGTGCTCGCCATTCCGCAGACCCAGCCGCTCAGGCTCGAAGGCTCGCTCGACGAACCGGTCGTCGAACAAGCGCGCGAGGTGTTCGACGCCGAGCTGGCGAAGCGGCCTGACCTCCAGGCGTTTGCCGCCCGCCGGCAGGCGGCGGAATATTCGTCGAGCCTCGCCCAGGGGGAATGGAAGCCCAGCCTCGCCTTCACCGGCAACATGCAATACCAGCAGGACTCGCTGAACAACTTCCTGTCGCGCGATAACCAGAGCTACACGTTCGGTATCGCCCTGAACGTGCCGTTGTTCGCGGCCCCGGGCGCGGCCGCCCGCCGCAGCCAGGCGCAGTCGCAGATGCGCCAGGCCGAGCACGGCCTGCGCTACGCCACCGACAACGCGCGGGTTGAACTCGAGTCGGCCTGGACGGCGCTCGAAGCGTCGGCGGAAGTCGTGACGACCCAGGAAAAGGCGTTGGAGATGGCTCGGGAGAGCGTGGTGATCGCGCAGGTCTCGTACGAGAATGGCGTCATCACGTCGGCGGAACTGAACGACGCGCAAGTCCGGCTGCTGCAGACGGAATACTTACTGATCCAGGCGAAGTATGCCCGCATCACCGCCGCCGCCCGCGCCAGGGTGGCCGCGGGCATTTCGTCATGAGCCGGTAACGGAACTCCGGTCTGACACCCGTCGGGTGGGTGCCCTCAAGCGAATTACCGGGCGCGTCGCTAACGTGGTCGCGCGCGGTTTCAGTGAAGCGCACGCGACGGGTCGTCATTGTGGCCGCAGCCCCTTCAGGACTTCGGCGGCGTCCACCAATCGCCCTGCTCGAACGTCCTCTTCAGAGCGCGCGAGTGCCGCGTGCAGGGCCTGGCGGTCCTCTTCGCTCAGCCAGTCTCCGGGGTCGAGTGGCAGCAATTCCACCTCGGTGCCTTCCGGCAACGTCGTGGGTTCGTCCACCACCAATCGGCCAGCTAACACGCGGGCCTTAATCGTCATGGCGCCAGACTAGCACTCGCCGTGCTGCCTAACACCTATCAGCCCGCCCCACGTCAAGAGCGCAGATCTTCTCCGTCCAGTCGTCGAGTCAAGAAGACGCGCGACCGTAAGAAGTAACTCTGAATCGCCACGTTCACATTCAGTGCCGTCTTCGTTTCCAGCGCTGG
>JBBQSP010000110.1:0-13683 GCA_038213735.1 Vicinamibacterales bacterium | reverse complement strand
GGCCACTCGTTGGCCAAGATGCTGTACAGCACGCTGTCACGCACCGTTCCATCGGCACGGGCCTGGTGGTGACGCAAGACGCCGTCTTTCTTGGCCCCGATCCCCTCGATCGCCTTCTGCGACACGAAGTTGAAGTTGTCGGTGCGCAGGCCGACGACCTTGCAGCCAAGGGTGTCGAACGCATGTGACAGCAGCAGGAGCTTGCAGGTGGTGTTGACGTGGCTCTTCTGGCAGCGCGCGGCATACCAGGTGTAGCCAATCTCGACGCGGTCGATCGCCGGGACGATGTCGTGGTAACGCGTGCTACCGACGATCGAGCCGTCAGTGAGGTCGCGGACGGCCCACGGCAGCATGTGCCCGTCGGCCTGCCCCTTCAGGGCGTGGTCGAGGTATCCCGCCGCACCGGCCGCGTCGGGCACCGAGGTGAACCACAACTTCCACAGTTCGCCATCCGCCGCCGCCGCGGCCAGCCCATCACGGTGGTCAACGGTCAGAGGCTCGAGCCTGACCCCGTGACGTTCGAGGACGACGGGTTTCGGGGCAATCACCGCGTAAATCTATCAAAGAAAGAGTGTGTCACCGAACCGACGGTCGCAAATACGACCACCGACCAACGCACGGATTTCAGCCGGGCAAAGACCATCGCTGCGCTCCCAGTTCAGGCACCGTTGCCACTGGCTGGTCAGTAGCGCCGATTGAGGGCTGCGGCTCTGCCAGCTCGGGCCAAAGGATACTTCAAGCCCAGTGCGTGCCTGATACGATCGACTTCATGGACTGGGCCACACGATTTGCCGCCTTCATCGACCAAAAGACCACCGCCGCCGTGACGGCGCGCATCCCTGGATATGCCACGACGGAGTCCCACGGCGCAGAGCTCGGTCTTCGTTCGATCACCAACGCGTGGGCAAGCGAGCGCTTCGATGGACCCTTCTTCGAATCCGAAGCCTCCAACCCAGCACTGCCCGCGGTGAACACCGTGTTTGTTCAATCCTCAGATGGAAACACCGGCACCGAGAATCCGCTGGAGCTGGGCGGAGGCCTGACTGACAAACACCTGATCTACGAGGGTCTGTCGAGCGCCCACGCCGGCGCAATCCTCACCGGCGCCTCAACAATTCGCGGCGCACAGATGGTCATGGCCCTCTGGCATCCGGAATTGGTTGCCCTGCGGACAGCCCTGGGGCTCGAGCGGTATCCCGTGCAGGTGGTGGCCACTCGCAGCGGAGACTTGGACATCGAGTCCGCGTTGTTGTTTAACGTTCCCGAGCTGCGTGTCTTCATCCTGACGGACGACACCGGGGCGGACAAATTGGAACCGCACACCAGGCGACGCCCGTGGATTCGGGTGCTGAGCAGCGGTCGAGAATCTGATGTCATCGCCGGGTTGCAGACGCTGCGTGCGGACCATGGTGTAGCGAGAGTATCGTGCATTGGCGGCCGGACACTGACGACCCAGTTGATCGATGCCGGTGTCGTCCAGGATCTCTACCTGACGACCTCACCCAAGCCAGGCGGCGAGCCGAATACGCCGTTCTACACCGGCGCACAGCCTCTCAACACCACGCTCGTCGTCAGCAAAGCCGGCCGAGACATAGAGACCGGTGTCCGGTTCGAGCACCTCCGGTTGCCGGCTCCTGACGCACCTTTGCCATGGCTCATCCGTAGGTCAGCCTGAGGATTGGCGGCGCGGCCGATCAGAGTCCGCGAACCTGCACCGCGGCCAGCGGCAGCGCCCTGTGCCATTCAGGACACCGTCCTGTTCCAAGCGCCGGGTTACCGAGGATTGATGAACGGGCTACTGCAGTCTTGGCAGTGCGGCCCGGGCCTCGGCCAGCTCCGGCAAGTCGTTGTCGGCGTTCTTCCAAAGTTCCAGAAAACGCTGATACTCCGCTCGCGCGGCGTCGCGCTGTCCGGCCTTGTCGAGCACTCGGGCCAGCCCGATGACATGCAAGGGGTCCAGCATCGCCGTCCACTTCTGCTGCGGTCCTGGTGTCAACAGGCCGCGATAGATCGCGATCGCTTCATCGAGGCGCCCTTGAGCGGCCATGGCCCGCGCGCGGCCGTCGCGCAGCACCAGGTTGTTCGCGAGGAACGACAACGGAATGCCGATGCCGGAGCGGGAGAAGAACATCTTGCGGGTTGGTTCGCCGCCGGCAAAGCTCCGCGTGGCCTCTTCGTAGTCCCGTTCGGCGATCGCGATCTCGCCTTCGAGGGCAGCGACCCACCAGCGCTCGACCGGCGAGGTCGATTCGAGCCGCGCCCTGGCACGCGTCAAGTGCTGGCGTGCGCCGGCCACTCGGCCGTCGCGAGCCTCGCACGCGCCAGCCAACAAGCCAGCCACAATCTGCCACTTCGCCAGTAGGTCAGGCCGAAGGGCTGCCATGGTGCGCTCGGCGGCCGCTCCACTCCTGTCGACACCGGGGCAATCGCGACGTTCGAGCGCGAACATCGCCGCCGTGAGGTCGGCGGCCACTACCATTTCGGTCGCTTCGTTCTTGGCGGCGCGCTCGGCGAGCGCGCCCAGACGCCGCGAGGCTTCGCGATACTGGCCCAAGCGGGAGAGGATGTACGGCCAATATATCGATTCCTGCATGTCGTCCCGGTCGACGTCCGCGGTGGCCTCCGGATACCGGCCGGCGACCGCGAGCGTCCACAGCCTGCCGGCCCGCGCGCCGCCGTAGCCGCCTTTGATGGCGGCGTCGTAGCGCTCCAGCGCGCGAGGGAGGTCGCCCGACACCAGCAGGCCCTCGGCCAGGCTGTCAAGCGCATTTGGCTCCGAGGGACGCAATTGGACATAGGTCTCAAACGCCCGCAGCGCGTCTTCGAGCTTCTCGTTGTAAAGCAGGGCGTAGCCATGTTGATTCTGCAGGATCGGAGAGAGCGGCAAAGCGGCAACCGCCCGCGAGGACGTCGCCAGAAAGCGAGCCGGGTTCGAAAACGGGCGCGACAGGCCCAGCCAGCCGCGTTCCGAGTCCGGATAGCGCGCCAGCAGAGTCTCGAGCAGGCGATCGGATTCGTCAACCCGCCCGGCAATGCTGGCCAGAGCCGCCCGCACGATCAAGCCGTCCCGCTCTGGCATGCGGTCAAGATGCTCGGCCGCTTTCGCGAGTAGTTGCCGCGACTCCCCGACGCGGCCTTGAAAGCTGGCAACGCCCGCGAGATGGAAGTAGGCCAGGCCGAACTGGGGGTCCAGCGCGATCGCTTCCTCCAGGAGTTGGCGCGCATCTCCGGCGCGATTGTTTCGTTGCGCTTCCACCCCGGTCGTGAACGCTCGGAAGGCGTCAACCGAGGCCGACGACACATCGGCCACTCGCCGCACCGATTCCGGGGCGGCGTGCACGTTCAAGCCGCGCCGCACGCGTGCCGCCAGGTCGTCGGCCAGCGAAAACGCATCGGTCCCGCGCACGCTTTCGGCGAGCATCACCGCCCCTGTGGTCAAGTCCTCGACGCGGGCGTCGATTCGCAAGTCGGCGCCGGCCTGAAAGATGGTGCCGTTGACGACGAACCGGGCGCCCGCGCGCCGCGACAGTTCGCCAAGCCTGGAGCGCTCAACGCTATCGAGGGCGCCGGCGCCAATCTGTTTCGCTGCCTCAGCGAGGCGCTCGTTCCCCACGACTTCAAGGTCGGGCGTCTGCGCCAGGCCCGTCACGAGCAACGACGGCAGGCCCTTGCCGAGCCATGCGATCTCGGGGCCGCCCGACATGACTTCAAACGCGAGCACGGCGACTGCAGGGCGCTCGGGTATGTCGCCATTGGCCGCCGACGAGGTGGATCGGCCCGGCATCGCCAGCCAGGTGCCAGCACCAATAACCGCCGCAAGGACGACAGCGGCGGCCCAGACCGCCGGCCGCCGATGGGTCGGCGCCGGCTCAGCCACCGCGGTCGATTGCGACACCCGCGACACCGTGTCGCTGCCCCCCATCGACTCGCGAACGGCGCGCAGATCGACTACCAGGTCGCGCATGCCCTGATATCTCTCAGCCGGATCCTTGGCCAGGCACTTGCGGAGGATCCGCCCCACCTCGGCCCCGGTCGAGGCCGCGTCGAGACGCGGCGGTGCCGGTGCCTCGCCGAGGATTGCGCTGATGGTCTCGGCAGCGCTGCCCTTCCTGAACGGCGCCGCGCCCGAAATCATCTCGTAGAGCACCGCACCAAACGAAAAGACATCGCTGCGCGCATCGACCAGCTCGCCCCGCACCTGCTCCGGCGACATGTAACCCATCGTACCGAGCACCACGCCATCGGCCGTGCGGACATGGCCTTCGATCGTCGCAGCGTCGCCGAGGCCGCTCTTGGCCAGGGGATCCACCAGCTTCGCAAGTCCGAAGTCGATGATCTTGAGATACCCGTCGTTCGTGATCAGCAGGTTCTCGGGCTTCAGGTCGCGATGAATGACGCCCTGCTCGTGCACTTTGGCCAGGGCGTCTCCGGCCTGAATGGCCAAATCGAGCGCCCGCCGCAGCTTGAGCGGCCCGCCGCGGAGTGCGTCTCGAAGGGAACCCCCTTCCACATACTCCATGACGATGAAGGTTTGGTCGTCGACTTCGCCAATGTCATGGACGGCCGCGATGTGCGGGTGGTCGATCGAGGCCGCCAGTCGGGCCTCCTGAAGAAAGCGCTGCCGGCGCGTCTCGTCCCGCGTCAGCGAGGCGCTGATCAGCTTGAGGGCGGCCCGGCGGTGCAGTTTGAGGTCCTCGACCAGGAAGACCTCCCCCATCCCGCCCTCGCCGAGGCGGTCGACCACACGGTAATGAGCAATGGTGCTGCCAATCACAGAAGTTAGCCGGCTATTCCTTGGTCATCGAGTATTCGACGACGATCCGCTCGCTCGCATCACGGTTTCTGGCCCGGCTTGTAGGTCCGCTCGGTGTGGCCTTCGAGCTGCTCGCGATAGAAATAAACATCGCGCAGGTTGCCCGTGGCATAGCGGTCGGCCTGGTCGTTGAAGTGCTTCGAGCCCGGCACGCTGTTGACGCCGCCAGCGGTCACGGCCTTGGCCGCCACGCGGTCGCCGAACTCGACGACGGCGACGAAGCTGTTGCCGCTCGTGCCGTACCACTTCTTCGTGCCGGGATAGGCGCGTGAGCCGAACGACGCCAGCGATCCCCACCGCGCCGACGCGAACATCACCGGCGTGCTCGGCTTCGCATCGTCGAACGTCTGGACGATGTTGCCGTCGTTGCGCTGGAAGCGGTTGATGTCACCCCACGGCGTCTGCCAGTTGCCGAAGTCGGCCTGCAGCTTGTCGGCGGCCGCAGCCAGCGACTCCAGGCGCTCCTGCGCGGTCGCCCTGCTCTTCATGTACTCGTAGGTGTTTACGCCGGCCTTGCGTGCCGCCGGGGCCACACGCTGCCACAGGTCTTCACCATAAAAGATCGCGACCGACGTCGGCACCGAGGTGGCCGACCAGCGGTAGTCCCAATCCTTGAGCACGGCCACCTGGTCCGCGACCTTGGCCTTCAGGGGATTCGACGCAGCCGCCTGCGCGTGCGCCTTCAGCAACAGCGGAATCTGGATCTCGAACTCCGTCAGGTAGCTGTCATAGGCCGCGGCAATGTGCGAATCGATGGTGAAGCCCTTCTTGCCGTCGAGCACGCGGATCGCGTGCACGCCACGCGGGTTTTCGCTGCCCGTGTCCACATAAGCCGGGAAGTCCTTCTGCTTGGGGCTGTGCGCGCCGGCCGCCGAGTAGGGATAGTTGTTGGTGTTGTAGACCCAGCCGTTCGGCGGGTTCACGACATTCGGCGATTCGTCAAACGAGTGCAGGCCATTCCACTCCGTCGCCGGGTTGGTGCCGTCCACCGGCTTGGACCAGTCGAACTTCGGGTCGCGCTTGGGGACGAAATTCGAATGGAAGTAGGCGATGTTGCCGTCGGCATCCGCATACAGGGTGTTGTTCGACGAGTTGGTGTGCAGCGCCATCACCTTCTTGTACTCGTCGAGGGTGCGCGCCTTGGTACGCATGTACGACTGCTCGAGCGCCTTAAGCGGCTCGTTCATCAGTCTGACACTTACCCACTTGCCGTCAACCGACCGGACAATTGGGCCGCGGTGGGTCTGGTACACCGTGAACTCCTTGTTCGCCAGGCCGGCGCCCGACTTGTACGGCACGGTGATCTTCGACGCGACGAGCGGCCGTTCCTCGGTGCCAACGCGATAGGTATACGAGCCGTCGCCCTTCCTGGTGACGGACTCGAGATACTCGTCGATGTTGTCGACGCTGCTGCTGGTGTGCATCCAGCCGGCCTTGTCGTTGAAGCCCTGATAGATGAAGAACTGGCCCCAAGTCAGCGCGCCGTAGGCGTTCAGGCCCTCTTCGCTCACCATCTGCGCCTCTTCGCGGAAGAAGAACGAGGTATGCGGGTTGATCAGCAGCTGCGCCTTGCCCGACGCGGTGTTGGCGCCGGCGATGGCGAAGCCGTTCGAGCCGCGCGGCTCTTCTGGCGGTGCCAGGAAATCGGTCGAGTCGAAGCGCGCCGTGCTGGTCGGCGGCGCCGCCGCCCCGTAGAAGGCCTCTAGCTGCCCAATGTTGACACGCTCGATGTCGCCGCCAATGCTGCCCTCGCTGAAGCTGAGCGCCATCCACGGTTCGAACTTCGAGATCACGCGCGGCTTCACCTCGGGGTGGGTGGCCAGGTAAAAGTTGAGGCCGTCGGCCCAGCCGTCCATCAGCGCCTTGAGCCACGGCTCGGCCTTGGCGTAGTCGGCCTTGAGGTTGACCGGGTCAATGAACAGCTTCATGCGCAGGTCGCGGTAGATCTCGGCCTCGCCCTCCGCTTCGGCGAGCCGGCCCTGCGAGTTGATGAAGTTGGTCTCGACGCGGTTGAAGTCGTCTTCGGCCTGGGCGTACATCAGGCCGAACACGACGTCGGCGTCGGTCTTGGCGTAAATGTGCGGGATGCCCCAGTCGTCACGAATGATCGTGACGCCTTCGGCGCGCTTGTGCCAGGCGGCGACTTCTGAACTGACGGGTGGCGCGGCCGGCTGCGACGAACACGACGCCAGCGCGATGACACAGAGCAGGGCAAGCTTCTTCATGGCCCCGAAAGTCTAACAGGAGATAAAGAGTTAAGGAGTTAACTCTTTGTCTCCTTAGCTCCTGTCAAAAACGCCAGCCGGCTCCGAAGCTGAACTTGAACGCGTGCCCGAAGAACCCGTCCTCGCTGATTTCGTCGGCAGGGCCAAACGTGGGCCCCGGATACCTGAGGATGCGATCGACGGCGTCGACACGGAGGAACGTCCTCGCTGACGTCGCCACCTCGACGCCGCCCCCGATCTCGATCGCGGGCATGGTGTCTCCCGCCGCGAGCAGGCAGTGCAGGGGCGGAGGAAAGATGGCAATGCAGGCAAACGGCGCCGGCGCGGGCGACACGCGCAGAAACCCTCCACCCAGCCGCACAAACGGCCGGATGCGATCGAGGCGCGGCCCGGCGGTGACCGCGGCGAGCCCTTCTAGACGGCTCCCGGTAAACGCGAACATCTCGCCAGGGAAATCTGAGGGATACCAATTGAGCTCGCCCTCAAGACCGATCGTAGGACTGGGTTTCCACGACAACCGCCCGCCGACCCCGACGTCGGCACCCTCGAACTCACTCCATCGCGCGCCAACGACGTGCGCGCCAAGTTCAAGTGACTGGGCGTGAGCGGCTGCGGAGGACGCGAGGAGAAACAGAGCGAGAAGCGACGCGATGCGAGTAGACATGTCTGGTCAGACGCGCGGCCTGGAGATTGGCCGGGCAATTGGGCCCGGATCAGGGAACGGGTGGTTTTACGGCCTGAGCAAACGCCTCCGGCGAAATGCCGTGGCTCACGAACAGGCCGTGCGCCAGTAGGAGATATTCCTCGAGGCCGACCCATTCCCCCTGGTAGCGGACGCGCTTGCTCCAGGCGCAGACCGTGAGCAGGTCGCCGGTCTCGCCGGTCTCCCGCTGGGGCGACTCAGAGAGAAACGAGCAGTGCAGGCCCGGCACGAAGTTGGCCTTGGCATTGAACTGCACCTGCCGTGTGCTGCCGTCACCATGTACGACTTCGAAGATGCCTTGCTGCCTGCCGTCCCGGATGAACGACTGCCACTGCACATCGACCTCGGCCTGGCGACCCGGCGCGACGATCGCGCTCAGGTGCTGGCCGACGATCTGTTCGCGAGTTCGGCCGAGCAACACACAGGCGGCCTGGTTCGCATCCACGTAATACGCCCGGTCGTCGGCGACCATCACCCCCGTTGGGAAATGGTCGAACAACACGGTCAAGTAGTGTCGATCGGGCGCCGGAGTTCCAGACGACATAGTCCTACGCCCGCGCGGTGCTCCGGCGGCGCATCTCCGAGAACTTGCGGACCGCGCGATCGAAACGCTCCTGCAGCGGCTTGCGCTGGTCGGGCGAGAGTGGACCCATGCGCGCCCACGCTGCCTGGGCGCTGCGCACTTCCTGCTCGGCGGCGCGCTGGCGCGCGTCTTCGGCCTGACGACCGGAGCCGGCGCCCATGGTGTTGGCGGCGAGCGCCTCGCGCCACTGGCGCGCGAGCAACTCCGCCGGTGAGAGGTTCTTCGCCGGTTCGGCAGCTTCGGTCGGCAGCAGCTTCTCGACCTTGGCGACCAGCTTCTCCATCCGGCCCTTGGTCAGCTCCGGATCGAGGTCGGTGCCCTTGAAGCCCTCGGGCCAGCGGGTGACCAGCGCGAACAACGCGCCGTTGACACGATCGGACAGCGGCGCGAGCGTGTGCCGCGGCAGCTCGGGGCCCTGCACCCAGCGCGCCCGCGCGGCCTGTACCTTGGCGTAAAGATCGTCCGGCTGCGGCGCCTCGGCGGCGTCAGCCGCCGGCACCAGCGCCTCGAGCTCGGTGACGGCGGACTCGCGGTCGACCAGCTTGCCGGTCAACGCCGCCGAGTCGCGGTTCTTGAACCGCTCGAAGAACAGATCGCAGGCGGCGCGGAACTGGTTCCAGATGGCGTCGGACTTGCTCTTCTTGACCGGGCCGATCGCCTTCCAATCGACCTGCAGGCGCTTGATGCGCGAGGCGGCCTGTTCCCATTCGGTGGATTGCGACAGCTGCTCGGCCTCGGCTACCAGCGCTTCCTTGCGCTTGAGGTTCTCGGTCCAGTCCTGCTTGCGCTGCTTCAGGTCGTCCTGCCGGCGCGTGAAGAACTTGTCGCAGGCGGCGCGGAAGCGCTCCCACACGGCCTTTTCGTTGCCGCGCGTCACCGGGCCAATCGCCTTCCACTCGCCCTGCAGCGTCTTCATGGCGTCGGCGGTCTTCACCCAGTCGGTGGAGTCGGCCATCGACTCGGCGCGCAGGCACAGCTCTTCCTTCTTCTTGAGGTTCTCGACGCGCTCGGTCGCCTGGTTGGCGAAGAAATCCTTGCACTTGTCGTAGACCTGCTCCTGCGCCGCCTTGAAGCGCGTCCACAGCGTCTCGGCCTGCGAGCGAGGAGCGGCCGCGACCGGCTTCCAGCGCTCCTGCAGAGTGCGCATCTCGTTCGACGCATTTTCGGGATCGGTTTCGGCGAGCGGGATGAGCGCTTCCATCTTGGTGCACAGCTCTTCCTGCACCTGGACGTTCGCCCAGCGCTTCCACTCTTCGGCCTCACGCAGTTCCTGGATGCGCGGGGTCAGCGACGTGCGCACCGCCTGCAGCCGCACCATCAGGTCTTCGCGATCCTGCTTAGCGGGCAGCGGCCCCATGGTGCCGACCGCCAGCTTGACGTCCTTCAGCAGCTGATCGGTCTGCTTCAGCGTCAGGCCCTCGGCCGAGGCGCGGGTCTCGAACTTCAGCAGCATCGCCTGCAGCCGTTGCAGGTTCTGCGTCTGCTGCTGGCCCTTGGTGTCGCGATACGCCTGTTCGTGCCCTTCGAGCACCTGGGCGGCCGCCTCGTAACGCGCGGTCAACTCGGCGTCGATCTCGACGTCACGGGCAATCGCCTGCCACTGCTTGCGCAGCGCGTACCACTGGCTGCGAATGTCGGCGTACGCCGGAGTCGCCGACAGCGCCTCGACCTCGGGCACCAGCGCCGGCAGTCGTTCGGCCGACTGCTGCGCCTGCAGGCGGCGTTCGTGACGTCGCTCAGCGGCGCGGCACGCCTCGGCGAATCGGCGGTCGAGTTCAACCGCCCACGTCTCGGGCATCGCCGGCATGCCCTCCCACGTCGCACGCGACGCGGCCAGGCGATCGACAATGTCTTCTCCACTCAGGCCTTCAACCGAGGCGCACACCGCGATGCGGTCGGCCTGTTCCTGTTCGAGGGCGCGGCGCTGGCGGTCGGCGTCGGCGCGCGCGGCTTCATCCGCCGCCAGCCGCTGGCGCACGACGTCAGACGCGCTTTCGAAATCCGCCTGGATGGTGTCCTGGATGTCGGCATCGGCGAGCAGTTCCACCCACGCCACGCGGCCGGCCGCGTAGGCTTCGCGCAGCTGGGTGAAGTCACCGACGGCCGAGAGCGCGGTCATCTGCGCGACGAGATCGCGAGCGGTCAGCTGATCGCCCTCCTTGAAGGCGGGGCCCGACTCCACGGCCACCGGCACCGGCTCACCGGCTTTGAGCAGCGTGCGCGCCTTCTTCTGCGCCGCCTTGGCGCGGGCCTTCTGGCTGATGGCGGTCAGCGTCTCGGTCGAGGGCGTCACCAGGCGATCGACGGCCGCCACGGCCGCGTCGGCGTGCTCGCCACGCATGGCGACGCCTTCCATCTCGGCCTGATCGGTCAGCCGTTCGACGGCCAGGAGCCGCGCGCTGCCATCCGCAGCATGACGCGCCACGCTGCCCAGCGACTTCTCGTCGCGCAGGGCGGCAATCGCCGCGCGCCGCACGGCCTCAGGCCCGGTGGCCTTGGCCACGGTGGCCAACTCACGCTCGCGGCCGAGGGACGCCAGGGCGGCCACGGCCGGCGCCGCCACCGCCGCATCGTGCTTGGAGGCTTGCTCGACGAGCTGGCCCACCGCATGATCGCGAACGTTCGCATCCGACTCGTTGCGGGCGACATCGGCCAGCACGGCCGTGTCGGTGATCCGCGACACCGCGGCGCGCCTGACGCGCGGATCCGCATCGTCTTTCGCAAAGCTGCTGAGGGACGCCACGTCATCGGCGTCGGTTTCATGCACCGCTTCGATTCGGATGTTGGGATCGGGGTGGGTGGACTTGGATTGCGGGCGCAGCTTGTCGAGAATTCCCATTGGGTGTTTCAGACCCCGGCGGCTCGGCGTGAGCCGGCCGGTGCCTTGTCCTTTTTGCTTGTGTCTTACGTCAGGCGCCCATGACTCATTCAGGGCGCGCGTCGCACGAAATAAGAGGAGGCATTATCTCATGGGGCGGGTGGGGCTGGTAGGACAGGTCTGGCTGGTCGGCGGGGGCGGTTTGTTCCGTTGGCGCTCCACGCATGACCTCATCGGCCCGCCCCTCCCAACCCGCCCTACCCACCCCACCCGCCTTGATTAACTCAATCCATTCATCTACATTAGTAGATATGGAACATGCGTCCGCGCTCTACCGGCTGCTCGGCGACGAAGCCCGGCTCCGGCTGCTGCGCGTGCTCGACCAGGACCGCTTCAACGTCAAGGAACTGACCGGCATTCTCGGGTTGGCCCAGTCGGGCGTGTCGCGGCACTTGGGGTTGCTCAAGGAGGCCGGCCTGGTCGTGGAAGAGCGCGACGGCTCGTACAGCTTCTATCGTCTGGCCCCGACCGTGCGTGACGAACGCCAGGGGTCCCTCTGGCCCGTGCTCCATGCGCAATTCGCCGAAGCGGCCGGGGCCGCCATCGTCAAGGCGGACGAGGCGCGGCTGCAGGAAGTGCTGCGGCTGCGGCGCGAGAACTTCGAACACGTCAGTCCCGACACGCGCGACGGCCGCCAGCTGGTCCCGGGCCGCAGCTGGGCGGCGTGGTCGCGTGCGCTCGGCATGTTGTTGCCGCCGCTGGACGTGGCCGACCTCGGGTGTGGCGAAGGCTATCTCACCGTCGAAACCGCCCGCTGGGCGCGGCGCGTCGTCGCCATCGATCGCGCCACCGGCGTGCTCGACCGCGCCAAGGCGCTGGCAGCGCGCAAGCGGCTGACCAACATCACCTGGAAGAAGGGTGAACTCGAGAAGCTCCCGCTCGACGCCGCGACGATGGATGTGGCGTTGTTGTCGCAGGCGTTGCACCATGCCAGCCAGCCGGCGGCAGCGCTGGCCGAGGCGGCCCGCATTCTCAAGCCCGGCGGCCGGTTGCTGATTCTCGACCTGCGCGCCCACGACGAAACCTGGGTGAAGGAGAAACTCGGCGACCAGTGGTTCGGCTTCAGCGACGACCACCTTGCCGGCCTGCTCACCCGCGCCGGCTTCACCGACGTTCGCGTCGCGCTTGGCGCGCGGCGTACCCACGATCCATTTGCAGTGCTGCTGGCCATTGGCACCAAGCCGGCGAAGGCCCGAAAAAAGACATGACCACGACTCTCGACACCCTGGAACGCCTGCTCGCCACCCGCATTCTCGTGCTCGACGGCGCCATGGGCACCATGGTCCAGCGGCGCAAGCTGACCGAGGCCGACTTCCGCGGCACGCGCTTCGCCTCGCACTCGCACGACCTCAAGGGCAACAACGACGTGCTGGTGCTGACGCGGCCGGACGTGATTGCCGAGATCCACGCCGAATACCTGGACGCCGGCGCCGACATCATCGAAACCAACACCTTCAGCGCGCAGGCGGTATCGCAGGCCGACTACGGTCTCGAAGCGGTCTCGTATGAACTGAACCTGGTCGCCGCCCAGCTCGCCCGCCGGGTCACCGACGAGTGGACGGCGAAGACGCCCGACCAGCCGCGCTTTGTGGCCGGCTCGATCGGCCCGACCACCAAGACCCTGTCGATCTCGCCCGACGTGAACAACCCGGCGTTCCGGGCGATCACGTTCGACGAGATGAAGCAGGCGTTCAAGGACCAGGCGCGCGGGCTGATCGACGGCGGCTCGCACCTGCTGCTGGTCGAGACCCAGATCGATACGTTGAACGCCAAGGCGGCGCTCGTAGCCGTCGAAGAGGCCTTCGCCGAGACGGGCACTCGCTTGCCGTTGATGATCTCGGCCACGCTCACCGACCTCAGCGGCCGCACGCTGTCGGGCCAGACGCTGGATGCCTTCTATGTCTCGGTCGAGCACGCCAAGCCGTTCAGCGTGGGCTTGAACTGCGCGCTCGGTGCCCGGCAAATGCGGCCGTACCTGGCCGAGCTCGCGCGCACGGTGCCCGGCCACGTCAGCTGCTACCCCAACGCCGGCCTGCCCAACGCCTTCGGCCAGTACGACGAAACGCCGGAGGAGACCGCGGCCCTGATCAAGGATTTTGCCGCCAGCGGTTTCGTCAACATCATCGGCGGCTGCTGCGGCACGACCCCGGACCACATTCGCGCGATCGCCACGGCGGTGGCCGGGGTGCCGCCCCGAACGGCGCACGTGGACCCGACGGCGGGCCTCACCCACCTGTCTGGGCTCGAACCGCTGATCATCCGTCCCGACAGCAACTTCCAGATGGTCGGTGAGCGCACCAACGTTACCGGCTCGAAGAAGTTCGAGCGGCTGGTGAAGGCGCGCGACTGGGCCGGCGCGGCCACGGTTGCCCTCGACCAGGTGCGCGGCGGCGCCAACATCATTGACGTCAACATGGACGAGGGCATGCTCGACTCGGAAGCGTGCATGACCGAGTTCCTCAACTACATCGGCACCGAGCC
>JBBQSP010000109.1:0-13811 GCA_038213735.1 Vicinamibacterales bacterium | reverse complement strand
CAGTACCGAATGCGAGATCGGTGTCCCTGGTGAGAAGGGGGTCGTGGCTGGGAACCGCGGCTAGTGGGTGGAACCGATAGAGACGATGGGCCCAACCGCCGACCACGACCAGGTGATCACTCCAAGGCTCAAGGGCATGCATTAACCGCGCGAGTGCAGTCAGGTCATTCATTCCAGTACCCTGTCAATTACGCGGCTCAAGGCCTTGCGGCGAATCAGCTCGGCCTGTTCCTGGCCGCGGGATGGATGCGCTGAGACATCAAGCCAGACTTGAAGAACGTCGCACACGGGGACGTTGTGGACGGCGACTCGTCCTCTGAAGACCGATTGTGGCGCGGGTGCTTCCCGCAGAATCAGGTCGGGACGTTCACCCTTGTCTAGAGGGGCCAGCTCCTGCCAGTCCTCGAGCCCGACCCGTGCCAGCTTCGGAACGTAGATATATGGCACCACGCCCTTCACGTGTCCGAGTCTCAAGGCATCGGCCGCCGCAAACAGCGCCAGGCACGCATGGCGATTAACGAGCAGGGCAGGGATTCGACTCTCGGCCTGACCACGAAGCAGAAATCGCATCGGCATCTCGCGCGGCATGCCGCGCAGTGACTCTGCCTGCCACCGGCGAAACAGATCCGCGCGCCGAACGAGCTTCAGGTGATGAGGCGATTCATCGAGATAGCCCTCTCGCCGCAGCTGGTCGACAAATCGGAAGGCGCTCATCACGGAAACGCCGGCGGCGCCGGCCAGTTCCGAGGCATTACGGTGTTGACCACGCGGAGCCGCGAGCAGGTGCTCAGGAATCTCCGGTGCCAGCAACACTTTCAGCATCCATTGGTTGAGATCCGAGAACAGATTGGGTGCCCGGCCGGGCGACCTGGCGGCGCGGACCATGCCGGGATCGACGTTGAGGCCCTCCAGTCCTCCGCCGACGAAGTAGCGAACGCCGTGCTCGCTGACGATTCCGACCGCGACATCGGCGGCGTATTCTTTCGAGAACAACCCAACCTGGCTGATCAACGAGGGCGAGGCGTCCCTCACGTAGACCACGGCCAGGGGGCGGACCTTGAGGGCCAGCGCGTAGGCTCGCGCCTGGAGAATGGCGTGGGAAAGCAGCGGAATGACCCGGTCAGCTCGTCCCTCGGCCGAGGCCTTCACTTCGGCGACGAAGGCGTGGCGTCCCTTCCTGACCAGGAAATCCGGTTCGTGGGGGCCGACATCCGGTCGGCGCTGCACCTTCCACCCATGAGCGCTAAACAGCTTACCCACAAGGTCTTGGGCTGGAAATTCGGCTCGCAAGGGTCCATCGAGGGGCGGCATGGGTGGTCCGTTTGGTATCATGGCCAAGTTAATTAACACGGCCATGTTAACACCATGCCGGCCTAGGCACCACTGCACTTCAGCACCCCAGCACCCCAGCACCTAAGCACTTGCAACCTTGGCCGCCCTGAAGAAATCCGCCGGCATCGGCTGCCGCAGCTTCCACACGAACGCGATCGGCCGCTCGCCCTTGTGCGACACGTAGTCCACTGGACCAAGGAACGTGTATGGCACGGTTAGCCCGTCCTGCTTCTTCCTGGCCCTCACGAACAGCAGAACCTGCCCGCCGAGTTCGCGGTGCTTGATGTATCGCTGGCCCGTCGGCGACTGCTGACTCGTGAGCGACTGCGATTCCCAGTGAAACAGCGTCGGCGAGATGGCGTAGTCCTTGTAGAGCGTGGATGGCGAGTAGTCGCGTTCCGACTTCTCGAGCGTGACGAAGAACAGGTCCGAGTTGGTGGCCTCGTCGCGGTAGACGCCCTCGCGATGTTGGTAGAACTTGCCCGGAGTGATGCGTCCGAACGCCGAGAAGATCTCAACCAGCGAATGCCGCGCATGGACTGACAGCGGCGGTAGTCGTGGGGACGAACCTTCAGGTTCGTCCGGAACGCGTGGGGACGAACCTTTAGGTTCGTCCAAGACAAGCGGCACCGTCAGATGGTCCGCCCGCTCTTCGAGCAGATCGAACAGTTCCGGCAATTCGGCGGCAATGGCCGGGTGACCCTGCATCGCTCGTGCGGCCTCTTCCAGGGTTGCCGGCGCCGCCCTGCCCCACAGGGTATGGACCAGGGCAGTGATGAGGCGCGCGTCCGCATCGGTGCCCCGTAGCCACTGCCGGTACGCGTCCAGGCGCAAGGGGTCGTCGATATGCAGTAGCCTTTTCATCGCGTCGCCGAGGTCCTCCTCGTTTAGGCCTGGTGAAGGCACCGGCAGCCCGGCTCTTCGCTGCAGGTCAGACCAGCAGCCCGACTTGTAGACATCGGACAGGTCGAGGCCGCTTTCCTCGAGGAACTCGCTCAATCTTGGAGCCCTGCCGGCAAACCGGTCGGACTGCGAGATCGCGCGAAGCTCAGCAATCATGGCCGGGCGCTGCGCTGGCAGTGCGGTCCGGAGGTTCTCGAGCACCACCTCCTTCGCCACCTTGTCCAACTGCATCGTGCAGCCGGCCGGCAGAAAGGGGAACCCTTGCTCGATCTGCTTCCCAACCTCACTCCGCGAGGCTCCAGTAACCGCGCGATAGCGCAGATCAAACCGGAACTTGCGGTGTGACTGACCGATGAAGTCGAGCACCGTCACGCAGTCTTTCCCCTCGAACCGGCGCAGTCCGCGACCCAGTTGCTGAATGAACACCAGCGCGCTTTCGGTGGGACGCAGGAACAGCAGCGTGTCCACCTCGGGCAGGTCCACGCCTTCGTTGAACAGGTCCACGGCAAACAGCGCGCGCAGCGAGCCCTTCCGCAGGTCCGACAGTGCCTGCTTGCGCGTGCCGCTGTCGGTATTCGCCGAGACCGCCTGCGAGGGAAGGTTGTTCTCCGTGAACCGCCGCGCCATGAACTCCGCGTGCGCAATGCTCACGCAGAACCCCAGCGCCCGCATGGTTCTCGTATCCCGCAGCTTGTTCTGGATCTGCTGCAGCACCAGCCTCACCCGCGCATCGTCTCCGGTGTAGATGCGCTCCAGCGCGGTGATGTCGTAGCCCTTCCGCGACCACGCCACGCTCGACAGGTCGGTGTTGTCGCTCAGGCCGAAGTATTGGAACGGACAGAGCAGCCCGCGCTCGAGCGCGTCCCACAGCCGCAGCTCCGTGGCGATGTGGCCGTCGAAGAAGCCCAGAATGTCGCCCGCATCCGTCCGCTCAGGCGTCGCCGTCAGCCCAAGAAGCACACGTGGCGACAAACCTTTAGGTTTGTCGGCTGGAAACAACCGCTCCAGGAGCTTCCGATACGTCGGCGCCGCCGCATGATGAAACTCATCAACGATGACGATGTCGAAGGCGTCCGGGTTCAGGTCCTGCACCTCCAACTGCGCCAACGACTGGATGGACGCAAACACGTGCCGCCACTCGTCGGGCCGGTGGCCATCCACGTAGAGCTCGCCGAAGCTGCCATCGCGCAGCACCTGCCGGAAGGCGCTCCGGCTCTGCTTCAGGATCTCCTGCCGGTGCGCCACGAACAGCAGGCGCGGGTCGCCCATCTGCGCGCGCAGGCGCTTGAAGTCGAGGGCGGCGACGATGGTCTTGCCGGTGCCGGTGGCGGCGACCACGAGGTTCTTGAAGCGGTGGTGGCGTTCGCGTTCGGCGGCGAGCTTCTCGAGAATCTCGGTCTGATGCGGCCAGGGTGTGACGTCCAGGAACATCAACCCATCATGTTGTGGGGCCGGACCTTCAGGTCCGGCCAACGCCCGATCTAGCCGGCCAGCGTCCCGAGCCGGCTGGTAGTCCTCGTACTCCGCGCTCTGCCAGTAGCTGTCGAAGGTGGCGTCGAACTTCTCGAGGATGTCCGGCGAGGTCACCTCCGACAGCCGGACGTTCCACTCCACGCCATCGATCAGCGCCGACTTCGACAGGTTCGACGAGCCGATGTAGGCGGTGGAGTAGCCGGTGGCGCGGCGAAACATCCACGCCTTGGCGTGCAGGCGGGTGGACTGCGTGTCGTACGACACCTTCACCTGCGCGCCGATCGAGACGAGCCAGTCGAGCGCCTTGCGTTCGGTGGAGCCGGTGTAGACCGTGGTGATGACGCGCAAGGGCCGCCCGGCGCGGCAATGCGCGCGGAGCTGGTCCTCGAGCACGCGGATGCCGTGCCAGCGGACGAACGCGCAGAGCAGGTCGATGGAGTCGGCGGACGGAATCTCGTGCGCCAGCGCGTGAGCCAGCGACGGCTCGCCGCGAGCGTTGACGAGGAGGTCGGAGGCGGAGAGAGGGACCAGCGGCGCGACAAGCTCCCGGTCGTCGCCGGGGAGCCCAGTGATCGCCTGAATCGACCGCAGCTGTTCTGGCGGGAGTTCGACCCGGTCGATGTGGTGTCCGGGTTCTTGACCACCGTAGCCTTGGCGAAGGTGGTTAGCCGGACCAATACCGAAAAGGCCGATGATCTCGTTCGCGACCGTCACCTGATTGGCAGTTCGGTCCTCTGCCGGAAGCCCTCGCAGCGCTCGCGCGACGATGCCCCCGATGTGCCTGGCGAGGGTGATGTGGGCTTCGGCGGGATCCAAGGCATTCGTCCGGATCCGGGTTCGGTCCTGATCGAACTGCAGGAGCCGCGCCTTCAGGCTGGCCGTGATGAGGCGCTCGTAGAGCCCGAAGGGCAGGTCGTTTTCGTGGTCCGCCATGGGGGCGCGCCAGGATACCCGAGTTTCGAGATCCCCCCGAAACCTTGAGGGCCGCATTTCCAGGCTATGGTGTCGCGTCACCGGTGGCCAGTTGAGAGAACGGAGGGGCGTGGCCGTCTACCTTTGCGGAGGGTCTAGTGCCAATCATCACTCTCAACCCTGGCGAGATTGCGATTCTGAACCGCCAGAACCCGACTTCTGCCCAGGACGGCGGATGGCAGACCTTGTTGGTGCGATTACAAGAGAATCTGAACGGTGCCACGGGGGAACTCGACCTAGGTGCCCAGGACCTGGAGCAGATTCCTCGGTACGCTTTCGACTATGGCAATGGTGGCTGGGAAGGCGACGGCCATCGCTGACGAGAAGACCAAAGCCACCAGCCACGCCGGCGCATACCTCACCTCCCTCACCGTCGAAGGATGTGGGGGCGGGCCCCGGTCTCACCATCGTCGTTGGGCGCAACGGCTCGGGGAAGTCCAGCTTCGCCGAGGCGCTGGAAGTGCTGCTCACCGGCGACAGCAAGCGCTGGATGGATCGCTCGAAGATCTGGAAAGAAGGCTGGCGCAACCTGCACCAGGTGAAGACCGCGGCGATTGAAGCCAAGCTGGACCTGGAAGGCGGCGGACAGGCAACAGTCGGATGTTCGTGGGACGCGGAGGCCGGCCTCGAGGCGCAGAAGTCGGTCGCCCAGATCAAAGGGAAGACCAAGACCACGCTGCAGGCGCTGGGGTGGACCGCCGCGCTCGAGTCGTATCGCCCGTTCCTCTCCTACAACGAGCTGGGCTCCATGCTGGACGAAGGCCCCTCGAAACTCTACGACGCGCAGTCGGTGGTGCTGAACCAGATGACCGCGCATCGGCGTGCCTGGATGCCCTGACGACGAAGAACTAGGGCGTGGTGTCAGCGGCCCTTCAGGCGGGCACTGTTTCGAGCGCCACGTGAAGCGAATCAGACTGCGGAATCGAGAAGTTCAGCTTCTCGAACCCAATGACCCGGCCGGAGACGTCCTTCATCAGGACGACCTCCTCGCCGGTTTCTTCACAGACGTACTCAGGAGTTCGCTCCGTAAACCAGACGGTCAGGGTCTGGCCCTCGCGGTCGTAGAACATCTTCACTTCGGCCATATCTGCGTGCCCTCCTTGATGGCGTCGGTTGGATACACGGTGATCAGGAATGCCTGTTCGGCAGCGTGCTTGGCAACGGCACACACCCAGCGCTTGGTATCCTCACCACGATAGAACAGAAACACCTGCGGATCCGACCGACTCTGACGAATCTGCTCCGGTTGCTCCAACGTCAGCTGGACCGCGTCCTCCCGACCCAGCATGACGGGATGCTTGACGGTCGTAATGAGCCGCCATCGCTCGTGGGTGACGCGAACCCGGAACCCCAAAGGCGTCAGGGCTCATGGCACGATACCTTGCTGTCGGGATAGCGCCCGGCCAACCGCATCGCCTTGCGCGGGATGAGCCAGGGCGAACTGCACTCGCGAGTGGTCAGGATCCGGATTCGCTCGAGCACCGAGGGTGACGATGCGGATGCTCTTGATGCGCTCGACCGCGAACATCCGCACCTCGTCGTACTCGGGCACGTAGGCGCGCAGATACAGGCCGCCGTCGGAGTACTCCACGACGTACGGATGAACAACGTAGTCTTTCTGCCGGTTGCTGCTCACGGAGAAGTAGCGCATCTCGGCGGCCTTGCGCCTGGTGGAGCCCTCGATGATCTTGGCCACCATCTCGTTGTAGCCGGTTGACACCTTCTTTCGCGGCTCGGGCCTGACTCGCACCACGTTGGGGAGCTCGTCGAGGAACTGGCGGCTCTTCGGCGACAGCGCCCGCTGCACCTTCTTCAGCAGCGAGTTGAGGCCCGCCTCGAACGGCGAACCGGTGAGCGTCAGCAGCAGGGCGCGGCTCATGTAGAGCGAGCAGACCTCGGTGACCGACAGCCCCGCGTCGGTCAGCGACTTGAGCGGCAGCTGCATGACCCGCCACACGGTCTTGCGATCGCGCTTGTCGTCCACCAGCGGGAAGCCGGCTTCTTGCAGGGCCGCCAGGTCGCGCCACACTGTCTGCTTGTTGACGGCGAGTTCGGTGGCCAGCTCATCCACGGCGCGGCCATGGGCCAGGCCGTCAAGATGCAGCAAGAGCTTCCACTGGCGAATGACCTCGGCGTTGCGGGGCATATCCGACAGTTATCGGGCGCAGTGGGCAACAGTTCAGGGTACGCAGATCCTGCTTCTTGCGCGCTGCTGCGGACGATGGCACCGTCGTCCTCGAAGGGGGTGGGTGGATGTTGGGGCAAGAATCGGCGGGGCGGGAATTGCGTGATGCTGAAATACAGTATTACTGCTATACTGCGGACATGGTCAGCAAGGTCACTCTCAACGATCGCGGCGTCATCACCATCCCGGCGTCGCTGCGCCAGGCCTATGGCCTAAAGGCCAACGACGAGCTGATCCTCGAGGGCACCGAGGCCGGCATCCTCTTGCGGCCGTCCGTCAGCGTGCCGCTCGAGATCTACACCGAGGCGCGGATTGCCGAGTTCGCCCGCGACGAGGCGGCGATTGGCAAGCTGCTGCCGAAGGCCAAGCCCGGCAAAGCCGCGAAGGCGCGCACGTCCAGGTAGGGCATGCGCGCGTTTCTCGACGCCAATGTGCTGTTCTCGGCGAGCAATGCCGGCGGCAGCTTCGCTGGCTTGCTGGAGTTGCTGGTCGATCACGGCACCGCCGTGACCAGTGACGTCGCCATCGAAGAGGCGCGCCGCAACCTCGTGCTGAAGCGTCCCGCGTGGTTACCGGCCTTCGAAGCGCTCCTGCCGAAGCTGGAGATCGTACCGTCGATGGTGTTTTCGCTTCCGGTCACCCTGGCCGAGAAGGACGTGCCGCTCTTGTGCGCGGCGATCAGGGGCCGGTGCGATCTGTTCGTCACCGGCGACCGCCGCGACTTCGGCGCCTTGATGGGCCGAACGATCCCGGGCGTTCGCGTCGTCTCGCCCCTGCAGCTCGCCAAGCTGCTGGCATCGGGCTGACAGCCTTCACATCCGGTTCACTGGCGGGCCGCGCCGGCGGTGGCCTTGCTGCCGGGCAGCATTGCCTGCCCGCGGCGCGTCTCGTCGAGCGACAGCGCCAGCACGCGCATGGCTTCCTGGTCGGCATGGAAGCCCATGGAGTTCTCCGCTTCAATAAAGTCCAGCAGGAACTGGCCGCGCCGCTGGTGACGCCGAGGGGCTTCGAGTTCGGCGTCGGTGGCGCCCGCGGCTTTCGCGGTCTTGATGTCGGCAATCAGCGCCATCAGCGCATCCATCGCCACGTTGCGCACGCTGTAGGTGCGGTCCTGGATCGTCTCCACGCGCTGGCGCAGGTCCTCTTCCGACCAGCGATGACACGTCTGGCATGCGCGATTGATGTTCAGCAGCGGACTGCGGATGTGATGGTCGCTGATCTTCATGGCGCCGACGCGCTGGTACGGCATGTGGCAATCGGCGCAGGTCACGCCCGACTTCGCATGAATACCCTGGTTCCACATCTCGAACTCGGGATGTTGCGCCTTCAGCATGGGCGCGCCCGACTCGGCGTGCGTCCAGTCCTTGAAGCCGTTCTCTTCGTAATACGCGAGGATCTCGTCGGCCTTCATGCCCTTGTCCCAGGGATAGGTCAGCCGCTTCTCAGGACCCTTGAAGTAGTACTCGACATGGCACTGTCCGCACACGTACGCGCGCATCTCTGGCCCTGTGGCGTCGCGATTGACGTCGTAGTCCTCAATGCCCTGCGCCGCCTTGACCTTGACGATGCCCTCCAGGAAGCCGGGACGGGTGACGCGCAGCTTCATGGTGGCCGGATCGTGGCAATCGATGCAGGCCACCGGATGCGACACCTTGGTGCGCGCCTCCTGGTACTTCATCTGGTTCATCACCTCGAAGCCCTTGATCAGATCGCCGCCGCCCAGTTTCTTGTACGGCACATACACCGAGGCGTGGCAGTGCATGCAGGTGCCCGGCTGCTGGGTCACGTTCTGGCGCTCGGTCAGCGTCTGGTCATCCAGCATGTATGCGTGGCCGCGCTCTTCCCGGAAATCCACCGCGAAGGCGTAGCCGGCCCACAGGGTCTTCAGCCGCGGATCCTCTTCCAGGCGCGACTGAGAGACGATGCTGCGCGGGTCGCTGTCGGTGGGCGTGCGCGGCATGGCTTCGCTGCCGCCGTAGCGGGTGCGCACCTGGTCCACCGTCCGCAGGTAGCCGTCGTACTGCATGGGGAAGTTCTTGCCCCATACCGCCGGATCCTCGGTCTCGTCGTCGAGCTGCACCACCGTGAAGAACGGCGTCTGCGCCTCCTGCTGCCGCGTGAAGATGTTCACCAGCAGCGCCGTCACGAGAATGGCCGCGGTCGCCGACAACAGGGCGATGGCAATGGGGACGGAGATTAGTTTCTTCATTCGATGTGTCCTACTTCGTTGTGGCACGACGTGCACGACACGCCGCCCTTGCCAGTGTTGCTGTGGGCGCGGTCAATGGACGAGGTCAGCTCGGTATGGCACTTCCGGCACGACATCTCGGTGATGTTGTGATTGCGCGGCGTGATGCGCAGCGGGTCGGGATAGCCGCCGACGGTGAAGTAGAACGAATGCCAGAAGCCGTTCTGCGCCTTGGTGATGTATTTCGGGATCAGTCCCGAGGGCGTGTGGCAGTCGTTGCAGACCGCGACCGAACGGTGACTGGAGCGCTGCCACGCGGCGAAGTGGCCGCGCATGATGTGGCAGTTCGCACACGCCGCCGGATCGTTGGTGAGGTAGGAGTAGCCCTTGGCGTAGACGAACGTGTACGTGCCGATGCCGAGCGTGACGCCAAGAAGAAGGGCTGCAACGATCGCAACCCGGTATCGGGTCATGTCAGCCCTAATCTACTACGCCTGGCACCGGGCGGCGGCGATCTCGCTACGCTTGCGCTTGAACACGCGCACCCAGTCGGCGACCGTGACCTTGCGCTTGCGGCCATCGGCGCCGGTGATCTCTTCGCCGCCCTTCTCGATCTGCGACACGGTGAACAGGTCGCGAATCTGCCGATCGCTCAGCATCGCCAATCGGCGCGACAGGAAGCGGCGCCCGGCTTCGCTGATGCGGGGATCCTCGAGACTGCCGGTGAGCGAGCGCGGCAGGTCGCCGACGCAGCGTTCACCGGATTTCCAAACGCCGGCGCTATCCCAATCGGCAAAGGTCATCTTGCTGCTGTTGAGGCGCGTCGCCTTGCCGAAGGTCGCGCCCAGGTCCTTAACCACCAGCCACGACGCCGGGCAGGTCTCGTTGCCCTCATCGTCTTCTATGGTGCGCCCTTGCTCGCACACGATCTCCTGCTGATCCGGCTTCGAGTCGGAATGCTGGATGAAGACCGCGAGCAATTTGAGCGCGTCCAGGTGTGCGCGGGTCGCGCCTCCCTTACGCGGGCGGATCTGATCGAGCTCCGGCCACGCCCAGCCTTCGTAGCCGGGAACCGCCACCTTCTTGCCGCGAAAGTCGCGCTCGATCACGGCCGGATCGAACACGCGCGTCGCCACATCGGTCGGCGGCTTGGCGCGCCAGTCGGTGGCGCCGGCGGCAAACGGTTCGACCGGGCAGTTGATGCAGGTCACCCGCGTCGGCAGCATCGTATCGGCCTTGAATCCCAAGGCCCAGAACAGGCGGCTCGCGGCGACCTCGGCGTAGACCTCGCCGTTGGTCTGCCCGTACTTCACTTTCACTTCATCGCCCTTGGCGATCGCACACTCGAACTTCGGCGTGTTGCCTGAAAGCGGTTCGGCAGGATGCACGTAGGTGCAGGAGGTCTCGGCGGCGACGCGTTCGGAGGCGGGCAGTGCCGGCCCCTTAGTCAGATCGAGCGACGAGGTGTTGACCGACTGCCAGACGCGCGCGCGCTCCATCACCTGGCGGCGCTCGTCGACGCTGAGCTGCTTGAGTGTACGCGGCCCTTCGGGCGCGCGGGTTTCCGGCGGCGGACCAAAGCGGCCACTGGCGCAGCCCGAGAGCGCCAGCCCGACCATGGAGACAGCAATGGCGGTGCGTATCACGCGGTCTACGGATGCATGCCGCATGCCACACGACCCGCTGAAAATGCGGCCGGTCTCGGGGAATATTCCCGTGGTTCTGGTCACAAATTACCGATTCTCGGCCAATTTCCTTGGCACATTTGATGCTCCCGCAGGGGATATCACCTTTCCAGGAGCGACGAGGCCATGAGGCAGTTCAGTCACGTGCTTTGCCCAATCGACTTTTCCGAAACGTCGGTGCGAGCCACCGCCTACGCCAGGGCCTTTGCCGACTGGTACGGCGCAACCCTCACCCTGCTCCATGTGGTGCCGACGTTCGATGCCGCCATCGAGCCAGCGGTCGGCGTGGGCGAGGCCGAGCGCATTCTTCTGGCCACCTCGCGCGACGAAGTGTTGGCCGAACTGCGGCGGCGGTCCGGGCCGCCAGCTGAGGGCGATCGCACGTCGCTCGTCGCCGACAGCGGCGTGGTCCACACCACCATCCTGCGCCATGCCTCGACCCTGCCCGCCGACCTGCTGGTCATGGGCACGCACGGCCGCTCGGGGTTCAGCCGCCTCTTGCTCGGCTCGGTCACCGAACGGGTCGTGCGCCACGCGCCGTGCCCGGTGCTGACCGTGCCGCCCGCACCCGCCACCGGCACCGCACCGCCGGTGGTCTTCAAGAACATTCTGTGCGGCGTTGACTTCTCGCCGGCATCCATTGCCGCACTGCAGTGGGCGCTCGAACTGGGCCGGCAGTCGGGCGGGCGAGTCACCGTGCTGCACGCCATCGAGTTCCTGCACGAACCGGAGCCCAGCCCATTTCTCGACCTCGACCTGGCGAAGTATCACCGCCACGCCATCAAGCGCGCCAGCGAGTGGCTGCATGAGCGGCTGGCCGGCGAACCGCAAACCTGGTGCGCCATCGACCAGGAAGTCGCGGTTGGGCGCGCGGCGCAGCTGCTCCTGTCGCGCTCGGCCGATGGCCGTGCCGACCTGATCGTGATCGGCGCGCAGGGCGCGGGTGGCATCGAGTTGATGCTGTCTGGCTCGACCAGCCAGCCGGTGTTGCGAGGGGCCGCGTGCCCGGTACTCAGCGTCTCCGCGTGAGCCGATGAATGGATTGACGACGGCCGAAGCCGCGGCGGTGTTGGCACGAGTCGGGCCGAATGCGCTGCCCGAGCGGGCACCCGTGCCGCTGTGGCGGCGGTTCGCTCGGCAGTTCGCCAGCCCGTTGATCTACATCCTGCTGTTCGCCCTGGCCTTTGACCTGGCGCTATGGATCAGCGACGGCGCGCAGGGCTGGCCCATCGAGGCGATCGCCATTGCGGTGATCCTGTTGTTCAACGCCGCGCTCGGCCTTTACCAGGAGCGGCGATCCGAATCGGCGCTCGCTGAGTTGAACGCCCTGGCCGCCGCGCACGCCTGGGTGCTGCGCGACGGCACCCTCACGCGCGTGCCGGCCGCCGCCCTCGTGCCCGGCGATCGCGTGCGCCTCGAATCGGGCGACCGGGTGCCGGCCGACGGCACGCTGGCCGAGGTCCATGGCGCGCTGCTCGACGAATCGCTCCTGACCGGGGAGTCGATGCCGGTGGAGAAGTCCGACGGCGCCGAAGCCTTCAGCGGCACCCTGCTCGCCCGCGGCCACACCTTTCTTGATGTCACGCGGACTGGCCCGGCCAGTGCCATGGGCCGGCTGGCCGCGATGCTGGGATCGATCGAGGCGTCGAAAACGCCGCTCGAACGGCGGGTCGATCAACTGGGCCGGCGGATCGCGCGGGCCGTGCTGGCGCTGGTGGCCGTGCTCGGCGTGCTCGGCGTGATTGGCGAGGGCCTCGACCGCGCACCGGAGATGATCATCTTTGCCGTCGCCCTGGCGGTGGCGGCGGTGCCCGAGGGGCTGCCGGCCGTGCTGACCGTCGCGCTCGCGCTGGGCGTCGAGCGCATGGCGCGCCACCGCGCCGTCGTGCGGCGGCTGTCGGCCGTTGAAGCGCTCGGCTCGGTCACCGTGATCGCCACCGACAAGACTGGCACGCTGACCGAGAGCCGGATGGACGTGCGGTCGCTCGACGTCTCGGATCTGCCACGCGCGCTGGCCGCGATCGTGCTCGCCAACGACGCCGACCTCGCTACCGGCGCCGGCGATGCCCTCGAGCTGGGGTTGCTGCGTCACGCGCACGCGCATGGCGCCGACATCGCGCGGCTGCGCGCCGCCCATCCGGTGGAGGACGAACGGCCGTTCGACAGCGCCTGGAGGTTCTCGCGCGTCAGCGTGCGCGACAACGGCCGCCTGATCAGCTACCTGAAGGGCGCGCCGGAGGTACTGTTCGCCCGGTGCGTGTTGTCGGCGGCTGACCGCGAGTCGTGGCAAGAGAAGGCCGACGCGTACGCGCGCGAAGGCTTCCGCGTGCTTGCCGTCGCGTGGGGATCCGACCGCGCCGAGGAGGAACTGACGCTGCTGGGGCTCGCGCTGTTCTGGGATCCACCGCGCGCCGAAGTGCCCGACGCCGTGGCCATGGCGCTGGCTGCGGGGATCCGCGTGGTGATGATCACCGGCGATCACCCCGCCACCGCGCTGGCGGTGGCGCAGCTGATTGGCATTCCCGGTGTGCGGGTCCTCACCGGCGAGGACCTGGATGAGTACCAGGGCGCGGCGCTCGTTGATGCCCTGGCCGAGGTCAACGTGTTCGCGCGGGTGCGGCCCGAGCAGAAGCTGCAGATTGTCGAGGGGCTGCAGGCGCAGGGACAGATCGTGGCCATGACCGGCGACGGCGTCAACGACGCGCCCGCCCTGAAGCGAGCCGACGTTGGGGTGGCGATGGGACAGCGCGGCTCCGACGTCAGCCGAGAGGTCGCCGACATCGTCCTGCTCGACGACAATTTCGCCACCATCGTCCGCGCCGTCGAGGAGGGCCGTGGCATCTACGAGAACGTGCAGAAGTTCCTGCGCTTCCTGTTCTCGACCAACCTGTCCGAGGTGCTGCTGGTGGCGAGCGGCGCCATTCTCGCGTTCTGGATTGGCCTGCGCGATGCCGACGGCAGCCTGATGCTGCCGCTGACCGCAGCGCAGATCCTGTGGATCAACCTGATGACCGATGGCCTGCCCGCGCTCGCGCTGGCCCTGGATCGCACGCCGGGCGTGATGCAGCAGCCG
>JBBQSP010000108.1:0-13882 GCA_038213735.1 Vicinamibacterales bacterium | reverse complement strand
ACATCGGCCAGCGACCGACCTTTGGCGACGAGCTCGCCACGACGATCGAGGCGCACCTGATTGGCCGCTCGATGGACCTGTACGGCAAGGCCGCCAGGCTGGCCTTCGTCCAGCGCCTGCGAGACGAGCGCAAGTTCCCGGACAGGGAAGCGCTCCAGGACCAGATTGCGGCGGAGGTTCGCCGCGCGGCGCGATTGTTCGATAGACTATCGGTCTGATTCGCATGGCCCCCAAATCGTTCACGTTCAAGTTCACCGTTCCCCGGGATCCCCAACTGGCCGCCATCATCGCCGACGTGGCCACCCACGCGGTGGGATACGCCGAAATCGAAGCCGCGGCAGGTGCCGACTTCGTGGCCCGGGTCGGCGAGGCCGCCGGCCGCGCGCTCGCCTCGACGTCAACCGACGCGCTGCAGATCATCGTGGCGAGCGACGCCGCCGCGCTCACGCTCCAGTTCGATGCCGACATCGTGTCGGTGTCTCACTCCGCCTGACCATGCGCCTCTATAACACCATGACCCGCCAGGTCGAGCCGTTCGTGCCGGTGCGCGACAACACCGTGCGCATGTATACCTGCGGGCTGACGGTGTATGCCCGCGGCCACATCGGCAACTTCCGCACCTTTGTGAGTGTTGACGTGCTGCGCCGCGCGCTGAAATACGTGGGCGGCTTCCAGATGAACCACGTCATGAACTTTACCGACGTGGACGACAAGACCATTACCGGCGCCGAGAAGGCCGGGATGGAACTGCGCGAATACACCGATCAGTACATCCAGGCGTTCCGCGAGGACGCGCTGGCACTTGGCATTGAACCCGTGGAAGAGACACCGCGTGCCACCGACCCGGAGAACATGCAGGCCATGGCCGACATGATCAACCAGCTGGGCGAGCGCGGCCACACGTACCAGACCGAAGGCTCGATCTACTTCAAGATTGCCACGCTGCCGGCCTACGGCAAGCTGGCGCGGCTCGACCACGAAGGCATCCAGGCGGGCGCGCGGGTCGATTCCGATGAGTACGACAAGGAGAACGCTCGTGACTTCGTGTTGTGGAAAGCGAGCAAGGCCGGCGAGCCGACGTGGGACTCCGGCTGCGGACCCGGCCGGCCCGGCTGGCATATTGAGTGCTCGGCCATGGCCCTGCGCCTGTTGGGGCCGTCGCCGATCGATTTACACACCGGCGGCGTGGACCTGGTGTTCCCGCACCACGAGAACGAGATTGCGCAAAGCGAAGGCGCCACCGGCCAGGAGTTCTCGAAGTTCTGGTTCCACGTCGAGCACCTGCTGGTGGACAACCAGAAGATGTCGAAGTCGCTCGGCAATTTCTACACCGTGCAGGACGTGCTGGATAAGGGCTTCCGCCTCTCAGCGCTGCGCTACATCCTGCTGTCGGCGTACTACCGCAAGCAGCTGAACTTCACGTGGATTGGCCTGGAGCAGGCGGAAGAGGCGCTGCGGCGCATCACCGACTTCCTGGGCCGCGTCGGCGCGCTGTCGGGTGGCGGCGTGCATTCCGAGGTGACCGCTCGCGTGGCCGCTGCCGTCGAGGCGTTCGACGCCGCGCTCGGCGACGACCTCAATACCGCGGCTGGCCTGGGCGAGTTGTTCGACCTGATTCGAGCGCTGAACATCGCCATGGACAATAAGCAGGTGGGCGAGGCCGATGCGGCCGGCATCACGGCCGCCTTCGACCACTTCGACCAGGTGCTGGGCGTGCTGTCGCTGCGGCACGCAGAAGAAGCGACCCCGCCCATTCCGCTGGCTGACATCGAGGCCGGCATTGAGGGCCGCCAGGACGCCCGCCGCCGCCGCGACTTTGCCGAAGCCGACCGCCTTCGCCAGGAACTGCTCGACAAGGGCGTAATCCTCGAAGACGGCCCCAAGGGCACCCGCTGGAAGCGCAAGTAACTGACGTGGGGACAAACCTTTAGGTTTGTCCGTCTCCCCGTGGGGACAAACCTTTAGGTTTGTCCGTTGGGCGTATGATCAGCGTATGGATGCGCCGCTGATCAAAACCGCCCTGCCTGGTCCCAAAGCCAAAGCCATCATCGAACGCGACGGTCAGGTCGTGTCGCCGTCCTACACACGGGGGTATCCCTTTGTCATGGCCCGTGGCGCGGGCGCGATCGTCGAAGACGTGGACGGCAACCAGTTCCTCGACTGCGCCGCCGGCATTGCGGTGAACTCCACCGGCCACTCGCATCCGGCCGTGGTCGCCGCCATCATCGACCAGGCGCAGAAGTTCCTGCATATGTCAGGGACTGATTTCTATTACGAGCCGCAAGTGCAACTGGGTGAGGCCTTCAACGAGATCGCGCCGTTCAGCGGAGCCAAGCGGTCGTTCTTCTCCAACTCGGGCACCGAGGCCAACGAAGCGGCCATCAAGCTGGCGCGCTATTCGACGGGCCGCTACGGGATGATCGCCTTCCTGGGCAGCTTTCACGGCCGCACGCTGGGTTCGCTGGCGTTGACCTCGAGCAAGGCGATCCAGCGCCGCGGGTTTGGTCCCATGCAGGCGGGGACGTTCCACACGCCGTATGCGACGTGCTACCGGTGCCCGGTGGGCCTGAAGCCCGAGTCGTGCCAGGCCGAGTGCCTCGACTTCCTCGAGCACCAGGTCCTGGTCCACTTAATCTCTCCCGATGAGGTCGCCGGCGTCGTCGTGGAACCGATTCAGGGCGAAGGCGGCTATGTCGTGCCGGCGCTGCAGTTTCACGAGCGCCTGCGAGCGCTGACGAGGAAGCACGGCATCTTGCTGATCGCCGACGAAGTGCAGTCGGGCATGGGCCGTACCGGCAAGATGTTCGCGATGCAGCATTTCGGTGTCGAGCCCGACATGATCACCGCCGCCAAGGGTGTGGCCTCGGGCCTGCCGCTGGGCGTGACGACGGCGCGGGCCGACGTGATGGATTGGCCGCCGGGCTCGCACGCCAGCACGTTTGGCGGCAACCCCGTGTCGTGCGCCGCGGCCATGGCCACCATCACGTTGCTGAAGGACTCGCTGATGAAGAACGCGGCCGAGGTCGGCGCCTTCATGATGGATCGCTTGAAGGAAGTGCAGCAGAAGCACGCCATTATCGGCGAGGTGCGCGGCCGCGGGCTGATGATCGGCATCGAGCTCGTGAAGGACCGCGTGACCAAGGAACGCGCCGTCGCCGAGCGCGACCAGGTGGTGGACGCCTGCTTCGCGCGCGGCCTGCTGGTGCTTGGCGCCGGCAAGAACGCGATCCGCCTCTCGCCGCCGCTGGTGCTGACCAAGGCGCAGGCGACGACGGCCGTGGACATCCTCGACCAGGCTCTCGCCACCGTGGCGACAAACCTTTAGGTTTGTCGGGCAGGCACGGTTCGTGGCGACAAACCTTTAGGTTTGTCGACCCAGGCACGGCCCTTGCTCTCCACCCACCATGACCTTCCAACGCCAGCGCCTCGGCCTCGAAGGCGAGGCATTAGCCGCCGCCGAGCTCGAACGTCTTGGGTATCAGATACTCGACCGGCGCTATCGTTCCCGCTACGGCGAGATCGACCTCATCGCCAAGGACGGCCCCACGGTAGTATTTGTAGAAGTGAAGACCAAGACCGATAGCAGATTTGGCGATCCCGCCGAGATGGTCACCGCGCAGAAACAGCGGCGTCTCGTCTCCATGGCCGAGGAGTACGTCAGCGGGCACCAGCTACACGCGACCCCGTGCCGGTTCGACGTGGTGGCCGTGGATGCCTCGATTCGGCCCGCGCGCATGACGGTCTACAAGGACGCCTTCAGGCCCGGATGGTAGACACCGAGCTCAGGCGCGACCCGATCACCGGCCGTTCCGTGATTATCGATCGTTCGCCGCACCCCCATCCCAACGACTTCGTGCTCGAGCCCGTTCGCCTCGACGATAGTCAGGTGGGCTGCCCCTTCTGCGAAGGCCGGGAGGCGGATGCCGGCCCGGAGCTATTGGCGTGGCGCGACGGCGGGGCGGCCGGAGCGCCTGGGTGGTCGGTGCGCGTCGTGGCCAATCGGCGGCCCATGCTCCGCATCGAGGGGCACCAGGAGCGCCGGAGCGACGGGGTGTTCGAGACGCGCGACGGCTTGGGCGCGCATGAAGTGGTGATCGAGTCGCCGCTGCACGATCAGCGGCTACAGGACTTGCCGGCCGACCGGTTGTGGCGGGTGTTGTGGGCCTGGCGCACGCGGTTGCAGGACTTGAAGCGCGACACCCGGTTCGCCAGCGCGGTCGTCTACAAGAACCACGGCCGGGCGGCCGGCGCCCGGGTGGATCACTCTCATTCGCAGATCGCCGCGTACCCCATCCTGCCCGAGGCCCTGGACGCCAAGGTCCGCGGCGCGGCGGCCCACTTCGGTTGGACCGGCCGATGCATTTTCTGCGACGTGACCGCGCAGGAATTGGAGGATGGCCGGCGGATGGTGTCAGACGCCCTTGAAGTAATAGCGATCGCGCCCTTTGCATCGCGGGTGCCGTTCGAGACCTGGGTCCTGCCGCGGGTCCATTCACCGCGGTTCGAGGAGGCGTCCGACGCGACGCTCGAGGCCCTGGCGGTGGTCTTGAAGGACGTGTTGTCTCGGGTGGATTGGGCGCTGGAGCGGCCGGCGTATAACCTGGTGCTGCACACCGCGCCGTTCAGCGGCGAGGCCGACCCGGCGTTCCACTGGCACCTGGAGGTCATTCCGAGGGTGACGCGCTGGAGCGGGCTGGAGTGGGGCAGTGGAGTGCCCAGGAACCCGGTGTCGCCCGAGGAGGCCGCCGGGGTGCTGAGGGGCCTAAAGCCTGTGGGGCCGGGCCGTTAGGTCCGGCCGACACCCCCGGACGCATGCCTGCCCCGCGGCCCCTCTGTTACAGTGGGTTGTTCTCGGCGAGCGGGAATAACTCAGTGGTAGAGTGCGACCTTGCCAAGGTCGAAGTCGCGGGTTCGAATCCCGTTTCCCGCTCCATTCGACTCACCTTCGCTCCGCCTTCGGCGAAACGAAGTTTCGCTCATGGCTAGCCAACTATGGAGAATGTCCTGAGCGAGCCGGTAGTCAGCCGAAGGGTGACTAGTGGCGAGTCGAAGGGCAACGAACCGGTCCCGCGCTAAAATCAGCTGCACATCAAATCGGCGCCGTCGCCAAGTGGTAAGGCAGAGGTCTGCAAAACCTCCATCCCCGGTTCAAATCCGGGCGGCGCCTCCAAAATACTTAGCAAAAACGCGGTTCGTGAATCCAGATGGACCTCACGAACCGCGGAATGTAGCATAACTGTAGCAGATCTTTTTGCAGGCTCCCGGAATAGAGGTGTGCTCAGTTGATCGTGCAGCCCTGTGCCCCCACCACGCGCTCATTGGCCGCTGAGGTAAGCAGGCTGGCTGCGTGCACCATAGCCACGAGATCATGCTCGGCCCAGTAGCGCTCGGCGTCGGCGCGGAGCATGCCGCGTGCCGCCACGGCGTCATCGACAGCTTGCTCTATGCAGCGCTCCGCCAAGGACAGGACGCCGGCGCATACTTGCCCCGCGAGTAGATCCGTGTGCATATAGGTGAATAACGGTTCAAGAGCATTATTCGCCTCCGCCGCCGCAGAGGCAACAATGAAACCGGCGAGCCGAGCGAGGACATCCTCGACTGTCCTGCCGGGTCGGACGAGAAGCAGGTCGATGTAATCGTCTAAGGTCATGCAAAGATCGAACCTTAGGTACTTTGTTTTCTTCCCGCGCTTCGTTTTCGCCATCGTCGTCTCTCTTAAAAACGCAGCGCCCTGAAAGGCTGCGTTGTCCATAACCTAAACTCCTTCGTCAGAAAACTGCCTACGTCAGCGGCGCACCGCTCATCAGATATGGTTTGGCCGTGTCCGGCGGCGACAGCGGTGCGGGGTCCGCCAGGTTCGCGCCCGCGTCCTGAAGTGCCTGCTCAGCGAGGTTCAGGGCGTAGGCGTAGCTGACGCGCAGCTCCGTCAGTTCGGCGAGCTCCGGGTCGCCCTCGAGCGCGATGCGCTCCCTCGCGGCGGCGACCGCTTCGGCGGGTGCGATCGGAAAGCCCGGCGGCGCATGCTCGGCCGCTTCCAGGATCGCGATGCCCGCCGCGTCACCCCGGATGGTCTTGAAGATCGCCTGCACGTCGATCGGATCGAGGCTCCGCAGGTGCGCGCGCAACTCCTGGGCACGCATCTCGTTCACGAGCGCCACCGCCGCGTCCTTCGTGGCTGGTCCTGGCGTGGCCGCGAGCTTGTCGGCGATCTGCTCGTCGAGCTTTGCCACGCCCGCACGCACCACGGCGAAGCGCTCCCGCGTGGCGTGCGCCAGCAGCGCGACCTCCTTCAGCTCCCCGTCGCGGGTATAGCGGCCGCTGCTGCTGATGGCTGCTGCCTTGTCGAAAAACGCGAGCGCCGGCCGGAGCAGATCTTCGTGCACGCGCTTCGAGAAGGCATCGGCGTATTTCGGCAGCCGGTTCGACATGTCTGTGGTGTGCGTTCCGAGCAGTAGGTTCAGGTCGTTCTTGCGGTTCTCATTCATCGTCATTTCTCCTGTTCAAGCTATCCGCGTTCGCGGACAGGTTCATTCGTCTTCGACCCCGGCAATTCTGATTACTCTGTAATGCGTGACACGGATATCCCGGGCGAGGTCGAACGGCGCCACCACTTCAAATCCTTCAAGCGCCAAGCGGAACGCGTCTTGCGCGGTCATCTCGCGCGTCACCGCGATCTGATACCTGGAGGGCTCGCCCGTCGCCCCCGTGCTAACGACGGTGACAGCGCTGACTCCGAGCGGCTGCTCGGCGCTGTTTTGGCTACCGTCTCCGTCGTCAACCAGAAGGCAAACTTCACGTTGCTCTCCTTCACCCAGTATGGAGAGGGAGTCCAGCCGAACGTTCGTGCTCGTCTGGGGCTCCTGCGGTGCCTCGCTCCTGTCGCTCATGTTCACCTCCTATCCCCAAATCGTTTCCAAGACGCGTCCCGTGCGCTGCGTCAGACCGGCGAGGACCAAGGCGCCACAGGCCGAGTTCGCCACGTCCTCGTGTTGGCGTGGCGGTGCGTCGACCGTGTCCTTGCCCTGCCGACCTTTGCGCCGTTCCAACGAGCCAAGCTGCTTGAGCAGGCGCGGGTGGTCGAGGAGTTCCACCTGCCCCGACATGACCATCGGAAGGGCCGCAAGGTAAATCTCGGATCGCGTTCGCTCGCTCGGCTTGACGGTGATGCCGACTTTGCGAAACGCTTCGACCGGCCACGAGCCCGCATAGCGATCTGACGTGGCCTGAGCGAGCCGGTATCGCTTGAAGTCGTCGGCAAACTCCTTGACCGTGGCCTCGGGGCTGAAGGTCGGGCGCACTTCTCGAACGAGGTCTAGGATGGCGCGGCCGTCCTCCGCGTGCGCGATGGCCATGGTCATTGAGTCTTGCCCGGTGCCACCTGCCGGGTCGAGAAAGCCGACATAGCCGGAGTGATGTGCTTGATACGGTTGCTCTAGTCGGCCGGGCATCCGCACGGCTTCGAGGGCTTCGAGGGGGATGAAGGCTTCCACATCGCGCCGGAACTCTGCGCCGTATTCCGCTGCGGCCGCCATCGGGTCGTCCGTGTAGGCGGTGGCGATCACCGTGTCGCTGATGGTGGGATTCATGACCCGTGTCGAGGCGTTGACGACAAGCACGCCGGCCGATTCGTTGTTGCCGAAATGCTTCTCATACATCCGCCACACCTCGCCCCGGCGTGCGTAGACCGACGTCAGGCCAATCAGCATCGCCTCGGGCACGCTGGCCATCGCTGCACGTAGGGCCACAAGGACTTCTTTGTCCGGGTTGGCGCTGTCTTCGACTGACCAGAACGCGACTTCATCGACCGCTGCCCCTATGCAGGTGTAGCCGCGTAACGATCTGAATGAACACGTGTGAATCTCAATCACGAGCCCGTTCGTCAGCGTGATCGATTCCGCCGTCTCATTCGCAATGAGCACTTCGAGCGACGGATGCGACCGGAGCAGGCCAGACACATACCTCTTGATCACGCGGGCCTGTTTTCTGTCGGCCGCGATGATCATGAAGATGCCGACTTCACCAGGTGCGAGCGTGTAGCTGCGGCACGTTGTCGCCCACACGGCGAGCAGCGCGGCGATGATGCTCTTGCCGCTGCGCCTCCCCAGCAGCAACCAGAGTTCCCGCACGGGTGCGGTTGGGAACGTCTCGCGCTGGGTGAGTCCGGTGACGACGGCTCGCTCCTCGTCGGTCAGGTCGAGCGCGAAGGCGGCCTTGAGGACCGTGCGCCACGTCGCCCAGGTCTCGCCGAAGGCGGAGCCGAGGACGCGGGTCATCAAGTGGAGGACGTTACTTGCCATCCATGACCTCGGCCAGCGACGCCACAGGCTTTGCTTTGCGTTCAATGCCTAAGGTCGTCGCCAAGCGCAGGCGCCGGTCCAGCAGGGTGAGCAGCAGCGACACGGCCGCTCGCGCGCTGCCCTTCGGCGTGAAGATGCCGCCGACCTCGATGTTGGCGGCGACCGACTCGATCAGGATGTCTACGCGGGCGTAGTCCGTCACGAGGTCGGCTTGAATCATCGAGGGCTCGCCGCCAAGGTGTTTCAGCAGCTCCTCGCGCTTCCCTGCGATCGCGGCGAGGGCTTCAGGCCTGTCGTGGGAACGACGGCCGCCGTGCTTCAGGGCCAGCGTGTTGCCGGGCAACGCCAGATGGCACGCCCCACAGGACTGTGCGCCTGCGGGGTTGTTGGCTCCGCAGTGAGGGCACGAAGTATGTGTAGCGGGTTCCGCAATCGGGGTTTCTGACACGTTTTCTCTCAACAATTTAAGCTACAGAACTGCTACATATATCTTACAAATGATTGTGAACATTACACTTAACTCCGGGCTACATGTTTATTAAACATCTAGCCCCTGTCGTTAGCCACGGCTGACCCGTTTGTAGAAGATTCGGGGGCGCTGAACTGCTGAGCGCGGCCGCATCACAGAGGGACTCAGTTGGGGCCACAGAGGGACTCAGTTGGGGTTCTCTGTGAACCTTGCTTCCCTCTGCGTCCCTCTTCATCTCGCTGATCCCCTCTGAGCCTCTCTTGCAAATCCTTAGCAATTTTGTAGAGGGACTCAGAGGGGACCTTAAAAAAGAGCCATAGGGAAACTGAGTCCCTCTAGAGCGGAAGCTAAGTCCCTCTATCAAAACTCCTCCTTTTCGACCTGCCAGCCGACGACCACGGCCGGGAAGCCTTCTTTCTTACTAACGAGCCGCATGTTCTCCTTCGCACGTTTCACGGCCGCCTTGTTGATGGCTTCGGCGCTTGCTAGCTTGAAAATCTCCACCGGCGTCAGCGCGATAACCCCGTCCTGCATCAACCCCGTCAGAAACCCCTCGGCTTCCTGGACGTTGACGTCGCGCCGCGGTTTGTTGCGCTCGGCGATCTGGTGCCAGATTTCTTCGGCCAGTCGGTAATCAACAGGATCGTCGTCCCACACGATGCGCCCCTCGTGTGGGCACTCATCATGGGGGCACAGGCATGGCAGGCCGCGTTCCTCGTCCCACGAGCGGATGCGAAAGCGCAGCGTCGCCGGTCGGCGCGACAGGTAGTTCGCCTTCGAGGTGAAGAGCAGGCGGACCGGGTTGTCTGCCTCGTCCTCCGGATCGCGATAGATGTGATGCGCAGCGCGCGTCACGTTGCGAAACGCCGCGCTTCCGGAGATCGAATCGTCGACGCTGCCCTCCATGCTCTTGCGTGGATGGATGGACGCTTCGCCGTAAAGTCTCGCTTCGACGCACACCGCCCGGAAGGGTGCCAGCGCGCTGCGCACGTCGGCTTCGTTGTTCGTGCTGCGTCGGCTCGCCTTGCCTTCGCGATCGCCAAAGTGCTCGACCATCGTCTCAAGGAAGATGGCTCGCGCATTGATCTGACGTGCGTAAGTCACGAGCTTCCCCGCGTCATCGTCGAGCATCATCGGCGACGGCATCGTGAGGCCCCCACGTGCCATCTCGGGGCCTTCGACGAAGAACACCAAGTCGAGGTCCGCTCCCGCCGCACGTAGTCGAGACTTCACGCGCCCGTTTGAATCCTCCGTCACGCAGAGCAGCACGGCGGCGGGATCGCGGCGCGCCTTCTCGTTTGGAAAGGGTTCGCCGGTGGTGAACCGCGTGGCCGTGTCCACCATGAACATGCCTTTGCCGCCTTCGCCAGGTCCGGCCACGAGGGCGAACGCGCCACGAACAAGCCGCCCGCCGAACATTTTTTCGAGCTTCTCGTCCGGCACGTCAGACGCACGGTGGATGACGATCGCGCCGCCCGTGCCAGCTTTTTCCAGGAGGCCCGGCTCGTACTGGTCACAAATACTCTTTGCGATCTTCTCGACGTCTTTCTTCTCGTCATGAACATCCGGCCCTTCGCTGCGGTGCTTGTGTAGCGACCACAGCGCATCGGCGATCTCGGCTTCGGCGTATCCACGCCGCCGCAACCGGCAGCCTTCGTGAAACAGTGTCTGGTGTTGCTGGCCGTGAGGGATTGTCGAGGGCAACGTATTTGGCGTCGCGACGAGATCCGGATCTGGTTCCAGCCACGCGGGATCGAACACCGGCAGCTCGTTCACGGGCGGCCACACGCCGATCGGCTCATAGGTGATGCGTGACGCATGCAGGCTGCCGGGCGCGACGACGTAGCCACCGTCGCCTCGGACATCGATCTTGATCGATGGATCGCCGGTCTGAATGCGGACCTTGTTGCGCACGGGAACGCCGGGGTGCCGAAAGCCCCAGTGCTCGCCCTTCGCCGTTTTGGTGCGCATTGGCGTTGCGGGAAGATGGGCGCGCATCCACGCAAGCCCTTCGGCGCTGTCGCCGTCTACCATGACGACGTTGGAGATCTTACCGGTAACTAGCGCGGTGTTCCGCTTCCGACCGTTGCCGAACCAACCGACCAGATCGGCATCCGTTGGGTGCGCCATCTGAAACGGAGTCCACGTCTTGACGGCCGGTGTCTTGCCGACCATCTCGGGCGTCTTCACCCACGTGTCGTCTGGGTGATCCAACGGGATCACGCTGAACCCACGAGCGACAAAGTTGCGTGCGATCGTGAGCGTGTCCAGGGGCGTCATCAATGGACCACCCGTTTTCTCAACGCGGCGACGTAACGGCGAAAGAATGATTGAATTCTTGAGCAGTGAGCAAGCGTGTCGTGAATCTGCTTAGCCTCTGCGGCTAGCGCCTCAGGGTCTTGCGTCACGACGAACGCCGCGAAGTCACGCAGCCGCTGACGCGGATCTGACAGCGCTGGCGGCGGAAGTGACGATGCGCTAGTTACGCGCCTCCTCACGACTGCACCTGCTCTCGGTGCCGCTCAGCAAAAGCTTTCAGATCCTCAACCAAAATCAAGACGCGTTTGCCACGCTCGTTGGGGAATTTCGTCGATGGAAATTTCACGGTTGGCAGCGCCCCGTCGTCTATCCACTGCCGGATGGTCTTCGTGCAGACGCCCACGGCGGCGGCAGCGTCTTTGACGCCGAGGCAGATCGCCGTCCCTTCAGCCATTGACGCCGGCTTTTTTGTCAACGGTCGTCCGCAGATCTGGCGACACGTGGTCAGGCACGACTTTAAGTAGCCGCGCGGTCGGAATGCCGAGGACCTTCGCGATGCGCTCGGCCTGTTCGGGCACAGGCAAGCCGATACCGCGCTCGATCATGGAAATGAAGTTTCTGGGGATTCTGACTTTCGGATGGTCGCCGAGATCGCCCTGGGACCATCCCTTCTGGCGGCGTGCGAGTTCAAGGTACAGCATGGTTCCGGTCAGCCCACCTGACCGAAGCGTCTGAAAAAGCAAAACGCCCGGTCGGAAAAAGGAACGAGCTTTCAACTCGTTCTTTCATCTGAACCGGGCGTCAAGGCCAAAGGCCACGGCCACGGGGAGGGAGGCTGCCAGCCTTTACGGTGGAGACTGCTCCCTACGAAAAGACTACTCTAGCAGGAGAGAAGCTGTCTGTCTAGCACGTTGTTAGCCTTGTGAGTAGCTAAAGTTTTCAATTACGTCACATAGCGTAATGAGGTGGTTTCTCGGCGCGGAGTGCGAAGGAGGCCTCGCGCGGGCTGGTCTTGAGCGGCTTTCTTGGCAAATCCGCACAAAACAAGTCTGGACCGGGCTGTACGTGTTGTATTACAAATGTATTACATGTCCAACATGACCACCGTGATCACCGTCCGCCTGCCCGACGACCTCGTGGCAGCCATGGCGAAGCTGCAAGCTCGCGACGGCATCGGCGCCTCTGAACAAATTCGCCGTGCGCTGCGTGAGTGGCTCAAAACCAAGCGCGTCTATAGGGAGAGAAAGGCGTCATGAGTAGCCATCTCGACGAAAACGTCAAGGCGATGCGCGAGACCGCACGCACGGTCGGGCTCACCAGCCTGCTCGTCGAGGCGTCTCAGTCCGCTAACGGCGACGCGACGAAGCTGCTGATCCGTCAGGCGCTAGACCTGCTCGGCCACGACGGGAGGACGCCGTGAGCAAACGTACGCGCGGCGACGGCTCGCTCTACCTGCGCGGGAAGATCTGGTGGATGGCTTACAAGCACCCTGACGGCTCGCGCGCGTCGGAGTCGACTCACACCGAGCGCCGACCCGTGGCTCTGCGTCTCCTGCGTAAGCGGCTTGGCGCGGGCGCGAACAACCTCCCCGTCATCGCCAAGGCCGAACAGGTGACGTTCTACGACGCCGCCCAGATGGTGATTAACGACTTCATCGCAAATCACGCGGCCGACGCTTCCGAGAAGAGCGTCATGAAGCAGCTGGCGGGCCAGAAGCGGCGTGCCTCTTCCGGCTACCTCGCAGACTACTTCGGCACCCGGAAGCTTGTCGGCATCACCACCGGCGACGTGACGGCCTACGTCGCCAAGCGACTGGCCGACACCATCGTCACGCGCAAGGCGCGCACGGTGACGCTCGAAGATGGCACCGAAGCGACCACGCTCGAGCAGAGAAAGCCGGTCAGCCCGGCCACCATCAACCGCGAGCTACAAGCCCTTAAACGTATGTTCAGCCTCGCCATCCAGAGCGGGCGCATCGCCACGCGGCCGCACATCGAGATGCTGCGCGAAGCCGCGCCGCGCGCCGGATTCTTCGAGCCGGAACAGTATGCGAGCGTGCTGCGGCACCTGCCGCCGGACGTGCAGCCGGTCATCGCGTTCGCCTACATCACGGGCTGGCGGATCGCGTCCGAGGTCCTGCCGCTGGAATGGCGACAGGTCGACTTCGACGCGGCCGAGGTGCGGCTCGAACCCGGCACGACGAAGAACAAAGAGGGCCGCACGTTCCCCTTCACGGCCGAACTCCGCGCCGTCTTGCTCGCGCAACACGCCGAGCATGAGCGGCTCCGGAAGGCCGGGCACATCTTTCCGAACGTCTTCTTCCGAGAAGTGGCGGACGGGCGCGGCGGCGAGAAAAAGCCGAAGCCGATCACGAGCTTCAACAAAGCGTGGAAGGTGGCCTGTCGCGCCGCCGGGTGTCCGGGTCGCATCCCGCACGACATGCGGCGGAGCGCGGTGCGGAACTTGGTGCGCGCGGGGATTTCGGAGCGCGTGGCGATGATGCTGACCGGGCATAAGACGCGCAGCGTGTTCGAGCGGTATAACATCACGAGCCCTGGCGACCTGCGAGACGCCGCGCGGCTGCTCGATGTGGCCGCAGGCCGTGATATCACCAATGCGGTGAGCGGGACTTCCGGGTCGCCGTCATCCGCGTAGCCCGACAAATCTCTGCCCACAGTTCTTCGTGAACTGCCGATGGGTAAGTGAGCCTTAATGGGGAGGTCGTGTCTGTCAAGTGGTGGAAAAGCGTGAGCGCGTCATCACCAGCGCGTGATCGCAGATTGCCCTACGCGGCCTCCTTCACTCGCTCCATCTCGGCCCAGCCGACCAGCCTGCGCAGCTTGATCTGGCCACTGCG
>JBBQSP010000107.1:0-14880 GCA_038213735.1 Vicinamibacterales bacterium | reverse complement strand
CTTGAGCGGATCGTCGCCCGACCGTTCCTTGATCAGGTCGAAGCTCTGATAGAGGATGCGCTCGGCGGTCGAACGCTTGCCCTCGCTCATGATCGTGTTGATGAACTTGGTGACCAGCGGGCTCCCGTAGAGGGCGTCCGGCAACAGTTCACGTTTCGCGATTACTCGTCTGCGCGGCATAAATCTCTCTTAGGACTTCGGGCGCTTGGCGCCGTACTTCGAACGACCCTGCTTGCGGCCCTGCACGCCCACGGCGTCGAGGGTGCCGCGCACCACGTGATAGCGAACACCCGGCAGGTCTTTCACACGGCCGCCACGGATCAGCACCAGCGAGTGCTCCTGCAGGTTGTGGCCGACACCCGGAATGTAGGTGGTGACTTCAATCTTGTTGGTCAGGCGGACACGCGCGACCTTGCGAAGCGCCGAGTTAGGCTTCTTCGGGGTTTGCGTGAAGACGCGCACACAGACGCCGCGCTTCTGCGGGCTGTTCTGCAGCGCCGGGCTCTTCGTCTTCCACTCGACCTTCTCGCGTCCCTTGCGGACCAGCTGACTAATCGTCGGCACGAGCACTCCACAGCACCGCAGTCCGGATCGACAAACCTGAAGGTTTGTCGCCACCGTAGCGGCGCAACCAGCAAATACTTTCCACCGCTCGTGGCGACAAACCGTGAGGTTTGTCGATCAGAGTTGTGGTGCTCGAGGCCTGAAAACAGCGTCGCGGGTGACGCGGTTTGGCACCTTGAGCGGAAAAACCCTACTTCATGGTGTTTTCGGTATCGGCGGACGCTGTTTCGCTTTGGGCGAACTCGCCGTAGGCTCTTCGCCTTCCGGCCCCGTGCAAATCCCCCTCGAAAGGGGCATCGCTCGGGTGCGTCACGATACGGTTGAGACTAGATAGGGTGTCCTAGTCTCACGAGAACCTGACGAATATAGCACGGCCTTTCAAAAACACGCAAGCGTGCTACAGCTGTTTCTTGGCCAGGGCTCCTATTTCTTGGCCAGGGCTCCGCCGGCTTCCTGTTTCTTGGCCAGGGCTCCGGCGGCTCGGCCCTCTATAATGCGGCATGCACAAACGGGCAGTATTTCTCACAATTGCATTGCTTTTCGCGTGCAGCAACTCCTTCTCTCCGGTGTCGGCCCAAGCGCCTACCCCGACCGTGGTGGACAGCCCGACCGTGAAGGTGCTAACCGGCCTGCTCGCTCCTGACTTCCAGGAAGAGATGAATCACATGGTCCAGGCGCTGGGCGTCACCTGCAATAACTGCCACGTGCGCGGCAACTTCGCCAGCGACGACCATGCCAAGAAGATCACGGCGCGGCGGATGCTCGAGATGACCAAGGCCCTCAACAAGCAGTTCTTCCCCGACCACAAGCCCAAGCCCGGGGAATCGGTGCTCGGCCGGGTGACCTGCTATACCTGCCATCAGGGCGAAACCACTCCTAAGCTGCCGCCGGGCGGGGAATAATCCTTCGTGCCCATTGCGACCGCCGACTCGCCCAGCGCCGCCGCGGAGTGGATCGAGGAGTGGCAGTCCGAGCATGATGGCCGCGCAATCGCCGCGCCCTCGCCAGCGGATTGGCCCTTCCGGTATCCGCTGGCAGCTGAACTGCCGGCCGGTCCGGTGGTCATTCGCGCCAACGCCTTTGATGAGGCGTTCGTGAACGAGCAGACAGGCGGCACACAGCTCGTGACCACGCAGCGCGCCTATCTTGAGGCCGCGTGGGCGGCCGAACTGGCGCCTCATGCCGGCGGCGCGTGGCTCCTGCTCGTTGATACCCCAGCACCTCAGCACCACGGCACGACAGCCCTATTGCCGAGGGCCTTCCGCGTCACCGATGCCGCGGATCGCCTGGCACTCTGCGTCCAGGCTCTCGCGACCGGGCGGACCCCTGCCGCCCTGGTGGCGACCGCGAGCGTCTGTATGGAGGTGAACGACCTCGACGCGGCGGCCCGCGATCTGGACGAGGCGCTCGCCCTGGCGCCAGGGTGGGCGGCCGCGCAGTACGAATCCGGCAAGCTGTGGCTCCGGCGCGACGACATGGCGCAGGCGGCCGTGGCCTTCGAGGCCGCCGCGGCGTTACTGCCGAGCTTTGCGCCGGCCTGGGCGAACCTTGGCGCCACGCTCGGGGAACTGGACCGACCGGCCGAGGCGTTGCACGCGTTCGAGCAGGCCCTCGCGCTCGATCCGGCCAACCCGCAGGCGCTGAACAACGTTGGGGTTGTCCGCCGCGAGCTTGGCCGCCTCACCGAATCGGAGGCGGCGTTCCAGCAAGTGATTCAACTCACCCCAACGCTGGCCTTTGGCCATTACAATCTCGGGCATACACTGTTTTTGCAGGGCCGGTTTCAGGCCGCGCTCGCGGCCTATGCCGAAGGCCAGGCGCGCGACCCGGAGAAGAACGCGGTGCAGGCATCGCGGCTGGCACTCTGCAAGGTGGCGACGGGCGATGCCGATGGCGCACTGCGAGACCTGCGGCGTGCCACCGAGGGGCTGCCGCGCGAGTACCGGCAGCAACGGCTCGCCGAGACGAGCGCGATCTTGTGGGCACTGGTGACCGAGCACCCGGGTCTCGGCGGATGGCAACCGCTGCAGGCCTGGCTAACGGCCGAACTGAAGGGCTGACGAGGCGATATGAACGACGGAACCAGTCCACGTCCAGGGTGGCACTTGCTGCACGACCGCGGGATGCGCCTCGCCGTCGGCCTGGCCATCGTCGTCGCGATCCCCATGGCGGTGCTGTTCTACTTCCAGTTCCGCTCGCTCAACGACATCGAGAAAACGTCCACCATCGTCCTGCGGCAATTGAGCAGCGACACGGCGGATTCGCTGACCGAGACGGTCGAGACGTACCTCCAGCAACCCTACTTCGGCGTGATCCTGCGCGTCCCGCAGGCCCGCGTCGAGCCGTTGGACCTGGCGTTCATCGACCCGGTCATGCACGACGCGCTGCAGGAGAGCCCGTTCGTGACGTCATTTTTCGTCTGGACCGAACGCGGGCCGCACGGCAACAAGTGGCTGGCGTACGACCAGCAGTCGATGACACAGCCGGCCGGCAACCTCGAGGGCCGCTTCCGCGAGGACCGGCTGTTTGGCGACAAGTTGCTGCCCCGCCTCCGTGAACTCGTCAAGACGCGGATGGCGATCGTCGCCTTCACCGAGGAGATTAACGGCCGCCAGCACTACGTGCAGGCGCAGATGCGTTTCGAGTCATTCGCGCGCGAGCGGATGACCAGCGTGGTGGGCTTTGCCGTTGATGCCGAGCGCCTGCGGAATGAGTTCATCCCGGCCCTGTTGCGCGACCGGCTCGCCAACGTCCAGCAGCCTGTGGGCTTCCCGTCGCTCGAGGCCGCCGTCCTCGCGGAAGACGGCACCCGCATTTTCGAGTCGGACCCCTCGCGCAGCGACGACATGCCGGTGGACGAGCGTAGTTTCCCGATTGTCTTCTTCGACAAGGACCTGCTGGCGTTCGCCGCGCCGTTCGAACAGCAACGGGAGATCTGGGGGCTGCGCACAGGCTACGGGCCGGAATCGATTCCTGAGATCGTCAGCGCCAGCACCCGCCCGCAGATGGCGCTGATGGTGGTGCTGGCGGTGGCCATGGGGCTCGGCGTGTTCCTGGTCGCCGGCGCCGCGGCGCGGGAAGTCCGGGTCGCCGAGTTGAAGTCGAACTTCGTCGCGTCGGTGTCGCACGACCTGAAGACGCCGCTCGCGCTGATTCAGCTCTTTGCCGAAACGCTCGAGTTGGGCCGCGTGCGCACGCCGGAACGGGCGCAGGAGTACTACCAAATCATCAACGGCGAGGCCAAGAAGCTGACCCGGCTGATCGAGAACATTCTCGACTTCTCGCGCATGGAAGCGGGGCTGCGGCCGTACCGCATGGAGCCGGTCGACCTGAGCGAAATCGTGAGCCGTGTGCTGGCCCGAATGGCGACGCAGTTCGCACAGGGCAATTTCCAGGTCAAGACCGAGATTGCCCAATCACTGCCACGGGTCCTCGCTGACGAAGGCGCGACCGAGCAGGCCATTGAAAACCTGCTCGCCAACGCCATCAAATACTCCGGCGACGCCAAGCATCTGGAGGTGTCGGCGCGGCGCGCCGGCGGCCACGTCGAGATCAGCGTCACCGACCACGGTATCGGGATCTCGCGGCGCGAGCAGGCCCGCATCTTCCGAAAGTTCTACCGCGTGCAGCGCGAGCTGGGCGGCGGGCCCCAGGGCACCGGCCTCGGCCTGGCAATCGTCGACCACACCATGCGCGGGCACGGCGGCTACGTCCGCGTCACGAGCGAACCCCAACAGGGCAGCACCTTTACCCTGCACTTCCCCATTCCCGGCGAGAACGCCTTCGCCCCCACACTGGCAGAGTCCACACGATGAAGAAGATCCTGGTGATTGAAGACGAGCCGCAAATGCGGCTCGGCCTGCGCGACAACCTCGAACTCGAGGGCTACGAGGTCGAGACGGCCGCCGACGGCGACGAGGGGCTGCAGAAGGCCGGTGTCTTCGCGCCCGACCTGGTCATTCTCGACGTGATGCTGCCGAAGAAGAACGGCTTCGACGTGTGCCGCGACCTGCGGGCCCGCTCGGTCGCCACGCCGATCGTAATGCTGACTGCCCGCTCGGCCGAGACCGACAAGGTGCTTGGCCTCGAACTGGGCGCCGACGACTACGTCACCAAGCCGTTCTCGATCACCGAGTTGCTGGCGCGCGTCCGCGCCGTGCTGCGGCGCTCGGGCGCCGGTGCGGTCAAGCCGGCGGCCGACCTCATGCGGATTGGCGACATCGAGATCGACTTCAAGCTGCACCAGGCCCGGCGCGGCAAGGTTCGCATCGAGTTCACCGCCCGCGAGTTCGACTTGCTGCGCTATTTCGTCCTGCACACCGGGCAGGTCGTGACCCGCGAGCAGATATTGAACGAAGTCTGGGGCTACGAGGAGTTCCCGACCACCCGCACCATCGACAATTTCGTCGCCAAGCTGCGGCAGAAGATCGAGAAGTCGCCCCACGCCCCCGAACACATCCTGACGATTCACGGCTCAGGATATAAATTCGTCGGATAGAATCCCCCGCAATGGAACCAAAGACCATCCTGCTCGCCGGCATGATCCTGATCGGGGTCATGTACCTTGTGTTCTGGTATACGACTCTCCAACGCCAGCGGGCCGAGGCCGCCGGCCCGGCGCCCCTTGCGCCCGAGCCGCGGACGCTCGGCATCTCGTTCATCGCCAACTTCTTCGACACGCTCGGCATCGGCTCGTATGCCACGACCACCTCGATGTTCCGCTTCTGGAACGTCGTGCGCGACGAGAAGATCCCCGGCACGCTGAACGTCGGCTACGTGCTGCCGACGACGGTCCAGGCGGTCATCTACATCACCATCGTCGAGGTCGAGTTCGTGACCATGGTGGCGATCATCGCCGCGGCCGCGGCCGGCGCCTGGCTGGGCGCGGGCGTGGTCGCGAGCCTGCCACGCCGCCAGGTGCAGATCGGGATGGGCTTCGCCCTGATTGGCGCCGCGACGCTGATGCTGTTCTCGCTGACCGGCATCGGCCCGGCCCCCGGGGTCGCCCTTGGCGTTTCGGGCCTCAAGCTTGGCATCGCAGTCGTCATCTCGGCGTTCCTCGGCGCGCTGATGATGCTGGGCATCGGCTACTACGCACCGTGCCTGATCATGATCAGCCTGCTCGGCATGAACCCCACGGCGGCCTTCCCGATCATGATGGGCGCGTGCGCGTTCCTGATGCCGGTGGGCAGCCTGCAGTTCATTCGCAAGCAGAGTTACGACCTGCGCGCCGCGATCGGGCTGATGGTCGGCGGCCCGCTGGCGGTCCTGATCGCCGCCTTCATCGTCAAGTCGCTGCCGCTTGATTACGTCCGCTGGGGCGTCGTGGTAGTGGTGATCTACACGGCCATCGGCATGCTGACCACGGCTTCAAGAGAACGCGCCATGCGGAAGGCCGCGTAACGAGGGGAACTGCCATGACACGAATTGCCGGCGTCCTGTTGCTGCTTGGCCTGACGGCACCTGTCGCCGCGCAGTCACCCGACCGCATCTTCTTCCTCGACCTGCGAGGCAAGATCGTGTCGTCGGCGCCTGACGGCAGCGACCGGCAGGTGGTGGTCGATGGCCTCAAGGGCGCGCCCGACGGCATTGCCGTCGACGTCGAGGGCGGCCACATTTACTGGACCAACATGGGCAACGTCGCGGCCGACGATGGCTCGATTGAGCGGTCGAACCTGGACGGCTCGAACGTCACGACGATCCTGAAGGCTGGCGGCACGTGGACGGCCAAGCAGTTGGTTCTCGACAAGAAAAACGGCAAGCTGTATTGGTCCGATCGCGAGGGCATGCGCGTGATGCGCATCAACCTCGACGGCTCGTCGCTCGAGACGCTGGTTGAAGCCGGGCACGGCGACGAAGCCCGCAAGGACCAGCGGAACTGGTGCGTCGGCATGGCCCTCGACCTGGCCGGCGGCAAGATCTACTGGACCCAGAAGGGCGGCGACAACGCCGGCACCGGCACCATCCGCCGCGCCAACATCAACATCCCGCGCGGACAAACGGCGGCCAATCGGACCGACATCGAAGTGCTGTTCGACAAGCTGCCTGAACCGATCGATCTGGAACTCGACCTTGCGAGGCGCCACTTGTATTGGACCGACCGCGGCAACCCGCCCGAGGGCAACACCGTCAACCGCACGTCGATCGACAGCCCGCACCAACGCACCATCCTGGCCGGCGGCTTCAACGAAACGATCGGGATCGCGCTCGATCTCGAAGGCGGGCGGATGTTTCTGACCGACCTGCGCGGCAGCGTCTACAGCCTGAAGCTGGATGGCTCGGATCGGAAGGTGTTGTTCACAAGCCAGGGCTCGCTGACCGGCATTGCCCACGCCGTGCTGTCGCGCCCGACGACCTCTCGTCAGCAGTAGCCACATCGAACCGGGGTCTGCCCGTCAGGCAGACCCCGAGCTCGCTCAAGTCCCAATATTGACGATCGTGACGGTGGCTGTGGTCGGCGTGCCCAGGACATAGGGCGCCACCGCGGTCAGCGTCAGGATCACCGACTCCGATGGCTCGACCAGCGCGTCGGCCACCGGCGTTACCGTCACATCCACGGTCGCCTGGCCGGCGAGAAACGTGGCGGTCAGCGGAAGCGCAATGTAGTCAGCGCCGTTGGTCGCCGTGCCGGTCAAGGTGAATGTGACGGTAAGAGGCGACGTCAGCGGCAGGGTGTCGCTCGCCGCGCGCGTCAGCCGAAACGCGGCCGTGTCAGCACCGGTTTCCGACGCGGTCGCGTCGACAATCGACACCCACACGGTGCCGCTGCTGTCACCATCACCGCCGCCATCGTCGTCATCGTCTCCGCTGCCGGGATTCTGCAACTTGACCTCGGTGGCTTCGAGTCCGGCAGTCTGCATCCGTGCCTTGACGTGGACGCGGTCGCCAATGCTCAGCTCCGAATAGGCAACGGCTCGTGAGCCGTGACGAATCACCGCGTCGGCCGGCACGGCTACCGACTGGCCGTTCACCGTGATCGACGTTCCGACGATCGCCGCGATCAGGCCTTCAATCTGGACCCTGCCGGTCACCGGGTTGGTGGGCGCGGTCGGGGCGCCGGGCGAGGTATTGCTGGGCGGCGTGTCGGTTGATGGCGCCTTGCCCTTGTCGTCGGGCTTGCCATTTCCGTTGCCGGGATTGTCAGGCTTGCCGGGATTTCCCTTGCCCGCGGTGGTGCCGGACTCAGCGGTCGCATCGGTCGCCTCGACGTTGAGGCTCGCGGCCGCCACTGCCGATGGGGCGGTGGGATTCATGGACTTCGCTGAGTCTCCGCACGCCGCGCTCACCAGCATTGCGCCTGCCAACACGATCGGCCCGAACGTTTTCACACTGAACATGCCATCTCTCCTCAATCAGCGGCCGGGGTAGGGCCTGACAACGAGAATGGATGCAAGGGCGATACCGTGAATGCCCAGCTCGACAACTAGGCGTAAGTAGCGGATTCGTGTGGACTTAGCTAACAGGGATGGCGTGGCTCCGGCGAGGCGCCGTGCAAGAATTGCCGGCGAACGTCAGAATTGTATCGACAGGGGGCGGCGTTGATGCGCGGAGGGATCCACGCCCTTGATGGTGACGACGCGGCGTCGGCCACCCGTGACGAGCGTCACCTCGACATCGACGCGGCCGGTCCACGTGCCGGGCACACCGAGGTGCAACGGCATCGCGTTCTGTGAGCAGTAGCCGCTGCCGGTATCGACGAGCGCGGCCGCGAGCAATTGCCGTGTCCGTGGCTGCACGACGCGCACCTCGCTGCCGGCGAGTGTGCGCCGGCCGGCCTCGTCTGTCACCTCGACGAAGAACCCACGGCCACGCGCCGTCGCAGTGTTTCGCAGCAGCGGATGCCCGCCACCATCGGGATCGTTATTGGTCAGCGATAGGTCGAGGCGGCCATCGCCATCGAAGTCGACAAACTGCACGCCGTGCGTGGCGTCGTTCTTCAGGATCACGTCTGGCAAGAGCTCAGCGAAGCCCCAGGCGGCCGATGCCGGGCCACGATTGATGAACAGCGCGTCGCGATAGAACGGCTGGCCACCGAGGAAATTGCCAACGTACAGATCGGGAAGGCCATCGTTGTCGAGGTCGCCCCACGCCGAGGTGACACCGTGGCCACGCAGGTCGATGCCGCTGGCCTTTGCGACCTCGGCGAAAGACTTGCCCCCCTCGTTGCGATAGAGCGCGCTCGGGCCGTAACTGGCAACGAACAGATCGAAGTCGCCGTCCAGATCGAAATCGGCCACGCTCGGCCCGACGCCGCCGTCTGCCGCGGGCCGCGGCGTGCCGGCCACACCCATGGCCACGGCGACATCCTCGAACGTGCCGCGGTCCTGCCGATACAGGCCGTTGGCTTCCCCCTCCTGGTTGGCGGTGAACAGATCGAGGTCGCCGTCGTGGTCGAAATCCCACCAGACGGCGCTCACGGTCTTGCGGGTGTCGCCGATGCCTGATGCGGCGGTGACATCGACGAAGCGGCCGTCGTCGTTGCGCAGAAGCTTATTGGCCACGTCCCTGAACGCGGCAAACAAGTCGAGATCGCCATCACCGTCGTAATCAACCCAGGCCGGCTGGCGGGCCACACCGCGGAGGTTCACGCCAATCGCTGAGGCAACGTTGGTGAACCGGGTTCCGTTTTGATCGTTGCGATAGACCTTGGCCGGTACAGAGGGATCGGCGAACCCGATGAACAGGTCGGGATCGCCATCGGCGTCGAAATCACCCCAAGCCGCGGCACGGGTTTCCTGATCGTCGGCCAGGCCGACATCGGCGGCGACATCACGGAAGGTGCCGTTGTCGTTGCGATAGAAACGATTGGGGCGGCCGCGAAAGGCGACGAAGTAATCGAGATCGCCGTCACCATCGGCGTCGGCCCAGGCATTGGCCTGCCCGCCTGGCGCGGCGAACGTATCGGGCTGGACGCGCTCGAACGCGGGCTGCCACGGCGCGGCCGGTTGGTGAATGGCCGCCAGGGCCAGGACGAACGCTACGACCCGCAACAACTAGCGCGACCCGGTCTTCTTCCCGGCTGCCTTTTCTTCGGCGCGGGCGCCGGCGAGAATGCCTTCCATGGCGTAGTTGCCCTCGTGGCACGCGTACTCGTAAACCAGGCCGGTCGCCTTCTTCAGCCGGATCATGAACGTGTACGGCTTGGTCCACGTCATCGCGTCGTCCACGGTGATCTCCCAGTTGAGGAAATCGGGGCTGACGCGCGTGTAGCGCTCCGTCAGTTTCACGTCCACGGTCGACCCCTGGAAGCCGTTGGTGAAGTTGGTGGTTTCGACGACGAGCGAGTCGCCCTCCCAGCGGCCGCGCGGATCACCGTGCAGCTGCCGGATGCGGGCCGGCAGGTGCGGACCCGGGGTCATGGGCACGACGCGCGCGTCGTGGATCATTTCCTGCAGCAGCACGACGGTGGTGGGCGACTGGATGATCTGGACGTAGCTGTTGTAGTTGGCGCCGGTTCGCGGCGCACCGTACGAGATACAGCGCTCGGACAGCGGCCGATCCTCCGGACCATCCGAAGGACCGCGGGCGCGCGCGGCGCGGGCCTTGGCAGCCTCGGCCCGGCGGGCCACGGCCTCGGGCGTCAGCGGCGGGAACTGGCCGTCGGGCGGATCGATGATGAGCGACGTGCGATGGTCCCACTCGCGGTCGGCCATCCAGAACTGGTTGTAGTTGCCGGTGCTCGGGTCGTAGGACACCTGCTTGAAGTCGCCCTGGTCCCTGGCGTTCAGCATCAACTGGACAAAGTTGCCGAAGATGGCGTCGCCGCCCTGATCCACAAACTGCGTGGCCAGCCTCTTCAGCTCCTCCAGTTCAGCGTCGGTCAGCGTTGCCTTGTCCTTCCACTGCGTCGGACGAGTCATGGGAGTCACGCTGTTGTTGCCCCATACGCCCTGCAGGTCGGGCTTGCCGTCAGCGGTTCGCGGCACCTTCCAGCCGGCCGGGGCCTCCCCCGGCGAGGCGCTGCCTGATTGCGCCGACAGCGACCCGACAAGCACCGAGCCGGCCACCAGGGTGGCCGCGACGAGGACCGGCTGGAGGAATCTCATGCGGCGTAGTGTCGCTCAAGAGGCCGTTTCCGTCTAGCCCGGCCGATTGAGCGGCCGATTGAGCGAGGCGCCCAAGTCGAATGGTAGTATTCCCGCCATGTCGACGAAGCCTTGGATCGTTGCCGCTGCCATCGCCCTGCTGACGGCCGGCGGCGAGTTGCTGGCCCACCACGCGTTTTCGGCCGAGTTTGATGCCAAAGCGCCGGTCACGCTGAAAGGGCCCGTCACCAGGGTCGAGTGGATCAACCCCCATGCCTGGATACACATGGAGGTGACCCGGCCCGACGGCAAGAAAGAGATCTGGATGGTCGAGGGCGGCACGCCCAACACGCTGCAGCGCGGCGGGATCTCCCGCGACTCAATCAAGATCGGCACCGAAATCGTCGTCGCCGGCTTCAAGGCCAAGGACGGGCGTCTGCGGGCCAACGGCCGCGACATCACGTTCCCCGACGGCCGCACGCTGTTCATGGGCTCGTCCGGCACCGGCGCGCCCAAGGATGGCCGCGACCCCAACGACCGCCCGAAGCCCAAGGGGCCATCGCGATGACGGCGAGGGGGCGTGTCGCGCGCGTGACGTCGGCCGTTCTCACGGCGTTCGTACTTGGATCGGCGATGGTCGCGTGCACGCCGTCCACGCCCGCCACGCCCGAGGCGTACCGCGCACCGCGGACGCCCGATGGCGCGCCGGACCTGAACGGCATCTGGCAGGCGAACAACACGGCCAATTGGAACATCGAGGCGCACACCGCGAAGCAGGGTCCGGTCTTCAGCCTCGGCGCCGCGTTCAGCGTCCCGCCAGGCATGGGCGTCGTGGACGGCGACGAGATCCCTTACCTTCCGGAGGCGCTGGCCAAGCGCGACGCGAACGGCGCCAATTGGACGACGCTCGATCCCGAGGTGAAGTGCTTCATGCCGGGCATTCCGCGCGCAACCTACATGCCCTACCCGTTCCAGATTGTTCAATCGGCCGACAACATCCTGTTCACCTACGAGTTCGCCAGCGCGAGCCGCATCGTCCGAATGAACACCCAGGAGAAGAGCCCCGCACCGGCGTGGATGGGGTGGAACGTCGGCCGCTGGGACGGCGAGACGCTGGTAATTGACGTCACGGATCACATGGAAGAGACCTGGTTCGATCGCGCCGGGAATTACCACAGCGACGCGCTGAAGGTGACTGAACGCTACACTGCGATGGACGCCAACACGCTGCAGTACGAGGCGACGATCGAAGACCCCAAGGTCTTCTCGAAGCCGTGGAAGATGAGCATGCCGCTCTATCGCCGCCGCGAACCGAACGCCAGGCTGATGGAATACAAGTGCGTCGAGTTTGCGGAAGAGCTGATGTACGGACATCTCCGGAAGCGTTAGCCACCGAGGACTCAGAGAACACAGAGCTTGAGATCCCTAACGGCTGGCCTCGGAATCGTCACCGTCGCCGCCTTCGCCGGATGCTCGCTGATCACACGAGCCGGTGTCGGCCTGCTTTACGAGAAGACTGATCTCCCGGCCAGCCAGATCGTTCGCGATCTCTGCTACACCTCCGAACCGTGCGATTCACCGCGACACACGCTGGATCTCTATCGGCCCTCGGCCGCGGCGTGGCCCGTGATCATCTTCGTGCACGGCGGCAACTGGGACAGCGGCGACAAGAACTACCGCGCCGGCGGCGCTGATGTCTACGCCAACATCGGCCGCTTCTATGCGGCGCGCGGGATCGGCGTGGCCGTCATCAACTACCGGCTGCAACCGGCCGTAGCCTGGCCGGCGCAAGTGGACGATGTGCGCGCAGGCGTGAGGTGGGTGCGGAGCAACATCGGCCGCTACGGCGGGCAGCCGAATCGGATCTTCCTGATGGGCCACTCTGCCGGTGCGCACCTCGCGTCGCTCGCCTCATTGACCTCGCCTGACCTCCCCATCCGCGGCGTCATCGCGGTCAGTGGGGCGGCGCTCGATCTTGCCGACGAGCGGACGTATCAGCTCGGCGCCGATCGCGCCTTTTACCACCAGCGTTTCAGGGGAGGCGACACGGGGATGGCGTGGGCACAAACAGCCTCGCCCGCCCAATTCGCAACGCCGCAGGCCCCGCCCTTCCTGATTTTGTATGCAACCGGCGAAACCAGGGCGCTGCAACGACAGTCGCAAGTGCTGCACGAGGCCCTGGACCAGGCTGGCGCCGCCAGCACTTTGTTGCCCATCCCCGGTGAAAGCCACACGCGCATCGTTTTGGCGCTCAGCCATCCCGACAAGGCACCGGCGAAAGTGATTCTCGATTTCGTTCGCTGAGGCGAATGGGAATCCGCCGTCAGGCCGGGTCAGGGCCGACGTCGACGGCGTCGAGCGAACGAAGCTCCGGCGCGACCTTCGCCGCCAGGTCGGCACATCGCGCGAGAGATCCGAAGAAGCGGCAAATCGGGTCCGCTCGGTGCCGGGCCGCACACGCGGTCGGGCCCCCGTCTTCGCGACTGGTCCAGAAACCGGACTGGCGACCTAATGCTATGATTACAGCCTGAGCTGTAATCATGGCTAAACGGCCTATCTCTCTCACAATTGAAGAAACCAATCTGCTCTGGCTCCAGGGACGGGCCAGGGTTGTGGCGGGCGGCAGTATCAGCGGGGCGGTTGACCAGCTGGTGGCCGAAGCACGGGCCGGCCGACTAGGCGGAGCCGGGCCTGGGCGGTCGGTCGTCGGGACCATCGACTTGGCACAAGATCCCCTGCTCACCGACGCTGACGCGGCCATCCGTGCGGTGTTCGCCGGCTCGCTGGCACGTTCAATCGTCGCGGCCGACACGCGAGGACCGCACACCTCATCGACCGGTTCCCGGAAGAAGCGGGATCGTGGCTGACATCGACGCCGTCGTGACCGACACTCACGCCTTGCTGTTCCACGCCGCCGGCGGTCGCGCACTCGGACCCAAGGCCGCAGCGGTGTTTCGGGCAGCCGAGGAGCGTCGCGCCCTTGTCTACGTGCCCATGGCGGTGATGTGGGAGGTCATGCTGCTGGCGCGGGCAGGCAAGGTCAACCTGCGGAGGACGGCCCGCGAGTTCTTCGACGACCTCTTCACGAACCCCGCGTATCAGCCCTTCGACTTGACGCGTGAGCAGGTCGTCGCCGCCGACGAACTACGATTCAACCGCGACCCGTTCGATGCGCTGATTGTCGCCGCCACTCAGGAACTGGCCCTACCCCTGCTCACACGCGACGTCGAGATCCAGAATGCCGGCGTCGTCACGGCGATTTGGTAGAAGCCTATCGCTTCGCGCTGGCGTCGCCGTCGAACTCGAACCCCGGCTGCGCCTGCTCGAGGCCTACTGTGCCGACGACGATAGTGGCACGCGCGTAGCTCTCGGGACGGACCGGCGCGCCGGCCATCCCTCGTAACATTGACAGCTGCCCCACGTGCGTCAACGCGTCGGCGAAGGGCCCCTGAATCAGCTTGTCGACCGATCCGGCAAACGGGCTGTCCGCCGCGATCGCGGCGTCGAGCGCGGCCAGGCCGCGGAAGAACCGATCGACCTCCGTCTTCCAGTCGTCGCTGCCCTCGGCCTTCCAGTCCCGGCCGCCCGCGGCCATCGAAACGCCCCACGTCATCAGGTCCGCCATGTGCGCCACGATGCGGACCGGGTGGCGCGTCAGGCTGCCAAAGGATTGGTCGCCGAAGCCTGGCGGCGCGTCCCGCAGGACCTTGGCGGCGCGATAGGCCAGGGTGGCGGCGAGCTGACGAAGGACCATGCGGCTGGGATCGGTGGTGGCCATGGCGGAGATTCTACCGACCAAAAAGGAAAAGGACCCGGGAATTTTTTCCCTGGGTCCTTTGTTTGATGTGACGTCCGCCTTTAGGCGGACCACAGTTACTCGACTTCGGTAATTCCGCGCGCTTCGGCTTCGTCCGGCTCCACGAGATATTCCATCTCGCGGTCCAGTTCCAGGTCCTCGTCGCTCGGCTGCTGCACGGGCGGCGGCGGTGGCGGTTCGTCCGCCGGGATCTGCACGTGCCGATACCACCAGAAGCCCGTGCCGGCGGGAATCAAGCGTCCCATCGTCACGTTCTCCTTCAGGCCGCGCAGGTAGTCGATCTTCCCGGAGATGGCGGCCTCGGTGAGGACGCGCGTGGTCTCCTGGAACGATGCCGCCGAGATGAACGACTCGGTCGACAGCGACGCCTTGGTGATGCCGAGCAGCAGCGGCTGGGCCTTGGCCGGGTGGCCGCCGTTGCCGATGACGCGCTCGTTCTCTTCCATGAACCGGAACTTGTCGACCTGCTCGTCG
>JBBQSP010000106.1:0-15162 GCA_038213735.1 Vicinamibacterales bacterium | reverse complement strand
CGGCGCCGCCGTCGCCGTCGCCATCGTCATCTCCATCGTCTCGACGCGCACCGGGATTTGCGGATTGCGCTCGCGGATCTGCTTCGCGGCGGTCGCGCCGAGCGCGAGCGGATCCGGCGCGTCGGTGCGCAGCACCAGGTTGAGCGAGGTTGCCGGCCATTGGTGCTGCTCGTAGGGCATGAAGATCTCCGCCTGCACCGGTCTCGCCGGTCCGCGCGTGCGGATGTCCTTTACGACGCCGACGATCGTCATCGGCGCGAGATTGTCGAGGCCGCATCTGATCGTGCGGCCGATCGGATCGACGCCGGGGAACGCGTCTTTCACCAGCTGCTCGTTGATCAGCGCCACCATCGGCGCCTCGACGCGATCGCCATCATTGAAGTCGCGGCCGCGGGCGATCGGCACTTGCAAGGTGCGGAAGTAGTCCGGCGTCGCGACGTTGAACAGGGCTTGCGGTGACTTCATGCCAAGCACCTCGGGACCCGGTCCGCCCTCGATCCAATATCCGCCGTTCGATCGGACCACGGTCGGCAATGACGTCACGCCGGAGGCGGACGCCACGCCCGGAAGCGCGCGCAGGTCGGACAGCACGGTTCGATACGTCGCGATCGCACGCGGAAGATCCTCGGCCGAGCCGACCGGCACGACGGTCTGCAGCACAACGAGACGATCGCCGTGGAAACCCATGTCGACATTCGCCAGCGCGATCAAGCTGCGTCCGAGCAATGCCGCGCCCATCACCAGCGCGACGGCCAGCGCGATTTCGGTGACCACGAACGCCTTGCGCGCCCAGCCGCCGCGCACGCCAAGCGACGATCCCTTGCCGCCCTGCCGCAAGCCATCGGCAAGATCGACCCGCGAGACATGCCATGCCGGCGCCAGGCCGAAGATCACGCTCGCGGCGAGAGAAATGGCGAGCGCAAACAACAGCGCTGTCGCATCGACCGTCACCTCGGCGATGCGCGGCAGGTCCTCCGGCGCAAAGGCGAGCAGCGCGCTGACTCCCCAGCGCGCGATGATCACACCGCCAGCGCCGGCGAACAATGCCAGCACGACACTCTCAGTGAGCATCTGCCGGATCAGGCGCAACTGACTGGCCCCGACGGCCGCGCGCACGACCAGCTCGCGGCCGCGCGCCGATGCGCGCGCGAGCAGCAGGTTCGCGACATTGGCGCAGGCGATCAACAACACGAATCCGACCGCGGCGAGCAGCAGCAACAATGTCTGCCGCGAGTCGCCGACGACGATTTCCTGCATCGGCACGACGGCGATGCCCTTCTCGCCGTTGCTCAACGGGTATTGCTGTGCAAGCCGTGAGGCGATGCCCGTCATCTCGGACTGCGCCTGCGCGACGGTGACGTTGGCGGCAAGACGGCCGACGCCGCGATAGTTGTGCGCCGTCCGCGACTGGCTCTCGGGCTGGGCCGGATCGGGATAATACGCATCGGTGCGCGCCGGATAGCGCAACGCAGTCACGCCGATGATCGTGCGGGCGCGCTGTCCAAACGTGATCGTCGATCCGATGGCGCGCAGATCGGACGCGAATTGATCCCGCCAGTACGCCTCACTGATCACGACCGCGTCGCTGCCGCCCGCCTTCTCTTCTTCAGGCGTGAACAACCGGCCCGCCCGCGCCGTCGCGCCGAAGACGCGGAAGTAGCCGGGCGCCACCTGCGTGACCGTCGCGTAGTCCGACACCTTATCCACCGTCACGCTCGTCTCGCCGCTGCCGGTGAAGTACGACAGCACGTCGAAGCTGCGCTGCGCCGCGCGCCAGTCGAAGAAGTCGGGGCCAGAGATCGTCGTGTTGCGCGTGCCGGTCCTGGTGTTGGTATTGGTGACGACCATGACGCGATCGGGTTGATCGAACGGCAGCGGCCGCAGGACGACGGCGTTGACGACGCTGAAGATTGACGTGGTGGCGCCAATGCCCAGCGCGAGCGTGAGAATCGCGGTGGCGGCAAAACCGGGCTGGCGGAGCAGCGTCCGGATGCCATAGCGCACGTCCTGCAGCAGGTTATCCATGACGGTCTTGGACGGCGCCGGGAGGCGCAGGGTTTACGAACTAGGATAGGTATCTGAGGAGACGAATGATGAAACGAGAGGTACTCGCGGTTGCCTTCGCGGCAACGGCACTGGCGGTTAGCGCAACGGTCCACGCGCAGAAGATCACCCAGGTCCACCCCGGCAAGGCAGGCAGCCCGCACGTCCGCGAGGAGTTGACGGTTGACGGCGCCAATATCTCGATCGAATACGGCCGTCCGTCGCTGAAGGGACGCGTTCCCGGGAAGGATATCGATCCCTACGACGGCCGCGAATGGCGCACCGGCGCCGAAGCGACCACGCTCATGACCGACAAGGCGCTGCAGTTCGGCACGCTCTCCCTTCCGGCCGGCACCTACACGCTCTACACGATCCCGACCGGTGGCACCTGGCAGCTGATCATCAGCAAGAAGAGCGGCCAGTGGGGCATTCCGTATCCGCAAGGCGAGGACCTCGGCCGCGTGCCGATGACCCTCGGCAAGGCGCCGAAGGCCGCCGAAATGCTGACCATCTCCCTGCAAGACACGCCGGCCGGCGGTTTGCTCCGCATCGAATGGGGCAGCACTCGCGCCAGCATTCCGTTCACGGTCGGCTAGTTGTCGCCAACTGGAGGGCGCGCGATGCGGCGGCTCTTACCGCTGTCGATGGTCTGCACGTTGTTGATGGCCGGCGTGGCTCGCTCCACGACGGTCATTCCTCCGACCTTTGAATCTCTCGTCTCGAGGGCAAACACCATCTTCGTCGGCGAAGTCATGGACGTGCACGCGATCTGGGTGGCAGGCGCTCAGGGTCGCGCCATCGTCACGGCAGTGACGTTCAAGGTCGAGGACGTGTGGAAGGGCGCCGCGGGCGCGGTGACGCAGCTTGAATTCATGGGCGGCACGATCGGCGAAGCGACGATGGAAGTCGTCGGCATGCCGGCGTTCCATGAGGGGCAGCGCAGCGTGTTGTTCGTGTCATCCCAGGTCAAGGCGATCAGCCCGCTGGTGGGTTTCTGGCACGGGCGCATGCGCGTCGAAAAAGATCCGTATGGTGTCGATCGCGTCCGCACCTACGACGGCCGCTCGCTCGGCAGCCCCGCCGAAGTCGGCAAGCAGAAGCTCGACGCGCTGTCGCCGGTGACGCCGATGCGTCTCTCCGATCTCGAGGTCGCCGTCCGCGGCCGCGTGCTCGCCGGGAGGGCGCAATGAGAGCGACCAACCGCCGGCTCGCCGGCATCCTGGCGATCGTCGCGCTGGTCCTGGCCCCGGCGCAAACCACGCGCGGCTTCTCGACGCTCGGCTCGACGTGGGCCGACGGCATCATCACCATGGAGATGCAGCTCGCGGGAGGCTCGAACCTCGCCGACGGCAGCGCCAACTTCGATGCCGCCGCGACGTCGGCGTTGACGATCTGGAACCAGAGCCTCACTCGCGTCCGGTTCGCGACGGTCAACTCCACCACCGGCCCCGGCGACGGCGACGGCGATGGCGATCAGATCAACCAGGTGTTCTTCGATTCGAATTACTACGGCGTCTCGTTCGACCGCGACCTGCTTGCGATCACGACGCGGTGGACGCTGGGGAGGGAGCGCGTTGAGGCCGACGTCGTCTTCAATAACGCCTATCAGTGGGATTCGTACCGCGGCAACGTGCGCGCGAGCGGCGTGTGGGACCTGCGCCGCGTCGCGCTGCACGAGTTCGGGCATGTCCTCGGCCTCGATCACCCCGACGAGCACGGCCAGAACGTCAACGCGCTGATGAACTCGACCCTCGGCAAGCTCGACGCACTGACCGACGACGACATCGCCGGCATCAAGTCGCTCTACGGCGCGCTGCCCGGCGTCCCCGGCAACGTCACGTTCCCGCCTCGCAACGAGCCGAATGACTTTTACAACCAGCTGCTCGCGGTCTACGCCGGCGAGCTGCGCGCGGCGCCGGCAACGACCTACGTAGATCCGGAAGGCGCAGTCATCTGGCTCACCGAATACGCGCGCCAGCGGGTCGGCCAGTGCGGACACGGCACGGCGACCGTCAACACGTTGAATCAAGTCACCAGAAACGGCAGCACGCTGGTGTGCACCAACACGCCGGTCGGCCCGATTCGATTCCCGCCGCGCAACGAAGGCCTGTTGTTCATGAATCTGCTCGACGGTACGTATCGCGATTCGCTGCATCGATCGCTCGGATCGTCGGTGGTGAACAACGAAGGCGCGGTGGTGTGGGTGCTCGAGTACCTGCGGTATCGCTTGAACAACTGCAATCACACCGACGCGACGAACAAGGTGCTGCAGCAGATTCGCGGCCTGGGAATACAGCCGGTCTGCACTGCGTAACAGGGGCTTGCTTTCAGACCCAGGACCTCAGTCTCTCGTAGTCCTCCGGCGTATCGATATCCTCGAACGCTCCGGGGTCGTTCACTTCCACGTTCAGCACGCGATCGCGATATCGCGCGAACACCGCCTTCGCGCCGACGTTCGGATCGGCCGATCGCAATGCCTCGAACACGGTTCGATCGAAGATCACCGGATGACCGTGACGCGAGGCGCCTGCCCCGAGGGAAAGCGCGGGCCGAACGATCGGCGCGCGTGTGCGGCGCCACGCGCCGATGACCGCCGCAACGGTTTCGGCACTCACGAGCGGAACGTCAACGGGGGTGACCAGCGCGGCTTCGAGTTGCGGATCGTCGATCGCGTCGAGTCCCGCGAGCAGCGACGACAACTGGCCCTGCGCCCAGCCCGGATGCTCGATCACTTGCGCGCGCGGTTCGTGCGGCGGCATCGCGCGGCGTACCGCGTCGATGTGCGCGCCGCTGACCACGACAACTCCGGGGGCGCCGCCAGCCAATAATGCGCTGACAATTCGTGACAAAACGGTTTCTCCCGTTTGCCCAAACGGCAAAGCAGCCTTTGCCTGGCCCATTCTGGACGAGGCCCCAGCGGCGAGGACGATCGCTGAAATCATTTAAAACAGGCCTTGAAAAGACAATCCGGCTGGACCATTAGCGCACCTGTGTAAACGACCAGTCGTGCCACCTCGTACTCTTGACTTCCCATTGTTGACCTGCCTACACTTGCGCGTTTTCCGCGACCCCTCCGCAGCCTTCAGTCTAAACGGCGGCTTCCTTCGGGTCTCGGGACATCGGAGGACAGGTTATGCCGACCGGGACTATCGCACGGCTCCTAATCGACAAAGGGTTTGGCTTCATTCGTGATGAATCCGGCCTGGAGCATTTCTTTCATCGCAGCTCAGTACGGGGCGCGGTCTTCGAGTTGCTCCGGGAAGGCCAGCGTGTCGACTTCACCATCGAGGAATCCCAGAAGGGCCCTCGTGCCGGAGACGTTCGACTGATTGAAGGGTAATTTTGCAAGCTGAGATCTAATCTGAACTCAATTAGCTTCCTGTTTCCGGCCCCGGCTCGTGGGGCCGGAAGTTCGTCGTGAAACGTCACCTCACCCGCGCCGCCATCGTCCTGGCGGTCCTCCTCATCATCGGCGGCATCGCGTTCGCGCGGCTTGGCGCGTTTCTCGTCATCAGCGATCCGATCCAAAAAGCCGATGCGATCGTGGTGCTCGGCGGCACCATGTACGAACGTCAGCTGGAAGCCGTCGATTTATACAAGGCCGGTATGGCGCCGCGGATCTGCCTGTTTCGCGAGATTTCCGATTACGGCGAGCGCGAGCTCATTGCACGCGGCGTACCGTTCCTGCGCTCGGTAGACGTGCAGATCGACGCGATGACGAAACTCGGCGTGCCGAGGGACGCCATCACGATCCTGGACGAGGCGGACAGCACCGCCGACGAGGCGTCGCATCTGCTCGGTCTGGTCACCACGGATCACCTGTCGAGGGTGATCATTATCACGTCGAAGCAGCACACGCGCCGGGCGCGGTTGGTGATGCGGCGGCGGCTTGCCTCGAGCGGCGTCACCATCATCGTGCGGCCGAGCGCCTACGATCGATCCGACGCCGAACACTGGTGGCGTCAGCGCGCGACTCTGCGCTTCACGCTGTTCGAATCACAACGCTTGCTGGCCTATTGGATTGGAATAGCTGACTAGCGTCGAGGATGGCGGAAGCGCCTGGGAGTCGAACCCAGCCTGCCCCGCTAGGAGGCAGCGACCGATTTTGAAGACCGGGAGGGCCACCGGGCCCCGTTCACTTCCGTCCCGATCATATCAGTCCGCTATCCCCAGCCAGTAGGCGATCAGCCGCTGCGTCTCGAACAACGTGAAGCGCAGCGTGCCGCGTTGCCGCCACCAGCCGTCCGCGTCGGTCAGGTCGTAGCGTGATGCGCGGAGGATCACCTGCCCGCCGGTCGGCGCGACCCGGCGGTTCATCACCAGCCTGGCGCGCCGCGTGTGCTGTTTCGACGTCACCACGATCACGCGCGACCACTTCCTGGCGACGACGATGTCGCGCAGCGCGTCGGCTTCGTCCTTGGTGCTGTCCTGTTCGCCCAGGATCTCGATGGCCGATCGCGGCACGCCCAGCTTGGTCAGCACGTCCAACTGCACATCGATTTCGCGTTGATACGGCACGCCGCGCCGTTGCAACTCGACCTCGCCATCGTCGGCAATCTGCCGCATCAGCAGCATTCGCGGCGCCCACCCTTCGTGATACAGGTCCACGGCCTCGAGCGGGCGCTCGAACATGGTGCCGCCCAACACGAAGATGGCGTCGGCCTTCTGGAGGGGATCTTCGACGACGAGCCAGGCGCCAAGGCGCGGCGCGGCAACGGCGGCGACAACGAGGAGGAGTGCCGCGAAGGCGGCCAGGCGAACAAGGATGCGTTTCAAGGCGACGAACTCCGGCCCCGCTTGTCCGGGGCCGGCCTTACTCTACCCTTCAACGAGCCGCACGTCTCCTGCTCGAGGCCCCTTCTGGGATTCCTCGATCACGAACTCGACGCGCTGTCCTTCGCGCAGCAGTTCAAACACCGCCCCACGAACCGAACTGCGGTGGAAGAAATGCTCCAGGCCTGATTCATCACGAATGAATCCGAAACCCTTGTCGATAAGGAGACGTGCGATTGTTCCGGTCGGCATAACCTGTCCTCCGATGAACCGAAACCTGGAGGAAACGCCCTCCAGGCCGCCGCACCCACGATACCGGTGGTATCAAAAATGAGGCCGATTACACTGTGGCCACTGGCAGGGGGGCGGAAAACGCGGTCAGTGTAGGCAGGTCAACAATGGGAAGTCAAGTATACGTCTCAGAATGTAACGGCATTTACCCAGCTCGAGCTCTCGGCGCTGGACGGCGCGTTTCTGCCCGGAAAACGCGATGATCCGCGCCATTGTGCTGGCGGCCGGCGCCTCGTCCAGGATGGGCCAGGCCAAGGCCGCGCTACCTTTGGGGACAACCGGAGACACAGTGGTGTCGCGAGTGGTGGCCACCTTGCTGGCGGCCGGTCTCCCCAGTGTGGTCGTGGTGGCGGGCGCGCACATTGATGCGGTTCGCGCGGCGATGCCGGCCTTTGAACCGCGCGCGCGCGTGGTCGAACACCTGGGATGGGCCGAGGGGCAACTGTCGTCGCTGCTGGCCGGCCTCGCGGCCGTCGATGACCCCCAACTCGAAGCGATCCTGGTCACGCTGGTGGACGTGCCGCTCGTGCGGCCCGCATCGGTTGCCGCCATCGTCGCCGCGTGGCGAGAGTCGCGAGCGCACATCGTGCGGCCCGTCCATGGCGAGCAGCACGGTCATCCCGTGATTTTCGATCGCGCCGTGTTCGACGACCTGCGGCGCGCTGATCCAGGGGTGGGAGCGAAGGCGGTATTTGCGGCGCACGCGTCGCAGCGGCTCGACGTCCTGATCAAGGACGCCGGTGCGTACATCGATATCGACACGCCGGACGACTATCGATCCGTGCTGAAGCGTTCAGAAGGTGCCGAGTAGGTAGAACGCGCCGCTTGGTGCCGGCAGGCCGCCTTCTGGTTCGATCGTCATGGCCAACGCCTTCGGCGTGACGCCGGCAGGGACGTTGGCAATCAGCGTGAAGCGTCCCCCGGTGTCTGGAGTTACGAGCGCCGCGCTCAACGGCGCGGTCGCCGTGACGTACCACAGTTGATAGACGCGCCCGGGTGGCAGGGGCGGCAGGTCTACGGCCGTGAACAACAGGCCTTGCGACGCGCTTACGTATGCGCGTCCGGACGCCCCCGGCGCCGCCGGTTGCCCCTCGAGGTTCACACGCGCAAGGTCGTCGGCCGCGAGAATGTCGATGGCGCGCCGCGCGGTCTCGGCCTGTGTCTGCAGGGCCGTCAGCTGCGCCTGCAGGGCCTCGACTTGCGCGTTGGCCTGCGCGGTGGCCCTGAGCGACTCGTCCACTTGTCGATACTGTGTCCAGGCAAAAGTGCCGGCGGCGAGAGCCACGACCGCCGCTGCCGCGGCGAGCCAGCCGGTGACCCGGGTCGAACTGGCCGGACCGGCTGCCATCATGATTCGGTTCCGGAGCGCGGCGGACGGTTCCATGGGCGTCACTGTATGGGGCAAGGTTGCGGCGACGAGGCGCGCGTCGGCCACCAGCTGCTGACATAGCAGGCATGTTGGCAAGTGCCGCAGGAACGCCGCGCGATCCGCGGCATCGAGTGCGTCGAGGGCATACGCGCCAGCCAGGTCACCGAATTGCTGGTGGTCGGTCATGGCGTGGCGTCTGGTCCCAGTGCCAGGCGAAGTTTCTGGAGGGCGGTCCGCATCCGCGTCTTCACGGTTCCGAGGGGCTCGCCGAGCCGCTCGGCAATCGCGGATTGGGTGAGCCCCTCGTAATAGGCCAGTTCGATCGCTGCCCGCATCGTGTTGGGCAACTCCTGCAATGCCGCCTTGAGTCTTTCCACCGCCTGCCCGGAGATGACGGCTGCTTCCTGACCGGCCGAACCATCGGCCAGCCTTGCGATGGCAATCTCCCCCGATTCACTGCCGATCGGCCGCGCTTGCCGGGCCCGGATGCGGTCGATGGCGCGGGAGCGCGCCATCATGAGCAGCCAGCCCGCCACGGCCCCGCGCCCCTTGTCGTAGCGCGCGGCGCCGCGCCACACCTGCAGGAAGACGTCCTGAGTGACGTCTTCGGCTTCGGCCGGATCTCCGACAATACGCAAGGCCAGGGTGTACACAGCTCGACCGTGCAGATCGTACAACGTGCCCAGGGCGCTGTGATCCCCGTTCGCGATCCTAAGGATTACCGCCTCGTCCATTTGCCGAGAGCCATCTTCCCCATTATTACGGCTGCGGTCAGCGTTCGGATGTGCGGCCACGGCACTAGGACGCTCTGCCGGGTGGGTTCGATTCGGTTACACGTTTCGGACGACGCCGTTGAGGCCCTGCGGAAAGAAGCCGCCGGCGGCGGCGAAGGGCGTCTGGGTGGGATAGATGTGGGCCTCCTAAGGACAGAGGCGCAAGGATAGTGCGGAACGGCTGGGGTGCTCAGGTTTCTGAGCACCCCAGCCCTGGCATTAGCCGATCGTGAACGGAATGCTCGCGCGCGTGGTGCCCCAATCGATGTGGAGCGTACCGCCCGCGGGCGTGTCCTGGACCGAGATGGTGAGCTGCTCGGCGGCGGCAGGCGCTTTGCCCAGCGTCATCGGCGCGCGGCCGAGGTCTTCGCCCTTCGGATAGGGCACGCCCCACTGGCCGGTCTTCTTGCTGATCACGAGGTGCCACGTGCCACCGGTCGGGATCGTGTACAGCGTGTAGGTGCCGGCCGGCACGTGCACCGAGCCGAACATCAGCATCTTGTCGGTCTTGAGCGTGGTGGCCTCGTCTGCGCCGGTGCGCCACTCGCGGCCCTCGTACGGGTCGACGTCCTTGCCGGGGGTGCGGCCCTTGAGCGAGGGACGGCCGTACTCGATCGACAGGTTGGCGCCGTCAACGGTGAACTCGGTCCTGACGTGCGGGCTGCCGGCCTTGCCGGGGTGGATCGTGGTGGTCTTCTGCGCGCTGACCGCGGCGCCAAACGCCAGCGCGGTGATCGCGACGGCCAAAACAGTTCGCTTCATTAGTCTCTCCTTCGCAAGGCCGTGCTTGGCTTTGCGTTCATCAGTCGTTCATCGTAACCCGCCTCCGCGCCGGGGCCAAGGTTCGCTAAGGCCGAGCTTTCATTGGTCACTGCTTTGTGGCACCGTCCAATCATTGCCAATGGGCGCGCGAGACACCGACCGGCGCTGGCGGTTTCACTCCCTGGCGTGGTGGCTCCCGGCCGCCATCTCCGTGCTGGTCGCGGCCGTGCTGTCGGTGGTCGTGTGGGCCGCGTATCGCGAGGTCGACCGAACGCTGAGCAACGCCGCGAGTGAACGCAGCCGCGCCACGGCCGGCCAGGTGGCGAACCTCTTCGAAGGACTGATGCGCCCCATGGTGGCCAGGGTGCGCCTAGCGGGTACCGAGCCGGCCTTGCGTGCCTTTCTGGCCGATCCTTCTTCCGCTAACCGCGCCGCCGCCGACGCGGTCATTGCCCAGATCAACACCGGAAGCACCGCGCGTCACATCGCGCTCTGGGATGCCGCCGGTGCCCGCGTGATCAGTGTCGCCGAGCCAGGACGTGCCGACAATGACGGACCTGCGAGCGTGCCCGAGTCGACGACAGTCCCAGACGAGGGGCTCAGCCCGTTAGTGGCGACCGAAGGTGGGGCCTATCTGGATCTCGTCGCGGTCGTGTCCGACGTCTTTCCCCGGCTCGACCGTATGGGGGCGCTGAGCCTCCGGATCGCGCTATCGATCAACCCACCTGGATTGATCGGCCAGCTGGTCGGCCAGGACGCCATCATCAAGCTGGGTAATCGCGATGGCAGTGTCTGGGTCGACCTCAAAGACCTCAGCGTGGCGCCGCCGCCGCCGATCGACCTCACCAGCGTCGGACCGGCCCGGTATGACGGCGCCGGTGGGCCGCACCTCGGCGCGCTGGCCGAAATCCGCGATACGCCGTGGCTGGCGTGGGTGGAGTTCCCACGTGAAACCGTTGTGGCGCCGGCGCGCCAGTTCTTGCGGCGCATGCTGTGGTTCGGCGCGCTGGCCGCCCTGCTCGTGGCCTTGCTGGTGCGGTTCGTGACGGCGCGTGTCACCGCGCCGCTGGCGCGCATGACCGACGCCACCGAGGCCATCGCCGCCGGCGACTACTCACGCAGGGTCGATACCGGCCGGCGCGATGAGATCGGCCGCCTCGGTCGCGCGTTCGACCGCATGGCCGAACATGTCGCGCAGGACATCACCCACCGCGAGACGGTCGCACACGTGCTGCAGGAGAACGAAGATCGCATGCGCTTCACGCTCCGCGCCGCTCGCGTCGGCACGTGGCAGATGGACATGGAATCGCTCGAGGTGACCTTCTCCGAGACCATGGCGCCGCTGTTCGGCCTCGAGACCACGAAACTCCCCTTGGCCAGGGACGGCGTGCTGGCGCTGATTCATCCCGATGACCAGGCCGTCGTGGCCGGGTGCATGGAGCGGGGCGCCGTCGACCGGACCGAGCACGAGATCCGGTTCCGCGCGATGCAGCCCGATGGCAGCTACAAGTGGGCGCTCGGCCGGTCGCGGCTGCTGGCCGATGCGTCGGGTGCCCTGCGCATCCTCGGCGTCTGCTTCGACATCTCCGAACAGCGGTTGCTCGAGGAGCAACTGCGGCAGTCACAGAAGATGGAAGCCATCGGGCAGCTGGCCGGCGGTATCGCGCATGACTTCAATAACCTGCTCACGGCGATTCTCGGCTTCGGCAATTTCGTGCTCGAAGACCTGGGCCCGGATGACCCCCGGCGCGGACACGTCGAAGAAATTCTCAAGGCCGGCCACCGTGCCGCCGACCTTACCGCGCAGTTGCTGGCCTTCAGCCGGAAGCAGTTGCTCCAGCCGACCGTGGTGGACGTGAACGTCACGGTCACCGAGAGCATGAAGCTGTTGGGGCGCCTGATCGGCGAGCACATCCAGATGGAGACCGTGTTGACCGACGGCATCGGGCGGGTGCGTGCCGACCCCGTGCAGTTGCAGCAGATCGTGATGAACCTCGCGATCAACGCGCGCGATGCCATGCCCGAAGGCGGGCGCCTGACCATCGAAACCGCCAACATCGAGCTCGACCAGTCGTACGGCACCCAGCACTACGCGGTGACACCGGGAAGTTACGTGATGCTGGCCGTGACCGACACCGTCGTCGGCATGAGCGACGAAGTGCGTGGGCGCATGTTCGAACCCTTTTTCACCACCAAGGCGCGCGGGCAGGGCACCGGCCTCGGCCTCGCGACCGTCTACGGCGCGGTGAAGCAGGCGGGCGGCTACATCTGGGTCTACAGCGAGCCCGGACGCGGCAGCACCTTCAAGGTCTATCTGCCGCGGCTGCCGGCCGACGCGACCGCCGAGGCCGTTCTGGCCAGCCCGGCGCCGGCCGTCGCGGGCAGCGAGTTGCTGCTGCTGGTGGAGGACGAGGAAGCCGTGCGCACGCTGACGCGGATGATCCTGACCCGCATTGGCTACCGCGTGATCGAGGCTGCTAATAGCGACGAGGCCGAGGCCCGCCATCGCGAAGCGTCCGGCGGTGTCGCCCTGCTGGTCACCGACGTGGTGCTGCCTGGTTCAAGTGGACCGGAACTGTTCCAGCGCCTGGCCGCGCGCGATCCGCAGCTGAAGGTGCTGTACATGTCGGGCTACACCGACGATGCGGTGTTCCGGACGGGTCGGCTGCAGCGCGGGGTGGCGTTCGTCCAGAAACCGTTCACCGCCGCCGGCATTCGCAAGAAGGTCAGGGAAGTGCTCGACGCCTGATGGTGTTGAGGGGGGCTGGCTTCGCTCGTGGGGCTCGGTCCTGCGGACCTTCGTTGGGCTCGCGCTTTCAGCGCTCGTCGGGCTCGGGCGCTCTCGCGCCATCGTGGGGGAGCGCCGAATCTTGCGATCTCGTGATTTGGTGATTTGGTGATTTGGTGATTGGGGTCGCAGATTTCGTGATTTGCCGATCTGGTGATTTGCCGATCTGGTGATTTGCGATTTGCGGACTTCGGAGTTGAGCTCCCCGGGGTCGACTAGTCGTGACGAAGCGCCGACACCGGACTCATCCGCGTTGCGCGGCGCAGCGGAATGGAACACGACACGACCAGCAGCACCACGATCAAGCCGGCGATCTTCAGCAGGGTCGGTGGCGCACTGGCGTACACGCCGGCAAGCCCTGAGGAGTACGCGCCGTCCCACGCCATCGAGCCCGCCGTGCCGAGCAGTAAGCCGGCCAGTAATGGCACGCGCAGGCCGGTGATGATCGTGCCGCCGATTTGCGCCGATCGCGCGCCAAGGGCCATGCGCAGGCCGATCTCGCGCGTCTTGAGCGTCACGCGCTGTGCGGTCACCGCATAGAGCCCGACCATCGCCAGCAGCACGCTCATCCACGTCACCGTGTCAGCCAACACCGCCGACATGTGTCCGTTCCACTGCGCTTCCCGTACGGCGCGCTCCAACGTGCGCACGCTGTACAGGGGGACGTTGGGATCGATAGCCTGAGCCTGGGCGCGGACCACGCCGGTGGCACGCTCCGGGTCAACGCTGTGTCTGACCAACAACGCCGATGTTGCGGGAGCCGCGGCGTCAATCGGCAAGTAGACCACCGGAGTCTCTTGTTCGCTACCTCCCGCGCCCTGTTGGCGCACGTTCGGCGCCACGCCAACTACGGTCACCCACTGCGGTTCAGTATTCGCAGGCGCATTCGACGCTGTCACGGCCAGCTGCATGCCGATGGCATCGACGCTTTTCAGGAAGACCTGCGCGAAGCGATCGTTGACGATTGCTGCGGCGTTACCATGGCGGCCGTCCAGCGGCGTGAAGTCTCGTCCCTTCAGGACATTGAGCGCGAGCGTTTCGAAATATCGCGGCGAAATTTCGATGGTCAGTACGGTTGGCGCTGGCTCGCCTTCCGGCTGTTCCTGGCCACGGATGTCTAGACGGCGCGGGCCCGTCCCGCCCCCAGGCAGCACGGTGGCGCGTGACACAGTGACGACTTCCGCGCGCGCCTTCAAGCGATCTTCGAGCCGCCCGAAGTAATCGCTCCGCTGCCGCGCGGACCCGTACGATCCCGCGGGCAGAGTCACCGCAGCGGTAACGATCTCCGAGGTGTTGATGCTGGCGTCAGTCGGCAGCGGCCGGTTTACGATGTAGGACGCGACCGCGACCTGTGTGAGCAAGATCATCGCCAGCGCCAGTTCCACACTCAGAAACGCGCTGGTCAGCACGCCCATTCCAGCGCCGGTATTAGCGCGGCCTCCGTCCTTAAGCGTACGATTGACGTCGGTGCGTGAGGCGTAGATGGCGGGAATCAGTCCGAATACCGCGACCGTCGCCAGTGCCAGCGTGAAGAGGCCGCCAAACACCGCCCGGTCCATCGTGTAGTCGTTCCAGTAAGGGAGGGTGCCATCGGGAATGCCCGTCTGCACCGCGCGCACGCCGACGGCGGAGATCACGGCGCCGACCACCGCCGCGGCGCTGGCAATAAAAACCGCCTCTACTAGGAGTTGACCGACGATGCGGGCGCGGCTGGCGCCGAGCGACGTGCGGATAGCAATCTCCGGGGCGCGATGGACCGCTCGCGCCATCATGAGGTTCCCCGCGTTCGCGCACGCGATCAGGATCACGATGATGCCGGCCCAAATGAACGGCATCCATCCATCGAGACTACCGAGCAGGCGCACGTTGAGCGGCACAACCCGGGCGCGGACGTTGCGGTTGCTGTCGGGGTAGATCGCTTCGAGGCCGCCAAAGATCGTTTCGATCTCGCTGCGCGCGGCCTCCTGGCCGACGCCGCCTCGTAGTCGGCCGATCACGTGCAGCGGTCGGGCCGAGCGATCCGCCTTCAGATCCGGATACTGACCAAGAGGTAGCCAGACGCTCGCCGTGCTCGGGAAGCCGGAGCGCTCTGGAATGATGCCAACCACCGTGGCGGCTGACCCGTTGACGAGCACCGCGCGGCCCAGAATCCGCGGGTCGCTGTCGTACCGCAGCCGCCACGCGTCGCTGCCGAGCAGGGCAATCGGCTCGCCGCCCGGCCGGTCGTCCTCAGGCAGCGGCAGGCGCCCCAGCGATGGCGAGAGCTCCAACAGCGGAAAGGCGTTCGCGGTGACATAGGCTGCATTGAACCGGTCCGGAGCACGCCCCTCATCGCCCACCGTCGCGACCCCATTCACATATGC
>JBBQSP010000105.1:0-15337 GCA_038213735.1 Vicinamibacterales bacterium | reverse complement strand
GGTGATCGCCCATCATGCCTTCGGCGCGGAATTCGATCCGAACGCGCCGATTCGCCTGCAGGGCAAGGTCGTGCGGCTCGAATGGGTGAACCCCCACACGTGGATTCACATCGAGACGACCAACAAGGAAGGTCAGCCCGAGGTGTGGATGATCGAGGGCGGGACGCCGAACACGCTGCTGCGCCGCGGCGTGACCCGCGACACCGTCAAGATTGGCACCGAGGTCATTGTTGACGGCTACCAGACCAAGGACCACTCGCTGAAGCGCGCCAATGGCCGCGACATCACCTTCACCGACGGCCGCAAGCTGTTTATGGGTTCGTCGGGCACCGGCGCGCCGAAAGACGGCCGCGACCCGGGCGAAACCCCGAAGAAGCCCGGCGGCCGTTAAGAAAACAGGAGACGTTAAGAAAACAGGAGACAAGGAGTTTAGGAGAAACCAATTAGGTTTCTCTTGATCTCCTGAACTCTTGTGGACTTTACGAAAACCCGATCCACCGGCCGGAGATGGCCACGGTGAACCAGAGCGCGATTGACAGCGCGCCGACCACTTGCTGGCGGCGCGCTGTGTTACGTACGGAGTCACTGAGCGTCACACGCGCGCGCACGGTTAGGGCGAAGGCGATGGCAAACGGGAGCGTCGTGATCTTGATCCAGAACGCGGTGCTGTAATACAGCTTGATCGGCTCCGACAGGAACAGCGGGATGCCCGTGCCGACCAGGATCGCGAGGCCCGTCAGCATCCACGGCCGCGCGTCCTGGGCAAGTTCGGCGACCGCGCGCTCCTTCAGCCCCAGCCCGAGCAGCCGGAGATCGACCAGCAGGATGGAGCCGCCAAGCAACGCCAGCCCCAGCAGGTGCACCGACTCGATGACTGGAAAGAGCCAGTTCGAGCCGATGATGGCTTGACCCAGCCACAACGTTTCGCACCACTCGAAGAAGGGGAGCAGCATTCGGTCTCAGGGCGTAGGGGGCGGGACGATGCAGCCGGCCGCCCAGTTGACGAAGGCCGACTGTGGCTGAATGTCGCAGTCGAACCAGTTGTAGGCGATCATGCGCCCGGTCACGATGATGCCGGCCCACAGGACCAGCGAGGCCAGGCCGGCGCGGCGCGCGGCTTTGGGCGTGATCACGTCGTGATCCCACTCGCCGATCCGCTTGAAGACGCGGGTGTGGAAGTACCACACGTTCAGCCCCGCGAGAATCAGGAAGAGGACCTTGGCCCGGAAGAAGATGCTCTGGTAGGTGCGCACCGGGATGGCGTAGAACAGCAGTGCGCCGGTGACGACCATGATGACGAAGCCGGCCGTCGTCCATGGCAACAGGCGCCCGGCGACGAGCGACACCGGCACCCGCTTCAAGGTGAGGCCGAGCAGTCGCAGGTCGAGGATGATGGCCAGGCCCACGAACAGCATGAGCGCCACCACGTGGGTCGACTCGACGATCGGGTACATGTACATCGACTCGTGCAGCGCCGTACTGCCGGCGGTGGCATCGAGCCACTCGGCGAATGCCAGGAGCGACACCGTTACGGCCTCACCAGGGTTGGCGAGAACTTGCTGTGACAGCTGGTACACACGTCGTAGATGTCGCCGCCAATGGTAAACAGCGCGTCCTTGTCCTTCGCCTCGATCGCCTTGAGGGCGCGTCCGCTCTGCGTGATGAGGGCCTGGGCGTCGGCGATCCACTCGGCGGAGCCGTTCGAGCGCTGGGGTAGCATCAGCAGGTTGCCCGACTCGGCGAGCTGGATGGCGTTGGCCCGCACGCCGGCCCACTCGTCATCGGTCGCCGGAAACTTCTCGAACGTCCCCTCCACGGTCATGATCGAGCCGACCGCGTCCCACAGGCCGTCGGCCGCCGGGTCGAGGACGTTCAACATCAAGTCCTTCATGTTGACGGTGGTCTGGAACGGGGGCGGCGGGGGCGGCGCCGCCCCGGCGCAGGCCGATGCGCCCAGTACGGCGAAAGGAAGCAGCCACGCGAATATCCGCATTCGCGGCATCTTAGCTGAGCTTGGCCGCTAAGGGAACGTGATCTCGGTCGCCGGGGGGCCGGGGCGGGCGACGAACCACGGGACCGGGGCCACCGCGGGGACCCGTCGCTGGTAGGCGCGGACCCACTCCTCGGCGAACGCCTCGGCGTCGTGCGTGGACGTGAGCGCCCAGACGCTGCCGCCGAAGCCGGCGCCGAAACTGCTGGCGGCGTAGGCACCGGTCTCGCGGGCCAGGTGGGCGAGCGCAATGGTCTCGGGAATCTGGTTGCCGAGCAGCACCTCGGCTTCATACTGCGATGCCCGCGACAGCTCGCCGACCTTGGCGGCATCGGCGTCGGCAAACGCCTGGGCTGCCAGCGGGGCGCGGCGGTCTTCGTTCACGAAGTGGTGCAGGCGTTTGCGCAGGTCCTCGGGCGAGAACTCGCCAGCCGCGGTCTCGATCCAGCGGTCGAACTGTGCGACCGCCTCGGGGGTCCGGGCCAGCGCGGCCGCGAGCGAGTGTGCCGGCGCGTCGGCGTGCCGGTTCCACAATTGAACGAGCGCGCGCGCCGAGTCGGCCGCGCGGTTGTAGCGGGCCATCACCGAGCCGGCCTTGTCGGCCTGCACCCCGCTCGAGGCGATCACAAAGGTCCAGTCTGCCGGCATCGGCACGTCGCGCAGGGCGGTGACCGGCATGAACCGATACAGGCTGGCGTGGCCGAGGCGGCAGGCCAGAATCGCCGTGTGGTCTTCGCTGCCGCCGTGCGTGCCGACGCCGGCGGCGCCGGGCAACCCCTCGTAGTCGAGACCGTTCTCGACGCAGCCGAGGTACCACGCCAGGTGCTGCACGGTGGGGAGGTAGCGGTGCCACTCGTCGCGCTCGGTGAGCCGGGCCCGGGCGATCAGGGCCGCGGCGACACCGACGACCAACGCGCTCGAACTGCTCAAGCCCGAGGCGCGCGGCAAGTCGCTGGCGATGGCGATCTCGGCGCCCAGCGAGCAGGCGGGGAAATTGAGGAACAGCCGCCGCGCCACGACGTGCACGTAGCGGCGCAGGCCGCGGTATTCGGGCGGCGCCGGAGCCGAGGGATCGACCTCGACGATCTGCCCGTCGCGAATGTCGCCGATCCGCACCAGGCCGTCGGTGCGCGGCCGGGCCACCAGCGCAATGCCCCGCGGAACCGCCGCCAGCAGCGAGTGGCCGCCGGCATAGTCGGTGTGCCGGCCGAAGATCTCGACGCGGCCCGGCGAAAACCGGTACCACTGCGGCGGGCCGTTCAGCACGCGGCCGCCGCGTTCGTCGAGTTCACGGAACAGCGCCGCTCGCGACCGCGCCTCACCAGCGGTCATCCCAATCTGCTCGAAGTGACGGGTGAATGCGTCGGTCATGGCCGCGGCTCCAGTCCGGCCAGCCGGGTCGAAACCATGGGGATGTCGCCCCGGCGCGACAGGTCCAGCACCGCGCCTCGCGCAGGGATCGCGCGAAAGCGTGTGCCCATGGTGATGGCCAGCGCCACGGCCCCGGGCAATTCGTACTCGCCGCGCGCCGACAGGGGCACCCGGGCGCAGGCCGCGAAGATGCCGGCGTCGAACCGCCACACGTTCATGCTGACCAGCGCATGGTCACCCGCCGCCGCCAGTTGGTGCAGTGACGGCTTCTCGACGATACCGCGCAACTGGCCTTCGGCATCGACGTCGAGGAGGGCGAACCCCGCCACCCGATCGGCGGGGAACCCGCTGTCGCGGACCAGGGCCTCGCGGTCAAAGGCCGGCAGTCCCGGGCCGTCGAGCGCGACCAGTGCGCGCAGCACCTCGGCCGGGTAAAGGTTGTCGGCGTTGAGCACCAGGAACGGATCCTCGCCGGCGAACGGCTGCCCGGCCAGCACGGCGCGCGCCGTGCCGTCGGCCACCGTCTGCACGGCCCAGGAGAGGCGCACGCGCGACGGGCGCCCGGCTCCCGTGAAGTAATCGGCGATGGCCTGGTGCTCCGGCGCCACCACCAGGCACACGTCGTCGCAGCCGGCGTCGGCCAGGGCGCTGAGGATGTAGTCCAGGAACGGCCGCTCGCCCGCGCCGACCGGCACCATGCCCTTGGCGCCGCCGGCGGCGGCCGCCTGTTGCGCGGCGGTCAGCGCCACGCCGCCATCCTCTTGCATGCGGCGGCCAAGGCCGCGAGCTAGCAGCAGGGCCTTCATGCGCCGCGGTTCCCGAACAGCTCGACGTGCACGCGGCCGCGCTCGCGATCGATTTGTTCCGCCGTTGCGCCCAGCCGGAAGAGGATGGACTCGGTAAACGCCAGGGCTACCTCGCCTTCGCCCGAGAACACCAGATCGGCACCCGCGGCCTTCAGCTTGTCGCGTTCCCGCAGGTGGGTGGTCCGCGCCATGACCTGCACCCGCGGATTCTGCTCGCGGGCCTCCTTGATCACGTCCTCGGTGTGGGCAATGTCGGCCGAGGTCAGAATCAGCACCGATGCGTGTGCCACGCCGGCCGCCCTCAGGGTGTCGCGATGGCTGGCGTCCCCGTAGATGGCGTCGATGCCCTGCGCCTTGAGTTCGCGGACGGTGTCCATGTTCAACTCGACCACGGTCGGCGTCACGTCGTTGTCATTGAGCAGTCGGGTCACGGTGCGCCCGGTTGGCCCGTAACCGACGACCACGGCGCGATACCGCTTGTCGGGTCGCGCCCGCGCGTGATCTTCGGCAGCGACCATGCCGGTGCGGCCGTTCAGCAGGTGCCACAGCCAGGGCCACGCCATGGCCCAGCGCTCGAGGGCGTGCACCGAGCGGTAGGCCACCGGATTGAGCACGATCGAAATAATCGACACCGCGACCAGGGTGTTGCCGGCGCTGTCGGTGAAGACGCCCAGCTGCTTGCCGAGCGCCGACAGGATGAAGGAGAACTCGCCGATCTGCGACAGCGCGACCGCCACCGACAAGGCGAGCCTGAACGGGTAGTGCATCACCCGCATGATCACGAACGCGACCAGGGGTTTGACGACCAACACGACCGCGAGTGTCCCGGCCAGCACCAGAGGGGAGTCGACGAGCGCCATCGGGTTGAGCAGCATGCCCACCGAGACGAAGAACAGCACGGCAAACGCGTCGCGCATGGGCAGCGCGTCCGAGGCCGCGCGCTGGCTGTACTCGGAGCGGCCCACCACCATGCCGGCCAGGAAAGCGCCGAGCGCCATCGAGACACCGAAGAGATAGGCCGACCCAACCGCGATGCCGAGCGCCAGCACCAGGACGGTAAGCGTGAACAGCTCGCGCGAGCGGGTGGCGGCGACGCGATCGAGCAAGTACGGAATCACGCGGTTGCCGACCAGCACGGTGAAGGCGATGAGCGCCGTCACCTTGAGCGCCGTGAGTGCGAGGCTGATGCCCAGGTTCCCGTCACTGCCGGTCAGCAGGACCGGCAATAGCACGAGGGCCATGACGGTAAAGATGTCCTCGACGACCAGCCAGCCCACCGAGATGTGGCCCTTCACGGTATGCAGGTCGCGGTTGTCGCTCAGCACGCGCACCATGACCACGGTGCTCGAGACCGACAAGGCGGCCCCGAAGATGATCGCGCCCTGCCGGCTCGAGCCGCCGGCGATGGCCATGCCGTAGCCGACCGTGGCGGCGATTGGGCTGGTCAGCAGCGCGCCGGGAATGGCGGTGCCGCGGACCGCCAGCAGCTCCGCGATGTGAAATTGCAGGCCGACTCCGAACATCAGGAGGATGACGCCAATCTCGGCCATCTGTTCGGCCAGGCCGGCGTCGATCGCGATGCCCGGGGTATGCGGACCGAGGAGCGTACCGCCAAGCAGATAGCCGACGATCGGCGAAAGGCCGAGACGGTGAGTGACGTATCCGAAAATCAGCGCGGCAGTGAGACCTCCGGTCAGGGTCAGGATGAGGTCGATGTTGTGCACGCGCCATCAATGTTACAGTGCGCCGCAGGAGCCCGGGCCATGAGTCTCACCCAGATTGTCGCGATCGCCTGCGCCGCGCTGACCGCCGGCGCCCTCACGGTCTCAGGCCAGGATCCCCAGCCCGCGCGGCCGGCGCCGCCAACGCCCCAGGCGCCCTCGGCAGATCCCTACGCCAGTAATCCCAACGCTGGCGCGTCGAAGTTTCCACTGGCCGCGCCCGCCGGCACAGACAGTCGCGCCATCACGACGGCGCCGCCCGGGGCCGCCAACCAGGGCGCGTTCGATCCCGCGACCTGGAAGTTTGGTCCCGCGTATGCCGTGCCGGCCGGCGTCAAGGTGTGGAACCCGGCCAAGCTGAAGCTGACGCAAGGCGGCAAGGTCACGGGCGGCACGGTGTTCGGCGCCACCGATCCGTCCACCTACTGCGCCATGGCCAACGCCGGCTACGATTTCATCTGGACTGAGATGCAGCACGGGCAGACCGACTGGCAGGCGGTCGCGCGGATGTGGCGCACCTGTCCGTACGCGAAGGCGGTGCCCGGCGCGCGCGTCGCTTACACCGACGAGCGCGAGATTCAGCACGCGCTCGATGCCGGCGCGCTGGTCGTCGTCGTGCCCACGATCGACACCGTCGCCGAGGCGATTCAGGCGCGCGACTGGACCTACTTCCCGCCACTCGGGCGCCGCAGCAACGGCGGCGGCCAGGCGTTCGATGCTGCCATGTGGGGCGCCGTGCCCGGCGGCTATCGCAACACCGCCAACGACAACATCGTGTTGATCCTGATGATTGAAACGCTCGAGGGCGTGAAGAACGCGGCCGAGATTGCGAAGGTCCCTGGCGTCAGCGCGATTTTTGCCGCCAGCGGCGACCTCGCGAACTTTACCGGGTACCGGCAAGGGACGCCCGACTACGAGCGCACCATCAATATCGTGCACGATGCGGCGATCAACGCCGGGATCCGGCTGTGTGGTCCCTTCGCGTGGCGCGATCGCCCGGACTTCACTTGCTTCCAGGCGGGCAGCGAAACAGCGGCGATCGCGAGGGGCGTGGCCTCGGAACTGGGGCCGCTCGCCAACACGCACGGCCAGCCGGACGCGGGGCCGTTTGCCCCGCGTCCGAAGCCTCAGTAACTCGTCGTCGTCATGGATGAGAGCGCCGGGCAGTCGGTCTATTATTGGTCGGCTTCGACCGCGCGCCCGCGGCTGCGAAGGCCGAGGAGAGTCTGAACATGGTGCGACGAACCGTGGTGGCTGGCGTGTTGGTGATGCTCGTGGCCGGATGCTCGCGGTCGCCCGAGCGTGCGACGTCGGCCTTGCCGACTGCCCCGTCGGCGGTGGCAGTGGCGGCCACGGGTGATCGCTCGCCGATCGCGCCTGGCGGCGTGTCAGGGGCGATGGATGTCTTTTTCCCAGGCCGCAACGAGGTGCTCGACTTTCGCAATCAACTCGAGACCGTGTATGCCACGTCACTGAATCGCGAGGCCACGGCCACGGCTGTTGACCGTGAAGGCGAGGTGGTGTGGACGCAGGAGTACATTCGGTACCGCGTGAACGGCTGCGACCACTTGGGGGCCATGCAGCGCGTCTTCGCCCAGGTCGCCGGCAACCCGGCCGGTGCCATCTGCGCCGAGAACCCCGGCGGGGCAGTCGAGTTCCCGCCGCGCAATGAAACCCTGGCGTTTCGCCGGGAACTGGAGGCGGCGTACCTGCTGATGGCCCGCTCGTTGACCTCGTCGGCGGTGGACCCTGAAGGCGGGGTGATCTGGACGCAGGAGTACCTGCGCTATCGCACCAACGCTTGTGATCACCAGACGTCGGTGCAGAAGGTGTTCTCACAGATCGCGGGCAACGGCGTCTCGGCGACCTGCTACGTGCCGCCGTGTTCGTATTGGTTGAGGTCCGACTACACCGAAGTCGGCGCTGCGGCCGGGAACGGGTTCGTCGACTTGTTCGCGAATACCTCCGGGTGCACGTGGACGGCCACCAGCGATTCATCGTGGCTGACCGTGTCGGCACCGACGACCGGCACCGAGGAGGCGAGGGTCCCGTTCTCCTACCCCGCCAATCCCGGCGCGTTCAGAACGGGAACAATTCGCTTTGACTGGCCAGGCGGCTCGGCGCGCCATCGGGTGGAGCAGCGCGGCAGTGGGTTCACGCTGTCGGTGCAGCTGTTTGATCCGTTCCGGTCGACGAGCGCGACGAACAATTGCCAGATTCGGTCGTCAGGCGCCGCCAACACCTGTAACCTGGTGGCGTCGACGAATCTTCCGTCGGCGGTCACGAGCTACGTTTGGAACGCGACCTATGTCTACGGCTCGACCACGCGAACCGTGACGCAGACCTCAGCCAGTAACACGCTGGCGATCACCGATCAGTGTGGGTTGGCCGGTTCGACCGCCGAGGGGACGTCGACCGACCTCCTGGTGTCGGTGACCGCGACGGACTCGGCGGGCAACACCCAGTCACTATCCATCGGGTCAGGGCAGTTAAGGATGACCTTCTACACCTGCGGCGTGTAGGCAGCCCGGGGCGGCCGTGTGGCGCCGCCACGGCCGCAAAAAGACTTCGTCAGGGATGTCACGCGGGTGTAGTATCACCGCCGTGAGGACCCACGCATGTCACAAACGCATGGATTGAATCGACGCTCGTTCCTTCGGAACGCCGGACTGACCGCCCTGGCCGGGGCCGCCGCCGGCAGCGGCAATCCCTTGATGGCTGCGGCGGGTTCGGCCTTTCAACTGCCCGCCAACGGCAAGTTCGACTTCGACACCGTCTACAACCGCTTCGGCACCAGCTCTTCCAAGTTCGACCGCCCCAATCGGCAGTTCGGCAAGGGCAGTGTCGATATCGGCATGGGCATTGCCGACATCGACTTCAAAGCGGCGCCGTGCATTACCGACGCCCTCAACGCCCGCATGAAGCACGAGAACTGGGGTTACCTCGACATGGACGAGGCGACCCCGGCCATGGCCGCGGCGGTGGCCAAGTGGAACAAGGTCCATTACGGCATCGACGTCGATCCCGCCACCATCGTGTTGTCGAACGGCGTGCACCCCGCGCTGATCGCGGCCCTGATCACGTTTTCGCCCAAGGGCAGCAAGGTGCTGCTGCAGACGCCGACCTATAACGGCTTCTACTCCGACCTGACGGCCTCGCAGACCCGGGCCGAGGACGTGCCGCTCAAGTTCGTGAACGGCCAGTTCGCCATGGACTTCGAGGAGTTCGAGCGCCGTATCAGCATCGACACCCACTCGTTCATTCTCTGTAACCCGCAGAACCCGACCGGCAACTGCTGGTCGGCGGACGACCTCACGCGCATTGGCGAAATCTGCCTGAAGCACCGCGTGGTGCTGCTGGCGGACGAAATCCACTGCGACTGGGTGAGCAAGGGGCAGAAGTACACGCCGTTTGCGAGCTTGCCCAACAAGGCCATCGTCAACAACAGCCTCACGTTCAAGGCCGCCAGCAAGTCATTCGGCCTCGCCGCGCACAAGGTGGCGTGGTTCTACTCGACCAACCCCGACCTGCTCGCGCGGGTGAAGGTCAACCACCGTGCCGACATCAACACCATGGGTGTCGTTGCCAACCAGGCCGCCATCACCGCGGGCGATGAGTGGCTGCGCCAGGCCAACGAGTATGTCAATGGCACGCACGACCTGGTCGTCAACTACATCCACGACAAGATCCCGATGATCAAGACCCACCGCGCGCAGGGCACGTACCTGGCGTGGCTGGACGTCACCGGTGTCGCCGAGAAGATCAACTCGAAGCAGCTCGCCGCCGACTACAACAAGAACAAGGCCGCGAACCTGCCGGCGCTGACGCCGGAGCAAATGGTCGAGCGGTTCTTTATCAAGCACGCCAAGGTGCAGTTGAACCAGGGGGCTGGCTACGGCACGGGCGGCGCCAACCATATGCGCATGAACATCGGCACGTCGCGCAAGCTGGTCGAGACAGCGCTCGCCAACATTGCCAACGCCTGCCAGAACGCGGGCACGGCGACGAACATCCTCTGACCGTCGCGGGTCGGCGGAGTCGAGACGAGGGCCCTTCGGGGTCCTTTTCTTTTGGGCCGCAAGTAAACTGTCCGGATGGCTGTCAGTGCCGACGCGCTGAAGGGGCGGACGCGCCGCGTCAGGAAGAACTTGCGGAAGGGCCTCTCGCTGGCGTGGGCCGCGTCGCCAAGCGCGCTGGTTCGTTACAGCCTGCTGGGCATGGTCTCGGCCGCCATGACCCCGGTCGCGGTGTACCTGGGCGCCGTGCTGGTCAACCGGATTGCCGAGGCCAGGGCCGAGTCGCTGCAGTGGACCGACCTGTTGCCGATCGTCGCGGGTCTCTGGATCTCGACCGGCGTGCAGCGGGCGATCGGCGCCTACATGGGCTACGGTCGCAACCTGTTCGTGCGCCGCGTGCAACTGGAAGCCGAGCAGCGCCTGCTCGAGCAGGCGTCGAAGGTGGACCTCGGCCACTTCGACAACTCCGACTGGCACGATCGGCTGGCGCGCGCGAAACGCGACGTCTCGTGGCGGCCCGGCGACCTAACCTGGTCGGTGCTCGGGCTGTCCGGCAACGTCGTCACCATCGTGCTGATGGCCGGATTGCTGGCGAGTCTCCACTACATCCTGGTCGTGCTCGCGCTGGTCGCCGCGCTGCTGTCGCTGGCTCTCGAGCGCCGCGTCACCGCCCGGCTCTACGAGTTCTACTACAAGGAGACGCCAGAAGAACGCGAGCGGGAGTACCTGGGCGACCTGCTGGTGCAGCCGAAGAACACCAAGGAGATCCGGGCGTACGTCCTGGCCGACTACCTGCTGGAGCGCTATCGTGAGCGATCCGAGGAACTGTACCGGCTGCGCGAACAGATGTACCGATCGGGCACACGCGTCTCCATGTGGACGGGTCTCGTGACGGGGACCGCGCTGGCGTTGGCGTACCTGTTCGTCGCCAGGGAGGGTGTGGCCGGCGCCATCGACCCGGGCGGGGTGGTGCTCGTCATCGGCGCGTTCTCGGCGGTGTCGAGCACGCTCGGGCTGATCTCGAGCACGTTCGTCTCGGTCGATCAGCACACGACGTTTCTCGAGGACTATTTTTCGTTCCTGTCGATCGAGGCGCTCGTCCCGGTGCCGTCGCCGGCACGGCCGGTGCCGGCCTCGCTCGCGGCCGGCATCGAGTTCGACGAGGTCACGTTCACCTATCCAGGCGGCACCGAGCCGGCGCTGACCGGCCTGAACCTGCACATTCGCAGCGGCGAGCTGATCGCACTGGTCGGCGAGAACGGCGCCGGCAAGAGCACGCTGGTCAAGCTGCTGTTGCGGTTCTACGACGTCGACCAGGGCGCGGTCCGGGTCGGCGGCGCCAACCTGCGCGAGCTGAACCCTGGCGAACTGCGCAACCGCATCGGCGTGTTGTTCCAGGACTATGCCAGCTATGAGCTGACGGTGCGTGAGAACGTGGTGATGGGACGCCCCGACAGCGCGGTGGATGACGAACGCGTGCTCGCCGCCTTGAAAGATTCGCGCAGTGAGTGGCTGGTCAAGAAGATGCCGAGTGGCCTCGACTCGAAGGTCGGCCGCCTGTTCGAGGGCGGCCACGACCTGTCGGGAGGGGAGTGGCAGCGGCTGGCGCTGGCGCGGATCATGTACCGCAATGCCGACATCTGGATTCTGGACGAGCCCACCTCGTCCCTGGACCCCGAAGCCGAGGCCGCGATCTTCGCGGAACTGAAAACGATGCTCAAGGGGCGGATCGGCATCGTCATCTCGCACCGGTTCTCGACGGTGCGAATTGCCGATCGGATTGCGGTGGTTGCCGACGGGAAGGTCAGCGAGCTGGGCTCGCACGAGGAACTGCTGGCGGCCCGCGGACGATATGCCGAGCTGTTCGAACTACAGGCCGCGGGCTATCGATAGCCCGCGGCCTTCGGTGGTCTAGCTGCGGACGTTGCTGCCGCCGTACGAACCGTAGTCTTTCTCGAGTTCGGCCGCGTGGGCGGCGTCACGGGCGCGCGTGCCGATCACGATGCCGCCTTCATTGAGGCCGCGCTCGTACTCACGGGCGCGTTCTTCGGGAATGCCGGCGCCGACGAGCGCGCCGATCAGTCCGCCGGTGGCCGCGCCTGCGCCGGCGCCCGCCAGGGCGGCGGCAATCGGACCAGCCACCACCAGCCCGAGGCCGGGAATGACGATCGACGTGCCCACCGCGAACAGCGCCGCGATGGCCGCGCCGACGCCGCCGCCGATCGCGCCGCCCACGCCCATGCCCTCGGCGGCCTTGGTGCCGCCTTCGAGCTCGGCACCGGGCTTCGCGTCACCGAAGTGGCGCTTGCGCGTCTCGTCGGTCATCAACACGTTGATGTCGTCCGACTTGTAGCCGTGACGCGTGGTGAGGTCCTGGTAGGCGCGGCTGGCCGACTCGGGCGTCGAGTAGAGCCCAGTGACGTAGCCGCCGGCGGTCGAATGGGTCCGGCCTGTTACGTTGGTGTCGTCCATCACGTTGTTGCTGGCCTGGCGGGCGCGGCCTTCGGCGTTCTCGCGCTCGCCGTCGCGTTCGAGGCTGCGATTGCCAGTCATGGCGCCGGTCGCGTCCTTCACAGCGCCCTTGGCGCGCTGTCCGAATGCCGAGACTTCTTCGCCCATCGTGCCGTCGGTGTTCTTTGGTTCCACGGTAACCCTCTTTCGGTAAAGCACCGCCGTGATCTGCGCACGCGCGGGCCGTTTATGAATCAGGCGCGAATTGTCGCACCCCTCGAGTCGTCGTGATTGCAATGATCACGCCCATTCTCTCGAGCGCGGCCGCGCCGGCCGGTCTCGCAAGCGGCCGATGGCGGTAAAGGTCGTGGTGGCCCGTGGCCGGCCTTTCTGGTAAGCTGACTGTCTGTCTCCGCCGTGCGCATCGCGACGGGGACCTCGCCCAGAAGCCGGCGTAGCTCAGTTGGTAGAGCAGCTGATTCGTAATCAGCAGGTCGTCCGTTCAAACCGGATCGCCGGCTCCAAATTACCTAGACAATTCAGCGATTTGCGACTCACTGCCGCTCGGCCGGGTTATCGCGTCTAACACCCGTCTAACACGGCGAAGGCACTGACCGTTGTGTTAGCCTCCACGGTCTATGCCGACACTGCGTCGCATGACGCTGTCCTTCTGTGTGCTCCTTACCGGGTGCTCGGGATCAACGCCCACCGCGCCGACGCCCGCGCCTGTAGTCGTCGTGCCGGTTGCCGCCGCGCCGCCTGTCGTGGTGCCACCTGTGACACCCGCGCCGAATCCGCTGCTGAGCGACCCGCGCTACGAGCCCGCGTTCTACCGCCAGTTCGCACTTGGCAGCTTCGACCTCGGGCGACTCGTTACACTGCGCCGCCATCAGCAGCCACCGATGCTCTACATCATGACCGTGGACAACATCGGAGGCGCGATCACACCGGCCACGCTGGATGCCACCGCCGCCGCGCTCATCAACACGACTCCGCTCTGGACGGGCGGCATGGGTGTCGCGGGCATCGAATATGGCACCGTGGCCCCGTTACCGTTCATCACAGTCCCGGGCAAGATTCACGTGCAATGGGACGGCGCGACCACGAACTCAGGGCTCTGTGCGCGGTCAGACATCGGCGGCAGCACCATCACGGTGTTCTTACGCACACCGGGCTGTACGCCGTGCCCTGGGCTACAAGTCGCCCCTGCCGTGATCAAGCACGAACTCGGCCACTCACTGGGCTTCTGGCACACCGACAACCGCGCCGATCTGATGTTCCCAAGCGGTAACGTGTGTGATCAAAACCCCTCGGCGCGGGAGCAGTTTCACGGGCGCTTGGCGTACTCGTTACCGAACGGCAGTGGCGAGCCCTAGACACCAGCGGAAGGCGGGCCGCATGGGCTTTTTCTCTGCGGTCAAGGGATCCGGCGTTTCGGGGCTGGAACTCATACCTGGAACGATTGTGGGGATGCAGCGAAGGGGGCGTGGCGTGGGCAGACTGCGGGCGATGGCTTTGGAAGCATGGTCGTACGCGTTGATTCTTGTCGGGGGAACCGTCGCGGTTTGGGGGGTCAATGCGGCAGCGCGCGGCAATTTCCTGGCGGGAGTTCCATTGGCCACTATCGGCTGGTGCATGATCACGGGGCAACTCATCACGCGATACCATCGAACTCTTGGCATTGTCGCGATAGAGCTCGCCAAAAGTCTCCAGCGAAGCACTGGCATCAAAGTGAGAGTCAACCTTCACGGCGTCCTTGGCCATCAGTGCCTTCGTCGAGTTCACCAAAAGCACGTCGAGGGCCTCTCATTCGAAGAATGGCGCGACTCGCTGGTTGCCGCCGTCCCTGACCGGAAGGTCGACCATCGTGGAGACCACATTTTCGTAAGTTTCGATGTCTCCGGCACGCAGTTGTGGATCGACGATGTGCATTCCAAAGCGCGGGTCATCTTCAAGGAGTGGACCATCCCAGCGGGATACCGCTTGAGAGACATGATGGGATTGGAGGCGGAGGTCCGCCTGCGGGTTGCCGTTGTCGCGGGAACGCTGGTTCTGCAGATAGGCGGGTCGAAGTGTTTCGATGGAGATACCGCTGCGGCGGTGGGTGGTATCAGCTACAGAATTTGGGAGACTCTAGGGACAATTCCTCTCCTGCACATGGAGAGTGAACACCACCTATCAGAAGCCTTCATGTACTTTGATCATTATCAGTTGCCAGGACGAACCGAGAAATTCGACAGCGCTCGCCAACGCGAGTACTGGGGTGACGTTGGGCGTTACCGTCACTGCCATAACAACGACTATCTAGATATTGAATCCAGTCACATTGAGAGAATGTGGACGACAAAGATCGAGCAGTGGAAAGCTCGCGAGACCATAGAGACTCTTGATTACGACAACTGTTATTTCAACTCGCTGTGGATGGTCTCCCTGTTCGGGTCTCAGCGAGAAAGCGACTCTCTATCGGACAGAACGGACCGCTACTGAAGTTGTGGTCTCCGGCAGACCAGCCAGCGATCTCGCGATCGTGCGATGCGATCGTCCATATCGACGGCCAATCCACCGGAACGACCGACCTCGCCTCCGAAGCCGAGCAAACTTCTTGACCTCGCCCTGCGTCACGCGTCGATAGGCTGGCTCGCGTGGGTTGATCTGCTTCGCCCACCCTTGGGGCGTCCGAGGGACGCCGGCATCACGGCGGCGTTTGCGGCCGAGCAGCCACCCGGTGAGTTTTCTTAGCTCCCTAGTATTCATGGTTGAGCGGAATAATCTTGGCATCGGCCCACAGGCGACTACTTATCCCCTGCACTCTGGTCATGTGCAATAGCTGTTGCGTTGCACTTGGACCTACGAAAGAAACGAACAACAACAATCTTCGTTTCCTTCGTCTATGCGGCGGAGTGGTGAAACCATCGCTCAGCCGGACGGCCACGGCCCTCCGGGTCCCACTCCTGGGTCGAGAATGCGAGGCTGGCCCCGTGG
>JBBQSP010000104.1:0-15510 GCA_038213735.1 Vicinamibacterales bacterium | reverse complement strand
GTTGGTGGCGTTGTTGCCGAGCAGGCCCGCCAGGTAAAGCGTGTTGCCGACCTTGACGGCGCTGCTGAGGGTCGCGCTGGCCCGCCCCGGCGTGCCGTCGGCGTTCGGGGTGGCAAAGGTCTCTTTCGGACGGCGGTTCGCGGTCATGGTGATCTCGACCTGGTAGGTCGGGCCCGGCAGGCCGACGATCACCGTGGCGCGGGCCGGCGGCTGGGTGGGGAAGTGCGGCACGTAGGCCTTGTTCATCTCGCCGAACTTGGTGCCGTCGGTAATGTAGACGCGGTTGGCGACGACGTGTTCGAAGCCGAAGCCGGCCGCCTTCAGCAGCTCACCGGCGTTGGCCATGATGGTGTTCATCTGCGTGGTCATGTCGCCTTCGACCGGCGCGTTGTCCTTGGCGCCGCGCGACACCAGGCCCGACATGAACAGGAAGTCGCCGGTCTTGATGGCGTAGCTGTAGGGGTTGGCGGTCGACCACCCGGCGGGCGTGATGGCGACGCGCTCGCCGCCGGTGGGAATCGCGACGGCCGAGATTTCGATCAGGGCGCCGGGCACGACGAAGTCGGACACGACCGTCGTCCGCGCGGGCGGGTTCTTCGGGAACGTGGCGCGCCACACTTCGGTCATGGCGACGGCATCGGCCGCGTTTTTCAGGTAGACGTTGGCGCTCGCCACCATCGACAGGCTGGAACCGGCCTTGGTCAGCGTCTGGCCCATGCTGTCGAGCACGGCCTTGGTCTGGGCCTTGATGTCGCCCTGGGCCACGATCGTGCCGGCGACGTAGATCAAGCCATCACCCTTGGCGGCGGCACTGAACGGCAGGTTGCCGGCCGCCGGGAACAGCTGTCGCTGGCCTTGCACAGTCACCCCCAAGCTCACTACGGACACAAGCACTAACGTCGTCAAATAGCCTCGCACGGTGCACCTCTCGACCGACAATGTATCATTCCTTGCTACACTGGCTGAACTGTTACGAGGCCGTTCACTCATTCGTCATTGCGACCCAGACACCCACAGATGCCCAAAGCGCCGACCCTTCCGAAAGTTCGCCGAAAGCGTTCCAAACTCCACGGCTTCGGCGTGTTCGCCCTGGAGCCCATCAATAAGAACAAGCGCATCATCGATTACGCCGGCGAGCTGATCACCAACAAGCAGAGCGAGAGCCGCGAGGATCGCTACCTGAAGAAGGGCTGCATCTGGGTGTTCCGCGTCAACCGCAACTGGAGCCGCGACGCGCACGTCGGCGGCAACGACGCGCGCTTCATCAACCATTCCTGCAAGGGCAACTGCTGGATTGACGTGGACGCGAAGACCAAAACTATCTGGATTCGCGCCTCGAAAGCCATTGCCAAGGGCGAAGAGCTGACCTACGACTACAACACCGAAGGCGACAAGATCATCCCGTGCCTGTGCCGGCCGGGCTGCAAGACCAAGCTATGAGGTGGCGGCGGGGCGCAGTGGCGCTGGCCATCTTGGCCGCCATGGCAAGTGCGCACGCGCAAGCTGGCCCCGCCTACTTCGTTCGCAACCTCGACAACCCGCGTGAGCGGCGCGAAGCCCGCGCCGACATTCTCGACACCCCCGTCCTGCCGGGCTCCATCGTCAAGGCCGTGGCGCTCGTGGCCGCGCTCGAAGACGGTGTGATCCGCGCCGATTCCAATCACATGTGCCGGCGGTCGGTCACCATCGACGGCCAGAAGTACGTCTGCGCGCATCCGGATCTGAAGCGCGCGCTCTCGCCGGCTGAAGCGCTCGCGTATTCCTGCAACGACTTCTTCGTCTCGCTGGCGCCGCGTCTGTCGCGCGATCGCGTGAACCGCACGCGCATTGCCGCCGGCTTGCCGCCACTCGCTGCCGGCACGGCGCTGGCGCCCGCCCTGGTAGGACTCGCGGGCCCGCGGACCAGCCCGCGGGCGATGATCGACGTGCTGGCCCGCCTGGCCGGCGCCGGTAAGGACACGCCGGTGCCCATGAGCGCCGCCACCAAAGCCGTGCTGCTCGATGGCCTGCGCGGCGCCGCGGAGTACGGCACCGCCTCGGCGTTGCAGGCGGCCGACGTGTCGGCACTGGCCAAAACCGGATCGATCCTGATGCCGAGCGGCGTCGCGCTGGGCCTGGTGGTCGCGCTCACGCCGGCGGACCGCCCGACCCACGGCATTGTCGTCGCAGCTCCAGGAGGAGCGGGCGTCGATGCAGCAGCTATTGCTGCGGATGTTCTGGCGCAGCGCACTTCAGCACCCCAGCACCCGAGCACCCCAGCACTCCAGGCACCCCAGGCACCCGTGGCACCTTTGGTACCGATTCGGCTTGGCCGCACTCTGCCGAACGGCAGCACGCGAGTCGAGACGATTGCCGTCGAAACTTACATCGCGCAAGTGCTCGCGGGCGAAGGGCAGCCGCGGGCGGGGGATGCGGCGCAGCAGGCGCTCGCCATCACCGCTCGAACGTTCGCCATCGCCAATCGCAACCGGCACCGTCGCGAGGGCTTCGACTTGTGCGACACCACGCACTGCCAGGTGGTGCAGGCCGCAACGTCGATGACGACCCGCGCGGCGCAGGCCACCAGCGGGCGGTTGCTGCTCAGCAAGGGCCAACCGGCGTTTGTGTTCTATTCGGCCTCGTGTGGCGGCCGCACGGAACTGGCGTCGGAAGTCTGGCCCGGCGCCATCGACTATGCCGACGCGGCGTCGGTGCAGGACGATGCGGATGTGAGCGAGCCGGCGTGGGAGAGCGACGTTCGCGTGCGCGATCTCGAACGGGCGCTGCGCAACGCCGGCCTGCGTGGCGATCGCCTGCGCGACGTCCGCGTGCTGGCCCGCAACGCATCGGGTCGGGTCTCGCGGGTGCGGGTCGATGGCTTTACGCCGTCAGAGATGAGCGGCCACGAGTTCCGCATGGCCGTGGGTCGCGTGGCTGGGTTTGCCGCCATCAAGAGCACGGCGTTCGACGTCAAGCGGACCAGCAGTGGGTATCACTTCCGTGGCCGGGGCTTTGGTCACGGCGTTGGCCTGTGCGTGATCGGCGCCGGCACGCGCGCGGCCCGAGGCGAGACCGCCGACGAGATCCTGAAGTTCTACTATCCGGGCCTGACCATCGGCGCCGGCTCGGCGAGCGCGCTAACCACTAACGCGCCGGCCTTGTCCGGCCCGGTGGCACCCGTGGCACCTATTTCTACCGATATCGCGTTGGCCCTGCCGGGTAATGAAGAGGGCGAACGCGCTAGCCTGCTGACCTTGATTCGCCGCAGCCGCGATGAAATCGTGAAGGCCACTGGCGCCAGGCCGCCCGTGCGCCTGCGCGTCACCGTGCACCCTTCGGCGGATAGTTTCGGCCGTGCCACCGGCCAGCCGTGGTGGGTGTCGGGCGCGACCGAGGGCGCTGCGGTCGATCTGCTGCCGTTGACCACCCTCAAGCAGCAAGGCCAGCTCGAACGGACCGTGCGTCACGAACTGGTGCACGCGCTGCTCGATGGCGCGCTGTCGAAGCGGCCGATGTGGGTCAGGGAAGGGGCAGCTGCCTACTTCGCCAGCCCGCCCGCCTCGCGCCCTTCCGGCTCGCGCGTAACCTGTCCGAGCGATGCGGAACTGCTGCGGCCGATCTCCGCCGGTGCGCAGCGCGACGCCTACGCCCGCGCCGAAGCCTGCTTCGCGCGCGAGATGGCCAACGGCAAGCGCTGGGATCAGATTAGATAAGGCGCCTAAGGTGCCTCTAGGCCCCTTACGCACCCTAGTAGCTAGAAATTCACCTTCAATCCCAACCGCACGACCCGGTGCGGTTCGACGACAGGATGGTGGGGTTGACTGCAGGCCGTCCCGCAAGTTGTAGAAGGCCGCCACCGACATATTCCACGGCAACGCGTACATTCCTGACAGCTTGGCGGTCCAGCGCGGGCCGTTCAGGCCGCTCGAGTCGGCGCCGTTGGGGAAGTCGAAGTTGGTCGGGTCGCTCGACGCGGAGAAGTCGGTCGCCGTCTGGATCGAAACGCAGGCCCCAGGTCAGCGTCGTGCGCTGCACCTTGTAGGCGACAGGATGGTCGTTCGCCCCTGACCCGTGCAAATCGGCAGGATGCGCCGGATCGAGCCCCCGACCAGCGGCGCAATCCCGATCAGGTCAGGCCCAGCCGCCGCCGAAGCCTGGTTCCCCACGCCCGGGCCGAGGCCTGATCGCGCAGGTCGTTGATCCGCTCCCACGCCAGCCGATCGGTGACGATTTCGAGGCCGGCGCGCAGCGACCGGCACCACCCGGCGCCATCGCGCGCCAAGTGCCGCACTACGGCGTGCTGTTCGGTTTCGCCGGCGGCCGGCGGCACGCGCAGCACCTCGGGCCACCAGGTCTCTCCGGTTCGCGCCAGCAGCGCGCGCGCTTCCGGCTGGCCAATGCCTATCGGCTGGCGCCAGTCGGCCACGAAATGCAGGGCAGTCGGTACTCGGCAGCAGGCCGGAACGCCGCCGGCGTCGATGATGCGCTTCCACAGCACCCAGTCGGCCAACCTCGCGATGTCTTCGGGCCACCCGCCGACCCGGTCGAGCCACGATCGTCGATGGGCGATGCAGCTCAGCGGAATCGGGTTGCCGGCGGTCATGAACGACCGCAGCTCATCTTCGTGCGCGAACGTGAGCGGGTAGGCCACCACCTCGCCCCTCTGCGACACCCACACCGGCCGGCTGAACACCCAATCGGCGGGCGCCTGATCGAGGACCCGACCGACGTGTTCCAGGTGATCGGGCAGCAATAGATCGTCGTGCGCGATGTAGGCGACGTGCGCGCCGGTGGCGGCCGCCAGCACCACGTTGCGATTGGCGTAGCCGTAGAAGGGCGCCTTGGGGAGGTCGAACCAGCGGACGCGAGGGTCCGCGAATGCCGCGACCACCGAAGCGGTGTGATCGGTGCAGCCATCGCCCGCGACCAGGAGCTCAAAATCGGGCTCGGTCTGTGCCAACACCGACTGGATCGCCAGGCCCACGACGTCGGCCCGGTTGCGGGTTGGCAGCACCACGCTGAAGCGCGGCATTGCCCTACCCGCCGCCGCGCGCGTTGGGGAAGCGGTACGGGATCAGGTCGGTGTCGATGGGCAAACGGTACTTGTCGGGGTTGTCGTGATTGTAGGCGGTCGTTGGAAAATTCACGACGACGACATCCTTGCTGCCGATGTTGTGATCGGCATGCCAGACCCACTTCGGCACGTTGACGATGCGCCGGTTGAATTCCGACAGGACGATGCGGCACACCTCGCCGGAGGTGGCGGAATCGGGCCGCGGATCAAAGAGGACCAGTTCCATTTCCCCCTGCAGGATGAAGTACCGGTCTTCGTGTTCCTGGTGCAGGTTCCAGCCCTTCACCATGCCTGGCCTGATCGTGAAGCTATAGACGAACACGAGTGGGTCGGGATGCCAGTTCCAGCGCGGATCGAACAGCTCGACCACCGTCCCACGCTCGTCGGCATAGGTGGTCATTTCGCGGAAGCGAACGCCGTCGGTCAGCCGGCCGACCGGCCGGCCGTCGGCGCGCGCCAACTGTTGATCGCGCTTGGCGGCCGCCAGGGTCGCGGCCAGGATGGAGTCCGGAGGAGCGAAGTCATTGGTCATGTTTTTAAGGGAGGGGGCGCCACATCATATGCATGAACGCCCCTGGTTGACCACTACCGCAGCAGCCCCTCCAGTTCGTCGAGGTGGCCCGAGCGCGACATGGCTTCGGCACGACTGATGACGCCGCTCCTGACCAGCCGCGCGAGCGATTCTTCGCGAGTGACCGAGCCGGCCTTGCGCGTCATCGTGATCTCCTGGTGCAGGTGCTGCAGCGCGTCCTTGCGAATGTGCTGGCGGGCGCCGTAGCTGACCATCAATAACTCCACCGCGGGCACGCGGCCGCCGCCGGTGCGGGGGATCAATGTCTGGACCATCACCGCCGACAGCGCCAGCGACAGCTCCTGGCGAATGGTGTTCTGGCGTTCGTTCGGAAACGAATCGCAAATGCGGCCGATCGTGGCGGCGATGTCGGTGGTGTGCAGGCTGCTGAACACGAGGTGGCCGGTTTCGGCCGCGCTGAGGGCGATGCGCATGGATTCGTGATCGCGCATCTCGCCAATCACCAGGATGTCGGGCGCCTGGCGCACCGCCGCCCGGAGGGCGGTGGGGAAGTCGGGCGCGTCGATGCCGATCTCGACCTGCTCCACCAGTCCCGCCTGGTGTGTGTGTTCGTACTCGATCGGATCCTCAACGGTGATGATGTGGCGCGCTTCGCGCCGGTTGATCGCATCGACCAGCGCCGCCAGCGTGGTGGTCTTGCCCGAGCCGGTGGCGCCGCCGATCAGGACCAGCCCGCGGCCCAGCCGCGACAACTGCTCGACCTCGGGCGGCAGGTTGAGCTCGACCAGCGTCGGCACGCGGCTCGGCAGCACCCGAATGGCGGCGGCGGCCCGGCCGCGTTCGTGATGCAGGTTGACGCGGAAGCGGCCCAGGTCCGGCACCCGCAGCGACGCGTCGGCGATGCCGGTGTCGCGAAACTGGCGCGCCGCGTGGGACGGCAACAGCGGGGTAATCGCGGCCGCGATGTCGTCGCCATCGAGCACCAGGTCGGCGACCGGCGACAGCAGCCCGTCGATGCGAACCGCCGGGCCCCGCCCGGCGACCAGCAGCAGGTCACTGCCCTTACGACGGATGACCTCGGCCAGCCAGTCTTCGACGCGGCTCGACCCCTCGAGCAGGGGCATCTCGCCGGCGACAGCGTTACTGGGCAGGCTGGCGTTCAGCTCGCCGATGAGGGCGTCGAGGTCGTCCATGTCGCTTGACGGATGATAAGCGCGACGCCCACCGCCATCAACAGCGCCGTCACGGCCAGCTTGCCGATCACGAACGCGAGTTCGACCGAGGTGGCGGGCAGGCGGCCGGGCCGCCAGGGCGCCAGGTAGGTCCAGGGCGCGGCCACCAAGGCCGCAAACAGGATCGTCGCCACGGCCAGGGTCGCCGGCGCGAGGGCCCGCTTCGGCCAGGCGGCGCTCGTGAGCGCGCGCCAGCCTCCGCCGAGGACCGCCGCCATCACCGACAGCGCCAGCACGGGCGCGACCACCCACTTCATCCAGAGAGCCAGCCAGTTGATCCCCGCAAACAACCACGAGACATCGTCCCAACCGAACGCGGCGATAAACCACGCGTTGATGGGTCCACTGTAGATTGTGACGCGGTCGGTGGCGATGCCGACGAGCCACCAGATCACGGCGGCGATGAGCGCGGCGGGAATGCTGGCCGGCACACCGGCGGCCGCCGTTCGCAGGTGGGTGGCCGAGACGCCGTGCTGCCACCCGAGTAGGGCGCCACTGACGGTCAGGGCCAGCAGGAAACCGGCCGCGAGCAACAGCAGTGCCGAAGCGGCCAGGCTCCAGATGGTGGACTCGGGCGTGATCAGGAATGACCAGTAGACGCCGCCGGTCAAGGCCGCGCCGACCAGGATCCAGAAGGTGACCGTCACGAGCCTCATCGCGCGCCCCCTTCCGGAGCCGTCACGACAAAGGTCTGCGGCTCGCTGGAAGCGTGCACGCCTGGCACATACATGGGCGACACCTGCGCCGGAATCGCGCGGAACTGGCCCGGCGCGATCACCTTCACGAGGTAGCTGTATTCGTAGCGGCCGCGGTCGAAGGTTTCCTGGAAGAACACCGTCCGCGAATCCCGATACTCCACGCGCGATCCGTACCACCACGAGTCGGGCGCCTCGCGTTCCAGCGGGTACGCAGTCGTGTCCTGGATTGCCTCTACGCCGGCCGGCAGCGGATCCTCGATCGCAAGGTATCGCCACTCGGGTGATCCCGCGACGGTCAACCGCACAGTGAGGACATCGCCAGGCTTCGCCGTGCCGGTGAACGGCTGCTCGCGATAGACGATGCGGCCTTTGACGGTGACGGGTGTGAGCAGCGCGTATTTCCGCGTGAGGGCGAGTTGACGATCGCCCGCACGCGCACCAGCGCCAGCGGTGTCGTAATAGTTTGCGGAGGCCGACCAGTACACAGTGCCAGAATCGCGCTTCACCAGGCGCACCTGGTTGGCGCCGGCAAGAGCGGGCACGGTGATCACCTGGGGATCCGGCGCCGTCATCGCCGAGGCCGAGAACGTGCGCCGGCCCACGTTGGCGCCGTTCACGAACACGTCCACCGAGAACGGCTGTGCCGCCTCGCCGCGGGCCTGCATGAACGCCAGCAGGCCGTAGATCGCCATCGCCGTCTGCTTGGTGCTGGACCAATAGCCGGCGGTGCGGTTCAGCATCATCCAGCGCACAGCGCGCTCGACCAGCGGGTTGCGGGAATCGCGGCGGGCCAGAGCCTGCACCGCGAACGCGGTGGCCTCGATGCTGGTTTCGGCCGCGTCGAACAGCAGCGGGTCGTTGGCCACGGCCCACCACGACACGTCGCCGCGCGTCTGCGCCTCGCCGGCCAGTGCCTGCGCCAGCTCGTTGCCGCGCGGGTCCTTGATCTCGTCGAGCAGCAGCAACAGCAGGGCGCGACCGTAGGCGCTCATGCGGCTGCGCGCCGCCCACAACTCGTCGCGGGCCGCGGCATGAGTGTAGTGATGCTCGGCGCCATCGGCGTACCAGGAGAGCCTGGCCTCGCCGCCGGCCGCCCGCTGCAACACGTACGCCTCGTAGACCTTCAGGTCGGGTTCGACGCGCGGGTACTCGGCGTACAGCCGCGCCAGGGCGCGGGCGCCGTTGTTGATGCGGTACTCCTGCACCTTCACGCCTGCCCGGCGCGCTTCGTCCATCGCCCACAACGCGTACGCGGTCATGAACGGGTGGTTGCCATCCGACTTCCACCATCCCCAGCCGCCATCGTCATGCTGGTAGTCGGCCAGGCGCTGGAGGCCGGACGAAACCTGGCGATCGAGGGCCGACAGCCGCTCGGTCGGCGCCAGCTTCAACTCGGTGAGCGTCTTTGTTACCAGCAGGTTCGGCAGGAAGCTCGATACCGTCTGCTCGGTGCAGCCGTAGGGATAGCCGATCAGGAAGTCCAGCGCGCCAAGCATTGAACCGGCGAGCGACGGCGCGAGGGCGATCGAGACGGTGCGCGCAATGGGGTTGGCGCCATCTGGCACGGTGACGACCGTGGTGGCTTCACCAGCGCCAACAATCGAGCCGGCCTCGCCGACCTCGCGGTGGATGCCAAACGGCAACACCGGCAGCGGCAGATCGACCGCGTCGGTGTCGTGCGCGGTCGTCGCGGTCGCCGTGACCGTGGCGGCGCCGACGGCTTTCGCGACGTAGCGCCAGTCGTCACGCCGTTCGCCGCCGCTGGCAAGCGAAGACGAAGTGGAGCCAGGCGAGGCAACGGCATCCAGGCCGGAGGCCTGGACAGACACGCTGGCCGTCTGCGTGTCATCGCGGTAGTTGTGCACCATGGTCGGGATGACCACCTCGTCGCCCTCGGTGAGGAAGCGCGGCGTGATCACGCGGACGATCAGGTCCTTGGTCGTGGTGGTGCGCGCGACGGCGACGCCGGCTTTCGTGTCGTCGGTGATGGCCCGGGCGGTGAGCCGCCAGGTCGTCAACGCATCCGGATAGTTCACCGCAATGCGGCCGCGCCCCTGTGCGTCGGTGACCAGGTCGCCGACCCAGTAGATGGCGTCGGGGAAGTCCTTGCGCACCTCCGGCTGCACTTCCTTGTCGCCCTTGAAGTCGGCCAGCGTGAACGGACGCCGTCCGCGGCGGGCCAGTTGCAGACGATCACGGCCTGAGTAGCCGGTGAAGTAGTACTCGCGAGAGAACATGGTGTTCACGCGCGAGTACTCGCGTCGGTAGAAGTGGCGAATGGGATCGGGCGTGTCGTCGGCCTTCACGCCGTACACCGCTTCGTCGATCACCGCGAGGCTCACCTGTGCCCGCACCGGCTGGCCCGCCTGGTCGGTGACCAGCACCGAGAAGGCGCCGGGCTCGCGTGGCTTCGACACGGCCTGGTCGGCGGTCAGCGACACGGTCAACGTCCGCGAGGTCGCCGGTACGCCGAGGCGGCGTTCGGCCCGGCTCAATCGCCCGTCGCGCAAGAAGGCAATGCTCACGAACACGTCGCCGACGTCACCCTCGTCGATTGGCACTTCGATGGCTTCGGTCGCCGTCGGCCGCAACAGCCGGAACCACGACACGTGCTGGCCTTCCTTGGTGACCAATACCGGGCCGGTGATCGTCTCGCCCCGGACGATCAGGCGTGCCGACTCCCCGGGTTGGTACGACCTGCGATCCGCCAGCAGTTCCAAGTAACGCTCGCCGCTGTCGGCGGCGGTGTCACTCGGCCCCGGCACCCACAGCCACACATCGTCTTGAACCGTGCGGTCGCCGCTTGGCGCGGTCACGCGGACGCGGAAGCTGCCGGTCTGTTGCGACGGCAACGTCACGCGTCCGGTCGCCAGCCCGCCTGCATCCGTCGTCACCCCGCTCTCGCTGATCTGGTTCACCTCGGGTTCGCTGTAGTAGCCGGCCCGATAGGTGAGCTTCTCGAGCACCACGCTGACCGGGATGTTGGCCTGTGCGGCGCCGGTGTAGTCAACCGCGCGTATCGCGATGTCCACCGTGTTGCCGGCACGGAACACCGAGTTGGTGGTCTGTGCGGCAACCAGGAACGAACCAAAGGTGGCGTGCACCACGGTGTTGCCCGACACCTGGCGGTTGGCGGTGTCGGTGACCTGGGCTTCGATGCGGGCGCTAAAGTCGCGGCCGTTCTCGTCCACGCCGAGGGGCACGCGAACCTGCGCCTTGCCGTCGGCGTCCAGGCGCACGGTGCCCTGCGCGGTCTGGTCGTCGCCGTACCAATAACTGCTTTCGCCGCCCTCGAACCCATCGTCCCATCGCAGTGGCGAGTAGTAGGGCTGCTGGTTGAGGACCCATCGGAGTTGGCCGTTGGCCACCGGCTGCCCGAAGTAATACCGGGCCTGGATCGAGACGACGGCGTCTTCGCCCTGGCGCACGAACCGTGCGGCCGGCGTCACGATGACTTCGAACTCCGGCTTGCGGTACTCCTGCACTTCAAAGCCGCTCGAGGTCTGGAGGTCGCCGCTTTGTACGCGCAGGGCGTAGCTGCCGAGCGCGGCGGTGGGTGGAACCGCGAAGCTCGCCAGGACGGCCCCGAACGCATCCACCTTTACCTGTTGGCGGAAGATCACCTTGTCGTTGGGATCGGAGGCAACCACTTCAACCTCGGAACGGTCAAACCTCGCCAGCGCGTCGTGATGGCGCCAGCGCAGGATGCCCTTCAGGTGAACGGTGTGGCCGGGGCGATAGATCGGCTTGTCGGTGTAGAGGTAACCGGCCAGCTCGCGCGCCGGCTCCTGCAGCGACCACGAGCCCGGATCGGTCGCCGCCATCTGGTTGCCGCATTGCGCGATGCCGACCACGTTGTCCATGGGCTGCTCGGGCAGCACGGCTTCGTACAGGCCATCGACCGAGGTGCGGCCCTCCGCGATTGTCTTCTGCGACACCAGCACGCGCACGGCGCAATCGGCGACCGGCTCACCGCTGAAGCGGTCGGCCGCAAAGAACAACATCTGGCCCGGCGAGGTCTTGGTGACCAGGCCGACGTCGGACACGATCACGATGGTGTAAGCGCGCAGCAGGTCGTGGACGGCCTCGACGACGTAGATGCCGGGCTGGCGCAGGTCAACCGGTACGCGGCGAACCTCTGGATCGCGGTGGTTCGGCAGCAACTCGCGCCACGAGGTGACCACCTGGTCGGGGTTGAGCAGCGGCACCTGCGCAAACGTGTTGGCGTTCAGGACCACGCGCTGGGCGACGACCGCCTGGTCGGTGGCGGCCCGCCGCGCGGCGCGGTATGGCTGGCTGACCTGGGCGCGCGCGAAGCGCTGCACTGACTGGCGCTGGCCGCGCTTCCAGTCAGCGAGCCGCTCGATCCACGTCCGTTCCTGCTGCACCTCGACATCACCGCTTCCGAGCTGATGCGGATCGCGGAGGCTGGCAAAGAACGCGAACGGATCGCGGACTTTGTAAACCCGGAAGTCGAGCTGCGGCACGCGGCGGAAAGTCAGGTAGAAGTTCGGCGCATCCTTGGTCGTGAAGACCTCGCTCGTCGAGAGCGAGAACGCCGGGCGGTCTTCGCTCTCGGCCTGCGCCTGCGCCGGCGGCGAATACAGAAGAACGAATAACCAAGAACAAAGCAGCAGGGTGCGACTAATCCTCATAGCACGGCCAATCGATAGACGCCGATGAACCGTGGGTTCGACGCGACGGGCCGCCAGCGCGTGGACGGGTGTTGTTCGAGCGTGCTGAGCCGCACCTTGCGCACTTCGCCAGGACCGTCATCCGTTGGGCCGGTGTGATACACGACCCAATCGTCGCCGTCGGCTTCGAATTCCGAGCGGCCGACAAACACCATCAGGTGGTCGGGCACCTTCTGTGCTGGTTGGCGGAAGTAGATCAAGTCGCCCGGCCGCAGGGCCCGCGTATCGCGGCCGAGCGGCCGCGTGTTCAGGGCGATCAACGTCTTCGCGTCGGCAAACTCGGCGTACTGCGCGTGGGCGCCGTCGGTGACCCGGAAGAGCGGCCACCCGTGGGCTCCCGGCTTCGGTGCCGACCGCACGTCGGCATACTGAGGTGCAAACGGCAGCGCAGCGCGGCGGACCCACTCGGGCGTATGGGCCCGCAAGGCTTCGCGATAGGCGTGGCGAATCAGGGCGGCACAATCGGCGACGTCCGGCGTGTTGCGTTCGAACTGCGCGTCGGCCAGTAACACGAACCACGACCGAAACGCGGCGCGATCCGATTCGTCGGCCAGCCGCACCTGGGCGGCAGGCCGCGCCACCAGCAGCGCGAGTCCCAGCACCACCGCACCCCAGCACCTCAGCACTTGAGCACTTTAGCATCAGAGCCCGAGAGTTCCTGGGCACCTGAAACGCCCTGGGCGGCTCCGGCGTCTTAAGAGACAACCGGTGCGGTATCATCGGCTCTGCGACGAACGTGAAGGCGGGTGTCAAGACCCGCCTGGAGCCACCTTTATGTTGATCAAGAAAGCTGCCGACCTGCGCGAATCCGACGTGACCCCACAGGCAACCTTCCTGCGGCGCCGCGAATTTCTCGCCGTGGCCGGCAGCACGGCCGTGGCCGTGGCCGTGGCCACCAACGGCCTGGGCCCGGTCTTTACCGGCACGCCCACCGCGCTGGCGCAGAACCCGTCGGCGCAGAAGCTGACCAACCTCAAGAAGAGCCCGTTCAGCACCGACGAGAAGCTGAACTCGTACAAGGACGTCACCACCTACAACAACTTTTACGAGTTCGGCCTCGACAAGGGCGACCCGGCGAAGTACGCACACACGCTCAAGCCCAGGCCGTGGAGCGTGGTGGTGGAAGGGCAGTGCGCCAAGCCTGGCACCTACAACATCGAAGACATCATGAAGTACGCGCCGCTCGAAGAGCGCATCTACCGGCAGCGCTGCGTCGAGGCGTGGTCGATGGTCATCCCGTGGATCGGCTATCCGCTCAGCGAGTTCCTCAAGCGCTTCGAGCCGACGTCAAAGGCGAAGTACGTCGAGTTCCGGACGCTGGTGGACCCCAGGCAGATGCCGGGGCAGACTGCACCGGCGCTCAACTGGCCCTACGTCGAAGGCCTGCGCATGGACGAGGCGATGCACCCGCTGACGTTGCTCGGCCTCGGTCTCTACGGCGAAGTGCTGCCCAACCAGAACGGCGCGCCGATCCGCCTGGTCGTGCCGTGGAAGTACGGCTTCAAGAGCATCAAGTCGATCGTCCGCGTGCGCTTCGTTGAGAACGAACCGCTCAACACGTGGAAGCAGCAGCAGTCGGCGGAGTATGGCTTCTACGCCAACGTCAACCCGCAGGTCGATCACCCGCGCTGGACGCAGGGCAGCGAGCGGCGGCTGGGCGAGTTCTTCCGCCGCAAGACGCTGATGTTCAACGGCTACGGCGACCAGGTCGCGTCCCTCTATGCGGGGATGGACCTGCGCAAGAATTATTGATGCGTCCTGGTGCCAGGAGGGCAGCACTTTAGTGCTGCCGCGCGTATAACCGTGACGCAAACGCAATGGTGGCGCCGGGTCCTGAAGCCCGTCGTCTGGCTCGCCTGCCTCACGCCCGCCGCGCTGTTGATCTACAACGGCTTCCAGGGTGAGCTCGGCGCCAATCCCGTCGAGACTATCACTAACAGCACCGGCATCTGGACGCTGCGGCTGATCGTCGCGGGCCTGGCCATCACGCCGCTGCGGTGGGCCACCGGCCTCAATCAGCTGATCAACTACCGCCGCGTGATCGGCCTGTTTGCGTTCTTCTACGGCACGCTGCACTTCCTGACCTACTTCATCCTCGATCACCAGTTGCAGTTCACCGGACTGTGGGACGATGTGGTGAAGCGGCCGTACATCACGGCGGGGTTCACCGCGTTCGTGTTGATGATTCCGCTGGCGATCACCTCAACCACCGGCTGGATTCGCCGGATGGGCGGCAAGAAGTGGAACCTGCTGCACCGGCTGATCTACATCACCGCACTGGCGGCGGTGCTGCACTACTTCTGGAAGGTGAAGCTCGACGCGACGTATCCCATCTACTACGGCATCGGCGTAGTCATTCTGCTCGGCATCCGCCTGTGGCGTAACTACCGCCCCTAGCGGGGCGGCAGCGTGCCGCCTTCGGCGAGGGTCTTGATGTTCTGGATGGCGCGGGTGAACACGCCGGTGCGCGACGCCTTGTCCTTCTCCCGCGCCGCATCGTCCGGCAGCATGGAGTTGTCGTAGATCAGCGTGTAGTAAAGCCGCGACGTCTTGTCCGTCACGGGCCGGACTTCCAGGGTCCCGTGGTACAGGTTGTAGGGCCGGCCGGCACGCACCGTTTGCGTGTAGGTGTACGAGAACTCGGTCTTGCCGACCAGTACTTCGTTGGCGACCGAACGCACCGAGCCGATTTCGCCTTCTACCCCAGAAAGAATCTTGCAGCCGGACGGAATCTGCAGCCACTCGGCAATGTCGCAGTACTTGCCGATGCGTTTCCACACCTCCGCGGCCGGCCGGTCGATCGCGATCTCGAGCGGGATGGAAATGTAGGTCGGGTTCTCGACGACGATGTTGGCGTTGGGATTGGCGGGTGGAGCGGCCGTGCCCGGTGCCTGGGCGGCGGCCGTCAAGGGGAGTGCGGTTACCAGGGCCACCACTGCGACGGTATGGGCGAGTGTTCGCATCGATCCTCCGCCGGGAAGACTACACGATAATTGGCACTTTTAGGCCGATGTGCTAGTATCGGTCTCTTCCTTGTCGCGGGGTGGAGCAGTCCGGTAGCTCGTTGGGCTCATAACCCAAAGGTCGGGGGTTCAAATCCCCCCCCCGCAACCAATTGGACCGGCATCATGAGGTCGCCTGAATCAGGCGACCTTTTCGCTTGTTGGGCAGCAGTCAACATTGCGGCCAGGTTCCCTCTGAGCTCGATCCGGAGTTGGCCGCCCGCCGGTATCAAGACAATCGAATCGATCAGCCCACGGAGCATTTCTGAGGCTTCAAGCCGCGTGTCTTCGCGTTGGAG
>JBBQSP010000103.1:0-15552 GCA_038213735.1 Vicinamibacterales bacterium | reverse complement strand
CAAAAATGCCCGTAGCAGCTCGCCGGAGTTGAACAGGCTGTGGCTGACAATGGGGGCAATGGCGCTGCCGCGGGTCAGGTAGATAACCCCCCAGGCGAACCCCAGCGCGCCGGTCAGGATCGCGGCGTCCCATCCCTGCAGCGTGTGCCCCAGGCCAAACGCCATGCTGGTGACGAACAGGCCGGCGACGCCATGGCCAAGGTCGTGCCGGAACCGGTGCAGCAGGAACGCACGCTGGAGCTCTTCGCGAAAGCCGCCCGCCACGATCACGACCACCAGGAACGCCAGCAGGCCGGTCTGCGTGCCCAGCAGGCCCTCGAGCGGGTTGTCGGGGACGTTGTGCAGGAAGGGTACGAACGCGCGAATGAGCAGCGTGAGCACCAGCACCATGGCCACGACGAACGGCACCGAAAGCACCCCGACGACGATCTCTTCACCCGGGCGCCGCCGGCCCAGGAACACGTCACGCGGGCGCTCGCCGTTGCGGATCAATAGCCACATCATCAGCGCGACCAGCACGGCCGTGTCGCCCAGCGACAATGCGAACACGAACGTGGCCGACAGCGTGCCGTCTGCCGTCAGGGGCGGAATACCAATGTCCTTCAGCACCTCGCCAAGAATGATCTGCGTGGGGTAGCCCGAGCAGATCAGGATCTCGGTCCACGTGTGCCATCGGCGCCGCGAGTTCGCATCGGCGGGCAGCGCCGTCGGCTCAACGGCAGCGGGTTGCAATTCGGTCGGGGGGACAGGCAGCACGTCGTTGGTCTCGCTCTGGCCGATGGTACACTCGAAACAGTGGCCGAGCCGACTTCGCACGCTGCCGAACGGGTTTTGATCGTCGACGATGATCCCGCCACGCGCACCGGGTTGACGGAGCTGGTGCGGGCGTGGGGGTTCACGGCCGAGTCGGCGGCCGACGGCGCCGAGGCGCTCGAGCGCGTCACCGACTTTCGACCCTCGATCATCGTGTCCGACATGGTGATGCCGAGAATGAGCGGCCTCGACCTGCTCAAGGCGCTGACCGGCGAGGGCGAGCACATCAAGATGATCCTGCTGACCGCGCAGGGCACCGTCGATACCGCGGTCGAGGCCGTCAAGGCCGGTGCCGAGGATTACCTGACCAAGCCGCTGGATCCGCACAAGCTGCAGCGGCTGCTGGAACGGCTGGCGGAAATCAACCAGCAGAAGCGCGAGAACCAGGTACTGCGCCGGCAGCTGACCGGCAGCGGCCGCTTCGGCCGCATCATCGGACACAGCGCCGCCATGCGCGCCCTGTACCAGGTGTTGGAGCAGGCCGCGCCGACGCCGGCGTCGATGTTGCTGCTTGGGGAGTCGGGGACCGGCAAGGAACTGGTCGCGCAGACCATTCATCAGCTGAGTCCGCGCGCCGCCGCGCCGTTTATCGCGCTCAACTGCGCCGCCATTCCCGATACGCTGCTCGAGAGCGAGATCTTCGGGCACGAGAAGGGCGCGTTCACGGGCGCCACCGACCGCCGCCTGGGCTGCTTCGAACTGGCGGATCGCGGCACGTTGTTCCTGGATGAGATTGCCGAGATGACGCCGGCGACGCAGGTCAAGTTGCTGCGCGTACTGCAGGAGCGGAAGTTCCGCCGCCTTGGCGGCCGCACCGAGCAGGCCGTCGACGTCCGCGTGATCGCCGCCACCAACATTGATCCAGCCGCCGCGATTCGCGAGGGGCGTCTGCGCGAGGATCTCTACTATCGGTTGAACGTCTTCACTATCAAGTTGCCGCCGCTGCGCGATCGCAAGGACGACTTGCCTCTGCTGATCCAGGCGTTCATCGACGAGTTCAACACCCGCGACAACCGCACGGTGAAGACCGTGGCGCCCGCCGCCATGCGACTGCTCGAGCAGTACGACTGGCCCGGTAACGTGCGCGAGCTGCGCAACGTGATCGAGCGGGCGACCATCCTCGCGCGCGCCGACGTGATTGAGCCGGCGCACCTGCCGACCCTGGGCGCGACCGCGGTCACGATGACGCCTGCCAACGGCGTGACCATCGCTCCGGGCATGACCGTCGACGAGGCCGAGGAGAAGCTGATCTTCGCGACGCTCGATGCCGCCGGCGGCAACAAGACCCGCGCGGCCGAGATGCTGGGCATCAGCCTGAAGACGCTCCACAACAAGCTGAATCGATTCAAGGAAGACGGCGCAAAGGGCCCCTAGGTGCGGTTGTCCATCAAGCAGAAGCAGGTCGTCGGCGTCACCATCATGGTGGCGCTCGTCGTCACGGCGCTCAGCCTGCTGCACCTGGTCACGCTCGCGCGGGTGTTGCTGGAAGAGAGCCGGGCGCGGGCCGAGTTGCTGTCGAACGGCATCTATCACCAGGCCCGCGACGTGGTGACGAGCCGCGAGACTGCGGCCGCCGAGGTGCGGTCGAGCCGCAATGTGCAGTCGGCCCTCGAAGCCACCATCTACTCCCAGGACGTCGTCGATGCCGTGATCGTCGATGCCAGCAGCACGGTGCTGGCGTCGAGCGACCCGGCGCAGGTGGGGCAGACCGTCCCGGCGCGCGTGCCGCTCAACAACATCCTGGCCGCGACCGGCGTGGCGCAACTGCGCGCGGTGTATGCGACCGGCCAGACCCTTGAGTGGAGTCAGCCGATGGCCCTGGGCGACGAGCCTTTCGGCGAGATCCGCATAGGCCTCTCGACCTTGCTCGTGCGCGACGACCTGAACCAATCGCTGGCGCCCGCGGCACTGGCGGCCGGCGTGTCGCTGCTGGGGGCGGTGTTGGTCGCGATGTTACTGGCCCAACTGGTGTTGCGCCCCATGCATGTCATCCGCAGCAGCCTGACCCGCCTGGGGCGCGGCGATCTCGGCGCGACGTTAGACCTGAGAGACGATGAGGAGCTGCGCGACCTGGGGGATGTGTTCGACCAGGTGAGCGCGCAACTGCGCGCGGCGTCTCGCGAGGACTTCAACCCGGCCCAGCTCACCAAGCTGGCGCGGCGCATCCAGATCATGGGCCGGCAGTTCTCGGGCGTGCCGCACGAACTGAAGAACCCGCTCAATGCGATGACGATTCATCTCGAGCTGCTGAAACAGAAGCTTGGCAGCGATCCGGCGGTCTCGCACGTTGACATCATCCGCCAGGAGGTGCGCCGCCTGGATGAACGCGTCCAGGCGCTGATGCGGTTCGTGAAGCCCGAAGAAGTGTCGTTCGGGCCCGTGACGATCGCGCCGCTGATCGGTAACGTCCTGGCCGCGGTGAGGCCCGAGGCCGAGCAGGCGCAAGTCACGCTCCACGCCGGCTGCACGGACCGCTCGCTCGTGGTTGAGGGTGACCCCGCGCTCTTGCGGGATGCGTTCCTGAACCTGGTGCAGAACGCCGTGCAGGCGATGCCGAAGGGCGGACGGCTGTCGGTGAGCTGCGCGCCGGTGGACGGCCACCGGGTCCAGGTACGCGTCGAAGATACCGGGGTGGGCATTCCGCCCGAGAGCCTCGAGCGGATTTTCGAGCTGTACTTCACGACCAAGGAAAAGGGCACCGGGATGGGGCTGGCGCTGGTGTTCCGCACCGTGCAGATTCACGACGGGACCATCGATGTGGAATCCACGGTCGGGGTGGGGACCGCGTTCATCGTGGTTCTGCCATCGGCGTAGGGCATAGAATCGAGATGATGAGACTGGCTCGGCCGACGTTCCTCCTGCTGCTGACCGTCACGCTGGGCGCGTGCGCGGCGAAGGCACAGGTGCGGACCGAAGTGGAGTTGCCTCTGCTCGATCCGCCGCCGCCCCCGCCTCGCGTGGTGACGATCTACCAGGAAGAGCCGGCGCTCGTGCCGGTGGCGCCGGTCGTCGAGGCGGTGCCGTCGCGGCCACCCTCACGCCCGTCGCGGGTCGAGACCAAGCCCGAGACGCCGACGACGGCGGAGCCCGTGGCCGAAGTCGCGAAACCGGCCACGCCGTCGCTCACGCTGACGTTGTCGCCTGGGGCCGAGGCGCAGACCGCTGGTGCGATTCGCGAGCTGATGGCGAGGGCATCGCGCGATCTGTCACGCGTGAACGCCGCCACCCTCAACGCCGATGGCCGCGCGCAGGTGGAGGCGGCCCGCCGCTTCCTGCAGCAAGCCGAAGACGCCCTCAAGGCACGCAACGTCGTGTTTGCCGGCAAGCTTGCCGACAAAGCGGCGACCATGGCCGCCGTCCTGGTCCGCTAGAGCGCACCTTTCTCATCATCCGATTGGGCGTGGCTGACATCTAATCTTTAGTAGTCGCGGTTGCACACCCCTGCACCGCGACAGTTGTTTACCTTGCCGAAAAACTTTCGTTAAGCGAAAATATGGCGAATGGAAGTTTTTTGGCCCAAATCTGCCATATATTGCGGACGACCTAAAACAAAAACGCAATATGTAGTGGCTAAGTGCTTGACAACAAATAGTTACAGGCGCATATTTGGCTCCGCGCTCGAAGATGACTTTCAATCGCCAGACACCTCCCGGCGTCAAACGATTGAGGCTGAATCGGAGCCGAGTTCGAGAACAAAAAGAGCCGATTTAGAAACGTCAGACCGCGCGTACCAACCAATTTAGAAGAACCGTTCGTTTAGATAGGGCGTTCGCCCCATGGGGAGGGGTGTCGCCGTTCGGAGGAAGAAGCATGCAGGAAGGCGCTTCCCATAAGGGGCTGTCAGCATCACCCGCGGGACAGACCGTGAGCTCGTCATCTGGAAACGTGCCGGGCAACGTCGAGCCGGCAGAGTCAGCACGAAGCCGAAAGTCTCAGGCCTCCCCCGGTCTGGAGTTTCCGCGCTTTTTCACGGCCGCCGGCAGCGATCCGTTCGACCTGGTCGAATGGGAGTTGCGCGACGCCATCATTGGCAACGAGAAGGGCACCGTCGTTTTCGAACAGCGTGGTGTCGAGATCCCGAAGTCGTGGTCGCAACAAGCCACCAACATCGTTGTCTCAAAATATTTCCGGGGACACATCGGCTCGCCCGATCGTGAACATTCGGTCAAGCAGCTGATTGGCCGCGTCGTCGACACCATCACCGAGTGGGCGCGCAAGCAGAAGTACTTCGCGTCGGATGCGGCGCTACAGGCGTTCAGCGACGACTTGAAGTTCCTGCTCGTGCACCAGAAGGCGGCGTTCAACAGCCCCGTCTGGTTCAACTGTGGCTTCGAGAAGGCGCCCCAGTGCTCGGCGTGCTTCATCAACGCGGTGGACGACACCATGGATTCGATTCTTGGCCTGGCCAAGACCGAGGGCATGCTGTTCAAGTTCGGCTCGGGCACCGGCAGCAACCTCTCGGCGATTCGCTCGTCGAAGGAACTGCTCGCTGGCGGCGGCACGGCCTCGGGCCCGGTGTCGTTCATGAAGGGCTTCGATGCCTTCGCCGGCGTGATCAAGTCGGGCGGCAAGACGCGCCGTGCGGCGAAGATGGTCATTCTCAACGCCGAGCATCCCGACATCATCGACTTCGTCAACTGCAAGGTCGATGAAGAAAAGAAGGCGTGGGCGCTGATCGATGCCGGCTACGACGGCTCGTTCACCGGCACCGCCTACGGTTCGGTGTTTTTCCAGAACTCCAACAACTCTGTCCGCGTGACCGACGAATTCATGCGCGCGGTGCTGGACGACGGCCTGTGGCAGACCAAGGCGGTCACGACCGGCGAGGTGATGGACACCTACAAGGCGCGCGACATCATGCGCCTGATCGCCGAAGGCACCTGGGTGTGCGGCGACCCCGGCATGCAGTTCGATACCACTGTCAACGAATGGCACACCAGCCCGAACACGGCCCGCATCAATGCGAGCAACCCGTGCTCGGAGTACATGTTCCTGGACGACTCGGCCTGCAACCTGTCGTCGCTGAACCTGATGACCTTCGTCAAGGACGACGGCGAGTTCGACGTCGAGGCGTATCGCGCGGCGTGCCGCACCATGATTACCGCGCAGGAGATCCTGGTCGACAACTCGAGCTACCCGACCCCGGCGATTGCCCGGAACAGCCACGCCTATCGTCCGCTCGGCCTCGGCTACGCCAACCTCGGCGCGCTGCTGATGTCGCGCGGCCTGCCGTACGACAGCGACGGCGGCCGCGATTTCGCGGGCGCGATCACCGCGGTGATGACCGGCGAGGCCTACGCCCAGTCGGCGCGCATTGCCCGTGACCACGGCGGTCCGTTCGACGGCTACGATCACAACCGCGAACCGTTCCTGCGCGTCATGCGCAAGCATCGCGACGCGATCAAGGACATCAACGTCAAGCACGTGCCGGACGATCTCTATGCCGGCGCGAAGCAGGCCTGGGACGACGCGGTCGAGCTCGGCGAAGACTTCGGCTACCGCAACGCGCAGGCCACCGTGCTCGCGCCCACCGGCACCATCGGCTTCATGATGGATTGCGACACGACCGGCGTCGAACCCGACATCGCGCTCGTGAAGTACAAGAAGCTGGTCGGCGGCGGCATGATGAAGATCGTCAACCAGACCGTGCCGCCCGCGCTGAAGAAGCTGGGTTACACGGCCGCGCAGATCGACGACATCATCAAGCACATCGACGAGCAGGAAACCATCGAAGGCGCGCCGCACCTGATGGAGCGCGACCTGCCGGTGTTCGACTGCGCCTTCAAGGCATCGAAGGGCGAACGGTCGATCCACTACATGGGCCACATCAAGATGATGGGCGCGACGCAGCCGTTCATCTCGGGCGCGATCAGCAAGACCGTGAACGTGCCGAAAGACGCGAGCGTCGAGGACATCGAACAGGCCTATCTCGAGTCCTGGCGCCTCGGCGCCAAGGCCGTCTCGATTTACCGCGACGGCTCCAAGCGCACGCAGCCGCTCAACACCTCGAAGGCGGCGATCGACGCCAAGGGCGTGGTGATCAGCCAGCAGACCACCGACGCCGTCAAGTCGGCGGTGGCCGCGGCCCTCGCCCAGCGTGCTCCGGCCCGCCGCAAGCTGCCCGACGAACGCCAGGCGATTACCCACAAGTTCGACATCGCCGGTCACGAGGGCTACATCACGGTGGGCCTGTTCGAGGACGGCATGCCGGGAGAAATCTTCCTGGTCATGGCGAAGGAAGGCTCGACCATCTCGGGCTTTGCCGACGCGTTCGCCCAGGCGATCAGCTACGCGCTGCAATACGGCGTGCCGCTGCAGGCGCTGGTCGACAAGTTCAGCCACGTGCGGTTCGAGCCGTCGGGCATGACCAAGAACGCCGACGTGCGGTTCGCCAAGTCGATCGTCGACTACATCTTCCGCTGGATGGCGTCGAAGTTCCTCTCGGCCGAGGCGCAGTTCAACGCCGGCGTGAACAACCGCGACGAGGCCGCGAATGGCTACACCCCGGAGCCGGCAGTCGTGCCGGCGCCGAAGGTGACCGCATCGCCGACGGCGGAAGTGAGCGCCACCGGCGTGATCGTGCCCCAGCGCAACCAGTTTGCGGCCATGCAAAACCAGGAGGACGCGCCGCCGTGCACGACCTGCGGGTCGATCATGGTGCGCAGCGGCGCCTGCTACAAGTGCAGCAATTGCGGAACAACGTCAGGCTGTGCGTAGCCAAGGCAACCACGAAGGACGCGAAGGCCACGAAGGTAAACTTTGTAAGGGGCTGACTAGGGGAGGGCCGGGAGCAATCCCGGCCCTTTCGCTTTGAACAGTACCTTCGTGTCTTCGTGGCCTTCGTGGTCGCCTTTCACTTCTTCGGAAAGTTCTTGTGTGCCTTTATTTCCCTGATTTGCAGGATGTGCCGCTGCGAGTGCGTCGAGATCATCAGGAACCACTGATACAGGTCCTGGCTCGCCGTCAGGTACTGCCGGGCGCGCAGGTCCTCCTGCGACTCCTTCGCGAGCTTCATCATCTCCACACGCAGCTTCTTGAACGAGTCGTGCGCGGCCTTGAAGGTGGGGTATTGGCCGCGCGGCACGCGGGCCTCACCGGTGGTGGTGCGCTGGGTGCGATCGATGCCGTACCACAGCATGCCGGCGTCGGTCGCCTGCGGCTTGAAGTCGGGCTGCACCGGCTTGGCCAGCGATTCCTTGAAGCTTTGCCAATACTGCGGTTCGGCGATGGCCAGGTGCATCATCACCTCTTCGACACTCCAGCTGTCAGGCGTCATCTTGAACTTGAGCTGGGCGTCCGACAGTCCGAGCGTTTCGCTGTCCACCCAAGCCTCGGTCATTTCGAGGTGGGCGACCAGGCGCTGGCGCTCGCCGACGGTCATGGGGCCGGCCAACACGGGCGTGGCGGAGAACACCAGGCACGCAAGGGCGACGAGGGATTTGGTCATAAGGACGCTACGATGGTTGAAGCACGGCCATTCGTCAACAGGCCTGGGACGAACCCACCAATACGGACCACCAGTTGCTAACCGGGATACTCGAAAAGTACTGGGGCTACAGCTCGTTCCGGCCGCTTCAGCTCGAAGCCATGGAAGCGGTGATGGCCGGCCGCGACTCGTTACTGGTGCTGCCGACCGGCGGCGGCAAGTCGCTGTGCTTTCAGGCGCCCGCGATTGCCCGCGACGGGCTGGCGATTGTCGTCTCGCCGCTCATCTCGCTGATGAAAGACCAGGTGGACACGCTGGTCGGCAACGGCGTCTCGGCGGCGTACTACAACAGCTCGATGCCGTCTGAGGCGAGGGCCGAGGTCACGCGCGGCATCCGCGACGGCCGCTACCGCATGCTCTACGTCGCGCCCGAGCGTCTGGTCGGCGACGGTGGCGACGGTTTCCTCAAGCTGCTCGAATCGAAACCGGTGAGCTTCATCGCCGTGGACGAGGCGCACTGCATCAGCCAGTGGGGGCACGACTTCCGCACCGAGTATCGCCAGCTGGCGCGCCTGCGCGACCGGTGGCCGTCGGTGAGCATGCACGCCTACACCGCCACCGCGACTGGTCGCGTGCGCAAGGACATCATTGCGCAGCTGGGCCTGCGCGACGCCGCCGAGCTGGTCGGCTCGTTCGACCGGCCGAACCTGGTTTATCGCGTACTGGCGCGGGCCACGCTCAAGGCCCAGATTCTCGACGTGCTCGAGCGTCATCGCGGCCAGGCCGGCATCATCTACTGCACGTCGCGCAAGGATGTGGACAGCCTTTCGCAGTGGCTGAACGACACCGGCTGGCGGTCGCGGCCGTACCACGCCGGACTGCCAGACGAGCAACGCAGCCGCAACCAGGACGCGTTCCTGAACGAAGAAGTGGACCTGGTGGTGGCCACCGTCGCCTTCGGCATGGGCATTGACCGTTCGGATGTGCGGTTCGTGATCCACTCGGGCGCGCCGCAGTCGCTCGAGCACTACCAGCAGGAATCAGGCCGTGCCGGCCGTGACGGCCTCGAAGCCGAGTGCGTGCTGATTGCCTCGGGCGCCGACTTCCTGAAGTGGCGCGTCATGCTCGAGAAGAACGGCGAGATGTCCGACGCGCGCCGCACGCTGCTGCGCGACATGGAACGCTACGCCGCCAGCGTCGGCTGCCGGCACAAGCGCCTGGTCGGCTACTTTGGCGAGACCTTCACCAAGGACGACTGCGGGGCCTGCGACTACTGCCTCGGCGAATTGGAGACGGTGGCTGACCCGGTGACCATTGCGCGCAAGGTGCTATCTTGCGTGGCGCGGGTCGGACAGCGCTTCGGCGCCGCGCACGTCAGCAACGTGCTGCGCGGCAGCGACAGCGAGCAGGTGCGGTCGCGCGGCCACCACGAGCTGTCAGTGTTTGGCTTGATGAAGGACGCGACCATCGACGAGTTGCGTGGCTACGTCGATCAACTGCTGGCTCATGGCCTGTTGCAGCAGGGCGGTGACGAGTATCCGATCCTGCAGCTGACAACGGAGGGGCTGGCACTGTTGAAGGACGCCGGCGCGCAGCCCGACTTGTCGCTGGCACGCCAGAAGCGACCCGAAAAGGGCCGGCTGCCCAAGCGCGCGCGCGTGGAAACCGAAGGATGGGAAGGTGTCGACCGCGACTTGTTCGAGCGGTTGCGTGCCCTGCGCATACAGGTGGCTCGCAAGCGCGGCGTGCCGCCGTACGTCATCTTTCACGACACGACCCTGCGCGAGATCGCCCGGACGAAGCCGGAGACGATCGAGGGCCTACGTCATGTCAAGGGCGTGGGCGATCGCAAGGCCTCTGACCTGGGCGACCTGATCCTGTCGATCATCGCCGGCCCTTGACCTGGCGTACCTGAGGCACCCTAGGCGCCTTGGAATATCCCATGCCCATCCCTGCCGGCTTCAATTGGAGCACGCCGTTCATTGCCGACGCGTGCGTGCAACTGTCATTGCCCGTTCGCGTGGGACCTCCCGGGCTGCGCTGCACCATCCCGGGCTCCCGCATCGCTGGTCCGGTCTGTCTGGCGCGGCACGCGGGCAGTACCGACGTCTTCCTCGACGCCATCGCCTCGGCCAATCCCGGCGAGGCCTCGTCATCGATAACGGCGGCCGCCTCGACGAAGGCTGCATTGGCGACCTCGTCGTGGGCGAAGCCCACATGAGCGCGGCGAATCCGGCGTATACGTTCCGCGCTCACCTGAAGACCTTTGGTGGCGCGATCGAAATCTAGTGCGGCGGGCAGGTCAGCCAGCTCGTCGCAACCCGCTCAGGTCAGACCCCACGGGCGATATACAATGCCAGCACCCCTCAATGACGCGCCAGTACTGTCACATCGGCTCCAGCACCATTGCCTATCTCGACTCGGCTCCCGGCGACAGCACGCTGCGGACTTACGTGTTGCTGCATGCCTTTCCCCTCGGCGCGAATCAGTGGGAGCCGCAAATGCGCAGCATTCCCGCGGGCTGGCGGCTGATTACGCCCGACCTTCGGGGCTTTGGCGGCTCCACCGAGCTCGATTCGCTGAGCGCGCTGGCCATGTCCGACTACGCGGGCGATGTCGTTGACCTGCTGGCCGAGCTGTCGATTTCGCGCGCGGTGATTGGCGGCCTGTCGATGGGCGGCTACGCGGCGCTCGCCTTGTTGCAAAGCGCACCGCAGGTCATCGAGGCGCTGATACTGGCGGACACCCGCGCCACTGCGGACACACCGGAAGGCCGCGCCAACCGGCGCAACATGCTGGCACTGGTCGATCGCGAAGGCCCCTCGGGCGTGGCGCGGGAGATGATGCCGAAGTTGCTCGGCAAGACGACCCGCGAGGTGAATCCGGCGATCGAGGCGCAGGTGCGACGCTTGATCAAGCAGCAGTCGCCGGTCGCGGTTCGCGGAGCGATTCACCGCATGATGCATCGTCCCGACTCCACGGCTCTGCTGGCGCAAGTCACGGTACCCACGCTGGTGATCGTCGGCGAGGAGGACGAGTTGACGCCGCCGGAGGATTCACGGCGCATTGCCGACGCGGTGCCCGGCGCGACCCTCGTCACCATCCCGGCCGCCGGACACCTGTCGAATCTCGAGCAGCCCGACGCATTCAACGCCGCGTTGACCGCGTTCTTGGCTAAGCTCTAAAGACGATGCGATTGATGGTAACGGTTCTGCTGGTTCTGCTGATGGCCGGTCCCCCGGCGGCGCAGGAACCGGTCGCGGTGACGGTCGATCCCCTGCACAAGCCGTTCGACGAGATTCTCGATCTCTACGTCCGCGCCGGCCTAGTTTACTACTACGCGCTCAGGCAGGAGCGCGCCAAGTTCGATCGCTACGTCCAGGCCATCAACGCCGTTGGCGCCGACACGGTGGCCCGGTGGCCGCAGCCGCGGCAACTCGCGTACTGGATCAACGCCTACAACGCCTTCGTGCTGCGCACGGTGATCGACAGCTATCCCATTCGCGGTAAGGCCCCTGACTATCCGGCGAACAGCATCCGGCAGATTCCCGGCGCCTTCGAACGTCGCACGTTCCGAGCCGGTGGCCGGCAGTTGACCCTCGACGCGCTCGAACGAGACGTCATCGGCGGCTTCGACGACCCGCGCGCGCTGCTGGCGCTTGGCCGCGGCGCCATGGGCGGCAGCCGCCTCAAGAGCGAAGCCTTCACCGCCGACCGGCTCGACCAGCAGTTGACCACGATGACCAGCGAGTTGGTGACGCGGCGGGTCCTGGTGCAGGTGGATGCCGGCAATAACCGGCTGTCGGTGAACCCGATGTTTTCGTGGCGTGAGGCGTTGTTCACGCGCACGCTGGCGAGTCGCGCCCCGGCGATCTACGCCACCCGCAGCCCGCTCGAACGCTCAGTACTGGCGTTGATTGAGCCGCTGATTGTGCCGAACGAGGCCGAGTTTCTTCGCCAAAACCAGTTCGTCATGGTGTTCCACGAGTTTGATTGGCGGCTGAACGACTTGACGGGGAGATAGGGTGCCTGGGGTGCCTACGGTGCGGGTTGGGGAGATATGGATTTAGGACTCACGGGAAAAGTGGCGGTCGTGACCGGTGGCAGCCGCGGACTGGGGTTGGCGGCGGCGGAGGCGTTGATCGGCGAAGGCGCGCATGTGGTGGTGTGCGCGCGGGGCGCCGAGCAGTTACAGATGGCCGTCGAGCAGTTGCGCGCGGCCGCGGCGAACGGGGCCCGCGCCGAGGCGGTGACCGCCGATGTTTCGACCCAGCACGGGGTGGCCTCGGTCATCGAGACGACCATCAAGACGTTTGGGCGGCTCGACGTGCTCGTCAATAACGTCGGCGTGGGGAAGGGCGGCGATCTGGAAGCGACCAGCGACGCCGAATGGCACGAAGCGTTCGACCACACGTTGTTTCCGGCCATTCGCGCCTCGCGGCTGGCGGTGCCGCATTTGCGCAAGCAGGGCGGGGCGATCGTCATCGTGTCGTCGATTTTCGGCCGCGAATCAGGCGGCCGCATGACCTACAACGCCGTGAAGGCGGCAGAGATCAGCCTGACCAAGTCGCTGGCCCAACAACTGGCCAAGGATCAGATTCGGGTCGTGTCGGTCGCGCCGGGGTCGATCATGTTCGACGGCGGCTCGTGGTGGAAGCGCCAGCAGGCGGATCCGAAGGGGATCGCCGAGTTCATCAGCCGCGAGTTGCCGTTTGGCCGGTTCGGCCGGCCTGAAGAAATCGGCGCGGCGATCGCGTTTCTCGCGTCGCCGAAAGCCAGCTGGGTCAGCGGCACTACCGTGGTGGTTGACGGGTGTCAGTCCCGGATGTTCTGAACCAGATGTAGTAGACCGGCAGTCCCAGCAGCACCACGCCGAAGGTGATCGAGGTCCACACGGGATCGTTGATCAGCGCATTTACGACCAGGTAGATTGCGGCGGCGATGAATACCGCGGGCACGAACGGATACCCCACCACCTTGTAGGGCCGATGCAGGTTCGGCTGCGACTTCCGCAGCGTGTAGATGGCGGCGACGCTCAACGCATAGAACGGCCACATCGCGAGTACGAACGTGTCGGTCAGCTGCTCGAAGGTCTGCGTCATGACCATGGCCACGCCCAGCACCGAGGCCAGCGCAATGGCGACGTACGGCGTGTGCCACGTCGGGTGGACCCGGGCAATGGGGGCAAACAACAGCTTGTCGTCGGCCATCGCGAAGAAGATGCGTGGTGACGTCAGCATGCTGCCCATCAACGATCCAAAGGTGGAGATCATCACGACGACGGCGATGAACGAGACGCCGATTTGGCCGAACAGTGCGCCCATGGTGTCTGCGGCAATCAGGCGCGAGCTGGCCATCTTCTCGATCGGGCTGATATACAGGTAGGCTGCGTTCGCCAACAGGTAGATGGCGATGATCATCACCGTGCCGATGATGATCGCCCGCGGCAGGTTGCGCTGCGGATCCTTGACCTCGCCGCTGGCAAACGTCAAGTCGGCGAACCCGTCGTACGCCCACATCACCGAGATCAGCGCCAGGCCAAACACGCCGGCATCCACCGCCGCCCCGTTGGAGGCGAGGTTGCCGAACGAGGCGCCGGCATCGCCGCCCAGCAGGAACGAGGCCACGACCAGCAGCGCCAGCGCCCCGAACTTCGTGATGGTCGAGATGCCCGCAAACGAGGCGCCCAGCTGCACCCCGACGATGTTGGTGGCGCCGGCGAAGAGAATGGCGCCGGCCGCTAGGTAGTCGGCCCAGGCCGGGTGGGCAACGGGATCGAGCCCGAAGACCCGCATGAAGTACTCGCCGAACACCGACGAGATGCCGCCAAGCGCCGCGGCGCGAATGAGCACCAGCTGCGCCCAGCCGTAGAGAAACGCGGAGGGCCGTCCCCAGCCCTCGCGCAGGTACACATACATACCCCCGGTCTCGGGCATGGCCGCCGACAGTTCCGCGAAGGCAAGCGCGCCGCACAAGACGATGATGCCGCCGATGATCCAGACGGCCATCATCAGCATGGGATCGGGCACCCGCGTGGCAATGCCGGCGGGCGTGCGGAAGATGCCGCCACCGATGGTGATGCCGATGACGATGCCAATTGAACTCAACAGGCCGAGGCGGCGGACGAGGGTAGGCATGGCTGTGGGAACTATAGTGGCAAACTCACGGTTTTGTTCTTTGTTCGCCCTTTCGTCCAATGATCGTGTAGCATTGCACACGATTACCTATGGCGTCAGACACTGCGACGCTGCCCGCACGGCGCTCGCTCGAACATAAACAGGTAGCCCTCCAAAGCGCGCTGCAGGTCCTGGCCTCCGGCTCGGCTCTTGACCGCCCCGATACCCCAGACGAGGTCGTGACGGCCGTGCGGCGGCTGCCTGCGGCCGAGGCCGCCTTCGCACCGTTCCCGCTGGGCATTGACCCGCGGTTGCGCGCGGCCTTCGAGGCCCGGGGCGTGCAACAGCTCTACACGCACCAGGCCGAGGCCTTCGAGCTTGTTTCCAAGGGCCAGCAGGTCGTGGTCACCACGCCCACAGCGTCGGGCAAGACGCTCTGCTACAACCTGCCGGTTCTGGATCGCATTCTCAAGAACCCGGCGACGCGGGCGTTGTACCTGTTCCCGACCAAGGCCCTCGCACAAGACCAGATGGCCGAGCTGCACGAGCTGGTCGGTGCCATCAGCAAAGTCAGCAACGAGGGTGGTCAAGAAGAGGGCGCGCACGAAGAAATCGGCGTCCACACCTACGATGGCGACACGCCGCAGGACGCCCGTCGCACCATCCGTACCAAGGCCCACATCGTCCTCAGCAATCCCGACATGGTGCACTCCGGCATCCTGCCGCACCATCCGCGCTGGGCGAAGCTCTTCGAAAACCTGCAGTTCATCGTCATCGACGAACTGCACGCCTACCGTGGCGTGTTTGGCAGCCATCTCGCTAACGTGCTGCGGCGGCTGCAGCGAATTTGCCGTCACTACGGTTCGAACCCCCAGTTCATTTGCTCGTCCGCCACCATCGCCAACCCGGCGGAACTGGCCGAGCGGCTGGCGGAGCGCCCGTTTTCGCTGGTCAGCCGGAGTGGCGCGCCGCGGGGCGAGAAGTTCTTCGTGTTCGTGAACCCGCCGGTCGTCAACCGCGAACTGGGTATTCGCAAATCGTACGTGGCGGAATCCCGGCGCGTGGCGGGCGAGTTCCTGCGCCGCAACCTGCAGGTGATCGTGTTTGCGCAGAGCCGGTCGACCACCGAGATCCTGACGACCTACTTGAAGGAAGACTTCGAGGATGTGCCGGGCATGCCCGAACGCATTCGCGGCT
>JBBQSP010000102.1:0-15610 GCA_038213735.1 Vicinamibacterales bacterium | reverse complement strand
CGGCGGCCACAAACAACGGTCCGAGGGCGACCGGCCACTGCTGCTGGATGGTCGTGGCTGAGCCTGCCTGCGGCAGCGAGAAGCCGATCTGCGCGAGGGTCTTGCCGGGCGCGAACGGGCCGGTGATCGTCAGCATATCGCCGCGCACCGACGCCGACGGCGACGACCCCTGCATGACCGAGGCGCCCGACGCGCCGGTCGGCAGTTCCATGAGAATCGGCCCGCCGATGTCGATCGGTGTGCGCGCGTTGTTGACCACCTCGAGCAGGTAGAACACCGTCAGCGTGTCGTCCTGGAACTCGAAAATGATCCGCGACTCGGGACCAAACTCGACGACGCCCGGCCGCGCCGGTTCCTTCGCCGCAGCCGCCGCGGCCGCCTTCTCCGCTTCAGCGGCCTTCTGGATCCCGGAAATCAGCGCGACGCGAATGCCGCCCCTGGTGGGCACCGGGAATTCCTGCGACGTGAGCAGTTCGCCGTCGACGGTCGCTGACGCCTGGACGCTGGCGCCGACGGTGAGACCCGTAAACTGGGCGCGCCCCTGCGCGTCGGTGGTGGCCGTGCGCGAGTCGGTGCCGACCCTTAGCGTTACCAGTTGGCCTTCGATGTTGTTGCCCATGCGTTCGCGCAGCACGCGAACGGTCACGCTCGCGTCAGGCACGTCGCCGGCCGGCAACGGCACGCCCGCCATCGCGCCCGCATCCGGCGTCGCCATCTGCGCAAACACCGGAGCGTCCAGCGACCCGAGCAAGGCCGCGACCGCGAGCAACGTCCGCCAATGAGAACTGAGAATCATCGGTGTTTAGTCTGTGCCTAATCGGTGGCTGTCACCAGTCGGTGGCCGCATGCCTTGCAGAAGCGGGCGTCAGCATCGGTGGCCGCGCCGCACTGCGTGCAAAACGGCGCGCCCGTCGGCTCTGGCTCAGCGGGGGCCGCGGCGCCGAGCCGCTTGGCGACTTCCTGCTCGATCTGCTCGCGGTAACCACCACTCGCGTCAAGCTGCTCCATCAAGCCGAGGGCGCGCTGGCGCAGGCGGCCGGCCATTTCGTCGAAGTCGGCCTGCGACATCTTACGCATGGCGAAGTCGAACTCCAGTTCCTTGATCGACCGCAGCACGAGCGCCTTCTCGCGTTCGAGCGCCAGGCGCGTCCGGCCGCCGATCGTCACCGGCGCATCGAGGTCGGGCGACACCAGGGGCGACAGGGTCCGGTAGGCGCCCAACCCGACGAAACTGACCGATACGACCGTCAGGCTGAGGATGATGATGTTGGCGGGCGACTGGCCGGTCGCGACGATCACCGTCGCGGTGGCGGCCAGCATGCCGCCCAGCAGGAAGAACTGCCACGGCTGAAGAAACGGTTCTTCAGCCTGTGGGGACAAACCTTCAGGTTTGTCCTGGGAAAGGGACTTTGCCATTAATCGAGGTCGCGCAGTTCGTTGTTCAGGCGCGCCGCCATCTGGGGATCTTCCATCCCCGCCGGCATGCCGGCCACCGCTGCCTTCTGTGATGACCATCGCAGCGCCAGATAGGCCGCGGTGAGCAGTCCACCCACGCCGACTACGATCGGCATCAGCCAGACGACGCGCCCGGAGCCGCTATTCGGCGGCTCGCTCAGGATATGGTTGCCGCCAAAGGTGTCGACGTAGAACTTCAGGATCTCGCCCTCGCTCTTGCCGTCCTTCAGCATCACGTCTATCTTCGAGCGCTCGATGGCGCAGTGACCGCACGAACACTGCCCGACGGGCAGTTTCGAACAGCCGCCGCACCAGCACGCCAGCTTGTGCGCCACCTCCCGCGCCTCGGGCGTGGTGATGGCCTCGAGCCGCGGATCCTGCCCCGTCTCGACGTGCTGCGCGAACACCTTCCCCACCGGCAGCAACAGGCTGATCAGCAACAAGGTCGCGGTCAGCGCGCCGGCCGGGACCTTGGCCACGGCGAAGCTCATTGCCGTTTCCGGCAATAACGCAATGCCGGTGCCGAGGGCCAAGATGGCGAAGCCAAACCACACCCAGTTCACGAGCGGGTTGATGTGCACTTCGACGCTCGCCGTCTGCTCTTCGATCTCGAACGCCGGCATCACGACATAGAGGTCTTCGGCAAACATGCGGCGGATGGCCACCTCGGTGGTCGGCTCCTCCTCGTGCTTGCGGAAATACCACTTGGCCGGACGCATCGTCTCCAGCACCGCGCCGTTCTTGTCCTTCACCGTGATGTGGCCGGTCACCATCTGCTTCTGGCCATCGTCGGTGACGCGAATGGCGTCGAGATGCAAGGTGTAGTCGCCCACCGTGGCTTCTTCACCGGGCTTCAGCAGCAGCTGCTGGTCGCGGCTGAAGCCCTCGCCCGCGAAGCCGAGGAAGATCAGGACGATGCCCACGTGGACAATGTAGCCGCCGTAGCGCCGCTTGTTACGCGAGACCAGGCCGATCATCGCGGTCAGCAGATCCGTGCCGGTCATGCCGCGCCGCACGTTCGAGCCGCGGATGAACTCCTGGATCAGCGTCGCCATCACGTAGGCGCTCAGCGCAAAGCACAGGCCCGAGCCCCACACGCGCACGCCCATGGCCACGACAATGCCGCCCGCGACGAGGCCGCTCAACACCGGCCACAGGAACGACTCCTTCAGGTTCATGATGGTGGACTTGCGCCAGGCCAACAGCGGCCCGGTGCCGGTCAGCACCAGCAGGATCAAGCCGATCGGCACCATCCAGCGATTGAAGAACGGCGGCCCCACCGTCAGGCGCTCGCCGTTGATGGCCTCGGTAATGGTCGGGAACAGCGTGGCGAACAGGATGAACAGTGCCGAGAACAGCAGCACCCAGTTGTTGGCGAGAAACGCCGCTTCCTTTGACATCCACGAATCAAGTTCGTGGCGGGCCTTCAGCATGGGCAGGCGGTAAATCACCCAGCTGAAACTGAAGATCAGCGTGAACATCATGAAGCCGACGAAATACCGCGCCAGCTCCGGGTCCTCGCCGAAGGCGTGAATGGACTGCACGACGCCCGAGCGCGTGAGGAAGGTGCCGACAATGGTCAGCAGGAACGTGATGATGACGAGCGAGACGTTCCAAACGCGCAGCATGCCGCGCCGCTCCTGGACCATCACCGAGTGCTGGAACGCCGTGGCCGTGAACCACGGCAGCATGCCGGCGTTTTCGACCGGGTCCCAGCCCCAGTAGCCGCCCCAGCCCAGTTCTTCGTAGGCCCAGATCATGCCGAGGATGAGCCCCAGCGACAGGAAGAACCACGAGAACATGGTCCAGCGGCGCACCGCGCGCAGCCACGAGTCATCCAGGTGCCCGGTGATCAGCGCGGCCATGCCGAACGCGAACGGAATAGTCAGCCCGACGAACCCCAGGTACATGGTCGGCGGATGAATGGCCATGTAGAAGTTCTGCAACAACGGGTTCAGCCCGCGGCCGTCGGTCGGCAACTCGGTAAGGTAGGTCGCGAACGGGTTGTTGTGGATGATCATCAGGAAGAGGAAGAACATCTCCACTGCCCCGATCACGGCCACGACATACGGAATCAGCTCGCGATGGCGATCGCGATTGACCTTCACCGCCACCGATCCGAACAACGACAGCAGGAACACCCAGAACATCACCGAGCCGTCGAGGCCGCCCCAGTACGAGGTGATCTTGTAGAACACCGGCTGGACGCTGTCTGAGTAGCGCTGGACGTAGCGGATGGAATAGTCGCCGGCGACGAAGGCGTAGATGATGATGCCCGAGGCCACCGTCATGAGCGCGGCGACGGTGTAGAAGGCGCCGACGCCGCTTTCGATGAGGCGGTTGTTGCGCCGGCGCGCGCCCGCGACCGAGGCCATGACCGCGTAGGCCGCGGTCACGAACGTGATCAGGAGGATGAGGGCGCCGAGGGAGGCCATGGCGGCCCCCTCAGTACTTGCTAGAGGGCCCGGCGGGGCCTCCAGGCTTGGCTTCGTACTTCGACGGGCACTTCGCCATCACGCCGTTGGGCTGCACCTTGAAGCCGTCGGCCGACAGGATGCCCTTCAGCACGACCTCGGAGTCGCTCTTGAACGTGTCCGGCACGACACCGGTGTAGCTGGCGTCGATGATGTGGCCATTGTTCTGGACCTGGAAGATGTAGTCCAGACTGTTGGGCCGCTTCTTGATCGAGTCGGGCACGACGAAGCCGTGCATCTGCAGCTTCTTGCCGTACCACGGCTCGGGCTGCACCATCACTTCGTCAACGTGCTTGTAGTACTCGGTACCCTCGGCCATCGTCGTGTAGAGCAGACCGCCGAAGGTGAGGGCGAGAACCAGGCTCGTGAGACCGATTTTGACCGCTTTGTACTTCATAACTATGGACTTAGCCGAGTTGGCTTCCTTTGCTTCAGGATACTACTGACGAGGGTGACCGGCAACCCCACCACGTTCGAATACGAGCCTTCGATTCGAGGGATAAACCGCGATGCCAGGCCCTGGATGGCGTAGGCGCCGGCGCGATCGACGGGCTCGCCGCTCTCGACGTACCACGAGATGTCTTCGTCTGTCATCGCATTGAACCAGACACGGGTAAGCTCGACCGCCGACTGGACGCCCTCGGCGCTGACCAGCGCGACGCCCGTGAACACCTCGTGCGCGCGCCCCCGCAGCCGCCTCAGCATTGCGGTCGCCTCGCTCGCGTCAACCGGCTTGCCCAGGATCAACCCGTCGATGGTGACCGTGGTGTCGGCGCCGAGCACCACGACATCCCGTGGCGACAAACCTTTGCGTGGCGACAAACCTTCGCGTGGCGACAAACCTTCGCGTGGCGACAAACCTTTAGGTTTGTCGATCACCATCGCCAGCACGGCGCGCGCCTTCTCGATCGCCAGCCGCTCGACGTAGGTATCGGGCGCCTCACCCTCGCGTGGCGTTTCATCAATGTCAGCCGCCAGCACCTCGAACCGAATGCCGGCGGCCGCGAGCAGTTCCGATCTCCGTGGCGATCGGCTGGCGAGAATCAGGTTCATTTCGCCGGCAGGTTCTCGTACCACTTCAGCGACGTTCCGCCGGTGCACGCAAGATCCATCCGCTTGTCGTTATTGAAATCGGCAACCGTGCAGCCGTTACCCGGCATGGCGTTTTCCTCAAGGACAAACTTGGACCACGAACCATCGGCGCCACGACGATAGACATTCACGCCATTCGGCTTGCCGTTGTAACCCGCAACGAGTTCGTCAGCGCCATCACCGTCAAGATCGACGGACACCAGCACGTGTCCGTAGTCCAGTCCCTTGTCGATCACTGTTCTTTCGCTCCACTTGTCGCCACTGCCCGAATACGTGACGACTTCGAGGCCAGGGCGGGGTGCTACATTGCCGTGAAACGCCTCCATCGTGGCCAGGATGCGGCCGCCCTTCGTGCGGACCGCGGCGACCTCGCCGGCGCCGCCATCGGGCCATGGTGCCGGCTTGCCTTCGACCAGCCGCGTGCGCGTCCACTTGCCGTTGTTGTAGCGATGGATGTGGACGCCAAGAAAACTCGCCGTCAACAGCGCCTCGCGACCCTTGCCATCCCAATCCGTGGCCAGGATGCCGTGCATCACGCCGTCTTCCGCGTCCGTGACAACCTGAGGCTTCCAGTCGGCTGGGTTGTACGCGTACACCGTGTTCTTCGCCTTATAGTCAGGCACCGTCGCCTCGACGCCCGCAAGCGGGGCGTTGATGAGCCACTTACGGCCGTTCCCCTCGGGATCAATGAATCGCAAGCGATGAGCCGCCGGCGCGCGATGGATCTCCTTGCCGATCCACGGATCATTCACGTTCGGCCCATGCGTGTACACCGTCACGATGCCGTCGCTCTTGGCGGGCACGGTCGCGAATCCGGTTGCGACCGCGATCTCGGGAATGCCGTCATTGTCGGTGTCCGCAGCGGCCGCATTGATCAGCCCCTGGATGTCCGCGGCGATTACGTGACGCGTCCACGAGGGATTCTCGAACCAAACGATCTGCCGCGTGGCGCCGGCAACCGCGATCAGGTCAACCTTGCCGTCCTTGTTGATGTCGGCGGCTTCGACCGCGTACGCGCCCCGCAGGTCGGTGGCCACCTCGTGCGGCACCAGGTTCCACGGCACCGCGCCCTGGCCGTTCACCTGCGCCAACCCCAACGACGCGACGGTCGCCGCTCCGAGCAATCCAGCCACAGTCCTGCGCATAGCGTCAGTCTCCCCCGGGGCAGATGATATTCTTGAGCGGCGTGATTCAGGCAAACAAAGTGATGCCCGCGGTCGTGGCGGAGATCATCCGCAAAGGGCCGATGTGCGACGAGAAGGTGACGCTAGCGTGGCGTCTGGCCGTGGGGCCGCAAATTGCCAAGGTCACCACCGTCCGGCTGGTTCCTGACGGCACCTTGCACATCAAGGCCGAATCCCAAGCCTGGATCAATGCCGTTCGCAAGTCGACATCGCTCATCCACATCCGCATGGGCGACCTGCTCGGCGAGAACCTCGTGAAGCGGCTCGAGTTCCGCTAAATGTCGCTTAGATAATCCGTGGCGACAAACCTTCAGGTTTGTCGGTTGGATGTGGCGACAAACCTTCAGGTTGTCGGTTGGATGTGGCGACAAACCTTCAGGTTTGTCGGTCGGGTGTGGCGACAAACCTTCAGGTTGTCGGTCGGGTGTGGCGACAAACCTTCAGGTTTGTCGGTCAGTAAGTCGGTCGCCAATCATCTGCAGCTTCCAAGATCTGCCTGACCGTATGACGGGTGGAACCCGTCCAGGGCCACTCTTCAGGCGACACAACCAACCCCGCGCGGACCGGGTTGAGGACAACATATCTCGACACGGATAAGAGCGGCTCGTCGCCGCGAAGCACCCGATCGTAGTAGCCAGTTTGCCAGAGCGGGCCAGAGTGCTGACGCCTCCACGCATACCCCGTCTGTGTGTTCCAGCTTCGAACGAAGGTTTCGAGTCTGCTATCTTCCCTCTCGCCCTCTGCCACCAGATGCACGTGGTCTGGCATGAGGCAGTACGCAGGAAGTGCAAAGCCGTGGGCCGCCGAGGATCGCAACAATTTCTCGATAGCGTCGCGCGCGAACGACGGATCCTCGAACGCCCGGTGGCGGCGGTAGGTGCAAATCGTCAGGAAATACGCCTGCGGACCAGCATAAGAGAACTCGCGGAGGCGGGACGTGCGTCGGAGCTTCATGTAAGGGAGAACGCAAATCTGTTGCCGACGACGACAAACCTAAAGGTTTGTCGCCACGACCTCACGGCTGTCGTCACGACCTCACGGCTGTCGCCACGACCGAATCCCGACAATCTCACCGTTTCCCGCCACCCACGTCGCCGCGCTGGACAAACCTAAAGGTTTGTCCCCACAATGGATCCCATCATGCGAAGTGCATTCATCGTCAGTGCAGTACGTATCCCTACCGGAAAGTTTCTCGGCACGCTGAAAGACTTCACCGCCACTGAGCTCGGCGCCATGGTGGTTCGCGAGGCCGTCTTGCGAGCCGGGATCGATCCCGCGGTCGTGGACGAGTGCATCATGGGCAACGTCGTGTCGGGCGGCGTGGGCCAGGCACCCGCGCGGCAGGCCGCGCTCAAGGGCGGGCTCGCCGATCACGTGGCCGCCCTCACCATCAACAAGGTCTGCGGCTCGGGCCTCAAGGCCGTGATGCTGGCGCAGCAAGGCATCCTGACCGGCGATATCGACATCGCGGTGGCCGGCGGCATGGAGTCGATGAGCAACTGTCCGTACATCATTCCCAAGGTCCGCGAGGGCCTGCGCATGGGCAACGGCAGCGTCGTGGACCTGATGATTCACGACGGCCTGTGGTGCGCGTTTGAAAACTGGCACATGGGCAATGCCGGCGAAACCGTCGCCGACGTGTTCAAGGTTTCCCGCGACCAGCAGGACGATTACTCGGCCGGCAGCCACCAGAAGGCCGCCGCCGCGCAGGCCGCCGGCAAGTTCGCGGCCGAGATCCTGCCGGTCTCCATCCCCCAGAAGAAGGGCGATCCGATCGGCTTCGCGGCCGACGAGTCCGTGCGCGCCGACACCACCGCCGAGGTGCTGCGCAAGCTGAAACCGGCCTTCAGAAAAGACGGCTCGGTGACCGCCGGCAATGCGCCGCCGGTGAACGACGGCGCCGCCGCGCTGGTGGTGATGGCCGACGAAAAGATGAGCGCGCTCGGCGTCAAGCCGCTGGCGCGGATCGTGGCCCAGGCCACCAGCGGTCTCGCGCCGAAGATGCTGCTCATGACACCGGTTGAGGCCACCCGCAAGGTGCTGAAGAAGGCCGGCTGGTCGGTGGACGACATCGACCTGATGGAACTGAACGAAGCCTTCGCGGTGCAGGCCGTGGCCGTGATGCAGGAACTCGGCATCGACCCGGCCAAGGTCAACGTCAACGGCGGCGCCGTGGCGCTCGGCCACCCGATCGGCGCCTCGGGCGCGCGCATCCTGACGACGCTGATCTATGCGTTGAAGGACCGCGGCCTGAAGCGCGGCGTGGCTACGTTGTGCCTGGGTGGCGGGAACGGCGTCGCGCTCGCCATCGAACTGCAGTAAGCAGAAGCGCAGGTGGGCCGAGGAGCAGGGTTTCCTTGATCACGGCCCACGCGTTGTGCGCAATGAAGTTCGGCAGCCAGTAGCGCCGCGAGATCGCCTCGAACACAAACGCATCCGCAAAGTAGAAGGTCGACGTCAACGGCCACAGCGCCATCACGCCAAGCGGCGGTGTGTCGTCGGATCCCAGCCAATCGAACAGCACGTGCGTGGACCAGGCCAGGGTCACGGCCAGCGCCAGCTGTGGGTTCTTGCCGCGGTGGTAGGCCAGCACCGCCAGTCCTGCGAGGACGGCCGCGCCCAAGCTGTGCGTCTCCATGTTGTGCCTCCCCCACAGGAAGTCGAGGTCGGGCAAAACAGCTGCAAGGGCGATCGTGCCTAAGGTGCCTCGGGTGCCTAAGGTGCCTAAGGTGCCTAGGGGGCGAGGGTTCAGGGCCAACCCGATAATCAGGCCCCCGAGCGCATGTCCGACGGGGCTGGGCATTCCCCTCACGGTACGAGTTTTCTGCGCCATGGGTCAAACCTGGATGCGGCAAACCCTGCGATCCGGCCAGAAAACAGGCGAAAGTGGTCAATTCCCCTAAAGTGTTGGAAATGAACCCATACCAGCGAATAGGTGCACGGATTTACGCTTGACTTTCGCCTGGCGCGTTTCTAGGATCAGTCCTGTCCCGAAAGGACCCAATTCACATGGCATTAGACGAACGACAGGAACGCATCAAGGCCCTCGACATTGCCGTCGGCCAAATCGAAAAGCAGTTCGGCAAGGGCTCGATCATGCGCCTTGGCCAGAACAGAGCCGTGGCTCCCGTGGAGTTCATCTCCACCGGCGCCCTCAGCATCGACTATGCCCTCGGCATAGGCGGTGTCCCTCGCGGACGGGTGATCGAGATCTTCGGACCGGAATCATCCGGTAAGACGACCCTCTCCTTGCAGGTGATCGCCGAAGCCCAGAAGGCCGGCGGACTCGCGGCGTTCGTGGACGCCGAGCACGCGCTCGATGCCGCTTACGCCAAGAAGCTTGGCGTGGACATCGACAACCTGCTGGTGTCGCAGCCCGACAACGGCGAGCAGGCGCTCGAGATTGTCGAAGTGCTGATTCGTTCGAACAGCGTCGACGTGTGCGTCGTCGACTCGGTCGCGGCCCTGGTGCCGAAGGCCGAAATCGAGGGCGACATGGGCGAGGCGCAAATGGGCCTGCAGGCGCGCCTCATGTCGCAGGCGCTGCGCAAGCTCACCGGCGCCGTCTCCAAGTCGAAGACCTCGCTCATCTTCATCAACCAGCTGCGCGAGAAGATCGGCGTGATGTTCGGCAATCCCGAAACCACCACCGGCGGCCGCGCGCTGAAGTTCTATTCGTCGGTGCGCATCGACATTCGCCGCATCGGCGCCATCAAGGATGGCGAGGACGTGGTCGGCAACCGCACGCGCATCAAGGTCGTGAAGAACAAAATGGCGCCGCCCTTCCGCGAAGCCGAGTTCGACATCATGTACGGCGAGGGTGTCTCGCGCGAAGGCGACCTCATCGACATTGCCGTCGAGCACAAGATCATCGAGAAGAGCGGCGCGTGGTTCGCCTACGGCGGCGAGCGGCTCGGCCAGGGTCGCGAGAACGTCAAGAACTACCTCAAGGAGCACGTCGAGTTGCGCACCGCGATCGAAGAAAAGGTGCGCAAGGCGCTCGGCATGTCGCGCGAACCCGAGCCCGCTACGGTCGGGGCGTAACACTGGAGACCTCTCTCATGCATTACGTCGTTCAGCTACGCACGCCGTGGCTGGACGACGTGATGATCTTCGCGAGCGCGCTTGGCGCCGCCGGATTCGTCTGGTGGGTGTTTGCGTTGATCGCCGGCGTCTTCCCCGCTCGCCGCGCCGCTGCCTGGCGGCTGATTCTCACCGTCGCTTTCACATTCGCCATAAACGATTACGCGCTGAAGCCGACGTTTGACCGGCCGCGCCCGTTCAGCGTCATCGCCGACTTGGCGGTGATCGACGCCAAGCCCGTCACCTCGTCCTTTCCATCGGGCCACGCCGCCATGGCGGTGGCTGGTGCCATGGCCGGCGCCAGGATGATGCCCGTGGCCGGCTTTCTGCTCTGGCCGCTGGGGCTGGTCGTCGCCATCTCGCGCGTGTATATCGGCGTCCACTGGCCCACCGACGTCATGGCCGGCGCCGTGCTCGGCCTCGCCTGTGCGTGGTTTGTGCTGGGTGGACGAAAGACGCGGGTTGCACCGCGAAAAGCCTCCGCGATATACTCGTAACTCCTCTTCAGGCTAGGTAGCTCAGTTGGTAGAGCATGCGATTGAAAATCGCAGTGTCGGGGGTTCGATTCCCTCCCTGGCCACCATCCTTCGCTCTCGATCAGGCGAAGGACATCCACCATAGCGGCGAAGCCGCGACCCTTCAGCCCCGCGGGCTAGAAGTCGATAAGCCTGGTGTACTTGACGACGAACGAACGTCCCAGCGTCTCGGCGGTCGTCGAACTGAGCAGGTCGCGGCGGTCGTTGTAGACCAGGAACAGGCCCGTTCCGCTGCGGTTCAACATCGCGAACCGGATGTTTGACGAGAACTGCCCGGTCTGGCTGTTGTACTGAAGCAAGGCGGAAATGTTGGCCAGCGTGGTGAACGAGTAGTTCGCCTTGATCGGCACCAGGTTGTTTACGAAATTGCCGTACAGCAACTTGATGTCCTGGTGGGTCCAGCCCACGCTCGCGGTCGCCTTCGGAGTGATCCGCACCTCACTGCTCAACTCCATCGCCTGGAAGTCGCCATCGTAGTAGTCGCCGATGCGGTAGCGGACCGAGCCGGTCACCCGCGCACTCGGGTTATGCATGTATTCGAACGCGTTCTGCCACCAGGCATACTGGCCGGCCGGGATCACCACGCGCAGGCCATCGCGGTTGTAAACCGTAAACGGCGCGGCCGGGTTGTCCTTGGCGTAGTCGGCGAACCAGCCGAAGCGTCCGCCCTGCCGTGGCTGGATCTCGAACGGGTGGATGTGCCAGGCCTCGGTCTGGAGGTTGCCCTCGAAGTCGTAGTACGAGTTGTACGACACGTGCGGCGCGATGCGCCGAATCCACGGGATGTTCTTGGGCTGCGGCTGGAAGAAGGCGCGGAACTCCGGGCGGCGATAGCCCCGGCGCGGCAGGAAGCCGACCTCGGGATTGAAGGTCTTGCCGACCTGCGAGTAGCCGCCAGAGATCTGCCACAGGTTGTTCGTGAAGTTGTAGAACCCCCGGCCGGCGTAGTCACTGCCGAACGCGGCCGCCGCCCCGCCTGAATCGGTCCGCGCCAGAAAGCCCGACACACGCTGGCTCGACGACAACTGGATGTTCGCATCCACGCCGTACGCCCGGTTGTAGTCGTCATCGGGCGCGTAGCTGCCGGTGCCCTTCCGGTTCACGAAGATGGCCCCGTAGCTGGATCGGCCGACCTCGCGCTGGATGCGCAGGGTCGTGAAGTTGTTCGCCTGCCCCACCACCTGGGTGCCGGCGGCATTCTCGGCCTCGTCGGTCTGGATGTTCAGGGCGCCGACGTTCCAGCCGCCGACCTTTCCACTCAGGCGGGCGCCGGCGATGATATCAATCGGGATGCCGGTTGACGACAGGCCAATGCGACGCGAGAAGAACAGGTCGATATTCTGCGGGTTGCCGAACTGGAACGTCGAGGCATTCTCGAGAAAGAACGGCCGCTTCTCGGGAAAGAAGAGGTCAAAGCGGGTCAGGTTGACCTGCTCTTCGTCGGCTTCCACCTGCGCGAAGTCGGTGTTGACGGTCGCGTCGAACGTCAGGTTGGGACGGATGCCCCACTTGAAGTCCAGGCCGACATCGGCCTTCTTGTCGACGAGGTCACCCGACAGCCGGGTGTAGTCCTTGTTGACCGAGCCCAGGGCGTACGGAATGAACTTGATGTCGCGACGAGGTGGCAGGTCCAGGCCGGTCACCTTGGCCGCCAGCGAGACGCGATAGATATCGAACCCGCGCGGGATCGGCGCCAGGTACACCTGCTCGTTCTTGTGGCGGATGTTGCGCATCACGTTGAAGCCCCAGGTCTGGTCGGTGCCGGTCTGGTAGCGCAAGGTCTTCAGCGGAATGGCCAGCTCGGTCTCCCACCCGCGATCGGTAATCTGCGAACGCACCGTCCAGTCGCCGTCCCAGTTCGGGTTGAAGGCGCTGATGCCGCCGCGCTGCGTGCCGCCCGCACCGCCGCCACCCACCGACACGCCGCTGCTCTGCCCTTCGCGCGCCACCTGGCCGTCGTACTCAATACCCAGTGGATTGGTGCCGAACACGAACGCGTTCTGGCTGTCGTTGAAGGTGTCGAGCGCCATCACGATCGAGTCGGTCTCGCTCAACGACGCATCGCGCCGCGCCTGCGACACGATGATCTTCGAGGGGTCGCTGTCAAAAGCGATCACGCTGATGTACAGGGTGCCGCGGCCGACCAACAGCCGCACTTCGGTCTTTTCGCTGGCCGGGGCGCCTTCGATTGGGTCCTGTTGCGTAAACGTGCCGTACGGCTGTACGGTCTGCCACACGGCGTCGTTCACCCGTCCGTCAATCACCGGCGGCTCGGCCGCTTCGGCAAGCTTGCCGACAACAAACGTCGGTGGCGCAGCAGGCTGTTGGGCGAAGAGGGAGACCGGGACAAGAAGGGCGGAAAGCGCAAGGGTCAGGCGAGACAAACGGGCGGCGTGAAAGTTAGGTCTACACATCTGTTGTAAGTGGGTGGAAGTATGACGAAAACCGATAAAGTGTACGCGAAGGCCGGGCTTGCCACAAACGCCCTTGTTGTCTTCTGTTGTCTCTGTCTTGCCGGGTCCGCCGCCGCGCAATCGATGCCCACGCTCAACAACGACCAGCGGGGGCTGCTCGCGGCGCTGCTGACTGCGGTCGAGACCGCCCCGCCGCCCGCCGGGGCCGTGCCCGAACCGTGGCAAACGCACCTCCTGCGCGCCTCGGATGGTTCCCACTATGTCGCCTTCTCCGTCGCCTCGTCTCTGGCGGCGCCCATCAACAGCGACCGCGCCCTGATCTACGTGCGCCTGTCCCTGGCTCCCGAGTCGTCGCTCGTCACCATGGCGGCGCGTTCGAGCGTCCGCGAATGGCTGGCCGGCTCGCGCATTGACCCGCGGCTCGTCCGGTCCCGGCGCGGGTTCGCCGTCGGCGACATGCCCGCGATGGGCGCCGCGACGGCTGGCGGCGGCGGTGCCGCGACGGTCGGATCCGCCGACCTCCAGATCATGGGCCTGCAGCGGGAACGCGAACGGCAGCGCAAGGAACAAGAACAACGTGAGCGGAAGGCGAGCCTGGAGAGCGCTGGGCCCGATAGCGCAACCTTGCTGCCCTTTGAAGACTTCGACCTGATCGCTCCCGAGAGGTTCGCCGACGGCACCCCGGCCATCCAGCGCGCGCTGACCGCGGGTCCCGGCCAGTATCGGCTGTCGGTCGCCTGGGTCGATGCCGCGGCCAAGCCGGGCAAGGCGCCGGTGCACGTGGCCCACCGGACGCTCGACCTGCCCCCAGCGTGGGCCGACGAGTTCAGGATCAGCTCGGTGGTCGTCGCCGAGAGTGTGACGGTTCGCGAGACGCCGTACACCGCCATCGAACAGCGCGCCCATCCCTATTCCCTCGGCGTCACCGAGATCAGGCCGGTGCGAGATACGGTGTTCGCCAACAGCGACGCGTTGTCGCTCGCCTTCCAGGTGATCAACGCGCAGACCCCCAACACCGGAAAGCCCGACGTGACGGTCAACTTCCGCATCACCCGGCAAGCGGGAAACCGCGAGGAGCAGGTCGCCACCCTCACCCCGCTCCGCTACGACGCCACCACCCTGCCGCCGGATTTCGACGTGCGGCTTGGGCATCCGCTGATCGCGGCCATGTCGGTGCCACTGGCCACGTTGACCCGCGGCGCCTATCGACTGCATATCGCGGCGACCGACCACGTCACGACCTCGACCACCCACAGCGCGGTGGAGTTCAGCGTCATCGGCACGCCGCTGTCACTGCTGACCGAGGCCCCGCCGCTCGGCCGGCGCTTTCGCCGTGAGGACGCGATCGAGGACTCGGTGCTGGCCGCGCTGGTCCTGGCCTTCACGCCGGCCTCGCCGTCGCCGGCGCTCGGCCGCGCGCTCGACCTGGCCGCGCGCCGCACGTTCGTGGATCTGCTCGCCGCAGAGACCGTCCCGCAGGGCGAGCAGGCCACGCGCACCGCGCTGACCGGCCTGGCTCTCTATGCCATGGGCGACGTCTCGGCCCTGACGCAGTTTCAGCAGGCCTACGCACTCGGCGGACCTGGCGGCCCCATTCAGTTCTTGATCGGCGCGGTACGAGCGACCCAGGGCCGTGATCCGGATGCGATTGAAGCCTGGCAATCGGCCAGGGACGAAGGCCTGAACGTCGCGGCCCCTTTTCTGGTCGAGGCGTACCTGCGTCGCCAGGACGGCGCGCGGGCCTCGGCTCTGGTGTCGGCGGAACTGGCCGGACGGCCGGCCGAAGGAACGTGGGCGCGCGCGCTGGCGGCCGCCCACCTCGCCGGCGGGCGCAACCAGGAAGCGCTCGCCGTGCTCGAGGCCCAGTTGGCGCAGACGCCGGACGACCTCGACAAACGCTGGCTCCAGTTGCAGGCGCTCTTTGGCCGCGTGGTCCGGGATGGCGCCGACGTTCGCGCTCGCTTTACTGACCTTGCGAAGGCGTACATCGCGGCCGGCGGCACCCATGCCGAGCTCGCCGCCGAATGGGTGAAGGCAGTGCCTTAGAAAACTTGACTCAGCACTCCAAACCAGTGAGTCAAGTTTTCTCGCCCCGCGGAGCGGGGCCAAGAGACAAAAAGACTAGCGAGGCGGAGCGTCGCTAGTCTTTGCGAGGCTTCAGTGCCGGAGGTGGCTTCGGTGTGCCCTCGGTCTTCAGCGAATAGGCGGTGCGTGATGCCGCCGAGATGTTCGGGCGGTTCACTTTGACGTCGAGCTGGCGCGTACGCTTGGTCGGGTCTGGATTGGTCGAGTAAAACCCCAGCACGTAATAGTCGCTGGTCTCGGCGTCGATGCGTCGCAGCTGGGTGGCAAAGTCGTTGGTATTTACCACC
>JBBQSP010000101.1:0-16114 GCA_038213735.1 Vicinamibacterales bacterium | reverse complement strand
CCAACGCACCGAAGCTCGTGGCGCAGGTCAGTTTGAGCTACGACCCGAGGGCCAGCACGGTCGGGCCGGTGCTGGGCGGCAGTTCAGCCACGGGCCGCCTCGTCTCGCGGGCGGGGCGCCGCTACTGTTTCCGCAGAGCCTTGATGCCCCGCGCCACGATCACATCGGGAACGGCATCGGGAGCCACGATGCGCTCCAGCAGTGCGTTGGCCGCGACGCGGTCGCCAGACGCCGCCACGATCGCCGCCGCGTGATACAGCAGCCGGGGGTCACGCGTGCCGAGGCGCAGCGCTTCGTCCGAGGCGCGACGCGCTTCAGGCAATCGGCCGGCCTGGAAATACGCCCACGCCAGGGTGTCGAGCGTCATCACATCGCGCCGCGCGGCCGCAGCCTCCTCGGCCAGCGCAACCGCCTCCGGCAGGTTGCGTCCCCGCTCGGCCAGGAACCGCGCCAGCCGGTCAGGTTGGCGGGCGCCGTCGGTCCAACCCGAACGCTCGAGCTGTTCGGCCATCGCGTAGTACTGAGCCGCCGTCGCGGCGTCGCCGAGCTCAGCCGAAAGGTCACCGACCATGGCGGCGACTTCGGCGGTTGGCCCCTGCGAGAGCTGCGCCTGCAACACCAGCCGCGCGCCCTTCAAGTCACCCTCTACGATCTTGATCTTGGCGAGACCGGCGTGCGCGAAGGGGTGCTTGGGAAAGGTCGCCGCGGCGCGTTCGAATTCGCGCTTCGCTTCGCCCAGTCGGCCTTTGAGCAGCCACAGCTCGCCCACCTGCGCGTAGTGCCAGGCCTGGGCCTCGCTGTCGTTCGGCGACGTGCCGTCGGCGGCCCGCTGCATGTACTCCAGCGCGCCATCCAGATCACCCTGAAGCTCGAGGGCATAGGCGACGCGCGCGTAGGCTGGCGGACCGGGCTGCAAACGGCCCATGGTGTCAAAGGCCGCAAACGCGCGAGGGTAGTCGCCGAGTTCGAGATAGCCATCACCTTGGGCGCCGTAGTTCCACGCGTCACGTGGATCCATCGCCTGCACCTTGTTCGCCTGGCCGATTGCGGCGCCATAGCGATGCTGCGCGAGCAACACCGCCGCCAGCATTCGTTGCCCCTCGTAGTGGCCGGGTTGGGCGGTGAGAAACGTCAGCAGCCGGGTCTCAGCCTCGTCGACCGCGCGGGCGTCGCTATTCACGCGCTGAAGCCGGAGCAGCGCGTCCGCGAGCCGGACCACCGCCGCGCCATCATTGGGGTGGGCCTGCAGACGTCCGGTCAGGTCGGCGACCGTCTCGGCCAACTGGGCGCGCGAGGTCCCGACGCTGGGCAGCGTGGTGGCCGCCGCGAGGACGGGAGCGGCTGACGTCTGACGCGCCTCACGCACCGTGGCCACCACCACGAAGGTGGTGGCCACGATGGCGGCGGAGGGAACCAGCCAACGAATCACGATGCAGCTTACCGGTTGCCGGCGTGAGGAATGCCGAGGTACGGGAACGACGACAGGAACGGCACGTCGTTGCTGTTGACGCCGTCGCCAAGCGCGTTGTTCGGCGAGCGGCTGAAAGCCGGCGTCAGCGGGGTCGCGCCCGCGGCCGCCTGAAGCACGATGTCAAGCACGTCGTCGCCGGGACGACGTCCGTTCGGGAATCCGGCCACGTCGCCACCGAGCACACCGAGCCGGCTGAAAGACGATGCCGTGGCGGGCGGAATCATCATGTTCAGGCGCAGCATCTCGGCGGGCCGCACGTTGGCGGGCTGGTTGAGGCCGGCGATGCCGGTCAGGAAGATGGTCACCAGGTCGTTGCGCGGCGCAGGCGGCGAGTCCACGTTGAAGATCAGCTTCAGCAGCTTCGGCACTTCCGGATCGGTCACCCGATCAAGGGCCACCGCGTCGCTGGTCGGCTCGATGGCGTTGAAGGCGTCCTTGCGAGCGAGGTCGATCACGGCCTCGTTCACCAGCGGGTTGCCCAGGCGCGAGACCTGAACGAGCGCGCCGCTGTGGGTCTGGCCGCCGGGCGTCAGCGTACGGGTCGCAAAACGGCTCGCGGTGGACCACACGCCGATGATCGCATTGGGGTCGGTCGCGCCGGACGGCATCTGGCCACTGCGCGCGAGCGCTGACTTCGGCACCTGGATCGCCAGGGAGCTGACGTTGAACCCGGCGGTGCTGTCTTGAACCTGGCCCGAGCCGACGCCGAGCAGGTCGAAGATCCCGAGATCGACGTAGAAGCCCTCGTCGCGCTGGCCCGCGAACACGCGCGTGTTGTTGGCCAGCTGCTGGATGCCGCCGCCAATGCCGCCGTAGTTGGGCGTCGAGCGGGGTCCAATGTTCGGCGGTGGCACCGGGAGACGCCCCGACAGTTCGGTCACGGTACCGGTGCGACGCGGCCCGTCGATGCGGACCAGCCGATAAAACTGGCGAACGTTGAGATCGGCATCGTCCAAGGTGGTGACGGTGCCGGTGTTATACAGGAAGGTCGCCGGATTACGGATTTCGGTGGTGAAGCGCCACTGGTAGGTGATGTCTTCGACGGCGTCGCCGTTGTTGTCGATGTGAATCTCGTAAACCACGTTCGGGTCGAACGAGTAGAAGTTGGGCCCGCCGTCCGGGTTCTGGAACGGGATGAAGTTGGCGATCAGGGTGACCTTGTCCGGTTCGTCGGACGCCACCCAGGCATAGACGTCAGTATTGTCCGCCATCGGATCCTGCGCCGTGAGCGGCGCCTCGCGGTGGCTCGAAGCCCGGCCCGGCATGACAGCCAGGGCAACACCAAAAATTGCGGCAATTCCAAGAACACGTGAACGCATGAACAACTCCTCCCAGGTCCGCACAACGAGCGGACATGGGTATTACGGTCCAGGGGCCCGGTTGGATTGCCGGCCAGCTCAGCCAATCCAAATATCGTGCTCAGCCGTTATCCCTTTTGAGAGAGAATGCCAGCTCGGCCGTCACCGGCTCGTCCAAACGTTCTGCTAGACTTGCTGTCATCTTGCCAGCGACCGATCGGCATTTGGATGAGGCGAAGGATCGGGAACTGCTTGAGCAGGTGGCCGCAGGCCAAGAAGATGCCGTGGCAGCGTTGTACGACAGGCACAGCCGCTTGCTGTTTGGTCTCGTGTTGCGGATTGTGCAGGACCGCGCCGAGGCGGAAGAGGTGATGCAGGAGGTCTTTTATACGGTCTGGTCCAAGGCCAACTCGTACAACCCGGCGCTTGGAGTGCCAGCGGCCTGGCTCGTCCGTCTCGCCCGAAATCGTGCGATCGATCACGTGCGGACCAACCACGTGCGCGAGCGGACCCATGAAGCCACCGCGATGCCAATGGCGCCGGAGTCACCGGACCTGGCCGCGGTGCGAGGGCAGCAGCAAGCGGGCGTCCTCGGTGCCCTTGGACAACTCCCAGACGAGCAGCGGGTGCTGATCGAGCAGGCCTACTACGGGGGGTGGACACAGTCGGAACTGGCATCTCGATTCGGTCTCCCGCTGGGCACGGTGAAGACGCGAATCCGATCCGGGATGACGGCGTTGCGGGAGCACTTGGCGAAGCATGACTGAACAATCGAACGACGAGGTCGAGTTCGACGATCGGCTGGCGCTGGCGATGGCGCGCGCGGCCGACAGCGGTGAGCCGTCTCCCTCGGCCCGGGCGCGGCTGATGGCGCGCGTGCGCCAGCCCGAAGTCCCCCTTGGGTTCTCGTTCCGCCTGGCGTCGGAAGACGACTGGTTGCCGCACCCGGTGCCGGGCATCCGTATGAAGGTGCTGGCCATGGACCGCCGGCGCAGCATCGCCACGCTGCTGCTGGACGTCGCGCCCGGCGTGGTGTTCCCGGCCCATCACCACGGCACGGACGAGGAGTGTTACGTGATCTCCGGCACCCTGATTGCGTGCGGACGCACCATCGGACCCGGCGATTTCCATCATGCTGACGGCGGCAGCGATCACGGCGAGTTACGCACCGAAACCGGCTGCGAAGTCCTGTTGGTGACTGAGCCGGAAGATTACATGCCCGGCTACGCCGGCTAGCGAGTCGCACAGGGCCCCCGGTGGCGTAGTACCATCGCCTATATGGTCGCCCTCCTACTGTTGACCTTGCTCCAGGCGCCGTCGGCGCCCGCTCCAACCACGCCGGCACCGGCCACGCAAACGGCCAAGCCGAAACCGAGGCCCGCGACTGGCGGCGCCACCACCAACGCGCTGCTGTTCATCACCGATCCGGCCGGGGCCTCGATCGAAGGCGTCACCGTAACCGTCACGGGGCCGGTCGATCGCGAGGTCACGAGCCCGGCCGGCGGCTTCACGCGGGTGCAGGGCCTGCGCGCCGGCACCTATCGCGTCCGCTTCACGCGCGAGGGCTTCATCACCTTTGAGAAGGAACTGACGTGGCGCGCCGGCACTGCGACGCCCGAAGTGTCGATCACGCTGAATCCGGCGCCCGCGGCGCCCGCCCCACCGCCACCACCGCCGGCCGCCGCGGTGCCGCCGCCGTCGTCGGGCGCGCCCAAGCTGCCGCCGCCCGGCACGCCGAAGACGCTGTCCCTCCCGGACTTCATCGAGAAGAACTTCATCTCGAACCGCGAAGGGCACAAGGAAAGCATGGTCGGCTGCAGCGGCGTCGGCCAGGCCGTGCTGTGGCAGGTGCGCGAACCGTGGGACGGCCGCCAGCACGAGTCGGCCGATGGCATGCTGTACGTCATTGGCGGCGATGGCAGCATCAGGCTCGACGGCCGCGATGTCTCGGTGACCGCCGGGTCGTTTGCCGTAGTGCCGCGCGGCACCACCTACGGCTTCACCCGCCGCGGCAGGAACCCGTTGATCGTGCTTGCGGTGCTCGCCGGCGCGCCATGCGCCGTGAACTAGTCTGACTTTGAGATAATCTGATCGTTTGAAAGACATGCCAGATGTGAATACCGGTGCGCCCGCCGACGTGCGCGACCCGGCGGAATCCAGGGACTTCATCCGCGAGATCGTGGCCGCCGATGTGGCGGCCGTCAAGAACGGCGGCAAGGTGGTCACCCGCTTTCCGCCCGAACCGAACGGCTACCTGCACATTGGTCACGCCAAGGCCATTTGCCTGGACTTCGGGGTCGCCAGCGAGTTTGGCGGCCACTGCAATTTGCGCTTCGACGACACCAACCCCGTCAAGGAAGACATCGAGTACGTGGACTCGATCAAGGACGATGTCGAGTGGCTGGGGTTTCATTGGCAGGGCCGCGAGTACTACGCGTCGGATTACTACGAGCAGCTCTACGGCTTCGCCGAGACCTTGATCCGGAAAGGCCTGGCGTACGTCGATTCGCTGACCGCCGACCAGATGCGCGAGTACCGCGGCACGCTAACCGAACCCGGCCAGGACTCGCCGCATCGCACGCGCAGCGTTGACGAGAACCTCGATCTCTTCAAGCGGATGCGCTCGAGCGAGTTTCCGGATGGCGCGCACGTGCTGCGCGCGAAGATCGACATGCGCGCGCCCAACATCACCATGCGCGACCCGGTGCTCTATCGCATCCGGCATGCCGACCATCACCGGACCGGCCGCACCTGGTGCATCTACCCGATGTACGACTTCGCGCACCCACTGTCGGACGCGATCGAGGGCATCACCCACTCGTTCTGCACGCTCGAGTACGTCGATCACCGGCCGCTCTACGATTGGGTCATCGAGCATTGCGGCACGCCGGCCACGCCGCGCCAGTACGAGTTTGCCCGGCTGAACCTGAACTACACGATCATGAGCAAGCGGAAGCTCCTGCAACTGGTCGAGCAAAAGCACGTCAGCGGCTGGGACGACCCGCGCATGCCGACCATTTCCGGCCTGCGCCGGCGCGGCTTCACCGCCGAAGCGATCCGCGACTTTTGCGCGCGCGTCGGGGTGGCCAAGAAAGAGAACGTGATCGACGTCGGCCTGCTGGAGCACTGCGTGCGCGAAGACCTGAACCGCCGCGCGCCGCGCGCCATGGCGGTGCTGCGTCCGCTCAAGCTGGTGCTGACCAACTACCCCGAGGGACAGTCCGAAGAGCTGGACATGGTGAATCACCCCGACCGTGCCGAGGCCGGGACCAGGCGCGTGCCGTTCTCGCGGGAAATCTACATCGAGCGCGACGACTTCATGGAAGACCCGCCGAAGAAGTATTTCCGGCTGGCGCCCGGCCGCGAAGTGCGGCTGCGCAACGCCTACCTGGTGACCTGCACCCACGCGATCAAGGACGCTGCCGGCCAAATCGTCGAACTGCGCGGCACCTACGACCCGGCTACGCGCGGCGGGGATGCCCCCGACGGCCGCAAGGTGAAAGCCACGTTGCACTGGGTCGCGGCCTCACACGCGGTCAATGCCGAAGTGCGCCTCTACGACCGGCTGTTCACGGCCGAGAATCCGGAAGACGCCGCCGAGAAGGCCAACGTCGAACTGACGACGTTGCTTAATCCGGCCTCGCTCGACGTGCTGAGGGGCTGCAAGGTCGAGCCCATGCTGGGCAGTCCCGCCGAGCGCGCCCGCTACCAGTTCGAGCGGCTCGGCTACTTCGCCGCCGATCCCGACACTCGCGAGGGCGCGCCGGTGTTCAACCGCACGGTTTCGCTCAAGGACAGCTTCAAAGCCGGCACCCCGTAACGGGGTGCCCTACTCCTGCGACGCGCCAACGAAGCGATCGTCTTCGTCGGCGAACAGCACGTTGAAGCTGGTGAGCGACCCATAGCAGCCCGTGATGTAGCCCTGGATCTTGACCTTCTGATCGTCCGGCAGGTCCGACGCGTTCACCTGCTGCTCGAGCGTCCGCAGCCGGTTCCGCAGCATCACGACCTTGTGGAAGAAGGAGTCGATCGGCCAGCTCTTCTCCTGCACGCCCGGCTTGCCAGGTTTCAACACCAGTTCCCCGCCGCGCCACTTCTCCGCCGGCGTCACGGGCGTCAGCCCCGTCTCTTCGCGAATGATCCGGCGAATCAGGAGCTCGAGGTCAGCACTGTCTGAGTTGTGAGTCATGGGTGGGGCCGTTCGCTCGCGTTCGGTGACGAGAGGTAAGGGTGGGCTTGGGGCTTCCACCCCAGCGCGGCTGCCGCGCTGGGGGCCCGGTTGAGGCGTGGGGCTTGGGCTCGTTCGCGGAGCCGGCGTCCGGGCATCGCGGCCATTCAATGGACCGCCGCGGTAGTTGTGCTCGCTGCGACAGAAGTCACACGCCACCCGCAAAGGCTGCGCGTTGCCATCCACGACGATGACCGTGTGCGTTCGGTCCTCGTGGCACGACCGGCAATGGTCTTCGACCGACTGGCCGGCGCGGTATTGGCGGGGCGGTAAGGTCATAACTAGAGCGACGGCGCGAAGAGATCGTCGATCGACAACGCGAAGCCGGGCAACAGCGGCGTCTCGAGCTGCGATGCCTGTCCGCTGTGCAACTCCACCAGGCGCGGGAACTGCCCGGTATCGTTGCGGCGAAACACGGTCACGCGCAAACCCTTCGGATCCACGATCCAATATTCGCGGATGCCCTTCGCTTCGAACAGCTTGCGCTTGATCCCTTCATCCCGGCGGCGTGTGCTGGGTGACAGGATTTCAACCAAGAGGGCCGGCGGCCCCTGAACATTGGCCTCGGTGAGAATGTCCTGCTGATCGCCGGCCACGAACAGCAGGTCCGGCTCGACCACGTCGTAGTACGACAGCACCACGTCGAGCGGCGACAGGAACACGCGACCGAGATGGCGGCGGCCAACCAGGAAGTTGCCGATGGCCAGGTAGAGGCGGCCTAGCAGTTCCTGGTGGCCCAGGGTGGGCGCCGCGGTCACGTAGTGGACTCCATCGATGATCTCGTGCCGCTTCCCATCGTCTGGAATTCGGAGGAAATCGTCGTAGTTGAGGCGCACGTCTGATCGAGCGGTCGTTGGCATGGCGTCCTCTTCGCGCATGGGTGAATCTTACACCTGCACATGCCGGTGATACCTGCGAACGGCGTGCCGCGCGATTTCGTTCGGAAACGGTCGAGTGACCCGTTGCAAGGTTGCAGATTTGGCCGCACACACACGCGACAACTGTCGCAATTTTTGCGACCCGCCTATTGCGCGGCGTCGACCAGTACCGGCGACAGCACCCGCACAAGATCGGCAGGCGCGAGCGCGATCAGGAAACCGCGACGGCCGCCGTTGATGTAGATACGATCCAGGTCGGCAATCGTCCGTTCCATGAACACCGGCATAGTCTTGCGCGTGCCGAACGGCGAGGTCCCGCCCACCAGGTAGCCTGAATGCTTCTGCGCGACGTCGAGCGCGCACGGCGTCACCGTCTTCTTGCCAATCTGCCGTGCCAGGTTCTTCGTCGAGACGTCGCGATCACCGTGCATCAAGACGATCAGCGGCTGCTTGCCGTCATCTTCCATCACCAGCGTCTTGATCACGCGGTGCTCGTCCACGCCCAGCTCGCGCGAGGACACGGCGGTGCCGCCGCGCTCTTCGTAGCGGTACGGATGCTCAGTGAACGAGACCTGCTTGGCTCGCAGGAAGTGAATGGCAGGGGTCGCGGACATGGGGTCTGACCCCGAGCAGGTTGTGCCGAGGGGTCTGACCTATTGTGCCTATTCCGAACGCAGCAACGACACCGGATCGAGCAACCGGACCCGTAGCGCCGGCAGCACGCTGGCCGCCACCGCGACCGCCAGCAGGGTGGCGACGACGACTGCGAACGTGAGCGGATCGTTCGGCCGGACGCCCCACAACAGGCTGCGGATCAGGCCCGATACGCCGAGCGCAACACCGCAACCAACGACCAGTCCCGCAAGGGCCATCAGCACGCCGGGGAGGGCCGCGTCACGCACGGTTTGCCCCACCGTCGCGCCGAGCGCCAGCCGGATGCCAAGCTCTCGCGTGCGCTCGGCGACCCCGCTCGCGATCAAGCCGTGAATGCCGATGGCCGCCAGGAAGAGCGCGATCGCGCCGAGCATGCCGACGAGCGTCCCCAGCAGGCGCTGGCGCGACAACGCCGCGCGGCGGACTTCATCCACACTCCGCACGGCCGCGAACGGCAGTTGGGGATCCACTTCGCCCATGGCGCGGCGGATGGCCGGCTCGCTGACCGCGCCTGGCGACCCCGCCCGGATGATCCAGGCCGGCATGAACCAGCCATGAAAGGTCCTGAGGCCGCTCATTCGAAACTGCGAGAACGGCACGTAGAGGCCGGGCACGGCGTCGATCGGGCCGAACTCGCCAAAGCCGCCCCGCTGTTGCACGTTGGCCGAGACACCGACGATCTCGCGCACCACGTTCGCTACGCGCACGCGCTCGCCGATCGGGTTGCGATTGTCGAAATGGCGTCGCGCAAAGGCTTCGTTGACCACGATCGCCGGGACGGATGTGGCGGTGTCGCGATCCGAAAAAGACCGTCCGGCTCGCAGGGGCAACTTCAGGGTCTCGAAGTAGCCAGGCGTGACATACGTCATGGTAGACCCGAAGAACGCACCGGGGCCATCGGCACCAACGATCTGCGCACTCATGTTCAGGATGCGCTCGTACGGCAGACCCAGGGACACTGCCGCGGATTCCACACCAGGGAGCGCGCGCAAGCGCGCCAGGCTGTCGTCGAACAAGCGCTGGATGGTTTCGTGTTGTTCGTAGCGGGCATCCTCGAGCGACGCCGACGCGGCAATGACGTTGCGGGGATCGAACCCGGGTGACAGTGTCTGCAGATGGACGAAGGTGCGAATCAACAAGCCGGCCCCGACCAGCAACACCACTCCCAGCGCGACCTCGGCCATCACCAGCAGCCGTCGCGGCCAGCCGCGCGCGCCGCCGGCGACCGATCGCGTCCCGCCCTCGGCCAGCGCCGCCTGCACATCCACCCGGGTTGCATGGAGCGCCGGCACCAGGCCAAACACCAGCGTCGTGAACAACGTCAGCCCCATCGTCACGAGCAGTACGCGGCCGTCGAGTCCGACATCGCCCCACGGCGTGAGCAGCAGGTCGGCAGCCGAGGCCTTGAGCGCCGCGATGGCCGCCCCGCCGAGGGCCACCCCCACCAGGCCGCCACACAGCGCGAGCACCAGGCTTTCCATCAGCAGTTGACGAACCACCGTGCCTCGATCGCCGCCCACCGCCAATCGCGTGGCAATCTCGCGCGTCCGCCGGCCGGCACGGGCCAGCAGCAGGCCCGCCAGGTTGACGCAGGCCACCAGCAGCACCAGACCGACCGCGGCGCCAAGCAACAGCAGTGGCGTCCGCACATCGGCCGTCAGGCTCTCTTGCAGGGACCGCAGGCTATGCGACGCCGTCACACCGTCTGACGAGGTTCGGCTTTGCAGCGCCGGATCGGCAACGGCGGCGACCTCTCCGGCCGCCTGCGTCCAGCTCACGCCGTCCCTCAAGCGCGCGATGATGCCGTAGTTCTGCCCGCTGCCCTCGCCTGAACGCGACGGACGGATCGGCGTCCACAGGTCAGCTTCGGAATTGGTCCGGAACGACGGCGGCATGATCCCGACCACGGTGTGCGGCTCACCCTTCAGCAACACCGTTTGGCCGACAATGCCGGCGTCACCGCGAAAGGCGGAACGCCACAACCGGTCGCTCAACACCGTGACCGCCGGTCCGCCGACGCGGTCCTCGTCGAGAGAGAACTCGCGGCCCACCAACGGCGGCACGCCCAGCACCCCAAAGTACCAGGCACTCACGCGCTGCGGAAACACCGGAAGGGCCTGATCGGCCGCCACCAGGCTGATGCGGGCAGAGAGGCCGGAAAACACCGCGGCGTCCACGCTCTTCGCCTGATCGCGCACCGCCTCCCACACCGCGCCGGTGTGCGACGAGTTCTCACCCAGCCGTGCGCCATTGCGATGGATGACGAGTGTCAGCTCGGCGAGACGGTCCGGTTGCGGATACGGCAGCGGGCGAAGCATCACCGCATCCACCAGCGAGAACACCGCGGTATTGGCGCCGATCGCCAGGCCAAGCGTCAGAATGGCCGTGAGCGAGAACCCGGGCGACTTGATCAGTTGCCGCCACCCGAACTTGAGATCGTCCATGAGCATGTTCGCCGCCAATGTTAACCACGAAGACCTCGATGCGCACGAAGTCATTCGGGTTCGTGTCCTTCGAGCACTTCGTGGTTGCCTTATTCGGAGCGCAGCGCGATCAGCGGGCTGACGCGGGTGGCGCGGAAGGCCGGCAGCGCGCTCGCCATCAGGGCGACCACGACCAGCACGAGCGGCACCATCACGAACGTCCGGGGATCCCCCGGCTGCACCTGGTAGAGCAGCGACAGCATCAGCCGCGACAACAGGAACGCGGCGACGACACCGACCGCGATGCCTATGCCAGCCAGCGTCATGCCTTGCCGCAGAATCAGCATCATCACCTGCGTGCGGTCTGCGCCGATCGCGAGCCGGATGCCAATTTCCTGTGTTCTGCGGGCCACCAAGTACGACAGGACCCCGTAGATGCCCACCGCCGCCAGCGTCAGCGCGATCGCGGCGAACACGCCCATCAGGAAGCCGGTGAGCCGCGACGTCGCCAGGGCCGTCGCCACCACCTCTGGCATTGGACGAATGTTGGCCACGGGAACGTTCGCGTCGAGGTGGCGGACCTCGGCGCGGACCGCCGCCGCCACTGCCAGCGGGTCGCCAGTCGTCCTCGTCACGATAAAGGCGTTGCGCACGAGGTTGCCACCGGTGACGACGTGCCACTGACTGTGGGGAATGAAGAACTTCTCCTTCACGAGGCCGGTCACGCCGTTGTGGCGCTCGTCGGCGACAACGCCGACGACCGTGGCCATGGGATTGCTCATGCCGCCGCCAACGCGAATCTTGCCGCCGATGACGTCGTTCATGTCCTTCCAGTAGGTACGCGCCATCGTCTCGTTGACGACCGTGACTGGTTCGGACGAGGTGAGATCGCGGGCGTCGACCCAGCGGCCGCGCAGCAGTCGCGCGCCCATGGCCTCGAACGCGCCATCGGTCACGATCTGCCAGTCGCCCTTGGCGTTGCGGCCGGGGCTTTCCTGGTAGCCCTCGACATCCAGGCCAAAGTCGCCGATCGAGGTGGCGAGCGGCAGCACGCGCACGGCGCCCGCCGCCTGCACGCCGGGCACAGCGCGCACGCGGTCCATGAGACTGCGGTAGAACTCGACCACCTTCTCGGGCGAGTCGTACTTCGCCGCCGGAATCGACAGGCGCATGGTCAGCATGCCCTCCGGGTTGAATCCCAGGTCGATGCGGCTGAGCGCCGACAGGCTCCGGATCATCAAGCCGGCGCCAACGACCAGGATCACCGCCAGTGCGACTTCCGCCACCACCAGTGCGCTGCGCATCCGCTGGCGCGAGCCGCTGGCGGTGGCCTGCTGCGTGCCTTCGCGCAGCGAGTCAACCAGGTTCATCCGGAGCGTGCGCAGGGCCGGCGCCAGGCCGAACACAATCGTCGTGACGACACCAAGCACCAGCGTGAACAGCACGACTGTGAGATCTAGGCGCACCGGCGCCAGTGGCGGCAGGCTGGTGGGATCGAGTGCGATCAGCGCGCGTAGCCCGGCGGCCGCCAGGCCCAGGCCGAGCACCGCACCGAGCACCGCGAGGACGACGCTTTCGGTGAGCAGCTGGCGGACGAGGCGATCCGGCGCCGCACCGATGGCGGTGCGCAAGGCCATCTCACGAACCCGGGCATCGCCGCGCACCAGCAGGAGGTTGGCGACGTTGGCGCAGGCGATCAGCAACAGGAAGCCCACGGCGCCCATCAACAGCCACATGGCCGGCCGCACGCTGCCGCGAATCTCCTCATCGAGCGAGACCGCGAACACCGAGAACTTCATCGCTGGCGGATAGAAGCCCTGCTCGGTGAGGCGGGTAGTCAGCGCCTTCAGTTCCTCGCTCGCCGTGGCAGCGGTGTGGCCAGGGGCGAGCACCGCGGCGCCGAACAGCCCGTGGCTACCGCGCGTGAGGTTCGCCTCGTCCAGTCGCAGCGGCATCCACAACTGCGTCGGCTCGGCCGCATCGCTGGTGAAGTCGGTCGGCAGGCGAAAGCCCTCGGGCATGATCCCGATCACTTCCGTCGGCACGGCATTGACCATCATGGTGCGGCCGACGACTGACGGGTCACCGTTGTAGCGCGCCTGCCACAGCGGGTAGCCGAGCAGCGCGACCTGCGGCCCCTTCGGGCGGTCCTCGTCGGCCGTAAACATGCGCCCGAGCAGGGGACGGGCGCCGAGCACGTCGAGGGTGTTGGCCGTGAGGAACCCGGCGCCGGCGCGGATGGGCTCGCCGTCGCCCGTCAGGTTCAACTGGCCCGTGTTCCACGCCGCCACATCCTCCAGCGTGCTGGCCGTGCGGTAGTCGTAGACACCCTGGCTCGACAGCCACGTCTTGTCGAAGCTGACCCACCGGCTGAAGAGCTGTACGCGGCGGTCGGGTTCGGCGTACGGCAGGGGCGTGACGAGCACCGCCTTGACAACGCTGAAGATGGCGGAGGTGGCGCCGATGCCGAGCGCCAGCGTGACGAGCGAGGCGACGGCGAACCCCGGGCTCTTGATGAGGCCTCTTACCCCACCGACAACGTCTTGCCTTATTCCGTCCAACATGCGGGCACCTCTGGTTGGGGGTTTGACGGGGCAGGGCCCTGCAAGGTTGGCGGTACGCTGCGGACGGGAGGGCACTTCTTGTCGGGAGGGAACTGCGGGTCGGGAGGGCACCGCGAGTCGGGAGGGTGCCGCGTCGGAAGGGGCCTTTAATCCAGCGAATCGTAGAGTCGACCCAGCATAGGCCCCACTCGTCCCGCTAGCTCGAGCGCCCTCACGCACTGCTCTCGCTCCAGAAAGCCGTTCCGGAAGCAGATCTCGAGTTCGGTCTCCAACTCACCATGAGACCCCATCGCGATCGACACGTGGTTCTGATAGGCCTGGCGACGACCCTTCCGGCGCCAGCCTTCGGCAACATTCGACGGGATGGAAATGGCGGCCCTCCGAATTTGGCGCTTCAGGTCGAACTCGACGCGGGGCATCGCGTTCGTATCAGCAAGAACGCGGTCGACCAGGTCCATGGAGATCTGCCAGACATCCAGATCACGGTAAGTCGTGATGGCCATCCGTTCGTAAGAGCAGGATCTGTGCCGCCGGCGGCTCAGAGTGACGCCGGCCGCGGACGCGAGTAATCGGACAACTCCAGTTGTCGCTTGGCTCCTAGCCCCCTCGGCAACCGCGGTTCCGCCGATGCAACGCCAGTTGCCGTCGCACGAGCACCGGCACCCGTCGATCCCGACCAGCAGTGCCCCCCGACAAGAAGTGCCCTACCGACCCGCAGCACCCTCCCGACAAGCAGTTCCCTCCCGTCCGGGGGGAGCGGGCGCCTCCCGTCAGGTATGATCGATGGCCTTATGAGCACGATTGCAGGCCCGTCCTTGTCAACGCTCGTTACTGAGCAGATTGCGCGCCCGTCTCCGATCCGCCAGATCATGAAGATGGCCGAGCGGCAGAACATCCTCGCCATGGGGCTGGATCCCGCACAGGTCATCTCGTTCGGCGGCGGGTGGGTCAATCACGAGGCGCCGGAGGAGTTCCGCCAGGCCTATCAGGCGGTGGTCTCAAACGCGGATCTGTTTCACAAGAGCGGCGGCTACACGGCCACGCTCGGCGACATGGAGTGCCGCGAGCAGATCGCGCGGTTCGAGGAGCACATCTTCGGGGTGCCGCGCCTTGCCGCGGCCAACATCGCCATCGGCATGGGCAGCACGCAGCTCACGCACGACCTGTTCCGCACGCTGCTCGATCCGGGCGACACGGTGATGCTGCTCGACCCGACCTACGCCAACTACGAGGGCCAGCTGGCCTTCGCGGCCACCGGCATCAAAGTCGTGCGGTTGCGCGTGCTCGATCCCGAGACGTGGTCGTATCTGCCAGAATCCGATCCGGCCGGCGTCGCCCGCGAGTTCACCCGGCTCTTCGATCAGCATCGTCCCAAGCTGGTGCTGTTCGGCGCGCCCGACAACCCGACGAGCCAGGTCGTGCCGCAGGCGCTGGCCGAGGTCATGCTCGCGAAGACGGCCGAAGCCGGTTCGTGGCTGGCGATCGACTTTGCCTACAAGTGCCAGTACTTCCAGGCGCCACCGGCGTACTACGCGTGGTCGCCTGCCGATCATCCCAATGTGATCGGCATCCACTCCAACTCGAAGTGGGCGCGCGGCCTTGGGCGGCGGCTTGGCTGGATCGAAGCGCAGACGGCCGTCGTGGAGGCGATCGAGCGGGTGCAGCAGTGCAGCATTCTCTGCCCCGACACCCTGGCGCAGATGGCGATGGCGCGCTACCTCAAGCAGGCGATTCCGGATGGATCGCTGCGCAAGTACATCGACGATGCCAACGTGATGTACAAGCATGCCGCCGAGGTCACGCTCAAGGCAGTTGACACCCACCTGCAGCGTCCGCGGCTCACGCCCTTCGGCGGCCTTTACACCTGCGTAGACATCGGCACCAATGCCGAGGCGTTCGTGCCTAAGGCGCTGCAGGCGACCGGCGTGCTGGTGGTGCCAGGGGGCGGCTTCGGCGCGTCGCTGACCAACGGCGTGCGAATCTCGTTCGGCCCATTGGTGCGCGACACGGCGAAGATTGAAGAGGGATTAGAGCGGCTCGGCCGCTGGATGCGCGGCCAATAGCCGCGCGGCGCGCTCAATAAGCGCGCGGCAGTCTTAAACGATCGGCCCCTCGACCCATTGCGCGGGCGGGGTGATTTCTGCCATTGGCGCACCGCCGGGATCGGGGCGTCCTGATCCTTCCAGCCGGCTGATTGCCCGCACCGTCATGTCGTGATCGCACAGAATCTGACACGACAGCCGCACGCCGGTGAGACCGCGCGCCGTCAGGCGCTCCTGCTCGGCCGCCGTGTGCCGGGTTGGCTCGCCGTCGATGAACTCCACCCGGCAGGTGGTGCACCGGGCGTTGCCGCCGCAGGCGTGGAGGATGTCGACCTTGGCGTCCTGTTCGATCGCGAGGACCAGGCGCTTGCCGGCCGCCACGTCAACCGTTGCATATCCTTCTACCGTCAGCTTGGGCATTGGTAGACCTTACCTGTTATCCACCGGGCGCGGCCCGGCTGATTGTGAGTAAGACCCCCGTTCAAACCGTGCATGCGGATTTCCCGCACACGGCTTACCAGGTGGTCGTTGAGGACGCCGCATTACGCGGCCCCCG
>JBBQSP010000100.1:0-16526 GCA_038213735.1 Vicinamibacterales bacterium | reverse complement strand
TGGTCTGGTGTCCGAAGTGCACGCCTGCTTCGAGCAGGTCCTTCATCGCGAGCGGGGTCAAATTGCCTCCATCCATGGCAGCCATTAGCGCTTGCTGAACTGGAACCGCTTGCGGGCGCCAGCCATACCGTATTTCTTGCGTTCCTTCGCGCGCGCATCGCGCGTAAGCAACCCGTCCTTCTTGAGCTTCGAGCGCAGTTCGAGGTTGAACTCGCAGAGCGCTCGGGAGATGCCGAGGCGAATCGCGCCAGCCTGCCCGGTCATGCCGCCGCCCGACACGGTCGCCAGGATGTCGAACTGCTCGGCGGTTTCCGTGAGGATCAGCGGGGACTTCACCAGGATGCGGAGCGTCTCGCGCGGGAAGAACTCGACGAACTCGCGCTTGTTGACCTTGATGGTGCCGGTGCCGGGACGAAGGAACACGCGGGCCGTCGATTCCTTGCGGCGCCCGGTTGCGTAGTATTCAGTAGCTGCCAAGTTACTTGACCTCGAAAGCGGTGGGTTTCTGTGCGGCGTGCGGGTGCTTGTCACCGGCATACACATTCAACTTGCGATACATCGCGTCGCCGAGCTTCGACTTCGGCAACATGCCGCGCACGGCTTCTTCGACCATGCGCATCGGGTTCTCCGCGCGAACGACCTTGGCGCGATCGGTGCGCAGGCCGCCGGGGTAGCCGCTGTGGCGCTGGTAGACCTTCTGGTCTTCCTTGCGGCCGGTCAGCTTCACCTTGTCGACGTTGACGATCACGACGTGATCACCGGTGTCGAGGTACGGGGTGTAGATGGCTTTGTGCTTGCCCTGCAGCAGCTTCGCGGCGTCGGTGGCAATGCGGCCAAGGACCTTGCCATTGGCATCAATCACATGCCACTTCACGGGCATGGTCTTCACAGCGGGTACGTAAGTCTGCATTCCTGTTTCCTAAGTCACGAAGCGATCACGTCCGCCCCCAAGGGGAGGACGGCAAACCAAGATAATACAGGTATTTCGGGCTCAAGACAAGGTAGCTGCACATTAGGCACCTGAGCCACTGTAGGCCCCCTCATCACGTTCCGATATGTCCGGTGGCAGTGAAGGGACCAGCCACTCGCGGTTACATACAAAAAGCGTCAGTTGGTTTCATGTTTGTATGTGGGCCGGATCCCCTAACGCCGCCTCGAATCGCCATTTCCGACGTTCTAGGCCCATTTTTGGTGGATTGAGAAGCTTGAGCCAGATGGTATTCAGTTTGCCCCTGAGGCTCAGGTCTGGAGACAACCTAACGTGCTGTTTCGTCGACCAAGAAGCCTGGTAGGCCTCGACATCGGGTCGAGTTCCGTCAAGGCGATCGAATTGAAAGCGTCGGGCAAGGGCTACCGCGTATCGGCCATCGGGGTCGAGTCGGTCCCGCCCGACAGCATTGTCGACGGCGCCATCATCGATGGCGGCGCGGTCGCCGATGCCGTGCGGCGCCTGTTCACCAACAAGCGCTTCAAGGCCAAGGACATTGTCGCGTCCCTCTCGGGCAACTCGGTGATCGTCAAGAAGATCACGCTGCCGGCGATGACCGAATCGGAACTGTCCGAGTCCATCTACTGGGAGGCCGAGCAGTACATCCCGTTCGACATCCAGGACGTCAACCTCGACTACGAGATCCTCGACCCGGGCACCGGCCAGGACAGCCAGGGCAGCATGGAAGTGCTGCTGGTCGCCGCCAAGAAGGACAAGATCGCCGACTACACCAACGTGATTGCCCAGGCCGGCAAGACGCCGGTGATTGTCGACGTCGACGTGTTCGCCCTGCAGAACGCCTTCGAGGCCAACTACGGCTTCGAGCCGACGGCGGTCGTGGCCATCCTCAATGCCGGCGCCAGCGCCATCAACATCAACATCCTGACCGGCGCGCAGTCGGTGTTTACCCGCGATGTCTCGACGGGTGGCAATGCCTTCACCGAGGCGGTGCAGAAGGAACTGAACCTGCCGTACGACGCCGCCGAGCTCTTGAAGAAGGGGCAGGACGTCGAGGGCGCCACGTTCGAGGACGCGCGCGCCGTGTTGCGGGCGATGACCGACAACGTGTTGCTCGAGGTGGAGAAGACCTTCGACTTCTTCAAGGCCACCGCAGCCAGTGACCGCATTGACCGCATCATGCTGTGCGGCGGCGCCTCGCGGGTCCAGGGCTTTGCCGAGTCGCTGCGCGAGCGGTTCGGCACCGAAGTCGAGCGGTTCGATCCGTTCCGCCAGGTCGCCTGCGACCCCAAGAAGCTTGGGATCGAGAGCGCCGAGGATCTGGCGCCGGTGGCGGCGGTGGCGATGGGCCTCGCGTTGCGTAAGGTGGGTGACCGATGATTCGGATTAACCTCCTCTCGCAGCGCCGCACCGTCGCCGCGGTCAGCAAGGGTTTCCAGGCCGGGCAGAAGATCACCGTCATCGGCAGCCTCCTGGTCGTGCTCACGCTCGTCGGCGTCGGCTGGCGCTACTGGGCGATCGGGCAGCAAGAAGCGCAGGTGGTCCGCGAGGTCGAGGCGGCCAAGCGGGAAGAGCAGCGCCTGGCCGAAATCCTGAAACAGGTGCAGGAGTTCGAGGCGCGCAAGGTGCAGCTCGAGCAGCGGGTGGCTCTAATCGACGAGTTGCGCAAGGGCCAGAACGCCCCCGTGCACATGATCGACCAGGTCAGCCGCGCCTTGCCCGACATGACGTGGCTGACGAGTGTCCGTCAGGAGGGTTACAACCTCACCATCCAGGGGCGCTGCCTCACGCTGACATCGCTGTCGGACTTCGTGGGCAACCTCGAGGCGTCGCGCTACTTCCAGCGGCCGGTGGAAATCCTCGACAGCGTGGTCGTCAACGGCTCGGGCACGACGCCGGACCTGATCCAGTTCACGATCCGCGGCACCTTCCAGATGGCGGGCATCGACCCGCCTCCGCCTGGCGCGGCGTCGCAGAAAGGAAAGGGAGGCAAGCGTGGCTAGCCTCTCGTTCGGCAAGATCCCGTGGCAGGGCCAGCTGGGCATCTTCGTGGCCGTCTCGCTCGCGGCCGCCAGCGCCTTCTATTACTACTACGAGATGCCCCGTCAAGCCGCAATCGCGACCCAGGCGGTCGAGCTGAGCGCGATTCGCGCCCGCATCAGCACGGGACAAGCCACGGCACGGCAGTTGCCCGAGTTCCGCGCGCAGGTCACCGAGCTCGAGGCGCGGCTCGACAGCCTCAAACCGATCCTGCCCGACGAGCGCGACGCCGGCGACTTGTTGCGGCGGGTGCAGACGCTGGCCGTGCAGTCGAATCTCGTCATTCGCGGCTTCCGGCCCCAGGCCATCAACGTGAAGGAAATGCACGCCGAGTGGCCGATCAGCCTCCAGTTGGAAGGCACGTATCACAACCTCGGCCTGTTCCTCGATCGGGTCAGCAAGTTCCCGCGAATCATAAACATCGGCGCTTTGACCCTCGCCCCGAGCGACGGGGCCGCGGCCTCGACGATGACGATTAGCTGCACGGCGACGACCTTTGTCCTGGTCGAACAGCCGGCCGCCACCAAGGGCAAGAAAGCGCCAAAAAAGGCGCCGGCAAAGAAGTGATGCGCACGCCCTCTGTTCTCGCTCTCCTCCTGTTGGCCGGTCTCACAGCCGGGACGCTGCACGCGCAGAAGCCGAAAGCGCCGGCTGCGCCGGCCGCGCCTCCAGGCCCCCCGTTGCCGGCCCCGCCGCCGAACTTCCAATACAGCTCTGAGGGACGGCGCGATCCGTTCGTCGATCTCGTCAACCGCGGCTCCGATGCGGTGCGCGGCAACAACGCGTCGGCCAAGCGCCCCGATGGCGTGCCCGGGCTCGAGACCAACGCGATTGTCGTCAGGGGCATCATGCTGAGCCGCGGCGCGTTTCTCGCCATGGTGTCGGGTCCCGACGGCAAAATCTTCACGGTCCGGGCCGGCGACAAGTTGTTCGACGGCGTCATTCGTTCGATCACGGCGCAAGCAGTAGTCATTCTTCAAGAAGTCAACGATCCGCTGTCGCTCGAGAAGCAGCGCGAAGTGCGCAAGTTCCTGCGCGGTGGAGAAGAGGTCAAGTGATGCACGGTCGCATTCCTCGACTGGTATTGGCTGCGCCTTTGGCCGCAGCCCTGGCGGTCACGTTGACCGCCAGCGGTCCGGTGCACAGCGGCACCGGCGCCGACACCCCAGCCCTACGCTCAATCTCGTCGCGGTTCGATGGCGCGCTCAGCACCGTGCTGATCGAAGCCAGCGAGCCGGTGGCGTACCTCACGAGCCAACCGGACCCGCTGACGGTCCTGGTCGACTTGCGAAACACCACCGCCGGCAGCCTCGCGGCCATGCCGGCCGCGGCCATGCTGGCGCCCGTGGCCGGCGTCGCGATTGAAGGGGCCAGTGCCCCCGATGGTGCGCCGGTGGCGCGCATTCGCGTGCGGCTCGAAAGGGCGGCGAAGCACCGCGTGCGCAGTTCGCGGAACACCATCCTCGTCGAGGTCGACCGCGGGGCTGCCGCCAGCGGGTCCACTGGGGCCGCCGTGCCGTCCATTGCGCCGAAGGCTCCCTCCGTCGCCAAGGCGACCACGGCCGTTCGCGCCGTGGCGACCGAACTGCGATCGATTAAGGCGTCCGAGGCGTCCAACGGCTTTGCGATCACGCTGGCCGGCAACGGTCCGCTGGTGGCCTCCTCCGTGGATGAAACCCAGGACCTGCCCGCGCGCGTCTTCCTGGATTTCCAGGGAGTCTCCGCCGGCCGGGCCGCCGCCGTCACCGCCGTCAACGCCGCCGGCATCGAACGGGTGCGCGTCGCGACCAACAGCCGCGACCCGCTGATCACCCGCGTCGTGATCGACCTGGCCCGCAAGATTCCGTACACGGTTGAAACGGTGGGGGAGGAGATTCGCGTTCTCTTCAATCGCGCCGTTGAAACCCTGGTCGCACCCGCGGCTCCACCCGTACCGCCTGTTCCACCCGTGGTGACGGCGGCCGTACCGGCTCAGCCCGCTGCGCTCATCACAGGGGGAGTCGCTGACGTGATTCAGCCCGCGACATCAGCGAGCCAGCCGGCGCTCGCGGCGCTCGTGGCGCCCGCCGCCACCGCTGCGCCGGCGTTCGCCCGTGAAGCCGCGCAGGCGCCGGCGCCATCGGGCCTCAGCACCCTGCAGACCCAGACCAACGCTCAGGGCCAACGCACCTTCACCGGTGACCCGATCACCCTGGATTTCCAGAGTGCCGACCTGCGCGCCGTGCTGCGCACCTTCGCCGAGATCAGCGGCCTGAACATCGTGATCGACCCGTCCATCCAGGGCACGGTTGACGTGTCGTTGCGCGACGTCCCGTGGGACCAGGCGCTCGACATCATCCTGCGCGCCAACAAGCTGGGCTACAGCGTGGACGGCACCATCGTCCGCATCGTGCCGGTCAGCGTGCTGGCCCAGGAGACCGAAGATCGCAAGAAGCTGGCCGATGCCAATGCCCTGGCTGGTGAGCTGCGCGTCATTACCCGGCCGCTGAGCTATGCGCAGGCCGCCGTCCTGGTGCCGATCATCACCAAGAGCGCGCTGTCGGCGCGTGGTGATGTCCAAATTGACCCGCGCACCAACACGCTGATCATTCGTGACCTCGCGGATCGACTGCAGGCCGCCAGCGAGCTGATTGGCGCTCTCGACACGCCGCAACCGCAGGTCGAGATCGAAGCCCGCATCATCACGATCAATCGCAACTTTGCGAAGGCGCTCGGCATCTCGTGGGGTTTCAACGGGATCGTCGATCCCTCCGTCGGCACGAGCACTGGTCTGGCGTTCCCGAGCAGTGCAGGCCTTGCCGGGAGCACCGGAGCGACGCTGCCGGGAGCCGCGGGCACCCCAAACGGCATAAACTCGGCGCTGCAACTGGCGCTCGGGTCGATCAACGGCGCGCTGAACCTGGATGTTGCCCTCAAGGCACTCGAGAGCACCGGCAAGGTGCGAATCGTGTCCAGCCCGCGCGTGTCCACGCAGAACAACGTCGAAGCGGAGATCACGCAGGGCTCGCAGATTCCCGTGCAGACCGTCTCGAACAACACCGTGACGGTGACATTCGTGCCGGCATCGCTGGTGCTGCGCGTCACGCCTCAAATCACTGCTGCGAACACCGTGATCATGCGCATCGTCGTTGACAAGTCGGCACCGAACTACTCGAGGGTGACCGATACCGCGCCGACCCCGGCAATCGACAAGCAGGCGGCGCAAACCACGGTCCTGATCGCGAATGGCGACACCACGGTGATTGGCGGCATCTACAACAGCCTCGAGTCGGAGACGCAGGAACGCACGCCGGGACTGCATCGCCTCCCTCTCATCGGCTGGCTGTTCAAGAACGACACGAAGGGTGACAGCCAGGACGAACTCTTGATCTTCATCACTCCCAAGATCCTGAAGTAGGGCATATGAGCACACCGACCTCGAATCATCCCGTTAAAGGCCTGTTGGCCGCCGTCGTCTGTGGGTTGGCATTGACCTCGTGCGCCGATCTCGCGCGCACCGGTAGTGGTCCCGCTTACCTGATCATGGAGCGTGTCACCGCCAGCGCCGGTGGCGGCTCCGCGGCGGGCGCCTCGAGCTTGCTGTCTGATGTTCAAGTGCTTGTCGATGTGACCGTTGGCGGCGTCACCATGCAGCAGCCAACGGTCTTTAACGACATGGGGCAGGCGACCATCCGCGCGGAGATGAAGAACTCCATCAGCGCGACCGCGCCATCGCCGATTAACGCCATCACGATTAACCGCTACCGCGTCCGCTATCGTCGTACCGACGGCCGCAACACCGAAGGCATCGACGTGCCTTTTGGGTTCGATGGCGCAACGACCATGACGATTCCGATTGGCTCGTCAGTACAGGTGGGTTTTGACCTCGTTCGCCACCAGGCGAAGCTGGAGCGTCCCCTGATCACGCTGGTCGGCTTGCGAGGGCTGACGTTCCTGACCACGATCGCCGAGGTCACCTTTTACGGACAAGACCAAGCCGGCAACGCGGTGTCCATTACCGGAACTATCGACGTGCAGTTTGCAGACTTCGGTGACGAGTAGGCAATCATGAAGCATTCATTCGCGACCTTCTCCCTTGTCTTGGCGCTGGCGACAGCCGCAGGTTGTACCAACAAGGTCGAGATCCCCGCACTCGCTGGGCCTTCGACGCTGGCGTACTCCATCCTGCTGACGGCGACTCCGGATACCATCATCCAAGATGGCGTGAGTTCGACCAATATCACCATTACTGCACGGGATGGTGCCGGCCAGGAAATCACCGGCAGGCAGTTGCGGGCCGAGATTCGCGTGGATGGCGTGACTCAGGATTTCGGGACACTCAGCACCAAGTCGCCGGTCACCGGTTCGACCATCCGCTATACGTCCCCTCCCGCGTCGCCTCTCGCGACGGGCCAAGTGACCCAGATCGTCACGGTTGCGGTCACCCCAACCGATGCCGGCGATTTCGGGAACACCACGACAGCGGGCCGGCAGGTGCAAATTCGTCTGGTGCCGCAGGGTGTCATCCAGCCGACGAATCCGGTCCTGGTCGCGGTCTTCGAGTTCACGCCGTCCTCGCCCGCGGCTTTTGGTCAGGTCGTCTTCGACGCGTCGAAGACGACGAACGCCGGCGTGGCCTGCCTGAACAACTGCAGCTATGCCTGGAACTTTGGGGATGGCACGACCGGCACTGGTCTGACGACCACCCACCAGTACCGGACGGTTGGCGTGTTTCAGCCCACGTTGACGGTGACCGATACCCGCGGAGCGCAGGCGACAAGGGTGCTTTCCATTACGGTGACCGCCGCCACCCCGCCAACGGTCTCGGCCATTACGGTGTCGCCCTCTGGCGGGGCCACGGTCGGCCAGAGCCTGTTCTTCAGCGCTGTCGCAACACCGGCGCTGGGCCGGTCGATCGTTCGCTACGACTGGAACTTCGGCGACGGCAGATCGTCGTCAGGATCATCGACGAGCCACGCGTATAGCTCGACCGGCACCTTCGCCGTCGGTCTGGTGGTCACCGACGATGTTGGTGCCGAGGGCCGTTCGAATACCTCGGTGACCGTGGGCACCGGCACGCCGACTGGCGGCTTGACCTTCCTGCCGTCTGCACCGCGGGTCGGCCAACCGGTCGTCTTTAACGCCAGTGCGATCACGCCGGCCACCGGCGCGACCATCGTCAGCTATCGCTTCAACTACGGTGATGGCTCGGAAGAGGTTGGCACCGCGGCCCTCCAGAGCCATGTCTACGGCGCCGCAGGCACCGTGGTGGCGCGGGTGACCGTCACCGACAGCCTGGGTCGAACCGCGACCGCCACGACAACGGTGACGATTACGCCGTAGAATCAGGGCGTGGTCGACAGCCTGCGAATTCTCGAACTGCGGCGCCGGGTCCAAGCGGACCCGGCGTCGATTGCGTTTGCGCAACTCGCGGAGGAGTGCCGCCGGGCGGGCGACGCCACCGAAGCGGTTGGCATCTGCCGCGCGGGCCTGGCGCATCATCCCGGCTACCTGTCGGCCCGCGTCACTTTGGGCCGGGCATTGCTCGAGGTCGGCCGGCTCGACGAAGCCGCGATCGAGCTGACCACCGTGGTGCAGGCCGCACCGACGAACTTGCCGGCCATTCGCGGCCTGGCTGAGATCCATCAACAGCGTGGCGACATGTTGCAAGCCCTCGCGCATTATCAACGCGCGCTTCAGCTGGCGCAGTTCGACCCGGACCTCGAAGACTCCGTCGAACGCCTCTCCCAGGTGGTCGCTCCCGCGCCAGTGCCGACGTCGCCATCGCCCGTCAAGGTCGAGGAGCTTTTCGACTTCGACTCGCTGCTGAAACAACTGGGCGAAACCGTTCCGCTGCGTGAGCCGTCGGCGCCGGTGGCGCCGCCTGTGATCGCCGCCAGTGCCATCGATGCGGTTGACTTGCAGCAGCAGCCGGCAGACGCGTTTGCGGATGTCGAGCGCGACCTGCGGGAGCGGGCCGAGCACCGCGCCGCCGAGGAGCGGTCCGAGCGCGAACGCGCGAACGCGGAGTGGATGGCGGCCGAGGAGCGTGCCGCTCGGGACCGCGTGGCGCAGCAGGCCGCCACGGAGCAAGCCGCCCGCGTCCAGTTGGCCGCACGGCGCCAGTCGGCGGTCGTCGGCGAGCTGGAACAGTGGCTCGCGGCCATCGAGGCCGACCGCCAATCCCGTACCGCCTGATGCAGCTGGCTCCCGGTGAGCATCACCTGTCGCGCCACGCCAGGTTGCGCAGCAGCCTGCGCGAGACGTCGCTCGACGCCCTGCTCATCTCGTCCCTGCCAAACATCGCCTATCTGACGGGGCTCTTTGCCTCGAAGGCCGCCCTCCTCGTGGCTCAAGACGATCTTCGCCTGTTCATCGACGGTCGGTACCGGGCGTCCGCCGAGGCCCGGCAGTCGGCGCTTGAGGGCCTCAGCCTGAGCCTGGTGGCGTCCAGTGTGAGCTTCGAAGAGGCGATGGCTGGGGCCGTGATGGCATATCCGGGTGGCCGGATTGGCATCGAAGCCGCCGACATGACCGTCGGGCAGCACAGGCACCTAGTTGCGCAATTGGCCGGCGCAGCCGATCCACCGGTCCTGGTGGAGACCGATGCACTGGTCGAAAACCTCAGGCAGGTGAAGGACGCCTGGGAGATCGGCCGCCTTCGCGACGCCGCCGGAAGACTTTCGGATGCCGCTAAGTGTATAATCCCAAAAGCCTTAACGGGAATGCGCGAGCGTGATGTCGCCGCCCTGATTGAGGCCGACCTCCGGCGGGTTGGGTTCGACAAGCCGGCGTTTGATACCATCGTCGCGTCCGGGCCGAACTCAGCCATTCCGCATTACCGGAGTGGCGACCGGCAGCTTCAAGCCGGCGACCTGGTGGTGTTGGATTTTGGCGGCATGCTCGATGGCTACGCGGTGGACCTGTCGAGAACGCTCGTGATGGGCGAGCCGACGGATCGGATCGAGCGGCTCTTGGGCCAGGTCGTGGCGGCGCAGCAGGCGGCGTTCGATGCCGTTCGGGTCGGCCGGCTGGCGAGCGAGGTCGACCAGGCGGTGCGACAGGTGCTCGAGCGGGCGGGGCTGGGCGAGGCGTTCAGTCACGGCACCGGGCACGGGTTGGGACTCGAGGTGCACGAGCGGCCCCGCGTTACCCGCCTCCGGCCGGGGCTGTCGGCCGAGCCACTGGAAGCGGGAATGGTTTTCACGCTGGAACCCGGGGCCTATCTGGCTGGCTGGGGCGGTGTGCGTATCGAAGACGATGTCGTGGTGACCAGCGACGGTGCCGAATGGCTGACCGACGTCCCGCGACGGATGTGAGCGACCCTGACATGACACTGGACGAGATCAAGAAGCTCATCGAATTCATCAAGGCGAATGAGCTGAGCGAGTTCGAACTGGAACACGACGGCGTCAAGATCCGGATCAAAAGCGGATCGAGTCACCAGGTCGCCGCAGTTCCGCACGTGGCGGTGACGGCCCCGGTCGCCGCCCCGGTCGCGGCGCCCGCGTCGCCGGTCGCGGCGCCGGTGGCTGGCGAAGGCGGCGAGTTGGCGATCGTCAAGTCACCGATCGTCGGCACGTTCTACCGCGCCGCCGAACCCGGCGCCAAGGCGCTCGCGTCGGTCGGCGACGTGGTGCGCAAAGGCCAGGTGCTCTGCATCATCGAAGCCATGAAGCTGATGAACGAAATCGATTCCGAGTACGACGGCGAGATCACCAGCGTCTACGTGGAGAACGGGCAGGCCGTGCAGTACGGCGAGCGCCTGTTCGCGATTCGGCCCACTTCCTAAAAACATGTTCAAAAAAATCCTTGTCGCCAATCGTGGAGAGATCGCGCTGCGCGTGATCTTCGCGTGCCGCGAGTTGGGCATCAAGACCGTTGCGGTCTATTCCGAGGCCGACGAGAATTCACTGCATGTGCGCTTCGCGGATGAAGACATCTGCATTGGCCCGGCGAAGAGCAGCGACAGCTACCTGAACGTGCCGGCCATCATCAGCGCCGCCGAGATCACCGGCGCCGACGCGCTGCACCCGGGCTACGGCTTCCTGTCAGAAAGCGCGTACCTCGCCGAAGTGTGCGAGGCCTGCCACATCCGCTTCATCGGCCCCGACCCGAGCGTCATCCGCCTGCTCGGCGACAAGTCGAAGGCCCGGCGCGCCATGAAGAAGGCGGGCGTGCCGATGCTGCCCGGCAGCGACGGCCCGGTGGAGAGTGAAGAACGGGCGACCAAGATTGCCCAGCAGATTGGCTACCCGGTGATCATTAAGGCCGTCGCCGGCGGCGGCGGGCGCGGCATGCGCATTGTCAAGGAGCCGTCGGAACTGGCGCACGCCTTCAAGACTGCCCAGCGAGAGGCCGAGTCGGCGTTCGGGGTCGGCGACGTTTACATCGAGAAGTACCTCGATTCGCCGCGCCACATCGAGTTCCAGATCCTCGGCGACCACCACGGCAACGTCGTGCACCTGGGCGAGCGCGAGTGTTCGATCCAGCGCCGGCACCAGAAGCTGCTGGAAGAGTCGCCCTCGATTGCCGTGTCCGAGAAGGTCCGCCGCAAGATGGGCGCCGTGGTCGTCGACGCCGCCCGCGCGGTGCAATACACCAACGCCGGCACCTTCGAGTTCCTGATGGATGACAAGGGCAACTTTTTCTTCATGGAAGTGAACACGCGCGTGCAGGTGGAGCACCCGGTGACCGAGATGGTGACCGGCATCGACATCGTCAAGGAACAGATTCGCATTGCCGCCGGCGCCAGGCTCGGCTTCAAGCAGAGCGAGGTGACCTTCACCGGTCACGCCATGGAGTGCCGCATCAACGCCGAGGACCCGGAGACGTTCGTGCCGTCGCCGGGCATGATCCACGCGTTCAGCGTGCCCGGCGGTCCGGGTGTTCGCGTCGACACCGCGGCCCACTCCGAGTGCCTGATCTCCCCGTACTACGATTCGATGGTCGCCAAGGTGATCGTGCATGGCCGCGATCGCCAGGAGGCGATTGCCCGCATGAAGCGGACCTTGGAGATGTCGGTGGTCGAGGGCATCAAGACCAGCATCCCCCTTCACCTCAAGATTCTCAGCGACCCCGACTTCATTGCCGGACGGCTCAGCACGCACTTCATGGAGCGCTTTGCCGCCAAGCCCAAGGCCACCCGGCTCGCCGAGTCGGCCTGACCGGCCTGAGCCGTTCCCGCGGCTGTATGCGATCGTCGACGTCGAGGTCTGTGCTACTGCCGGGCACTCGCCACTCGACGTCGTCCGGGCCTTTCTCGCCGCCGGCGTGCGGCTGATTCAACTGCGGGCCAAGAACTGGTCCAGTGGCGCGTTTCTCGACTTGGCGGCTGCGGCGGTGGCGGACGCCGCTGCGGCCGGCGCGGTGGTCGTGGTGAACGATCGCGCTGACGTCGCGGTCCTGTCGCGCGCGCCGGGCCTGCACGTCGGCCAGGATGATCTCAGTCCCGTGGACGCGCGGCGCCTGGTCGGGCCCGACGCCTGGCTGGGGCTGTCCACCCACACAGTGGCGCAATGGACCGCGGCGCTGGCGGCGCCCATTTCCTACGTGGCGATTGGGCCGGTGTTCGACACGGGCACCAAAGCGACCGGCTACGAAGCAGTGGGCCTCCATACCGTGCGGCTGGTGGCCACGGCCGCAGCGGCGCCCGCGCTACCGGTGGTCGCCATTGGCGGCATCACCCTCGAGCGCGCCCCCGCGGTGATTGCCGCCGGCGCCGCCTCCGTGGCGGTGATCAGCGGCCTGCTGACGGGAGCGCCCGAAGTGCGGGCGCGCGAGTTCCTTCGCGCCCTGGCTTGAATGCCCGGCGCAAAGCCGAGCGATCCCTCATATAATCGTGGCTGTTTGCCAGCCACCCGGCCCTCGTCGCGGGGCCTGGTCCGACCACGTCAGTTGGAGGCGGAATGGATTCGAATCTGTTCAAGACGAAGTCGCTCGAGCAGCTCGTCGGCGACGTCGAACATGGGGGCAAGGCGCTCAGACGCAGTCTCACGGCGTGGGATCTCACGCTGCTCGGTATCGGCGCGATCATTGGCACGGGCATTTTCGTGCTCACCGGCACGGCGGCCGCCAACCAGGCGGGCCCGGCCATCACCATGTCGTATCTCGCCGCCGGCCTGGCCTGCGCCTTTGCGGCGCTCTGCTACGCCGAGTTCGCGTCGATGATCCCCATCGCCGGCAGCGCATACACCTACGCCTACGCCACGCTGGGTGAACTGGTCGCCTGGATGATCGGCTGGGACCTGATTCTCGAGTATGCGGTCGGCTCCATGACCGTCGCCATCGGCTGGAGCGGCTACATGCAGCGGCTGCTGGCCGGCTTCGGCGTCGAGTTGCCGATCTGGATGGCGGCCGCGCCGCCAGTTGGCATCATCAACCTGCCGGCCGTGCTGATCGTGCTGTTCATCATGGTGCTGCTGATCGTTGGCATCCGCGAGTCGGCGCGCTTCAACGCGGTGATGGTGGCCATCAAGCTGGCGGCCGTGCTGTTCTTCCTGGCCGCCGGCGTGGCGTATGTCGAGCCGACCAACTGGCAGCCGTACGCGCCCTACGGCTGGCCCGGCATCATGGCGGCCGCGGCCGTGGTGTTCTTCGCCTACATCGGCTTCGATGCCGTATCGACCACCGCTGAAGAAGCCAAGAACCCCACCCGCGACCTGCCGATTGGCATCCTCGCGTCGCTGGTGGTGTGCACCATTCTCTACCTCGCGGTCGGCGCCGTCTTGAGCGGCATCGTGCCGGTGGTGCAGTATCGCGCGCTGGCCGAAGCCTTGCCGGGCGTCCCGATCGTGGATCCGGCCGAATCGGTCATGTTCCTGAACGCCCCGGTGGCGTACGCGCTCAACGTCATTGGTCAGGATTGGGCTGCGGGCCTGGTGTCGGCCGGCGCGGTTGCCGGCATCACCTCGGTCATGCTCGTGATGCTCATGAGCCAGCCGCGCATCTTCTTCGCGATGAGCCGCGACCGCCTGCTGCCCCCGGGCGTCAGCAAGGTGCACCCCAAGTTCGGCACCCCTTACATCACCACGATCATCACCTGCGTGATCGTCGCGCTCGTGGCCGGCGTTACGCAGATCCAGGTGGTCGGCGAGATGACCAGCATCGGCACGCTGTTCGCCTTCGTGGTGGTCTGTGCCGCGGTGCTGGTCTTGCGGGTGAAGCGGCCTGACGCCAAGCGATCGTTCAAGGTGCCCTTCGGCCCCGTCATCCCGACCCTGGGCATCCTGTCGTGCTCGTACCTGATGCTCAGCCTGCCGGTGCTGACCTGGGTCCGCTTCCTGGTGTGGCTCGACCTGGGCATGGTGATCTACTGGTTCTACGGCCGCACGCATAGCCCGCTGGTCAATGCCGCGGAAGCGTCGGCGCGCACGGCGATGCAGTCGCTCGGCAACTTCATCTATACGCTGGGCCTGCTGCTGATCTTCAATGCCGCCTGCATGGTGATCCTCGGCTACATGACGGAGTTCGGCATCACAACCGAGACCACGGCGAAATGGCACGAGATCGGGGTCACGGCCGACGAGGCCGACACCTTCGGCCTGCAGATGCTCGCCGTGTCGGTCGCGGTCTGGGCCGTCGGCTTCGGCGTGACCAAGGCTTCCGGAGAGAAGGGCTAGCTCCTGGCCGCACGACGTTTAGACGGCGCCGCGTGCGCCGCAGGCATTCGCGACGAAGTTGCGCCGCGGGTTGCCGCCTTCGTTCAGCGCCACGGCCGGCCACCAGGGCTGGGCGTGGTGCTGGCCGGACATGACCCGGCCTCGGAGGTCTACGTCCGCAACAAGCTCAAGACCGTCGCCGCGTCGGGGTGCCGGGCCGAGTTGTTCCGGCTCGAGGCCACCGCGGCCCTGGGCGACGCGCTGGCGCTGGTCCACCGGCTCAATGCCGACGACCACTTCGATGGCATCCTGGTGCAGTCGCCGCTGCCGGCCGGCATGGGCGCGCACGCCGAGCAGCAAGTGTTCGACGCGATCGACCCGCTCAAGGATGTCGATGGGTTCCATCCCATCAACATCGGCCTGCTGGTGCAGAAGCGGCACAGCCTGGTGGCGTGCACGCCGCTCGGGTGCACGGAGTTGCTGGAACGCGAAGGCGTGCTCCTCAAGGGGCAGCACGCCGTCGTCATTGGGCGCAGCGACATCGTGGGCAAGCCCATGGCGCTGCTCCTGTTGCACCGCGATGCGACGGTTACGATCTGCCATTCGCGGACGGCTGACCTGCCGGCGGTGGCCCGTACGGCCGACGTGCTGGTGGCGGCCATCGGGCGCCCGGCGTTTGTGACGCGCGACTACGTTAAGCCCGGAGCGACGGTGATCGATGTCGGGATCAACAGCCTGGTCGACCGGGCTGAAGTCGAGCGATGCTTTCCCGAGGGCAGCCGCAAGCGTGCCCAATTTGCCGAAAAGGGCAGCGTGCTCGTCGGCGACGTGCATCCCGAGGTGGAGGAAGTGGCCGGGGCGCTGACGCCCGTGCCGGGCGGCGTGGGGCCGCTCACAATCGCAATGGTTCTGCGGAACACGGTTACGGCAGCGGAGCTGCGGAAGGATAGAGGGCGGGCCTAGCCGCCACACGCGTTATGGCGATCCGAAAGATAGCGCTCACGGGTGGCATCGCCACCGGCAAGACGTACGTGTCCGACCGCCTGCGCGCGGCCGGTGTCCCGATTGTGGATGCCGATGTCCTCGCCCGCGAGGTGGTCGCGCTGGGGACGCCAGCGCTGGCAGCGATCAGGCAGCGGTTCGGCCCTGATGTCATTCGGCGCGACGGCACGATGGATCGGATCCGGGTGGGGCAGATCATCTTCAAGGACAAGCGGGCCCGCCAGGATCTCGAAGCCATCATTCACCCCGCGGTTCAAAAGGCGATCGACAAGTATTTCGCCTCGCTTCCCAAGAAGACGCCGTTTGCGGTGGCTGACATCCCGCTGCTGTACGAGACCGGGCGCGAGAACCAGTTCGCCGACGTGATCGTGGTCGCGTGCCCGCGGGCCATGCAGCTCACGCGGGTCATGGAGCGCAATCAGCTGACCAAGGAAGACGGCGAGCGCCGCCTGGCAGCGCAGTGGCCGATCGAGAAGAAGGTCGAGAAGGCCACCTTCGTCATCAAGACCGACGGCACGTTCGACGAGACCAACGCGCAGGTGGACAAGCTGATCGCGCTGTTTACGGAAGGCAAGGCGCGCTAAGGCGCACCATCGCGTGGCGACAAACCTTCAGGTTTGTCGGATTACATCTCGGCGGTGGCGTCCTGCGCCGGCGCAATGCGTTCTTCCACGAATGAGTTCCACTCGTGACAGTGCGGGCATTGCCAGAGCAGCTCCGTGCTGCGGTAGTGGCATTTCACGCAGACATGCGGATCGAGAAAGAACACCGACGAGCGCGCCGACTCGATGTAGCGCTGCACGAGCGGTCGGCCGAGCTCGAGCTTGAGCAAGACGCTCCAGACGGCCTGGTGCACCGTCAGCCCATGCGGATTGTGTTCGAGCGCGGCCAGCAGGTAATCAAACGCCTCGCTGTCGCGTCCGCGCTTGGCCAGGTGGCCGCCGAGCGCGAGGCGCGCC
>JBBQSP010000099.1:0-16797 GCA_038213735.1 Vicinamibacterales bacterium | reverse complement strand
CGAGCTCAGCGTCGCCGACCGGTGATCACGAGGCGTGGAATCGGTGATCACGACCCGTGGAACGGGTGATCACGATGCCGTGGAATGAGTGATCACGATGGCGTGGAACAGGTGTTCACGATGGCGTGGCGCGCGCAGGCGGCAACCTGTGGCCGATGCTAGCTGGTATCGGGCCTGTCCTGGGATCTGGCGGCCTCGGTTCATTCAAAGATCCCGATGGCCGTGGCGCTTCGTGGTCCTACGAGAATGGCGAAGCCAAGTCGGATGGTCGCACGCTCGCGAAGACCCTCAACGTCCCGGTGACCCTCCATCTCGAAGCCCCACCGGTCGCTGTCTTGGTCGGACCGACGACGGCGAGCTCTGGTGAGGCCGTAGCTATTGCATTCCGTGGACGTCCATCGACGCGTTTGTTTGGAGCCACGACACGCGGGTTGACGACCTCAAACCGCGTATTCCCTCTATCGGACGGCTCGTGGCTGAATTTGACGACTGCCGCTTTTGCCGATCGCGTCGGGACGCCATATCAAAATGGCGTGACGCCCGACGAGGTCTGGAACGGCTCATCAGGCGTCGACAAAGGTAGTCTTCCGCTCAATTGGTTGAGCGCACAGCCGGCCTGCGCGAAGTGAATTCTTGGACGTTCTGCTGAAGCACCGGCGTGGACGGGCTCGGCGCGCAGGCTCTGGGCCACAAAGTCGAGCACGGCGGTGATCTGCTCGCGAGTCACGTCGAATTGCTCCATGACCTCGTCGATGCCGAGGTCTTCGAGGTTCTCGATGACGGTGGCCACGGGCAGGCGGGTGCCCTTGAACACCCAGGCTCCGCTGACCTTGCCGGGGATACTTTCGACGACCGGGCATTGGGACCAGTCAAGCACTGCCATAGCCGAAACTCCTTGGCTTCCAGCTTACGCCAATTCGGCGGGGCCGTCCCTAAGGCTTACTCTGCGAGTCGGAGCCTCTTAAGCTGCCGCAGCCAGGTCGCCGACTGATTCCAACTGGGACATGCAGGTCCACCACCTCTGCATGTTTCAGTCAAATCAGGCTCACGGATTCGGGAGATCCAAACATTTGCAGCCAAAGTGGGGCGGTAGGCCATCGGCTTGGCAATTTGCAGGAGGTCAAGAGATCAGGAGCACTTCAACCGACTTTACTTCTGAGCTCTTGATCTCCTGTTCGATTGCGTTTCTCCATCGTTCCGGAGCGACCGAGATGGAGAATCCTGCCAACGACAACCGCGGACGGCCGCGATGGCGCCGGATGCAGGCCTCGTGTATAAAGAGGTCAGCAGGTGGAGGCATACCCATGACGCGCACGTGGTCGACGGTCGTCTTGCTCGTTGGCGCTTGGTTTGCGGCGATTGGCGCGCAAACGCCCACGCCCGATCCTGTAGATGGCACCTGGCGCCTCAATCCCGCACGGTCCAGCTACAACCCGGGCCCGCCCCCTCGACAGATGGGCACGCAGATTCGCCGCTTCGCGACTCTCGAAGGCGGATGGCATCTCTTCGAGTTGACCAGCGTCACGCCGGAGGGCGATCCGGTGTTCCAGTCGGTGGCGTTCAAGATCGACGGTCGACCGTATCCCGTCTACAGCAGCAGCTCGTTGATCCCATTTATGACCACCGGCCAGCCGTCTAACATCACGCGCGTGTGGCGGCGTCTCGACGCCTACACGACCGAGTTCACCACGTACACGAACGGCGTCCCCGGCCTCGCCATCGTCCGCGCGGTGTCGAAGGACGGCAAGACGTACACCGAGACGTCGAAGGGCAAGGACGCCGTGGGACGCGAAGTGCACAACGTGGTGGTCTTCGACCGGGTTCGGTGACCAGACCACCCACGAAGCTCTTGAACGCCTGACCTCCTGTGAGGCCCTGCCTGCTGCCCAAGCCTTGCTTATGACCTCCTGATCTCCTGTAATCTTCGTGACGTGGACTGCCCGCGCTGCGCCCTTCCCATGTCCTCCCACACCGTCGAAGGCCAGCTTGGCCGGGCGGTCACGATCGACATCTGCGACCCGTGCCAGGCGATCTGGTTCGACCCCCGCGAGAGCTTGCAGCTCACGCCGGGCGCGACGTTGATGGTGTTTCGCGTGATCGGCGAGCACGTCGCCAGGCCGCAGGCGATCGAGGCTGACACCGCCAAGTGCCCGCGCTGCCAGGCGCGGCTCCGCCGAACGCAGGACATGCAGCGCTCGACGCGGTTCGAGTATTTCAAGTGCCCGCACGACCACGGCAGGTTGACGACGTTCTTCGACTTCCTGAAAGAGAAGGACTTCATCCGGCCGCTGACGCCCGCGCAGATTGCCGAACTGCGCAAGAACCTCCAGAGCGTCAACTGCTCGAACTGCGGCGCGCCGATCGACCTGTCCCGGCGCACCGATTGCGGGCACTGCGGATCGCCGCTCTCGATGCTGGACATGAACCAGGCCGAGTCCCTGGTCGCTCAACTGCGCGAGGCGGATCGCACCGACAAGACGGTGGATCCGGCGCTACCGCTCGAGCTGGCCCGGGCACGCCGCGAGGCTGACCAGGCTTTCCGGGGATTACCTCAGGACGCGATGTGGCTCGAACAGGGCGGTTCGTTCGGCCTCGTGGGCGCGGGGTTGATCGGGTTCGTCCGTTGGCTGAAGGACAAGTAGTGCCGTGGCAGGGAGTGTCGTGAGGAGTGTTCGAGAAGTGGTCTCCTGATCTCTTGATCTCCTGTTACTATCCTTTCCCATGGGCATTGCCGACTTCTTTAAAGGCGAACTGATTGACGTCATCGAGTGGACCGATGACTCGCGCGATACGTTGTCGTACCGGTTTCCGGACGAGGACAAGGCCGTCAAGAACGGCGCGCAGCTGATTGTCCGCGAGTCGCAGGTGGCGCAGTTCGTCTACCTCGGCGAGTTCGGCGACACCTTCCTGCCGGGCAAGCACACGCTGACCACCGACAACATTCCCATCCTCACCAAGCTCAAGTCGTGGAAGTACGGCTTCAACTCGCCGTTCAAGGCCGACGTCTACTACGTGATCACGCGGCTGTTCACCGGCAACAAGTGGGGCACCTCGAACCCGGTGATGCTGCGCGACGCCGACTTCGGCGTGGCCCGCGTCCGCGCGTTCGGCACCTACGACTTCAAGATCGTCGATCCCAAGATTTTCCTGCGCGAGGTCGCCGGCTCGGATCACAACTTCCGCCTCGACGAATTTGCCGACACCATGCGCTCGCGCATCGTCAGCCTGTTCACTGACGCCATCGCCTCGGCGAAGATCCCCGTGCTGGACGTGGCCTCGCGCTACACCGAGCTGGGTGACGCGCTGTTGCCGATGATCAACCCGGCGGTGACCGAGAAGTACGGCCTCGCCATCACCAGCTTCATTGTCGAGAACGTGTCGGTGCCGCCCGAAGTGGAAGCGGCGCTCGACAAGCGCGCCAGCATGACGGCCATCGGCAACCTCAACGACTACGTGAAGTACCAGATGGCGCAGGGCATGGCGGCCGGCGGCTCCGGCGGCGGCCCCGCGGCCACGGCGGCGGAGCTCGCGATGGGCTTCGGCATGGCGCAGCAGATGATGCAGCAGGGGTTTGCTGGCGGTTCGGCCACGCCGACGGTGGCGGCCGCGCCGGAACTGCTGGGCCTGGCCGAGGTGGCCACGGCGCTGGGCGTCACCGAGGCCGACGTCAAGACGGTGCTCGAGTCGGGCGAGCTGAAGGGGAAGAAGATCGGCGCGTCGTGGCGCATCACGCGCGCGGCCCTCAACGCCTACCTCGCGGAGTAGATGAGCGACGACCCGACGCCGCCGGGCTCCGATCGGGAGGTCTCGGCGCTCGACAAGCACGCCTGCCCGGCGTGCGGCGCGCAGGCGGAGTGGAACCCGTCCAAGCAGATGCTCGTGTGCCCGTTCTGCGGCACCGAGTCGCCCTACACCATCGATCGCGACTTGGGGAAGGTGGCCGAGAAAGATCTGGCCGCCGCGCTGCGCGACCTGCCGGCCGGCGAAGCGGAGTGGCAGGCGACCCGCCGCAGCGTCCAATGCCAGAGCTGCCGCGCGGTAATGGTCTACGAGTCAGCCCGGGTCGGCCAGAACTGCGAGTTCTGCGGCTCGCCCGCGCTCGTGGCCTACGAGCAAATTCAGTCGCCGATCCGTCCGGAAGGCGTGTTGCCGTTTCGCATCGACCGCAACCGCGTACGCGACGACATTCGCCGCTGGTGGCGCAGCAAGTGGTTTGCGCCAGGGCGGCTGGCCAAGGCGGCGCTGGTCGATACGGTCCACAGTCTCTACATCCCGTATTGGACCTTTGATGCGCACGCTCACTGTCCGTGGGAAGCCGAGGCGGGTCACTACTACTACGTCAACGTTGAAGGGCGCGACAGCAAGGGCCGGTCGGTCATGCGGCAGGAGCGGCGCGTGCGGTGGGAACACGCCGCCGGCGTGGTCGAGCACGATTTTGACGATGAGCCGGTGCCTGGGACGCAGGGCTTGCCGCTGGAACTGCTGCGCGAAGTCGAGCCCTTCCCGACGCAGGAACTCGTGCCCTACGACACGGCCTTTCTCTCGGGTCATGTGGTCGAGCACTACCAGGTCGTGCTGACCGACGCCTCGAGCCAGTCGGTGGAGCAGATGCACGCGACACTGCGCCAGCTGTGCGCGAGGCAGGTGCCGGGCGACACGCATCGCAACCTCGTGATCCACCCGACGTTCTCGGGGCAGACCTTCAAGCACATCCTGGTGCCGATCTGGTTGCTGACCTACGTGTTCGGACGCAAGACCTACCAGGTGCTGGCCAACGGGTCGACCGGCCGCATTGCCGGGAAGTACCCGCTCAGTGGGTGGAAGATCTTCTTGGCCATCCTGCTGGCGCTCATCGTCATCATGTTCTTCATACTCGCCGAACAGGGATGACCGAGGCCGGTGCACGCAAGGCCATCCTGATCCACGGCAACGGCGGCTGCACGGCCGCCGATGCCTGGCTGCCGTGGCTCGAGCGGGAGGTGCGGGCGCTCGGGATCGACGTCATCAACCACACCTTTCCCGACAACGTGAAGGCACGGGCGTCGGTGTGGTTGCCGTATCTCGAGTCGCTCGATGCCGACGAGCACACCGTTCTCGTGGGCCATTCATCGGGGGCCGTGGCGGCCATGCGCTACGCCGAGACGCATCGCCTGCTGGGATCAGTGTTGGTCAGCGTCTGTCACACCGACCTCGGCGACGCGTTCGAGGCCGCCAGTGGCTACTACCGCGACCCATGGCAATGGCAGCGCATCCGCGACCACCAGCAGTGGATCGGGATCTTTCACTCGGCCGATGATCCACTGATCCCGATTGCCGAGGCGCGTTACGTGGCGGCGCAGCTGAAGGGCAGCTACTTCGAGTTCAAGGACCGCGGTCACTTCATCAACGCGCATGAGTTTCCCGAGGCACTCGACTTCATCCGGCGGAAGGTTCGCGGTCGTTAAACTCGGGACTCTCACGCTCAGTTTCGGCATCATCTTCCCCACGGGGCATGGACGAGGGCCTGGTGGGATTGATGCCTTCTGGGACCGGGTCCACCGGACGGGGCGTGTGACTTCCTTCGGCTTCGGGGATGTATTCGTTGGACGAGGTGTCTGGGACTCGTGGATCGCGCATCAAGGCCTCCAGACCGGGTAGTGCAAGACACACGCCGGACTCCCTGACCCGTACACGACCCCGGATTAGTGGTTGAATAGGGGACCTTATGGGCTTCCTCCACGAACTGCGGCTGGCCTTTCGATCGATGACCCGCGCCAAGGGCCTGTTCCTGACCGTGGTCCTGACGCTCGCGCTCGGCATCGGTGCCAACGCCGCCATCTTCAGCGTGGTGCGCGGCGTGCTGCTGCGGCCGCTGGCCAATCGCGATGAACACCGGCTGATCTACATCCGCCAGAGCGCGCCGGGCCGCAATGTCGAGAACACCACCTTCTCGGTTCCCGAGATCCAGGACCTGCGCGCTCGCGTCAAGACGGTCACCGCGTTCGGCGAGTTCTCGACCATCGGGTTCCTGATGGTCGGCCTCGGCGAGCCGCGCCAGGTGCGGGCCGGTGTGATTGACGGCCGCTTCTTCGAGGTGATGGGCCTGCGGCCGGTGCTTGGCCGTGCCATCGGCACCGAAGACGATGGCCCAAGCGCCGCCGGCGTCGCCATGTTGACGCATCGTTTCTGGATGACCACCTACAAGGGGGATCCGTCGGTGGTCGGCAAGGAGGTCCGGCTTGGCTCGCGCACGGCCACGATCATCGGGGTGCTGGAGCCGTCGGTCCCGTACCCGGCCGACACCGAGGTCATCGCCAACATGGTCACCAGCCCGCATCACATGTCGGCCACCATGGTGACCGGGCGTGAGCATCGCATGACCGAAGTGTTCGGCCGCCTGGCGCCCGACGCCGACCTCGAGTCGGCGCGCGCCGAGTTGCGCGCGGCCCACGCCGGCATCGTCAGCGCCTTTCCGGAGGCCTACCCGGTCAAGGCCGACTTCCGGCTCGATGCGCGGCTGCTGCGTGACCAAATCACCTCACAGGCGCGCACCGTGCTGCTGGTGCTGCTCGGTGCCGCTGCCTTGATCTTCGTGATCGCGTGTTCGAACGTGGCCAACCTGATCCTGGCGCGATCGGTGCGGCGTGAAGCGGAGCTGGCCGTCCGCGCGGCGCTCGGCGCCAGCACGGCAGCGCTACGCAAGACCCTGCTCGCCGAAAGCCTCGTGGTGTGCCTCACCGGCGCGATCGTCGGCGTGCTGATCGCGCAGCCCATGGTGTCGGTGCTGGGCCGCTACGCGTCCCGGTTCTCGGTTCGCGCACTCGACCTCACCCTCGACGCCAGTTTGCTGTGGGTCGGCGTGGTGCTGGCCGCGATTGCGGCCGTGCTGCTGGCGTTCGTGCCACGGTTGCCGTCGTCCGATGGGTCGCAGGGGCTGTCGCAGGCGGGGAACAGCGTTCGCTTCACCGGATCCACCAATCTGCGGCTGAAGGCGTTTGCGGTGACGCAGATCGCCGCGTCGTTTCTGTTGCTGGCAGGCGCCGGAATGCTGGTGCGCACGCTGATCACGCTGCAGTCGGCGCGCCCGGGCATTCAGACCACCGGGGTGCTGGCGGTGAATGTGCCGGTGTCGTCATTTGGCCGGTCTCGCGACCAGGTGCTGGCGTTCTATCGTGAATTGCGCCGGCGGACCTCAGAGGTGCCCGGTGTCCAGAACGTGGCGCTCGGTGGCACCGTGCCGTGGCGCGACGTCAATAACCTGGGTGGCGGCCTGCAGTTCTCGGTCGAGGGTCGTGTGAAGGAGGACGGTGAGGAGGACCCGATTGCCCGTTCGCGGTCGGTGGGGCCGGGCTTCTTCGCCACGCTCGGCGTGCCCCTTCTCGCCGGCCGTGACTTCAACGACGACGATCGCATCGGCTCTGAACGCGTGGTGATCGTCAGCCAGACACTGGCGCAGCGCATGTTTGCCACCGCCGAGGTCGTGAACCGGAAGTTGTTCTGGACCGATCCGATCGGCAAGTTCATCAACCTCAGTCCCGAGCCGCGGCGCATTATTGGCGTGGTGGCCGACCTGGACGATGCCAGCATCACACCGCAGCCGACGCTGACCGTGTATTCACCGTTCGAGCAGGATGGTGGCGGCGGCCGGATGTTCGTCCACGCTGCCGGCGACCCGTATGCGCTGGTGCCGACCATTACGAAGATCGTCCGCGAGATGGCGCAGGATGTGCCCGTCGAACGGCCCGCGACGTTGGACGATGTGAGGGCCGAAGTGATGGCGCCGGATCGGCTGAACGCGATTGTCTTTGGCGGTTTCGCGGCGGTCGCGCTCGCCATCGCCGTGGTCGGCGTGGCCGGCGTGCTGGCCTTCTCGGTCAGCGGCCGCACCCGCGAGTTCGGCATACGCATGGCGGTAGGATCCCAGCCGCGCGAGATCCTGCGGCAGGTCCTCGGCGAGGGCGTGCTGATGGGATCGCTTGGCGTCGTGGTCGGACTGGTGCTGGGCTTCGCCGTGTGGCGGCTGGCGGGCGGCATCTTTCCCCAGGTGCAGTTGCCCGGAGTCGTGCCCATCCTCGCCGCGGCGGCACTGTTGATTTTCTCCGCGGTCGGCGCGTCGCTGATGCCGGCGTCGCGAGCCTCGAAGATCGACGTCATGCGGGCGCTGCGCAACGATTAGTCTAAACAGGAGATCAAGAGATCAAGAGAATCAACATTGCTTACTCCTGATCTCCTGAGCTCCTGTTAAGTCTTGGCACCTGCGTTACCATGACGAAGGTCATATGACTCGGTTCGAATCCGCCCTCCTGTATGCCAACCAGGTGCACCAGGGGCAGCAGCGCAAGGGCACCGGCATTCCGTACATCGCCCACATTCTCGGGGTGACCGCGATCGCGCTCGAGTACGGCGCTACCGAAGACGAAGCGATTGGCGCGCTGCTGCATGACGCCGCGGAAGACGGCGGCGGCGAAGCCCGCCTCGCCGAGATCCGCGCGCGGTTTGGCGATGCGGTCGGCGACATCGTGCTGGGCTGCAGCGATAGCCTGGTCGAACATCCCGAAGACAAGCTGCCGTGGCGCGAACGCAAGGAAGGCTACCTGGCGCACCTCGAGGCCGCCAGTCCATCGGTCTGCCTGGTGTCGGCGGCCGACAAGCTGCACAACGTGCGATCGATCGTCCGCGACTTGCGGATGCATGGCGACGAGGTGTGGGAGCGGTTCCAGGGAAGGCGTGAGGGGACGCTCTGGTACTACGACGCCGTGGCCGACGCCCTGGCCCGCCGCTACCGATCCCAACTCACCAGGGATTTGTTGGGCGAGGTCGAGGAACTGCAGCAATTAGCCGACAATCACTGACGTGAGTGTCCTCGTCCGGCGTCTGTCCTTCTGCGTGTTCACGCTTGCAGCCTTTCCGTAGTCGCTATTTCACCTGTATCGTTTCGAGGTAGTCGACCAGTGCGTTGATGCGGTGCGTCACCGCGTCGGGGTTGTCGGTGCCGACCGCGGCCAGGAACGTGGGGCCCCATTCCGGCATGTCGCCGCCGCCGTGTCCCTTGACCTTCTGGCGGCCATCGATCACCTGGAACACCATGTCGCGCGGGAACGTGCCGCCATTGTTCTTGCTGAGCAGGGTCAGGTCCGCGGGCTTCGGCCTGAGGTTCGGGGCCAGCGTGCCGGTGCCTTTGGCGTCTTTACCGTGGCAGGCCACGCAGTACTGGACGAAGTTGTTCCCCCCAGTGATCGCCAGCGAAGCCCTCTGGCCCGCGGGTTCCTGGGCGGTGATGGTAGGGCTGCTACTGAGCGCGGCCGCGACCACGAGTGCGAATCCGAGTCCGCAGAATGTCAGACGCATGGCAGTTCTCCTGCCCCGCCATATAGCACGAGCGGTGCCATCACGGCCGCGACGCGAAATCGACGAATTTACGCGAGAAACGGGGTCGCCGGTGTCGGCAATGATGACCGCGCCCGGGGAAAATGCCACGGGCTCCGGGAAATTCAACGCGAGGCGTCACTCTAGCGTCGGCGCGTCGGTCAGGCTGGCACCTGTTGACAATCCAGGTTCAATGACGAGCCCGCTTCGGCGCGGCACTCCGCCGTCGCCCGGCACCGGCTGGTGCCGGCGTCGGCGCCCCCTGATCGCCGCCCTTCCGCACCCGGACCTCGGCCACGAGCGCGGCAAAACGCGGATGCGGGTGCAGCAGCTCGAGCCGCGGGTCGACCGAGAGGTAGGCGATCCACCCGGATCGCTCCTCGACGGCGATGCCCAACCAGTCGAACGCCTCGCCGTGGTCACCGAGGGCGGCATGAATCACCCCGATTTCGTAGGCAAACAACCCCTTGTCTCCGCGCAACCGCAACATCTCCTGGGTGATCCGCAGGGCCTCGCGCCGATCCTGCATGGCCCCGAAGGCATGTCCCAGGCCGGCCACCATCACGGGATTCTGCGACGACCGCCGGACGGCCTCCCGCTGCGTGCTGATCGCCTCGGCGCCCCGTCCGAGCTTCTCTAGTGCCCACCCGGCGAAGAAGTGCCCCCAGTGGAACCCGGCCTCCATGCGAATGACATGCTCCGATTTCGCGAGTGCGGCGGAATACTCGCGCGCCATGTAGTGGTGCCAGGCCTGGTGCGCGTGCATCAAAGGGTTGAGGGGATCCAGGTTCAGCATCTGCTCGCACGCGACGAGCGATTCGGGGAAGCGGCCGGCGGCGCACAACGCATGCGAGAGCCAGTGGTGCGCATCCACCCACGCCGGGTTCAACGCGAGCGCCTGCTCAAACTCGGCGCATGCCGCCTCGGCATCCCAGTCGAAGTGCAAGGTGGCATAGCCGCGCGCGGTGTGCCCGGCGGCGAGTAGCGGATCGAGGGCGAGCGCCCGTTCAGCCGACATCTTGGATTTCGCGAGGGCCTCCGCTGGCGGCAGCACGCCAAATTCCCAGGCGCCGAGCGTGCCGTAAACCCCCGCCAGGGCCGCGTGCGCCGGGGCAAAACCTGGATCGGCCGCAATCGCGCGTTCGAAGCGGTCGATCGCCTGCCACACGACATCTCCGGGCCGCTTGTTCCACAGGTAGCGGCCCTCGAGGTAGAGCGAATACGCATCGGTGCTCGTGGTGGTGGACGTGACCAGGGGGCTCGCCCCGACTCGTTGCGTCAGGGTCTGCGCAATCATCCCGGCGATCTCGTCTTGAACGCTGAAAATATTGTCGAGCCTGCGATCGAACCGGCCGCTCCAGGCGCTGAAGCCGTCGCTGGCTCGCACCAGTTGCACCGCGATGCGGACCAGTTCGCCTGACTTGCGGACGCTGCCCTCCAGCAACCACGCGACCATCAGCTCCTGCCCGATGCCCTGGGGATGGGTCGTCCCCGTTTTGTACCGCTGCGATGAAGTGTACGAGGCCACCTTCAGTTCAGGGACGCGGCCGAGCGCGTTGATGATCTCCTCGCTCATCCCCTCGCAAAAAAAGGCGTGGTCGCGCGCCGGGCTCATGTCCGTGAAGGGCATGACGGCGATGGAATTCTCCTGGGGAAGGGCCGGCCCTGCCGAATCGGGATCGGCCATACCCACGGCGGACAGCGGCCGCGGCCCGGTCACTGCGGCAGGAGGACCCACGGCCGCGACAAACCGGTAGCCCCGCTTGGAGACGGTCTCAATGTAGGGCGTGTCGTCCGAGTGACCAAGCGCCTGGCGCAGGCTCGAGACGCCCTTCGCCAGGTTGCCTTCCTCGACTGCGGCGTCCGGCCAGACCGCCTGCAGCAGCACGTCTTTCTCCACCAGCCGGCCGGCGTTGGCGACGAGGACGGCGAGCAGATCGAACAGCTTGGGAGTGAGCGCGATGGCGACGTCGCCCCGTTTCAGGGAGTGATCGGCCAGATCGAGCGAGAACGGACCGAACCTGGCGACCGGGGGAGTGGCTGCAGGCATCGGACGGGAAGAATACTACCAGAAAAATTTCACGCCCCCGGCAGGACGCGGCCGCCGCCGCGTCGCTATTGTCGCTCCATGGTGAACCAACCCAGGCTCGTGTCGGTGATGGCCTTCGATGGCCGTGACGACCGCGCTCTGCTGGCGCTCGTGGCCAGCCTCGTCGGCGGGCTCGAGCCGCCGGTGCGCTCGGCCATTCTCGAGAGCGCTCGCGAGCGCGAGATCGCCATCGGCGAAGTTCAACCGGTGCCCGGAACCGTCGGCCAGTGTGTGGCCGGCTGCGTGGCCGGGCACACCGTCGTCGTCGGCAACGCCGCCCTCTTCGCGCACCTCGGCATCTCCACGAGCCAACTCGGCGAGTGGCCCGCGCGGCTCAGGAAGCAGGGCCAATACGTGTTGTTTGTCGCAATCGATGGCCGCACCGCCGGGTTTGTCGGCGTGGCCGGAATCGCAGAGTAAAGGGAGATGAACGTGCTGCCAGTCATGGAGGATTCAATGGAAGTGTCACGTCGGTGGTGGACGGTCGGAGCGATGCGAGGGGTGATGGCGAGTGCCGCGGTCGCGTTGACCGTCGCGTGCGCAACCAAGGCGCAGTCGACCGACGAGGCGCCAATCCCGTCGGTCGGAGTGGTGCTCGCGGAACATCGCGATATTCCTCTCGAGACCGCTTATACGGGCCGCGTGGAAGCCGTGCATACGGTGGAACTGCGCCCTCGGGTCGGCGGTGCCCTTGAGCAGGTGCTGTTTCGCGAAGGGAGCCTGGTCCGCCGCGGCACGCCGTTGTTCCGGATCGACCCGCGGCCGTACGCGATTGCGTTGCGGCGTGCCGAAGCCGACCTGGCCACGGTGGCGGCAGAACTCGTGCGCGCTCGCGAAGAGTTGCGTCGCGCCGAGCGGCTGGCCGCCGCCGACGCGGTCGCGGTCGAGGAACTCGATCGTCGTCGCGCTGAAGCCGCGATGCTCGAAGGCCGGCTGGAGGCGGCCCGCGCGGCGGTGCAGGACGCGGCCCTGAACCTGGAGTTCACGACCGTGCAGGCGCCGGTCACGGGTCGCGTCGGCCGTGCCGAGGTGATGCCGGGCAACCTGGTCAACGGCGGCACTGGTGAGGGCACCCGCCTCGCCGTCCTGCACTCGACCGACCCGGTCTACGTCTATTTCGATCTCGATCCGGCCACCGCGACCGCCGCCGCCGCCGAGACCAGGGCGGCGTGGCGTGCCTCGGTGACGGTGCTCGACGGCGGCGACGCGATCCAGGGGCCGATCGATTTCGTCGACAACGGCGTTGGTCCCCAGACCGGCACGCTGAGGGTGCGGGCCCGGTTGCCCAATGCTGATGGCCGGCTGCTGCCGGGCTCGGTAGTCAAGGTCGGGTTTCGGTATGGCACGGCCGAGCGTGCCACCGTCGTTCCCGAACTCGCCATTGGCACCGATCAGGGCGCGCGGTTCGTGTTCGTGGCGGCCGCCGATGGGACGGTCGAGTACCGGCCGATCACGACCGGGGCCAGGTCCGGCAGTTGGCGGGTCGTCAGCGACGCGGTGCGCGCTGGTGATCAGGTCATCCTGCCGGGCATGCCGGGCCTGCGGCCGGGTATCAAGGTGGCGCCGGTGCAGGAGGTGGCGCGATGAATTTCTCGCGCGTCTTCATCGACCGCCCGATCGCCGCGATCGTGCTGTCGGCCCTGATCGTAATTGCCGGCGCCCTCAGCCTCGGCGGACTGCCGCTGACCGAGTATCCGCAGGTGACGCCGCCCACGGTCGTGGTGCGGGCGGCCTATCCCGGCGCGAATCCGACCGTCATCGCCGAAACTGTGGCGGCACCGCTCGAGCAGGAGATCAACGGCGTCGAGGGGATGCTCTACATGAGCTCGCAGGCGTCGGGCAACGGCGCGCTCACGCTGACCGTGACGTTCGAAGCCGGCGTGGACGCCGACATGGCGCAAGTCCAGGTGCAGAATCGCGTCTCGCGCGCAGCCCCCCGGCTGCCGCAGGAAGTCCAGCGCATCGGCATTACGACCCAGAAGGCGTCGCCCGACATCCTGATGGTCGTGCACCTGCTGTCGCCGGATGACCGTTACGACCCTCTCTACCTCTCGAACTTTGCGGCCCTGCGCATTCGCGACGAGCTGGCACGCATTCCGGGCGTCGGTGACGTCCTGGTGTTCGGCGCCGGCGACTACAGCCTGCGGGTGTGGCTCGATCCCGACAAGGTGGCGGCCCGTTCGCTGACGGCGGGCGACGTCGTCCGCGCCATCCGTGAGCAGAATGTGCAGGTCGCCGCGGGCGCCGTGGGGCAGCAGCCGTCCGCCGGCAGCGCGTTCCAGCTCGCGGTCAATGCGACCGGCCGGCTGACCGATCCCGAGGAGTTTGCCGACATCATCGTCCGGGTCGGCGACGACGGCGGGGTGGTCAGGGTTCGCGACCTGGGCCGCGTCGAGCTGGGGTCGAACCAGTACGCGGTCCGCAGCCTGCTCGACAACCAGCCGGCTGCCGCGATCCAGATCCTCCAGGATCCGCAGGCCAGCGCCATTGAGGTTTCGGCCGCCGTCCGCGAGACGATGGCCCGCCTGGCCGCGGCGTTCCCCGACGGCATCGAGCACCGCATCGTCTACGACCCGACGCTCTTCGTGCGGGCGTCGATTCGCAACGTGATCGTCACGTTGTTCGAGGCGACCGCCCTCGTGGTGCTGGTCGTGCTGCTGTTCCTGCAGACCTGGCGGGCGTCGCTCATCCCCGTCGTCGCGGTGCCGGTGTCGCTGATTGGCACGTTCGCGGTGATGAACGCGTTCGGTTTCACCCTTAACACGCTCTCGCTGTTCGGGCTGGTGCTGTCGATCGGCATCGTGGTGGACGATGCGATCGTGGTCGTGGAGAACGTCGAGCGTCACCTCGAGCAGGGACGCACACCGCGAGACGCCGCGATCCAGGCGATGAGCGAAGTGACCAGCCCGATCCTGGCCATCACCGCGGTCCTGGCGGCCGTGTTCGTGCCGACGGCGTTCATGGGCGGGTTGTCGGGGCAGTTCTACCGCCAGTTTGCGCTGACCATTGCGATCTCAACGGTGCTCTCGGCGATCAACTCGCTGACGCTGTCGCCCGCGCTGGCGGCCATGCTCCTGCGTCCGCAGGGCGCGCCCGCTGACTGGCTGACCCGGCTCCTCGACGTGACGATTGGGCCGCTGACGCGTCGCTTCAACGCGCTCTTCGAGCGGGCGTCGGGTTCATATGTCGCCATGGTCAGCCGCAGCGTCCGGTTCGCGGGCGTCACGGGCCTGGTCTACGCCGGGCTGCTGGTGCTCGCCGGGGTCGGGTTTACGCAGGTGCCGTCCGGCTTTGTGCCGGCCCAGGACAAGTACTACCTCGTGGGCATCGCGCAACTGCCGAATGGCGCATCGCTCGACCGCACCGAGGCCGTGGTTCGGCAGATGTCGCAGATCGCGCTCGAGCAACCGGGCGTGGAGAGTGTCGTGGCCTTCCCTGGCTTCTCCATCAACGGCTTCGTCGCCAGCCCCAATTCCGCAGTGATGTTTGCCATGCTTGACCCCTTCGAATCACGCGGCTCCGACGGCCTGAGCGCTGGTGCCATTGCCGGCGCGCTGAACCAGAAGTTCATGACCATTGGTGGCACGATGGCGGCGATGTTCCCCCCGCCGCCGGTGCCGGGCCTGGGCACGATTGGCGGGTTCAAGCTGCAGATTGAAGACCGCGGCAACCTCGGCGAGCGCGCGTTGTTCGATGCAATGCAGAAAGTGGTGGGCGAAGCGCGCCAGTCGCCGTTGCTCGCGGGCGTGTTCTCCAACTACCAGGTCGACGTGCCGCAGGTGTTCTTCGACCTGGATCGTGACCGCGCCAAGCATCTGAACGTTCCCCTTGAACGGGTCTTCGAGACGCTCCAGGTGTATCTCGGCTCGCTCTACGTCAACGACTTCAACATGCTCGGCCGCACTTACCAGGTGACGGTACAGGCCGACCAGCGCTTCCGAGCGGATGCGGACCAGATCGGCGTGCTGCAGGTGCGCAGCGACGATGGCGCCATGCTGCCGATGTCGGCCCTGGCCGCGGTGCGTCCAGACGCCGGCCCCGATCCCGTGTCCAGGTACAACGGGTTTGTCGCGGCTGACATCAACGGTGGCCCGGCGCCGGGCGTGAGCTCGGGGCAGGCGGTCGCCGAGATGACCCGGATCCTCGACGAGGCGCTGCCGCCGGGGTTTGCGTACGAATGGACCGACCTCACGTATCAGCAGATGCAGGAAGGGCGTGGTGCCCAGGTCGTGTTTGCCCTGGCCGTGCTGCTGGCATTCCTGTTACTTGCCGCGCAGTACAACAGCTGGACCTTGCCGCTATCGGTGATGGTGGTGATTCCGGCTGTCCTCTTCAGCGCGGTCGCCGGACTCTGGCTCACCGGGCGCGACAACAACATCTTCACGCAGATTGGCTTGGTCGTGTTGATTGGACTCGCGGCGAAGAACGCGATCCTGATCGTGGAGTTTGCCCGGCGCCGCGAGGATGACGGCGTGCCGTTGATGGCGGCCGTGCTCGAGGCGTGCCGCCTGCGGCTGCGTCCGGTGTTGATGACGTCACTGGCATTCATCATGGGCGTCGTGCCGCTGGTGCTGGCCACCGGCGCCGGCGCCGAGATGCGTCGCGCCATGGGCGTCGCGGTGTTCTCCGGCATGCTCGGCGTGACCCTGTTCGGCCTGGTCCTGACCCCTGTGGCCTATTACCTGGTGCGCCGGATGCGCACGCGATTGGTCGCGCCCACGGTTGGTGCGATCGCAGAAGGAGCCGTCCGTGCGTAATCTCGCATCTGTCATCGTCGTGTCGCTCGCCATCCTGGGGGCTGCCTGCGCGCCGCGCTACCAGGTCCCTCAGAGCACCATTACCGCCCCGCAGACGCTGGCCGCCAGCCGGACTTCGGAGACTGCGTTCGAGGCAGACTGGTGGCGTCAGTTCGAGGACCCCGTGCTCGACGGCCTCATGGCGCGGGCGCGCGAGGCAAACCGGGATCTCCAGGCCGCGGCATTTCGCTATGCCGCCGCCACCGAGTTTGCCGGCGCGGCGGCGCTGCTGCGGGCGCCCCGGGGTGGGGCCACCGTGGCCGCGTCGCGCCAGCACCTGAGTGCCAGCGAGACCCCGGGTGATGCCGGCAGCCGCTCGATTTCAACGATTCAGGCGGCGATTGGGGTCGCGTGGGAAGCCGACCTGTTTGGCCGCCTGCGCGAGACGCACCGCGCGGCGGCGGCCGAGGCGGCGGCGTCGGCGATGGATGTCCGCGGCGCCCAGGTCGCGATCGCGGCGCAGGTGGCCTCGGCGTACTTCGAGCTGCGCGGCGCCGAGCAGGACGTGACGCTGATCGACCGGCTTCAGTCGAGCACGCGGCAGCAACTCGTGACGACCCGCGCGCT
>JBBQSP010000098.1:0-16909 GCA_038213735.1 Vicinamibacterales bacterium | reverse complement strand
AAGGCCTGGTGGAAGCGCTCGGGCGTGCTGGCGGCCCGCTCGACGTCCACGTACTGGCACTGGTCGCGGCCCATGCGGTCGTTGAGTGCGTGCAGCAGCGTGGTGCGGCCCGAGCCGCACCCGCCGATGACAACCGGAATGCGTGGCGGCGTCGCGTCGAGCGCGGCGAGAACGCGGCGTTCAAGGCCGGCGTGGGGAGCCATCATCGGCTCGTCTCCTGTATGGGAATGCGCACTCCGTGATCGCGTGCGGTCTGAATCGCTTCGGGATAACCCGCATCGGCGTGTCGCACCACGCCCATGCCGGGATCGCACGTCAGGACTCGCGCCAGGCGTTCGTCCGCCTCGCGCGTGCCGTCGGCCACGATCACCATGCCCGCATGAATTGAATAGCCAATACCGACGCCGCCGCCGTGATGGACCGAGACCCAGGTTGCGCCTGCCGAAGCGTTCAAGAGGGCATTCAGGATCGGCCAGTCGGCAATGGCGTCGCTGCCGTCGCGCATGCCCTCGGTTTCGCGATTGGGCGAGGCCACCGATCCGGTGTCGAGATGATCGCGGCCAATCACGATCGGCGCCGATACGGCACCCGTGCGCACCAACTCGTTGAGCTTGAGGCCGAACCGCGCGCGGTCGCCCTGCCCGAGCCAGCAAATCCGCGCCGGCAGGCCCTGGAACTGCACGCGTTCGCCGGCCAGCCGGATCCACCGGCACAGCGGCTCGTCGTCAGGAAACAACTCGAGCACCGCGCGGTCGGTGACGCGAATGTCCTCTGGGTCGCCTGACAGCGCCACCCAGCGGAACGGGCCCTTGCCCTCGCAGAATAGCGGCCGGATATAAGCCGGCACAAAGCCGGGGATCTCGAACGCGTCGGCGACACCGGCCGTGACCGCGTGCGCACGGATGTTGTTGCCGTAGTCGAAGACGACCGCGCCGCGTCGCTGCCACGCGCGCATCGCGGCGACGTGCGCGCCCATGCTGGCGACCGCGCGCCGCTGATAGCCGGCCGGATCGCCCGCGCGCAGGCGCGCGGCCTCGGCCAAGGACAGGCCCGCGGGAATATAGCCAACCAGCGGATCGTGCGCGGAGGTCTGGTCGGTGACGACGTCGGGCAGGAACCCGCGCGCCACGAGCGCCGGCATCACCTCGGCGGCGTTGCCGAGCACGCCGATGGAGCGCGCCAGGCCGTCGGCGGCGCACTGCTCGGCGCGGCGCACCGCGGCGTCGAGGTCGGTGGTGCTTTCATCCAGGTACTTGGCGGCCAGCCGTTTGTCGATGCGCGCCGGGTCAACTTCAACGACCAGCGCGACGCCGCCATTCATGGTGACCGCCAGCGGCTGGGCGCCGCCCATGCCGCCGAGTCCGGCCGTCACGACGATCCGGCCGCTGAGGGTGCCGCCGAAGTGCCGGCGCGCGATCGCGGCCAACGTTTCGTAAGTGCCCTGGAGAATGCCTTGCGTGCCGATGTAGATCCAGCTGCCGGCCGTCATCTGGCCGTACATGGTGAGTCCGCGGTCTTCGAGATCGCGGAACGTTTCCCAGGTCGCCCATTTCGGCACCAGGTTCGCGTTGGCAATCAACACCCGGGGCGCGCCCGCGTGCGTCTTGAAGATGCCGACGGGTTTTCCCGACTGGACGATGAGTGTTTCATCGTGCGACAGCGACCGCAGCGAGCGGACGATCGCGTCGAACGCCTCCCAGTTGCGCGCCGCCTTGCCGGTGCCGCCGTAGACAATCAGATCCTCGGGCCGCTCGGCGACGTCGGGATCGAGATTGTTCATCAGCATCCGCAGCGCGGCTTCCTGTGGCCAACCCTGGCACGAGAGCGACGTGCCGCGAGGGGCGCGGAGTGAACGAACGGTCATGGGCATCTGCGGTAAGTCGTTTCGGACGAGGGGCGCGCGTGAAGATAGAAACTAAGCAGTGGTGCTCCGGTTGTCAAACTGAAAGTGCATATTGAAATCAGTTGACAACGATGCCGGTCGCGTACTCAATCCTTCCGTTACGGATCAATTTCGTGATCGCATCGATGTCGGGCGCCGGCGGCCGGTCGTCAACGAGCATCGGCACCTGCAGTCGCACCGCGGCGTGCGCGCGCATCAACGGCGCTGAACTGCTGAGCGGCGCATGCAGGTCGAGCGCCTGACACCCGCAGAGTATCTCGATCCCGATGACGTGCGTGACCAATTGCAAGGCGCGTTCCGCTTTGAGCGCGGCATGCATGCTCATGCTCACGTGATCTTCTTTATTCGCCGAAGTGGGAATGGTATCGACCGACGCCGGATGCGCGAGTGTCTTGATTTCGGACGTCAGGGCCGCGGCCGTGACCTGGGCGATCATGAAACCGGATTGCAGGCCGCCATGTTGAGTCAGGAACGCCGGCAGGCCACTTAACGCGGGATTCACCAGTCGTTCAGACCGCCGCTCGCTGATGGTCGCCAGCTGCGCCACCGCCATCACCAGCAAATCGGCCGCCAACGCCAGCGGCGCGCCGTGAAAATTTCCACCCGACACCATGTCGCCCTCGGCCGCGAACACCATGGGGTTGTCGGTTGCCGCGTTCATTTCGGTCTGAACAATATGACGGACCCAGGTCAGCGCTTCGCGCGCCGCGCCATGAACCTGCGGCGTACACCGCATCGAGTAGGCATCCTGCACGCGACCGCAATTGACATGTGACGAGTTGATGCCGCTGCCTGCCATCAGCCGCAACAGGTTGTCGGCGACGGCGCCTTGTCCCGCAAACGGACGTGCCTCGTGGATGCGTGCCTCGAACGGGTGCATCGAGCCCTTGAGGCCGTCGATCGACATGGCGGCCGCGATATCGGCGGCTCGGCCCAGGCGCTCGGCGCCCGCGAGCGCCAGCGCCAGCACCGCGGTCGAGACCTGTGTGCCGTTGATCAGTGCCAGCCCTTCTTTCGGACCGAGCACCACCGGCGCGAGTCCGGCCGCGGCCAGGGCCTCGGCCCCCGCGACACGGGCGCCATCATCCCAGGTCTCGCCTTCGCCGACCAGGACCAGCGCCAGGTGTGCCAGTGGCGCGAGGTCGCCGCTGGCGCCGACCGAGCCGCGCGACGGGACGTGCGGATGGACGCGTCGATTGAGCAGGGCGAGTAACGCCTCCAGTGTTTCGGTGCGAATACCCGAATAGCCCTTGGCCAGCACGTTGGCGCGCAGCGCCATCGAGGCGCGCACCGCCCGCACCGGCAGCGGTGCGTCCACGCCGGCGGCATGGCTGCGCAGGAGGTTCAGTTGCAGCGCAGCGAGGTCGGCGTGTTCGATACGCGTTTCGGCGAAGTTGCCGAAGCCAGTGTTCACGCCGTAAACCGCGTCGGCCCCAGCCGCCTTGGCCTCAACCACCGCGCGCGCCGCGGCCACGCGGGCCCGCGCCTCGGGGGCGAGGCCGACCTCTGCGAAGTCGTCGGCAATGGCGAGCAGGTGATCGAGGGAGAGGGTGGCGCCGTCCAGCAGGATCATTGGGTCATTAGGATACAGTAGAGAGGTATGAACATCGTGGTCTTGGGCGCGCAGTTCGGCGACGAAGGTAAGGGCAAGATTGTCGATCTGATGACGCCAAACTTTTCGCTGGTGGCGCGGTACCAGGGCGGGCACAACGCCGGCCATACCGTGTACGTGAATGGCAAGAAGTTCGTCCTCCACCTGATCCCGTCCGGGATCCTGCACGCCGGCGTGAAGTGCGTGATCGGCAACGGCGTAGTGGTCGATCCCCAGGCGTTGTTCAAGGAGATCGAAGAGCTGGCCCAGCTCGGCATCGACGTCGGTGACCGCTTGTTGATCAGCGACAAGGCGCACTTGATCCTGCCATATCACCGCGAGCTCGACATCCTGAGCGAAGCGCGGCGCGGCGAGCGCAAGATCGGCACCACCTCGCGCGGCATCGGCCCCGCTTACGAGGACAAGATCGGCCGCCGCGGCATCCGGGTGTGCGATCTCGTTGACACGAAGGCGCTGGCCGACGAAGTGCGCGAAAACGTCAGTGCGCGCAACCGCATGATCAAGGATTCCACGCTCGACTGGAAACCGGTCTACGACCAGTTGCTGGCGTATGGCGACCGGATGCGCCGCTGGACCGGCGACGTGTCGCTGGCCCTCGACGAGGCTCGCCGGGCCGGGCAGCGCATCCTGATCGAGGGCGCGCAGGGCGCCATGCTCGACATCGATCACGGCACCTATCCCTACGTCACCTCGTCAAATGCCACCATCGGCGGCGCGTGTACCGGTCTGGGCATTCCGCCCAAGTCGATTCACGGCGTGCTGGGCGTGGCCAAGGCCTACCTGACCCGCGTCGGCGAAGGGCCGTTCCCGACCGAACTGGAAGGGGAGATGGGCAACCGGCTGCGCGAAACCGGCCAGGAGTATGGCGCGTCGACCGGCCGTCCGCGCCGTTGCGGCTGGTACGACGCCGTCGCCGTGCGCTACGCCGTGCGCGTCAACGGCATCGACAGCATCGCGCTGACCAAGCTCGACGTGCTCGACGGCCTGGAGCAGATCGAAATCTGCACCGGCTATCGGATCGGCGATCGCACGGTCACCGACTTCCCGTCGGACTTGAACACCGCCGGCACGATCACGCCGATCTACGAATCGTGGCCCGGCTGGACCAAGCCCACCAAGGGGGCGCGCGACTACGCGCAGTTGCCCGCGGAGGCGCAGCGTTACATCAAGCGGCTGGAAGAGGTGAGCGGTGTGCCGGTCGGGCTGATCTCCACCGGATCCGACCGCCTGGAAACCATCATTCGCAAGGACAGCGTCGTAGCGGAGTGGTTGCCGAAGCGTCCGGCGATCTAAGCCTTGTTCTTTTCGGCGAAGGCCTCGATCGCCGAGGCCTGGCCGGTCATGCCCCAATCGAGGCCGGCGCGATAGCGCGTCGGCATCCCCTTCGGCATCTCGAATGCGGCCCAGACCACGGCGCCGCTGCACCGGACGGTGGCCTTGCCGTCGCCTATGATGACCCGCACGCGCTGGTTGGGCTTGAGCACAGTGGGGGAGACGACCATGGCGCCGACCATGGAGAGGTTGATCAGTGCTGCCGGATTGCCATCGACCGCCACCTCGACGCCGTCGCGAATACGGATGCGCGCGGCGAGGCGGGTGCCGCGCCGGTCGAGGGCGGGCGCCGGTTCGTCCACCGCCACGGCGGCGCCAACGGCCTGGCCGCGCTTCACCGCCACCCGGCTCGTCTCGCTGTCGCGTGCGAGCACGCGGACCTCGCACGCCGTGAGCGTGGGGTCATCCTTGATGCGGTTGATGAGCGCGCTGCCGCGCGAGGTGGCCGAAAACTCGTCCTGCAGCGCCACCATCGCCGGCTTGGCGCAAATGATGTGGTCGAGGGCCTCGAGGGCCTCGCTGTCGGTAAAGGTTTGAACCTCGGCGCCAAGACCCACGCGCTCCAGCAAGCCGGGTAACGCGTCTTCGGGTCCGATCAACACAATGCGCGACGACACAGACCGCCAAGTGTACCACGGCTGAGCGCGGCTCCGCCCGGTGAGAACGGCTCAGCAGGCCGAGCCTACGACTCGTGTTGCGCCGCGTACCACTCCAGCAGGGAACGCTGGGAATTCACAGGCGGTACACCCTCGGGCGGCGTCGCCCGTGTGTACGAGCCGTCGGTTTGTAACGTCCACGCCCGGTCGGTGTCGCTCAACAGCGCGGCGAGCACGCGTTCACGCACCACTTGCTTGAGCCCGGGGTCGGTGATCGGACAGAGTACCTCGACGCGGCGATCCAGGTTGCGCTCCATCAGGTCGGCGCTGCCGAGGTACACCTCGGGCGCGCCGCCGTTCTCGAAGTAGTAAATGCGCGAGTGCTCGAGGAACTGGCCGACGACGGAGCGGACGGTGATGTGATCGCTGATGCCGGGAATGCCTGGCCGCAGGCAGCAGACCCCGCGCACGATCATGTCAATCGAGACGCCGGCCTGCGACGCCCGGTAGAGCGTCTTGATCATGCCCTGGTCGGCGACCGCGTTGTTCTTGATGATGATGCAGGCCGAACGGCCGGCCTTGGCGTGTTCGACCTCGCGCTCGACCAGCGCGCGAAAGCCCTGGCGCAGCCCGACCGGCGCCACCAGCAGCGCGTGATACGACCGCTTGTTGGAGTAGCCGGTCAGCGAATTGAACACCTCGCTCACGTCGTCGAGAATGCTTTCGTCGGCGGTGAACAGGCCGAAGTCTGTGTAGACCTGCGCGGTGACGCGGTTGTAGTTGCCGGTGGCGACGTGGGCGTAGCGGCGAATGCCGTCGGCCTCCTGGCGCACGATCAGGGCCAGCTTGCAATGCACCTTGAGGTTCATCAGGCCGTAGACCACGTGGATGCCGGCCGACTCAAGCCGGTTGGCCCAGGCAATGTTGTTGCGTTCGTCGAAGCGCGCCTTGAGCTCGACCAGCACCGCCACCTGCTTGCCCTGGTCGGCCGCTTCGATCAACAAGTCAACCAGCGGCGAGTTGGCGCCAATGCGATAGAGCGTGATCTTGATGGCGATCACGTGCGGATCCTGGACTGCCGCGCGCAGGAACGTCTCCACCGAGGTGAACGAATCGAATGGATGGTGGAGCAGGAAGTCCTGGTCGGCGATCTGCTCGAACACCTTCTCGGTCTCGTCCGGTGCCCAGAGCGTGCGCGGGACCAGCGCCGGGTACTTCAGGGCCGGCCGGTGCAGCTTGGTGAGCGCGTGCCAATCGCCAAAGCCCAGCCGGTCGGTGGCGCGGGCGACGACGTCCTCGCCGATCTCGAAGTTTTCGATCAGGATGCCGAGGACCCGCTTCGGCATGTCGGCCTCGACATGCAGCAGCGACAACGCGCCGTGGCGCAACTGCTTGAGGCCGCGGTCGACGGTTTCGAGCAGGTCGTCGGCCTCGTCTTCCTGGATCACCATGTCGGTGTCGCGAATAATCCGGAAGAGGTGCGCCCCTTCGACTTGCGTGCCGGGGAACAGCGTCTGGATGTTGCGCCGGATGACGTCCTCGAGGAACACGTGGGACATGCCCGGCTGCGGCGACAGGTGCTCCGGCAAGGCGACGAACCGGGGCAGCATGCCCGGCACCTTGACGCGCGCGAACTTGGTGCGGCCGGCGTGGCGCACCCGCACCGCCAGGTTCATGCTCAGGTTCGAGATGTACGGGAACGGATGGCCCGGGTCGAACGCCAGCGGCGTCAGTACGGGGAAGATGTGATCCCTGAAGTACTGCGCCAGCCACGCGTCGATGGCCGGCGTGTAGTCGTGCGGGTCGAGGAAGTGAATGCCTTCAGCGGCCAGCAGCGGGCGAATCGACTGCGACCAGCACGCAATCTGCGCGTCGATCTGGGCCAGCGCGCGGCCGCGGATCGTGGTCAGTTCGACGTCGGTGGTCATGCCGTCGATTGACACTTCCTCGATGCCGGCGCGGAACTTCTTCAGGATGGTCGCGACCCGCACCATGAAGAACTCATCCAGGTTGGTCCCCGAAATGGCCAGGAACTTGACGCGCTCGAGCAGGGGATGGGTGGTGTCCTGCGCCTGGGCCAGCACCCGCTCGTTGAAGGCCAGCCAGCTCAGCTCGCGGTTGATGTAGAGCAACGGCGACGTCAGGTCGCTAGGGTCGAGCTTCGTCCGGTCGCGTTGGGGCGTCGCTGCCACCGACGACACGCTCTCGGCGGCACGGCGCTTCCGCGGACGCCTGGTTACAGCAGTGGGGGTGGCCATGGATCAATTCTACTGGGGGTGTTCGTGAGGGTCACAAACGTGTAACAACTGTGTATCAGGGCACGATCTTCAGGATGCGTCCCCGCGAGTAACTCACTATATACATCTCACCGGACGCATCCACGCCGAATGAGCTGATCAAACCAAGTTCCGCAGTGCCGCCCAGCATGTCAGTCAACACGAGCAAGTCCACGGCCGTCGCCTCCTGGTGTTCGTCGAGCGCGAGGCCGATCGAGTAGACGCGGCCCGCCACGTAATCGGCGAAGAAATATCGCCCGTTGAACATGGGATCCAGCGCCAGGCCGCGATAGACCATGCCACCGGTGATCGATTGCCCGTCGCTACGCGGGTACTCGTGAATCGGGTCGGTGAGCGGCTGGTAGGCGGCCGGCTGCCGCGTATCGAATGGGTTGCGGCCTTCGCGCACCCGCCACCCGTAGTTGCGTCCGCCCGCGCCGCGAGGCTCCCAGTTCACCTCTTCGCGCGCGCTCTGCCCGACATCGCCAAGCACCAGTGCGCCGGTGCCGCCGCGTGTCCAGTCATCGAAACTGTAGCGCCACGGGTTGCGCAGCCCGAAGGCCCAGATCTCCGGGAGCGCGGCAATCGGATCGCGGTCCACGAAAGGGTTGTCCTCGGGCACACGATAGCCGCGCACATCGGCATGGTCGACGCTGACGTCGATGCGCAGCATCTTGCCGAGCAGCGAGTTTGGGTTCTGCGCGTTGTTCTGCGGATCGCCGCCGCTGCCACCGTCGCCGAGCCCGATATACAAAAAGCCGTCGGGCCCGAACGCCAGGTGGCCGCCGTTGTGATTCGAGAAGGGCTGCTCGATGAAGGCGCGGCCATCGGGCCACACCAGGTCAAGCTGGGAGCCAGGGTCGACCCGGCCCGCGGCGTCGCGCGTGTAGCGCGCGATGACGGTATGACCGCTGGGGTTGGTGAAGTTGATGTAGAACCGGCGGGAGACCGCGGCATCCGGCGGAAACGCCAGGCCGAGCAGCCCGCGCTCGCCGCCCGTCGACAGGCTTCCGCGCAGGTCCAGGAAGAGGACGGGCGAGACCACGCCGTTGGTGACGCTGCGAATCGTGCCGCGCTGCTCGACGACGAAGAAGGTGGCGGGATCGGTGGGGTCGGCCACGAAGGCCACCGGGTTCGTAAGCCCCGAGGCGACGACCGAGGTGCGCAGTTGCGCCGCGGCTTCAATCACGGCAGCGACGCTGAAAAAGCCGGCCATCGCGACAATGAGCACGGTCCGCATCCCCACAGCTTAGCAGGCTGTCAGAATGCGCAGTTTTAGCTGAACCAGAGCAGAACCGCGAACAGGATCACCGTGACGGTGACCACCTGCTGCAGCCATTTGTGGCCTTTGAGCACAGCCATTCGGACGCCGATCATGGCGCCACCCCAATTGCCCACCGCCAGTGCCAGCCCGCGCGGCCAGTCCACTTGACCGGCGCCTGCGAACACCACCAGCGACAACACCGTCAGCAGCAGCACGCTCAACAGCTTGACCGCGTTGCCGCGGACCAGGTCCATGCCGGCCGCCGACGTGATGGCCAGCACCAGGAATCCAACCCCGGCCTGGATGAACCCGCCGTAGAGGCCAACGGCGAAAAAGCCGATGACGACGAACCAGTGCGTCGGCGGTTTGAGGTCGGCCGCGGCCACGGGCTTGCGTCCCTGCGTCGCAAGTGACCAGATCGTCACCACGACCATGGCGACCGACAAGATGCGGCGAAAGGCGAAGTCGGGCACGGCGAGGGCCGCCCACACGCCAAGCGCGGCTCCGGCCACGGCCGGAATGCTGGCCTTGAGCGCCCAGGGCCAATCGACCGCCCCGTGACGGTGGAACCCGATGACGCCGCCCAGGTTCTGCGAGAGCACGCCCACACGGTTGGTGCCGTTGGCCAGGGAAGCCGGCAACCCAAAGAACAGCAGCAGTGGCAGGGTCAGGAACGAACCGCCGCCCGCGATCACGTTCAGGGCGCCGGCGACGACGCCGGCCACGGCCAGCGCCACAAGTTCAAGCGAGTAAGGCACGCCCTGATCGTATAGCATCCCCGAATCGCCCCATGAGCCAACTCAATCGCGCGATCGGCTTGCCCGCGGCCACGGCCCTGGTCGTCGGAACGATCATCGGGTCGGCCATCTTCGTCCAGGCGTCCGAGATCACGGCGCTGGTGCCGTCGCCGATGGCCGTGGTGCTGGCGTGGGCCGTGGCCGGCGCCCTCACATTGATCGGCGCGCTGGTGTGCGCGGAGCTGGCGTCGGCCTATCCGCGTACCGGCGGCGTGTACGTCTTCCTGAAAGAAATCTACTCGCCCATGCTTGGCTTCCTGTGGGGCTGGGCCATGCTGTGGACCATGCACAGCGGCATTCTCGCCGCGATTGCGACCGTGTTCGCCCGCTACACGGGCTACTTCGTGCCGCTCGACGAGACCGCCACCAAGGGTGTGGCGATGGGCGCGATTCTGGTGCTGTCGGCGGTCAACTATCTGGGCGTCCGGTTCGGCAGCGGCCTGCAGTCGGCGTTCACGGTCGTGAAAGTGGCCGCCGTGATGGCGATCATCGCCATTGGCTGGGCGCTCAGCGGGTCGCCGGCGGCCGAGGCAGCCGTAGCGCCGGCAGCGGCCGTGACCGCCGGCAACTTCATGTTGGCGGTCGGCGCCGGCCTGTTCGCCTTTGGCGGCTGGCACATGGTCACCTACACCGCCGGAGAAACCGTCAACCCGACGCGCACGATTCCACGGTCGCTGATGACTGGCGTGGTGGTGGTGACGCTGTGTTACATCGGCCTCAACGCCATCTACCTGCGCGTGCTGTCGGTTGACAAGGTGATCGCGTCATCTCGCGTGGCGGCCGATACCTTTGATGTGTTGATGGGGTCGGGCGGGGGCAGCGTGATCTCGGCCCTGGTCATGTTCAGCGCGTTTGGCGCGCTGAACGGGATCGTGATGGTGGGGCCGCGCGTGTACTACCAGATGTCGCAGGACGGCCTGTGGTTCAAGTGGGCCGGTCACCTGCATCCCCAGTTCCAGACGCCGGGCCGCGCCATCGTGCTGCAGGCGGTGTGGTCATCGGTGCTGGTCCTCACCGGCACCTATCGAGCCCTGTTCACTCGTGTGATCTACACGGAATGGATCTTCTTCGCGCTGCTGGCGCTCGGCGTGGTGCTGCTGCGGCGGCGTCCGGGTTATCAACCGGCGTGGCGCATGCCACTCGTCCCGCTGGCGCCGATCCTGTTCGTGTTGGCGTCGGCGGCGATTGTGTTCAACCAGGTGCGCGCCGACCTTGCGAACAGCGCCATCGGGTTGGCGATTGTCGCCACCGGCATCCCCGCGTATTATCTGTGGACCCGCCGATCTCGCGCGAACCTCTGAACTTGAACCCGTGAACCCCTGAACCCCTGAACCCCTGAACCTCTGAACCTCTGAACCTCTGAACCCGTGAACCCGTGAAACCCGTAAACCTGCGATGAAGATCGACTTCCACAACCACTACTACCCACCGGAGTACCTGGCGGCCGTGAAGAGGGGGCCGACCAAAGTCCGCATGGACTTCGACACCGAGGGCAACCCGCGGCTGCATTATCCGGGCGACTACAACATCCTGGTGCCGGGCCATCGTGATCTCGATTACCGCGAGGGCGTGCTGAAGAACCACGGCATCGACAAGCAGGTGATCACGTTCACCACGCCGGGCACGCACTTCGAGGAGCCGGCCACCGCGGTCGAGATGGCCAGGCACGTAAACGATGCGTTTGCCGCCGCGGTCAGAGAGCGCCAGCACTTCCTGTCGCTCGCCACGTTGCCCTTGAACGATCCGGCTGCCTCGGTCATCGAGCTCGAGCGCGCCATGACAACGCTGGGCCTGCCGGGGGCCATGCTGTTCAGCAACGTGAACGGCGTGGCGCTGGCCGACCAGGTCTACGAGCCGTTGTGGCAGAAGGCCAACGACCTGAACGCGGTGATCTACATTCATCCCGCGCACCCGCTTGGCGTGGAGGCGATGGAGCAATACTGGCTGATGCCGCTCGTGGGGTTCCTGATGGACACCACGCTGGCTGCCGCGCACCTGGTGTTTGCCGGCGTGCCGGAGCGGTACCCGAAGGTCAAGTGGGTGCTGTGCCACATGGGCGGGGCGGTGCCGTACCTGGCCGAGCGGTTCGATCGCGGTTACGAGGCGTTTGCCGACTGCCGCGCCAACATCAGCCGCGCGCCGAGTACCTACTTGAAGCAGTTCTATTACGACACGGTGAATTTCGATCTCAATAACATCGAACTGGCCATTAAGTTCGCCGGCGCCGATCATATCCTGGCCGGCAGCGACTACCCGCACCAGATTGGCAGCATTCCGAAGATGCTGGACGCGATCAGCCGCTTGCCGATCTCGCCGGCCGAGCGCGAGGGCATCTACGGACGAAACGCCGCACGGTTGTTGGGAGTGGACTAATACAGGCACTGGATTACGGAATCACGGAATCAATATTCTTGTGCGAGCGATATGTGTTTCGGTGCTTCCGTGTTTCCGTGTGAGGCATTTCTCAGGAGGGTGGATGAAGATTAAGATCATGGTTGGCGTAACAGTGATCGGCGCGGTGTTTGCCGCCGGTGTCGCGGTGGGGCAGCAGGCGAACACGAGCCGCCGCGAGCCGCAGTTCGAGAACAGCGAGCTCAAGGTGTGGAAGTCGATAGTCATGCCGAACCAGCCGCTGGCGCTGCATCGCCACGATCACGGCCGCGCCGCCGTCGTGCTGAAGGGCGGCAACCTCGACGTTGTCGACGGCAAGGGCGCGACGTTACAGACCTATAAGTGGGAGACCGGCAAGGCGTACTGGCTCGACGCCGATCCGGCGGGCACCCAGCACGGCGACATGAACCGCGGCAAGGAGCCGATCGAGGTGGTGATCGTCGAGCTGAAGAACGACAAGCCGAAAATGTAGCGTCCGGGGCTCGCGGTATACTTCGCTCATGCGAGCGCTGATCCTTCTGCTGGCGGCGAGCCTTGGGCTGTCGCAGGCGCAGCCGGCGCCCGCGCCGGCCGCACCGCCGCCAGGTACCGACATCTACCTCGTGAGTCTGCCGGCCGGCCTCGCCAGCATGAAGACGGCGAAGCCGGTGCCGGTGTCGAACGCGCCGGGCTACGACAACCAACCGATGTTCAGCCCCGACGGCGGGCGCCTCCTCTTTGCCGCCAATCGCGACGGCAAGCAGATCGACATCTACGCCTTCGACCGCGCCACCGGCCTGGTCTCGCAGCTCACGCAGACGGCCCAGAACGAAAACTCACCGACGTTCCTGCCGGCCGGCATGGGCGAGCCAGGCGGGTTCAGCGTCGTGCAAACCGAACCCGATCGCAGCCAGCGGTTGTGGCGGTTCGACGCGGCGGGGAAGAATCCGCAACTGGTGCTGGCTGACGTCAAGCCGGTTGGTTACCACGCGTGGGTCGAGCCTGATCATCTCGCCATGTTCATACTCGGGCAGCCCGCGACGCTCCAGGTGGCGCGGGTCGCGACCGGCAAGGCCGAGGTGGTCGCGAGCGATATCGGTCGCTCGCTGCATCGTGTGCCGGGCACGCGGAACGTCAGTTTCGTGCAGCGCGAAGCAGTTGGCTTCGTGCAGCGCGAAGCAGTTGGCTTCGTGCAACGCGACTCGCCGCCGACGTTTACCGTCAAGGAGATTGCCATCGATTCGCGGCAGATTACTCCGCTCGTGGCGACCATCGAAGGCAGCGCCGACCGCGACTATGCCTGGATGCCGGATGGCCGCACGGTGCTGATGTCGTCGGGGACGAAGATCTTCTCGTGGACGCGCGGTGCTACCGGCTGGACCGAGGTGTTCGACGCGGCTGCTTTTCAGCTTGGCAACGTCAGCCGCCTGGCCGTGTCGCCGAAGGGCGATGCCGTGGCCCTGGTCGTGGCCGAGCCCAAGAGGCCATGAGCGTGTCGGAATTTCGGGTCGAGAAACGGCGCGAGGCGGCGGAGATCACGTTGTCCACTGGGGCGACGGTTGGCGGCCATTTCTTCCTCTCGGGATCGAGTCATGGGCACGCCGGTCCCGAGCGGGTCGGCGACCTGCTCAACCTGGCTGAAGGGTTCTTCCCGTTCGAGGCGCCCAACGGTGAAACCTCGTTGATCAACCGCGCGCACGTCGTCAAGGTGGTGCTGCCCGAGCACGTGATCGAGGCGCAACTCGAAGATGGCTACGACCTGGCGACGCGGCGGCACGTCACAATTCTGTTGTCGAGCGGCGAGACGGTGACCGGCCACGTGGCGGTGTACCGGCCGGCGGGCCACAATCGGTTGAGTGATTACGCGCTCCTCGACCATCGCTTTCGTTATGTCGAACAGTCCGATCGCACGCTGCTGATTAATTCCTTGCACATCGTTTCGTTGCTCGAGGTGACCGAATAATGGCCGCAGCCGTGGACGGCATGTTGAAGACCATGACCGACACCGGGGCGCGCGGCTTGCGCCTGGCCGTCGGCAGCCCGCCGCGCATGCTTGATGCGAACGGCGGGGCGCAGGCCGCGAGCACCACCCCGCTCACCAGGCAGGAGATTCTCACGCTGCTCAGCCCGATTATCCCGGAACAGGCCCGGCGGCGGCTGCCGCAGGAATCGACCGTCGATTTCGATTATGTGTCTCCCGAAGCGGGCGCCTTCAAGGTGACCGTGCTGCGCAACGGCTCCGAACTGGCGGTGAGCTTCGTGCCGGACAAGTCCGCGTCGGCCGTGTCGGTCGCGGCCGGCGGCGCGGAGGCGCCCACGGCGGCGCCGGTCGAGAAACCGGTGACGCGCCCGGTGGCCACCGTGGCGCCCGCGGGTGACGGTAACGCCATCGATGTGCTGTTCCGCCTGATGGTCGAGTCGAAGTCGTCGGACCTGCACCTGTCGTCGACCATGCCGCCGCTGATTCGCAAGGATGGCCACATGAAGCCGCTCGACGCGAGCTTCGGGCCGATGTCGCCGGAGGACGTGATGGCGCTGCTGCAGCCGATCATGCCCGAGACCAACCGGGAGGAGTACGAGAAGCGGCACGACACCGACTTCGCGTACGAGATCAAGGGGCTGGCCCGGTTCCGCGCGAACATGTTTCTGGACCGCAAGGGGCCGGGCGCGGTGTTTCGCGTGATCCCGGCGCAGATCCTGACCGCCGAGCAACTGGGATTGTCCCCGCATGTCCTGCAGTTGTGCCGGCTCACCAAGGGCCTGGTGTTGGTAACCGGCCCGACCGGCTCGGGGAAGTCGACCACGCTCTGCGCGATGATCGACTACATCAACAAGACGCGCACCGATCACATCATCACCATCGAAGATCCGATCGAGTTCGTGCACGAGAACCAGAGCTGCCTGATCAACCAGCGCGAAGTGGGCACGCACACCGGCGGCTTCAAGACGGCGCTGCGCGCCGCGATGCGTGAGGACCCCGACATCATCCTGGTGGGCGAGTTGCGCGACCTCGAGACCGTGGCCATCGCCATCGAGACGGCCGAGACCGGGCACCTCGTGTTCGGGACCCTGCATACCACGACCGCGGCTTCGACCGTCGACCGCGTCATCGATCAGTTTCCGCAGGAGCAGCAGGCCCAGATTCGGATCATGCTGTCGGAGTCGCTGAAGGGCGTGATTGCCCAGAACTTGTGCCGCAAGATCGGCGGCGGCCGGGTCGCGGCGCTCGAGGTGCTCCTGATCAACAGCGCCATCAGCAACCTGATTCGCGAAGCCAAGACGTTCCAGATCCCGTCGATGATGCAGGTCGGCCGCGCCCAGGGCATGGTGGCCTTGAACGACGCCCTGATGGAGCTCGTGACGAAGAAGCTGGTCGAGCCGCAGGAGGCCTACCTCAAGGCCGTGGACAAACCAGGGTTCGAGGGCTTGCTGAAACGCGTGAACATCGACACGAAGTTCGTACAGGGCGCGGCGACCTAGCGCCGGCCGCCTTGGCGGCGCGAGCCTGGCCGCGACGTGACAGAATCAACGTGACATGAGTGTGACCGACGGTGGCCGCCTTGACGCCGAGGCGCAGCTAAGAGAGGACGAGCGCCGCCGGCTCGCCATCGAGGCCGGCCAGCTCGGTATTTGGGATTGGGACGTCGTCCGCGATCGCGTCGAATGGTCGGAGCGGGTGTACGAGTTGCACGGCGTCAAGCCGGGGGAGTTTGGCGGCACGGTGGCGGACTTCGCGCGCCTGGTGCATCCCGAGGACGCTCCGGCGGTCGGTGCCGGAATCGAGCGCGCCCTCCAGGGCGGCCAGTCGTTCGAGGCCGAGTTCCGGGCGCAGTTGGCGGATGGGGGCACGCGGTGGTTGGCGACGCGCGCGGAAGTCATGCGCGATGCCGACGGGCGGCCCGTTCGCACTCGCGTTCCACGGTGCCTGAGCCCGGCTGGCCCTCACTCGTGCCGGTCCACTTGCCGACGAGTGCCGCGATCGGTCCCAGCGGGTCGGCGGGCGCGGCCTGCTGGGCGATGGCTGGCGAAGTGGGGAGAGCAGGAGAGCGGCGAGCACCGTCGCCACCGCTCCGAGGCGCTGCGGAAACATCATGCGACGTATTTATGCACGAGATGTCGCCGCGTGGCCCCCAAAGCCGCTGTGCTATAATCCGTTGTTTCTCACCACGCGTCCCCGTCGTCCAGAGGCCTAGGACGTGGCCCTTTCAAGGCTAAAACACGGGTTCGAATCCCGTCGGGGACGCCACACAAGACTCCTCCTCCGAAACTTCTCGTAACCAACTGAAAGCAGGAATAGTTACGGCGGTTCCAAATGTCTCGCCGTCCCATCGTAGGCCCTCTGGGAACAACGCGGTCTGCAGGGTACGCCGGTCCGCGACACCTGCGTTGAGCCACAGCGGCGAGAAGTGTTCGAGGACGTGTTCCGCAAAGGCGAGCAATCCCTCCACGTCAAGTTCATCGGAACGGAAATCGCTTCTCTCAAGTTCCGCTGCTGCCAACTCGTCTCGGAGGCGGTCCCTCTGCGCTCGATACGTGATCTGGTCGATTGCCCGCTCAAAGAGGAATGCTTGGTCGAGTCGTTCTAGATTGGCCACCAGAGCCCGAATCCGCCCCTCTACGGGGGATGTCCCAGTAGCTGTTGAAAATTGAAGCGGCGGCTCCTCACTGCTCGTGATACCACGAGTGGTGACAAAGCCCGAGGCGCAAGCCTCACAGAAGGAGCCGCCATGAAGAAGTCTCACATAGTCCGTCCGCTGCC
>JBBQSP010000097.1:0-17060 GCA_038213735.1 Vicinamibacterales bacterium | reverse complement strand
GGGGTCGTTGTGGGTGGTGTCTCGGTCCTGCCCCCCCCCCCCCCCCCCCCCCCCCCCCCCCCCCCCCGCGACGGCGGAGGCGATGAACTCACCCACGCTCTCGGTGCGCGCCACGCAGATGGGCGTGATCATCGGCACCGCTGCCTACATGGCGCCCGAGCAGGCGCGCGGCAAGAGCGTTGATCGCCGCGCCGACATCTGGGCCTTCGGCGTCGTCCTCTACGAGATGCTGACGGGCCAGCGGGCGTTCAAGGGCGAGGACATCTCGGTGACGCTCGCGAGTGTGATCAAGGACGAGGTGAGCTGGCAGGCGTTGCCTGCGGATTTGCCGGAACCGATCCGCCGGCTGCTGCGGCGGTGCCTGGAGAAAGATCCGAAGCGGCGGTTGCGCGATATCGGCGAAGCGCGGCTGACGCTGGAGGATCCGGCGTCGTCCTCGACCGCGTCAGGCAACCCTGAAGGGTTGCCTCCACAAGGCGCGCCGGTCGTGGCCCTGCCGCTCTGGCGGCGCGCGATGCCGATTGTCGCCACCGCCGTCATCGTCGGTGCGGCCGCCGGCGCCCTGACCTGGAGCCTCAGGCCGCCGCCGACCGCCGCGCCCGTCGTCACCCGCTTTCCGATCTTGCTGCCGGACGACCAGCGGATCACGGCAGTAAACAACGGGGCGCTGACAGTGTCGCCCGACGGCAAGCGAGTCGTGTATGTGGCGAACAACCAGCTCTACCTCCGGTCGATGGGGGAAGTGGAGGCGCGGCCGATTCCTGGTTCCCGCATCGACCCCGTCTTCCCAGTTTTCTCGCCCGACGGCCAATGGGTGGCCTTCCAGTCTGGGGACAGCCTGCTGCAGAAGCTCCCGATCGACGGCGGTACGCCGCTGACGTTGTGCGAAAGCGGCCTGCTCTCTGGCGCGAGCTGGGTGGGCGACACCATCGTCTTTGCCAGCCGGGATAGGGGCATCCTGCGTGTATCGGCCAACGGCGGCGAACCGGAAGTGATTGCGAAGACGAGCGGAGCCGAGTCGGCCGATGGTCCGCAGTTGTTGGACGAGGGACGGTTGCTGCTGTTCACGCTGTCAACGGAGCCGGGCCCCGATCGGTGGGACAAGGCGCAGATCATCGTCCAGTCGATGACCTCCGGCGAACGCCACGTGGTGGTGCCGGGCGGGAGCGCCGCGCGCTTCCTGCCCACCGGGCCTGGCTCGCCGGCGCGCGCCGGCGGCCACCTTGTATATGCTGTGGGCACTTCGCTCCTGGCGATGCCCTTCGACCTCGCGCGTCTCACAGCCCTCGGGTCGCCCGTGCCGGTCGTGGAAGGGGTCGCTCGTGCCCGGAGTTCTCTGGGCAGCGGCGTCGCTCAATACGATGTCTCCGCGACAGGCACGATCGCCTACCTCCCCGGCACGGCGCGAGGGGGCAACGAGCCCAAGTCTCTCGCCCTGGCGGGACGCGACGGCAAGATGCAACCGCTCGGCTTGCCCGCGCAACCCTATGTCCACCCGCGCCTGTCTCCCGATGGCCGGCAACTCGCCGTCGGCACCGACGATGGGAAGGACGCCGTGGTGTGGGTGTACGACCTCAAGGCGGGTGGGGCGCTGCGCCGGCTCACCTTCGGCGGGCGCAACCGGTTCCCGATCTGGACCCGCGACGGCCGCTACATCACCTTTCAATCGGATCGAGACGGCGATTTTGCCATCTTTCGACAGCTCGCCGATGGCAGCGGTCCCGCCGAACGCGTCACAAGGCCGGAACCGGGAGTCTCGCACGAGCCGGAGTCGTGGAGTGCCGACGGCAAGGCCCTGTCGATGGACGTCTCGCGCGGCGGCAACCAGAGCGTCTGGACGATCGGCGTGGACGCCGACGCCAAACCGAAGGCCTTCGTTGATACGTTGGACACCGAGAAGCACTCGTCGTTCTCGCCCGATGGCCGTTGGCTGGCCTATATGGCCGCCCCGACTGGTGCCTCGTCCGAGGTCTTCATTCAGCCGTTCCCCCCGACCGGCGCCAAGTACCAAGTGTCAAACGGCGGCGGGCGCGCGCCGGTGTGGTCGCCGGACGGCACCCAGCTCCTCTTTCACCAAGCGACCTCCAACAGCTTTCTTGTGGTCGACGTCCGCGCGGCGCAGGGCCTGACGTTCGGCGCGCCGGTGCCACTGCCCATCGACGGCACCGTTCACCCGCAACTGCAACGCAACTACGACGTAACGCCCGATGGTCAGCAATTGATCGTCGTGCTGCCGGCGCAGGAGGCGCAGGGCGATGCCACTCGCCGCGCGGCGTTGCAGATCAATGTGGTGCTGAACTGGTTCGATGAGCTGAGGGCAAGGGCGCCGCAGAAACCATGATTTCGCCTGGCACATCCGCCGGTACGGATCGCTCGCGCCGCGCGGGGGCTCGCGCCTGTTCCATGCCTGAGCAACGCCCGTGGCCTGCGCTATCCTGTTCGGCATGACGATCCGAATGGCCTGCGGCGCGGCCTTTGCCCTGCTCGTCACCGCCGCGTGCACCAGTGCGCCGGCCGTGGAGCCCGCCGACACATTGCTGACCAACGGCCGCGTCTACACGTTCACCTGGGCCGACCCATCGGCCGACGGCACGCCGGCGGCCAACGCCCCGCACGCGGCCGAGGGCTGGCGGCCCGATGCCGAGGCCATCGCCATCCGCGCCGGCCGCATTGTCTTTACCGGCTCCGCGCAGCAAGCCGACGCCTACCGCGGCCCCGCCACGCGCGTCGTCGACCTGAAGGGCGCGACGGCACTGCCGGGGTTGGTGGATTCGCACGTGCACGTCCGTGAGCTCGGGCAGGCCGAGACGCAGCTGGACCTGGCCGGCGTCGCCACCGAAGAGGAGGCTGTCGCTCGCACCGTGGCCTACGCGGCCAAGGTACCCAAGGGCGAGTGGGTGGTGGGCCGGGGCTGGGACGAGGGCGCGTGGGCCGGACGCTACCCCACCATGCGGTTGCTGAGCGCGCAGGTGCCTGACCACCCCGTGGTGCTCGACAGCCTGCACGGGTTCGCGGTGTGGGGCAACCAGCTGGCGTTTGAAAAGGCCGGCATCACGCGCGCCACCAAGCCGCCAGTCGGCGGCGAGATCCTGAAGGATGCGAAGGGCGAGCCCTCCGGCACGCTGCTGAACCGCGCCGTGACGCTGCTCGAAGGAGCCGTGCCCCCGCCGACACCGGACCAGGCCCGCGCCTGGGTGCTGGCCGGGTTGCAGCGCATGGCCCGCGATGGCTTCACCGGTGTGCACGAGGCCGGTGCCGACGCCGAACTGATGACGGCGTTCGAAGCGCTCGACGCCTCGGGCGAGCTGCCGGTGCGCGTCTACGCCATGCTCTCGGCGCGCGATACGGCGCTCAGCCGCGCCTGGCTGGCGAAAGGCCCCCTCCTCGATCCGGCGGCCATGCTGACGGTGCGATCGGTAAAGGCCTATTACGACGGCTCGCTCGGGTCGCGCGGCGCGCGCCTGATCGATGACTACGCCGATCAGAAGGGCCACCGCGGCGTCAGCGGCGGCAACTACGGGTTCGACCAAGCCCTGGTCGCGCAAATGATGGCGGCAGGATTCCAGGCCGGCATCCACGCTATCGGCGACGCCGGCAACCGCGAGACGCTCGACTTCATCCAGTCGGTGCAGGATGGCAACCCCACCGTGCGCAACAACCGCAACCGCATCGAGCACGCTCAGGTTGTGCACCCGGACGATTTCGCCCGCTATGCCGCGCTCGGCGTGATTGCCTCGGTGGAACCGCCGCACGCGGTTGAAGACAAGCCATGGGCCGAGGCCCGCCTTGGACCCGAGCGCGTCAAGGGCGCCTACGCGTGGCGCACGTTCCGCCAAAGCGGCGTCCGCCTGGCGTTCGGCTCTGACCTCACGGGCTCGGACCACTCGATCTTCTACGGCCTGCACGCGGCAGTAACGCGCCGCGACAAGGCGCTGCAGCCCGAGGGCGGCTGGTACCCGGGGCAACGCATGACGCCTGAGGAGGCCGTGCGTGGCTACTCGACGTGGGCCGCGTACGCGGGGTTTGCCGAGGCCGACCGCGGCACGCTGGCCGTGGGGCGCGCCGCCGACATCACCGTGATGGACATCGATCCGCTCGTAGTCGGATCGACGACGCCGGAGGCGTTGCTGAAGGGCGCGATCCGGTTGACGCTGGTGGCCGGCCGCATCGTCCACGAAGCGAAGTAGATTGCGGGCCTGCGACGCCGCCCTCCGTTAGAGCATGGCGCCGGCGACGCGCGCCACCACCGACTGCGCCGCGATCACGAGCTTGCCGGTCCACTGCGCCATCGCCCGCCGCGCATCGTCGGCATGCCCCATGCAGTCGATCACGATCAGATCGAGGTCGGCGCCGCGCAGCTCGTCGGCCGCGCGCGCCATCTGGTCGTCTCGTGACGGCAACGCCCACGTGACCGCGGGGTTGAAGCCGTCGGCCCGCCACTTGGCTTCGGCGTACGGCACCTGCGCGCGGTTGGGCGTGACGATGCCCACGCGCCGGGTGCGGCTGAGCGCACCGGCGACGGCCGGCACGATGCGGCCGGGAAGCAGGACGGGAACCGGACCCGGCACGTCGGGAAAGCCGCCCGCGCATGCCACCACGATCACCGAGGCGCCTTCAGCCGCCAACCGGCGCGCCGCCGCCGTGACGCGCGGCACGAGGCGTTCCAACGGCACTTCGATGTGCGCGCCAGACGCCAGACGGACGAGCAGTGGATACTCCAGACCGTTGTGGCCCGACGTGCTGGGGTGCTGAAGCGCGGCCAGGTCTTCTGCGCGGATGCCGTCCAGCGCACCCGCGACTCGCACTTCCGCGTGTGCCGCCTCGGCGCCAAACGCTTCGGCCAGGTCAGGACGCGGCGTCTGCCCGATGGTGACAATGCCCAGGATGGGTGTCACGCCGGCCTCACGAACCGGCCGTGGCCGACGGGACCGGTGATGGCGCCCTCGTGGAACACGCGCACGCCGCGGACGAAGGTCGAGACGACGCGCCCGCGGAGGCGTACGCCGTCGTAGATGGCCATGTTGTCCCGCGACCTGGTGACCGCCTTGCGGCGGTCGTAGGTCCAGGCGGCGTCCAGATCGACCAGCGTGAGATCGGCATCGGCGCCCTCGGCCACGCGCCCCTTGCCGGTCAGTCGAAACAGCTCGGCGGCGCGCGTGGAGCACAGCGCCACCATGCGCGGCAGCGTGAGCCGGCCCTCGGATACCGCCGTCAGCATCAACGGCGCCATCATCTCGAGGCCACACAGCCCTGGCGGCGCCTTGAAGATGTCATCGGTGGCCGCGGATTTTTCGTGCGCGAGAAACGGTGAGTGGTCGGTGCCGAGGTAGTCGATGTGACCCGCGTCGAGGGCACGCCACAGGGCCAGCACGCCCTCAGCCGAACGCAGTGGCGGGTTGCACTTGGCAAACGGGCCGAGCCGGTCGAGTGCCTCGTCCGTGAAGAACAGGTACGGCGGGCACGTCTCCACCGTGGCGTCGATGCCGCGGGCTCTCGCATCGGCCGCTAACTGTGCCGAGCGGGCGCTCGAGCAATGCACCACGCCGACGCGGCCGCCGCACTCGGCGGCCAGCGCCAGCACCATCGCGACCGACACCTCTTCGACGATCGGCGGGCGGCTCTCGGCGTGGGCGCGGCCGCGCCGCCGGCCGGCCTCGTCCAGTTGCGCCTGCAAGGCCTGGAACATCGGCGTGTCTTCGCAGTGGAAGCAGTGCCGCAGGCCGGTGGCCGCGACCGCGGCCATCACGCCCCGCAACGCGGCGTGGTCGGTGCACCACAGGCCGAAGAACTCGTCGAGGCGCGTGGGCGGCGGCGGTTGCAGGAAGGTCTTGAACGCCACGACGCCGGCGGCGGCCTGGCCGGCAATGTCGGGCAGGTTCTCGTGACCCGCGCCGCCGTAAAGCGCAAAGTCGATGTGCGCCTGGGGCGTCATGGCCGCCACGCGCCGCCCCACCCCGGCGGCGCTGTTGGCCGGCACTTTGGCGATGGGCATCTCGAACAACGTGGTGATGCCACCGGCGGCGGCCGCGGCGGTGCCCGACTGGAAGTCTTCGCGCTCAGCGATGCCGGGGTGGCGCGTGTGCACGTGCGTATCGATGAGGCCGGGCAGCGCGTGCAGGCCGCCGGCGTCGATCACCTCGGCGGCCGGTGGCCGCGCGGCGGAATCCAGGAGGGCGGCAATCCGACCGCCAGTCACCCCGATTGTGGCCAGGCCGACCGTGGCACCCGTCATAACCTGGGCGCCCGTGATCAACAGGTCAAAGGAATCAGGCACGTGCCGGACACGCTAACACAGAGCCAGCGTGAGCACCCGCTAGCGCACATCGCAGCTGCAACCCTGGGGCGCTGGCGGTAGACTCTGCCCCATGCTGGACCGCCGCGCCCTGCTCGCCTTCTTCGCTACCACTGGACTCGGCCACACGCTGCTGCCCGGCGTGCTGTGGGCGCAGATGCAGCCGGGGACCAAGAAGGTCACGCTCGAGATGGTCCGCGAGTCGGCGCGACTGGCCGGACTTGAGTGGACCGACGAGGAGTCTCAGGATCTGGTGGACTCGTTGTCGAGTCTCGCGCGAGGCGCCGAAGGCATCGACAAGCCGGCACTGACCAACGCCTCGCCGCTGCCGCTGCATTTCGATCCCAACCCGCCCGGGATCGCGCCACGGCCAATGCCGACGGCCGCGTTTCGTCCTGCACCCACGCCCCGCGTGCGTCGTCCGCAGAATCTCGAGGCCGTCGCCTTCTGGCCGGTGACGCATCTGGCCCACCTGCTGCAGTCGCGACAAGTCACCTCCGTCGAATTGACGACGATGTATCTGGCGCGAGTGAAGCGCTACAACGGTCAGCTGAACTGCGTCGCGCAATTGACCGAGGAGCGCGCAATGACCGAGGCCGCAGCGGCTGACAAGGAGATCGCTGCCGGCAAATACCGCGGCGTGCTGCACGGTGTGCCGTACGGCGTCAAAGACATCGTTGCCGCCAAGGGCTACCCAACCCGCTGGGGCGCGCCGCCGCTGGAGCGGCAGATCTTCGACGAAGACGCCGCCGTCGTCGAGCGGCTGCATCAGGCCGGTGCTGTGCTCGTGGCCAAGCTGACGACGGGGGAAATGGCGTTTGGCGATCAGTGGGCCGGCGGGCGCACCAACAACCCGTGGAATCTCTCCGAAGGATCCAGCGGATCATCCGCCGGATCGGGTGCGGCGACAGCGGCCGGGCTGGTCGGGTTCGCCATCGGCACCGACACCGGTGGCTCTATCCTCTCCCCGGCCGTTCGCTGCGGCATTGTCGGCCTGCGGCCAACCTTCGGCCGCGTCAGCCGTTACGGCGTGATGGCCGCCGGCACCACGCTCGACAAGATTGGCCCGATGTGCCGGCATGCCGAGGACTGCGCGATCGTGTTGCGAGCCATCGCGGGAGCGGACCACCGCGACCTCGCGGTGCGCGAAGCGCCGGTTGCGTGGGATGCGACGCGGGGACGCTATCCGAAACGCATCGGCTACGTGCCGGCGATGCTCGAAGCGGAGACCGACGCCGACCAGCGCGCCAACAACAGCCGTGCGCTTGCCGGGCTGGAGCAACTGGGCTGCACGATGCACGCGCTGACCTTTCCCAGCGGCGACCTCAGCTACTTCATCGAGTACGTGGAGCGAGCGGCCGCGTTCGACAGCTTCACCGTGTCGGGCCAGCACAAGGGCCTGCGGCCGCGGACCAGCCGCTACCTGCGCGCGTGCCAACTGGTGACGGCGGTCGATTACCTGCAGGCCAACCGCCGGCGCGCGGTGATCATGCAGGAGGTGGCGCGGGCCATGAGCGCGGTCGACGCGGTGATGTTCACCACCCTGACGCTCGACTCGCGCACCAGCCTCAACCCGGTGATGAGCCTGACGGGGCACCCGTCGATCGCGGTGCCCAACCGCCTCAAGTCCAACGGATCGCCGGCCGGCGTGATGTTCTCCGGCCACCTGTATCGCGAGGGCGACCTGGTTGCGCTCGCGAAGGCGTGGCAGGACCAGTCAGCGGACGGTGTGCGACATCCGCCGCTGTTCGCCGTCACCGGCTAAGCCGCAGCTCGGGCCTCGCTGCCCGCGAGAAGCCAGGACCGGTCTCTCGGGCATCGTAAAATGGTCTGGACCATTTTACGATATGCGCGATAATGGTCCGGTGCCGGAACGCCCGCGCCTCTACGCCGCCATCTTGCAGGCTCACCTGAGCCGACATCGTCAGATGGCCCTGGTCGCCGGACCGCGGCAGGTCGGCAAGACCACCGTGAGCCGCTCCGTCGGCGACGCCTACCTGAACTGGGACAACAGCGATGACCGGCGTGGCCTGTTGCGCGGTCCCGCCGCGTTGGCCGAACGGTTGCACCTTGACCGGCTGCGCGCACAGCCCCCCGTCGTCGTCTTCGACGAACTGCACAAGCACGCGAAGTGGAAGACACTGCTCAAAGGGTTCTTCGATAGCTACGGCGAGCGGGTACGAGTGATCGTGACCGGGAGTTCGCGCCTGGATGTGTTCCGGCGTGGTGGCGACAGCTTGATGGGACGCTACCTGCTCTACCACATGCATCCGTGGAGCGTGGCCGAGTGCGTGCGGACCAGTCTGCCGACGCGGGAGATCCACGCCCCTGGCGAAATCGCCTCGGCTGACTGGAATGCGCTCTGGGCGCATGGCGGATTCCCGGAGCCATTTCTGCGGCGCGACCGTCGCTTTACCCGCCGTTGGCGGTCGTTGCGGCGCGACCAACTGTCGAGAGAAGACCTCCGCGACCTCGCGCGCATCACGGACCTCGGTACGATGGAGACGTTGATGCAGCTGCTGGCCGAGCGCAGCGCCCAGCCTCTGGTCTATGCGAATCTCGCCCAGGAGATCCAGGTGGCCGTTGACACGGTCAAGCGCTGGGTCGATCTGCTGGCCCGCATGCACTACGGGTTCCTCGTCCGCCCATGGTTCAAGAATGTCGCCAAGGCACTGCGCAAGGAACCCAAGTGGTTCCTGCGCGACTGGAGCGGGCTGGCCGACGAGGGCGCGCGGGCCGAGACCTTGGTGGCTTGCCACCTGCTCAAGGCGGTCGAAGGCTGGACCGACCTGGGCTTCGGCGAGTTCGAACTGCGCTACCTGCGCGATAAGCAGAAACGTGAAGTGGACTTTCTGATCGTGCGCGACCGCAAGCCGTGGGTCCTGGTCGAGGCCAAGCTCGCCGACACGCACCTCTCCCCTTCGCTCGCCTACTTCCAGAGCCAGACGAAAGCGCCCCACGCTTTCCAGGTGGTGATCAACCTGCCGTACGAGCCGGCCGATTGCTTCACGGTTCATCGTCCGGTCGTGGTTCCAGCGAAAACGTTGCTGAGCCAACTACTGTGAGTCTGGAGGGCGGAGGCTTCAGCCTCCGCCTGGCGACGGCTCAAGCCATCGCCCTCCGGTGCGGTCTTGCGCTCACCTCACTGACCGGAGCGGGCGCGCCAGTTGAGCACGACCGTCAACCGCGGAACGATTCCGGCGTCGACTCCAAGAACCGCCACCGTGGTCCCATTGGGGCCCCAACTGCTCCCGTCCGGAGACCACACGCGCTAATCGTTCGGGGTCAGACGCAAACGCGTCCGGGAGGATCTTGATGGCCACCTGGCGGCCAAGGGTCGTGTCGGTGGCCCGCCACACCTGCCCTATTCCGCCTTCGCCGATCGGCGCGGTGACTTCGTAGACGCCGATGCGAGTGCCGGGGACATCAAGGCCGAGTTGGATTGAAGCTGATGCTGCGATGCCGATCGGCGACGGGTATCGCAGTTTCTGCCACGTTCGATCCACGCCGACGCCGGTTCAGGCCGAGATCCGCTCGGCACGGCGTTAGCAGGCGTATCGCGTCATGCCCGGGTGTAACATTCGCTCATGGACGGGAGGGACAGCATGCTCGCAAGCCCACACTCGAACCGGCGCCTCACGTACGAAGACTTCCTGTTGTTCCCGGACGACGATGGCCTCCGGCACGAGATCATCGATGGGGAGCACTACGTGACGGCCGCGCCGAACCTGCGCCACCAGGATCTGGTGGGGCGGCTCTTCCTGACCATCGGCTCGTTCGTTGAGGATCGCCCCGAGCGTGGGCGGGTCTTCCTGTCGCCCTTTGATGTGGTCTTCTCGTTCCACGACATCGTTGAGCCGGACCTGGTGTTCGTCGCGGCGGACCAGTTCGACATCTTGACCGACAAGAACATCCAGGGCACTCCTGCGCTCGTCGTCGAGATCCTGTCGCCGTCGACGCGTCAGCGCGATCGCGAGATCAAGCGCCAGTTGTACGACCGCTCCGGCGTGCGTGAATACTGGCTCGTGGATCCGCAGCAGGACGTGGTGACGATTCACCGGCGGGGCCGTGATGGCTCGTTCCCGCACGTCGCGCGTCTCACGGCCAAGGCACTCGACATCCTCGACACACCGCTGCTTCCGGGCTGGTCGCTCGGGCTGGCGCGGCTGTTTCGCGCGTAACACGGCGTTTCTTTCGATCTCGTCGCCGGAGTAGACTGCGGCACACGACACCCGTCTGTTCTGGAGGTCTCGATGCCGCTCTCGATTCTTGGCCGGTTGGTGATGACCGCCGGCGTGCTCACCGCCCTCACCATGGCCACCCCTCCTGCGCGCTTGCGGGCCCAGGCGCCGTCGCCAGCCGCCAAGGTGGCTGCCGACCCCGACGTGCTGGGTGCGCAGCGGCTGTTCAGCGCCTGGCTCGAGGGCCAGATTCTCACGCGCCACCTCCCCGGCATTGCCGTCGGCGTCGTCGCCGATCAGGAACTGATCTGGGCCACCGGCTTCGGCTTTGCCGACACTGGCAAGCAGGTGGCGATGACCCCCCAGACCAAGTTCCGCATGGCCTCGCACAGCAAGCTGTTCACCGCCACTGCGATCATGCAACTGCGCGAGCAGGGCAAGCTGCGGCTGGACGATCCGGTCTCCAATTACCTGCCCTGGTTCCAGGTCAAGACCGCCGAGTCGGACGACCCGGCGATCACGATCGAGGAGTTGCTGACGCACAGCTCCGGCCTGCCGCGCGAAGCGGGCTCGCACTGGACGACCTTCGACTTCCCCACCACCGAACAACTGCGAAGCCTGATGGCCGAACGGCAGGCGCCATTCTCGCCAGAGCAACGGTGGAAGTACTCCAACCTCGCCTTCTCGATCGCCGGCATGGTGGTCGAGGTCGTGAGCGGACAGACGTGGGCCGACTACGTGCAGCAGCACATCTACGCGCCGCTCGGCATGTCCTCGTCCAGCGTCGATCAGAACGTCGCCGGGCTGGCCATCGGCTACGGCCGGTTGATGCCGGACGGGAGCCGCGCCGTCAATCCGTTCATCGATGCGCGGGGCATGGCGGCGGCCACCGGCATCACGTCAACCGTGGACGACATGGCGAAGTTCGTGTCGGCGCAGTTCCGGAAAGGCCGGATGGGCGGCCGCCAGATCCTGAGCACCGGCTCGTTGCGCGAGATGCACCGTGTCCGCGTGCTCGAGAACAACTGGACCCAGGGCAACGCCATCGGCTTCGCGGTGCGCCGCGAACGCGACAAGGTTTACGTGTCGCACGGCGGCAGCTATCCTGGCTACCAGACCAACACGGTGATGCAGATCGACGGCAAGATCGGCGTGATCGTGCTGACCAACGCGGACGATGCCAACCCGGGCGCGATTGCGACACAGTTGATGAACACGGTGGGTGAGGCGGTGGCGAAGGCCGCTACTCCCGCGCCGGCGGTGACGGTGAAGTGGGATCCGGCCTGGTCGCGGTTCGCCGGGCTCTATCGCGGCCGCGGCGGCGAGTCGCAGGTGATCGAACTCAACCAGCGGCTGGTGATCATCAATCCGAATGCGGCCAACCTCGATAGCCCGATCCGGCTCGAGCCGATCGGCAACGGCCAGTTCCGTTATGTGGCGCCCGTCGGCGGCGGACCGGTCGGCGAGATTGTTCGCTTCGTCGAGGAGGGTGGCCGCGTGGTCCGCATGTTTCAGGGCGACGGATTCACAGAGCGCGTGCGTTAATCCGGCAGGGTTCGGCGAGCGAGCAGATTTCCTCGTCAACCTGTCAACGCTCCGCGTGGTGAAGATGACCTACCTGCTGCGGCGGTAGAAGCCGCTAATGCGGACCGGCCTGGGTGGTGCTGTCGCGCTCGATTTCGACGTCGATGACCCGCGTCGTGATGATCGCCCCCTCGCCGGTCTCCGGGTCGATCTCCATGCACATGCCCACACGGATCCAGTGCATGTGGAGGAAACTGCCGCCGAAGGTCGCGCCGACCAGGCGCGCCTCGGCCGGCTCGGGAAAGAACCGGCCGCCCTGGACCAGCACGTTGGTGTCACCCCGCCGGAGGGGGATCAGCCGGTAGCGTGAATTTCGGGTGGTGACAAGGATGGGCACCAGCGGCTCGGCCGCGTGAAGGTTCAGCCCCTCGGTGCCGGCAACTTCCTCGACAAATCCATTGAGGGTGGTTCGTCTGGGTGCGCGCTTCGCAGAACGCCTGGCAACCGCCGAGTCCATGGCCTGCCCCCTGTTCCGAGCCTAATCGAGGCCGCCCGGTCGCGCCAACCAAAATGATCGCTGCGGCTGGTTCAACCCGGAAGTTGCCGCCGCCACCGCGCCGATCACGCTGATCCAACACTGGACTCCCGGGGCGAGGCAGTAGCGCCGGCCTACGACCCGACGTACGACTACAAGAAGCAGCGCCGGCGGTCATGAAGGTGCTGGTCGCCGACTGCTTCAACCTCTGTCGCGCGAAGGGGATTCAAGGCTCGAACACCGACTTCCTGCTGTGCGCGGTGGCTGAACGATATCGATTTCCCATTCTGACGACCGACGATGACTTCGTGAAGTTCGGCAGCATGCTGCCCCTGCGCATCCACGCGACGCAGACGTCGCGCGGGCCAGGCTGAGTCACTTCAACGACTTGGTGCGGGTGGCCGACCACTTGAACGTGTCGACGTCCCGCCACGACAGTTGGTGCGCCGCCGTGCGGGCGTGTGAGTCGTCTCCGGCATGAACGACAACGGGGACCACCGGCACCGGGCCGCCGGGGGCGGCGCGCAGGTCATCCACCACGCGCGAGAGCGCACCAAACACGTCGGACGCCACGCTCTGCCCCGACTTGATCTCGACGGCCGTCAGCCGATCGCCCTGCTCGATCACCAGGTCGCACTCATGCCCCTTCTGGTCGCGAAAAAACGACAGGCGCGGCGTGAGGCCGCGGTGGCTGTGGTGCTTGAGAATCTCGGAGACCACCCAGCATTCGAAAATCGCGCCCCGCAACGGATGCGTATCGAGCTGGTCCGCCGATCGGATCCCGAGCGCCCAGCACAGCAGGCCGGTGTCGTAGAAGTAGAGCTTGGGCGTCTTCACCAGCCGCTTCGTGAGGTTGCGGTGCAGCGGCGGGAGTCGAAACGCAATGAAGCTGGTCTCGAGCACCGACAACCAGGCCCGCGCGGTCATGTGGGTGATGCCGGCGTCGGCGCCAAGCGCCGACAGATTCACCAACTGCCCGACGCGACCGGCACACAAACGGACGAAGGTCTGAAACGCCAGCAGGTCGCCGACGTTCACCAACTGGCGGACGTCACGCTCGACGTAGGTCGAGGCATAGCTCGACAACCACTCATCGGCGGGCAACTTTCGGTCGTAGATGCGGGGATAGCCGCCGGTCCAGACGAGCGTCCACAGATCCGCCGGCACTCTGGGGAACCGCTGAATCTCGCTCAGGTTGAGCGGCAGCAGTTGCAGGAGGGCCGTTCGACCCGCCAGCGTCTGGGTCACGGCCTCGATCAGCCCGAGTTGCTGCGAGCCGGTCAGGATGAACCGGCCGGGTGACGGGTCGCGGTCGACCGCCTCCTGCACATAGGACAACAGCTCGGGTGCGCGCTGCACCTCGTCGATCACGGCCCCACGCGGGAATCGCGCCAGGAAGGCCCGGGGGTCGTGCCGCGCCAGGTCGCGCTGATCCGGCGGCTCGAGCGAGACGTACGGCTTGCGCGGAAAGACGTCCCGGCACAGGGTGCTCTTGCCCGACTGCCGCGGACCGGTGATCGTCACTACCGGATGCCGCCGGGCGAGGCCACGCAGCGACGGGCGCAGAAGACGATCGACCACGGTCCCAGCTTAGCAGCGCCCAGGTGTTATATGCAAATACGATTATCAATTAACACCACCCGGCGGGGACAGGGTAACATCTACCGCCATGAGATTCGTCCGGGTCACGCTCGCCATGACCATGGTGGCGGTTGCCGTCGCTGCCGCTCAACCACCTCCCGAACTCACCGCCGCGGTCCGCGCCTACGTCAAGACCGATGCTCCCGTCATCGCCCTCACCCACGTCCGCGTGATCGACGGGACTGGCGCGGCGCCGCGCGAGGATCAGACCGTGATTCGCCGCGACGGCAACATCGCGGCGATGGGCGTCTCCGGTCGCGTGGCGGTGCCTGACGGCGCGACCACCATCGACCTGACCGGCAAGAGCCTCATTCCCGGCCTGGTGATGGTGCACGAGCACCTTTACTACCCGAACGGCCCCGGCGTGTATGGCCAGTTGGGCGAGAGCTTCTCGCGGCTCTACCTGTCGGGCGGCGTGACGACGATGCGCACGGGCGGCAACGTCAATGGCTTCATGGATCTGAATATGGCCAAGCTGGTCGAGACCGGCCAGAAGCCCGGTCCCGCGATCGATGCCACCGCGCCGTACCTGAACGGGCCCAACACCTTCATCCAGATGCGAACGCTGAAGGGCCCGGAAGACGCGCGCCGGCAGGTGCAGTACTGGACAGACGAGGGCGCGACCTCGCTCAAGACCTACATGCAGATCACGCGCGGCGAACTGGCCGCGGCGGTAAACGAAGCGCATCGGCGCAACATCAAGGTGACCGGCCACCTCTGCTCGGTCACCTACGTCGAAGCCGCGGCGCTCGGTATCGATAACCTCGAGCACGGGTTCTTCGCCGCGACCGATTTCGTTGCCGACAAGAAACCCGATATCTGCCCAGGGCAAGGCGTGGGACAGAAGAGCATTGCCGCACTCGACGAGAACGGCGCGCCGTTCAAGGCACTGGTCAAGACCCTGATCGATCGCAACGTCGCGCTGACCTCCACGCTGACCGTGTTCGAGACGTTCACCCCGGGCCGGCCCAAGCCGCCCGGCCTGGAGGTGCTGACGCCGCAACTGCGCGAGCAGTTCGAGCAGACCTACGCGCGAACCGCGCAGAACAAGGACTCGATCTACACCACGCTGTTCCCCAAGGGCATGGCGCTCGAACGCGCCTTCGCCAGGGCGGGCGGCCTGCTGATTGCCGGCACCGATCCCACCGGCGGCGGCGGCGTGATTCCAGGCTTTGCCAACCAGCGCCAGGTCGAGTTGTTGGTCGAGGCGGGCTTCACGCCGCTCGAGGCCATCTCGATCGCGACCCTGAACGGCGCGCGATACATGGGCCGAGACGCGCGCGTGGGCAGCCTCGCGGTGGGCAAGCAGGCCGACCTCGTGGTGATCAACGGCAACCCCGCTGCGACCATCGCCGACATCCGCAAAGTCGAGACGGTCTTCAAGCAAGGCATTGGCTACGACCCGGCGAAGCTGATCGCCTCGGTCACCGGCAAGGCAGGCCTGTGGTGAGGCAACAACCTGTCGCCGCGTCTCCCGTCATTGCCAAGGGGATCGTGTTCCTGCGCGCGTCGCTGTCGCAAGGGCGCAGTGGCGATGCCATCCGTGCGCTGCTCGAAGCCGGCGCGCGTGGCTACGACGTCGGCACTGCGCTGGACGACACGCTCAGCTTCCTGAAGAAACCGGCGGCGTGGGATCAGAACAAGGCACCGAGCGGGTTCGACGATATGCGGCTGATGCGGGTGCAGTTTGCCAGCGCCCTCGCGGTCGCCGAACGCCACGGCAAAGCCGCGAGCACCGACCTGGAAGCCGCCGCGAAGTTGCTGGTCGCCGATCAGGCCGCGAACGGCTCCTGGGAGCTCGATCAGTCGCAGAGCCTGGGCTCGCCCGCCACCTACGGCACGATCCTGGCGACATGGTCCGCGCGCACGTCGCTGATTGCGTCGGGCATCCAACCCGACAACTTCACCATCGTCCAGGCCGACCGCTGGCTGCGAGGGCTGACGGTCGAGAACGTGTTCGACGCCTCGTCATTGCTGCTTGCACTCGATCTGACCGGCGACGTCATGGCCGACGGCTTGCGCCGCTCGGCGCTCAGCATCGTGCGCAGCGGCCAGGCGCCAAACGGCGGCTGGGGGCCATACGCCACCGCCCCGCCGCAAGTGTTCGACACGGCCCTGGCGGTGTTGGCTTTGAGCGCGCTTAACGTCGAGCCACGCATCGCGCGTTCCACCTACCGGCCGGAAGAGTTGCTGGAGGCAATTGCCAGGGGCAAGGCGTTCATCGAGTCGCAACAGCAGCCGGACGGCAGCTGGCCGGAAACCACCCGCCCCGCCGGGCAAGAGAGCTACGCCCAGCGCCTCTCGACGACGGGCTGGGCGCTGCTCGCGTTGCTGGCCAGATAACAGCCGCCGAGCTCTCTCGACCGCGGGTTGCTGGGTGACTGCGCGGCTTCAGGCCGCTCGCGGGTACAATCGGCGGCCATGTCCTCTGTCTCGAGCGCCGTGACCATTGCCGACCTTCGTCACCGCGCCATGCTGCGCCTGCCGCGCATGGCGTTCGATTACATCGACGGCGGTGCCGAACGCGAGTGGACGCTCCGCGAGAACTGCCGCGCCTACGAAGACGTGATGTTCCGCCCGCGCTCGGCGGTGGCGACGGCGACCTGCGATCTCAAGGCCACCGTACTCGGCACCACCATCGACGTGCCGTTTATCCTGGCGCCGGTCGGCAGCAGCCGCATGTTTTATCCGCGTGGCGAGGAAGCGGCGGCCAGCGCGGCGGGAGGTGCCGGCACCATCTACACCTTGTCCACGCTGTCGGGCTGCCGCATGGAGGACGTGAAGGCGGCGACCCGCGGCACGGCCTGGTACCAGCTGTATCTCGTCGGCGGCCGTGACGTGGCCCTCGGCGCCATTGCGCGCGCCAAGGCGGCCGGCTTCAAGGCGC
>JBBQSP010000096.1:0-17227 GCA_038213735.1 Vicinamibacterales bacterium | reverse complement strand
GCGAACCGCCGTCCGAAAGAGACCTTTGCCACCCCGAACGCCGACGGCACGCCGGGGCGGGCCAGCGCGACCCTCAGCAGCGCCGTCAAGGTCGGCAACACGCTTTACCTGGCGGGCCTGCTCGGCAACAACGCCACCAACCAGGGCGACATGGAAGCGCAGACCAAGGAAACCATGGCGCGCATCGGCCGCACGCTGACCGCCGCCGGCTTCGGCTGGGGCGACCTCGTTGACGGCATGGTCTACATCACCGACCTCGCCGGGTTCGACGCCATGAACGCGGGATACCGTTCGGTGCTGTCGAAAGACTTCCCCGCGCGCGCGACCGTGAAGACGGGCCTGGTCGGCAACGACGGCCTGGTCGAGATCATGTTCATCGCGACGAAATAGCGCTCGATTCTCGCGGATCATCGCGCCCATCTTCAGGACGCGTGCAAACGGCTGGGCCCAGTCCCGGCCGTTTGCACATACGCCTCGCCGTTCTGTGCTAGCGTCAGAAGATGGAAGGGATCGTGCGAGCGTGGGGCAAGATTCTCGCAGGCTATCGCCCCAACCTGTCGATCGAAATCACCCGGGAATGCCCGCTGCGCTGTCCTGGTTGTTACGCCTACGGTGACGCTCACCTCGGCGGCACGGCCACGCTTCGCGAACTCGCCGACCGCAAGGGCCAGGAGCTCGTCGACGGCCTCCTCGAAGTGGTTGATCGCTACCACCCGCTGCATGTGTCGCTGGTCGGCGGCGAGCCGCTGGTGCGCTTCCGCGAACTGGATGTCGTGCTGCCGCGGCTGGCCGAGCGCGGTCTCTACGTGCAGGTGGTCACCAGCGCGGTGCGGCCAATCCCACTGGCCTGGGCATCGATACCGCGGCTGCAGATCTGCGTCTCGATCGACGGCCTGCAGCCCGAGCACGACGCCAGGCGCGCGCCGGCCACCTACGATCGCATTCTGAAGCACATCGCAGGCCACCAGATCACGGTGCACTGCACGGTGACGCGCCAACAGGCCGCGCGCGAGGGCTACCTCGACGAATTCCTGCGCACGTGGTCGAACAACCCGAACGTCCGTACGATCTGGCTGAGCCTCTACACGCCGCAAATCGGCGAGCAGTCGCCGGAGATGCTGACGCCGGCCGATCGCGTCAACGTGGTGAGGGAGCTCAAACGGCTGCGGCCGAACTACCCAAAGCTGCAAATGCCCGCGCCGGTGATCGATGCCTTCCTGGAACCGCCGGACAGCCCCGACGATTGCATCTTCGCGCAAACCACCGAATGCGTCTCCGCCGACCTCCACACGCACATCGCGCCCTGCCAGTTCGGCGGCAAGCCCGACTGCCACAACTGCGGCTGCCTGGCCTCGGTGGGACTCGCCGTCGTCGGCCGTCACCGCATCGGCGGCGTGGTTCCCGTGGAGCTGTTGTTCAAGGGCTCACTCGGCATCGGGCACGCGGTCAGCCGCCTGCGATAACCGCCGCGCGATCGAGCGCGGCCTGCACGCTCTCGCAAATATTGGTCTCGCCCAGCCGCTCGTGCAGTTCGGCCTTTTGCAGGGCGGCCATCGGCTGTCGCGGTGCGCCACACAGCACCAGCGTCCGGCCCTTCGCTTTTAGCTCGTCGGCCAGCTCCTCGATCGCGCTGATGCCGGTGGCGTCGATGGCCGTCATGTTCCGGAGACGCAGCACCACGACCGGCGGCAACGTGTCGGCGTGGTCGGAAATCTCGCGCAGCTTGTCGGTGCCGCCAAACAGGAACGGGCCGTGAATGCGGTAGAGGGCGACGTAGTCGGGAATGACCTTGTCCTGCAGGATGTGCGGCCGTCCCGCTTCAATGTAATCGTGGGTCACGCGGCTCACGGTCGTCGTACTCGCCACCCGGCGAATGAACAGCAACGCCGCCAGCACCATGCCGACCTCGACCGCCACCGTCAGGTCCGCCAGGACCGTGAGCAGGAACGTCGCGGTCCAGACCAGGATGTCGGCGTACGACTGCTTGAAGACCTCGCCAATCTCCAGCCACTCGCCCATGTTCCAGGCGACCACGAACAGGATGGCGGCGAGCACCGGCAACGGGACGTACGCCGCCAGCCGCGCGCCAAACAGCAGCACCCCCAGCAGGGTGACGGCGTGGATCATCCCCGACATCGGCGATCGCGCACCGGAGCGGATGTTGGTCGCGGTGCGCGCCAACGCGCCGGTCGCCGGCAACCCGCCAAACATCGGCGACACGATGTTGGCCACGCCCTGGGCAAACAGTTCGGTGTTCGGGTTGTGGCGATCACCGCCCATGCGATCGGCCACGACCGCCGACAGCAACGACTCGATCGCGCCGAGCATGGCGACCGTGAGCGCCGGTGAGAGCAGCGTCAAGACCAACTCGGGCCTGAACGCGGGGATGTGGAACTCGGGCAGACCCGCCGGAATGCCGCCAAACCGGGAACCCACCGTGGCGACGTCGAGTTGGAGCGCGAACGCGATGCCGGTGCCGGCAAACAGCGCCACGATGTATGCGGGAACCCGCTTGAAGTAGCGGCTCCAGAGAATCAGCAGCAGCAACGTACCCACGCCGAGCGCCAGCGAGTCTGGCGACACGGCGCCGAGGTTGGCGCCAATCACCTCGATGCGCCCGATGAACTCTCCCGGCACCTCGACCTCGAGACCCAGGAAATCCTTGACCTGCGTGCTGGCAATGACCAGCGCAATGCCGTTGGTGAAGCCGACGATCACTGGCTTGGGGATGTACTTCACGGCCGTGCCCGTACCGGTCAATCCCATCACGGCCAGGATCACGCCGGCCATGAGCGTACACATGAACAGACCATCGATGCCGTGTTCGGCGACGATGCCCGAGATGACCACCACGAACGCGCCGGTCGGGCCGCCGATCTGAAAGCGGGATCCGCCGAGCGCCGAGATGATGAAGCCGGTGATGATGGCGCAGTAGATGCCGGCCTGCGGCGTGAGGCCCGAGGCGATGGCAAACGCCATGGCCAGCGGCAGGGCGACGAGACCAACGGTGACACCGGCGATCGCGTCGGCGGTCAGCGCCGCCGAATCATACCCGCCGGCCAGTGTCTGGACCGACCGAGGCACCCACCCTGGCAGGGGTTTCGTCATCGCATGGCGAAGAAGACGGCTTCGTAGCTCCAGACGGTAAAGGCCAGACGCGCACCATCCGGCGACCAGGCCGGTTGCGTCTTGTGCGAGGGATCGCTCGTGACCTGCACCGGCTCGCCACCATCAATGACGGGCAGGCGAAAGATCTGGAAGTAGCCGTCGGCCGCCGGCGCCGTGAACGCGACGTGGCGGCCATCCGCCGACGGGGCAAGCCCCGGAAAGTCGTGCTCGGTGGAAAACTCGTGCACGACGTGCGGCCGGCCGCCGCTGATAGGAATCGTCATGATGGTGTGGCGCCCGGGCGCCACCTTGGCAACGGCGATCACGGTGGCGCTGCTCGGCAGCCATTCCGAGTGCAGGATCTCGCCGCCGAAACCCTCGGTGCGCACCTCCCGCATCTCCGACGTGACCTCGCCTGATTGCTGATCGACGCCGATGGCATACACCACCGAACGCCCGTCGCTCTTGCGGGCGCCGTTAAGCAACACGGTCTGGCCATCGGGCGACCAGCGCGGCCACCCCACTTCGGCGCCGCGTCCCAGGAACGTGATGCGCCGATCCGGGCCCTTCCCATCCGCCGGCCGCAGCCACACATCGTCCGACATCTCGCGATGGGTGTGGAAGGCGATCCAGCGGCCGTTCGGCGACCACGCCATGGCCTGATCTTCAGAGTCGGAGCGGGCGATCACCTCCGCGGGCTCGCCGGCGGGCAGCGCCCGCGACAGGTCGATCACCCCGATCTCTTGCGCGATATCCGGATACTTCGCATCGTCCACGACCCGGCGCCACGAGCCGTAGGTGAACGCGATGCGCCGGCTCGACGGATGGTACGAGGGCGTTTCCGCCTGGAAGGTGGTGAGCTGCCGGGTCGGGCCGCCGGCCGCGGGCGCGTCGGCCAGGAACGTCCGATACGACTGCACCTTGAAGATGGCGGTGCCGTCGGTGGCCACTGACGGCGCGTAGGCATCGCGCGAGAACGACGACAGCCGGCGGGACAGGCTCTTGACCGGGTCGGCGGCCCACAGTTCCACCATGCCCTGCTCGTTCGGTGCAGCAAAGTACACTTCGCGGCCGTCGGCCGAAAACGCCAGCGGGCCGAACACATCCAGGTCTGGCTCGAAGCGAAGCGGCGGCGCGCCGCATGGGATCGACAGGCGAGGCCGTCCGCCGTCGTGTGAGATGCAGGCCACCTCACCGGAACGCGACCAGGCCGGCGACGAGGGGCGGCCGCTCAGTGCCGTGCGATGGCGCGTAACGCCGTCGGCCGAGATGCGCCACAACTCCGCGCTTTCCTTGCCGGTCGCCAGCGCGATGACGGTCTTGCCGTCGTGGCTCCACGCCAGCTGACGCAGGTGGTTCACGTCTTTGCCGTCCCACAGCGGCTTGCGCACCGCGCCGGCGGGCCCGAGCGTGTAGCGTTGCCAGCGGACGTCGGCGCCGGTATCTTCGGCCACCAGCGTGTCGTTGCCGGCCCATGCCAGGAAGCGAATCTGCCCCTCGCCCGCCGGTAGCGTCTGCGGCGCACCGCCACCAATCGGCAGCACGCGAACATGCCGGCCCTCGGAGTACGCCAGCCGCGTGGCATCGGGCGAAATCACGCCCACCGGATCGCGATAGCCGACCACGCCAAGTTGGTGGGCGGTGGTGAGGTAGGTCAGGCGGGGCGGCTCACCGCCCATGACCATGGCCGGGCGGGCCCACAACAAGGCGACGAGGGCGCCCACAACGACGCCGAACAGAACGAGCGCACGCATGCGCTTTTATTCTACGGCTTGTGAGGCTGAGCTTACGAACCCTTCTAGCTTCACGCCGGGCACTCGTTGTCGAACGGCGCTGATGAATCCCCCCTTGTCGGCCGGCGACACCATGAGCCACAAGCCGCGGTCGGTTCGGATCTCGATGCGATCGAGCGATAGGGCGGGTGACGACCACATCTGGCGCGTCGCCTTGAGCGCCTGGATGCGCTGCAGCGGCATGCGCCACCGGAGCCATCCCGAACGCACGATGATCTCGTCCTCGGTCAGCGTGTAGGAAACCAGCAAGAGCGGCGCGATAGCGAGAAGAAGGCCAATGGGAACAATGGCGCCGGCCAGCGGCCGGCCCTCGGCGAGACCACCGACGATCAGGAGGAGAGACAAGCCGAGGCCAACCACCAACGGCACCACCAACAGCGCATCAACCTTCGAGCGAAAGCGCATCGCGGTCCCCTCCCCCTGTTACTTTTCCAGCAGGCTCCTGAGCATCCACGCCGTCTTCTCGTGGAGTTGAATGCGCTGGGTCAGCAGATCGGCTGTCGCCTCGTCACCGGCTTTTTCGACCAGCGGAAACAGGGCGCGCGCGGTTCGCACCACGGCTTCCTGCCCTTCGACGAGCAGGCGGATCATCTTCTCGGCCTTGGGCGCTCCCGGGGCGTCTTTGATCGACGTCAGCTTGACGAACTCAGCGTAAGACCCCGGCGCCGGAAAGCCGAGCGAACGGATGCGTTCGGCGATCACGTCTACGGCGAGCGCCAGTTCGGTGTACTGCGTCTCGAACATGACGTGCAGCGTCTGGAACATCGGACCGGTCACGTTCCAGTGGAAATTGTGCGTCTGTAAATAAAGCGTGTAGCTGTCGGCCAGCAAGCGCGACAAGCCGGCCGCGATCTTCGCGCGGTCCCGATCCTCGATTCCGATGTTGATCTGCATGATGGTCCCTTCTTGAACTACGGTTTCACCTTGAGCGCGGCGTGGGCAATGCCGCGGAGCATGCCGCCGAACACCAGGTGATGCAACGGGTACAACGAGTACCAATACGCCTTGCCGAGCAGGCCGTCCGGATCGAAGGTCGCGACCTGGTTGATGGTGGTGGCGGGCCCGTCCTGGCGAACGTCGAACTCGAGCCAGGCGCGGCCGGGCAGTCGCATTTCGGCCGACAGCCGCAAGCGCACCCCCGGCTCGATCGCTTCGACGCGCCAGAAGTCGAGGGTGTCGCCGACGCGCAATCGATGGGGCGAGGGCCGTCCCCGCCGCATGCCCACGCCACCGGCCAGCAGGTCGAGCAGGCCGCGTAGCCGCCAGAGCCAGTTCCAGGCGTACCAGCCGGTGTCGCCGCCAATGCGCTCGATGCACGCGAACACGACCGGCGCCGGCGCGCCGACAGCGATCGCGCGCGCGTCCTTCAGTTGCGGGCCAAACTGCACCCCCTGCCACGACGGCCGTGGCCGGGCCGACGACATCGCATCGTTCCACCGCGTGGCCGGCGCAGCAGTATCCCCATCCAGGGCTCGCTGCACCGCGGCTTCGACACCCATCGGCCGCACCGCAAACGTGCGCAGCGCGAGGTCGTCGCTGACCACCGTGGAGTGAACAATACTTTCGATCAGCTTGCGGCCGACGCGCGCGTAGAGCGGCGTGATCAGGCCGAGCCACAGGCTTGACACGTAGGGCGTGAGGATCGGCACCGCGAGCATCCGCAAGCGCCGCCCGCGCAACCGCGCGTAGAGCCGCATGATGTCGGCATACGACACGCGATCGGCGCCGCCAATCTCGTAAACGCGGCAGGCGGTGGCCGGCAGGGTCAGCCCCTCGATCAGGTACTCGAGCAGGTCATCAATGGCAATGGGCTGCGCGGGCACCCGCACCCACCGGGGCGTGATCATGAACGGCAGCCGCTCGACCAGCGATCGGATCATCTCGAACGAGAGGCTCCCGGAACCGATCACGATGGAGGCGCGGAACTCGAGAACCGGCAGGCCCGATTCGCGCAGGATGCGCCCCACTTCCTGCCGGCTGCGTAGATGGGGCGACAGGTCCTCGTCTTCGCGGCCGAGCCCGCCGAGGTAGATGATGCGGCCCACGCCGGCGGCCTTCGCCGCCGCGGCAAAGTTCTCGGCGCCCTGCCGATCCGCCTCTTCGAAGGATCCCTCCGCGCCCATCGAGTGCACCAGGTAATACGCCACGTCAACGCCGCGCATGGCGGCATCCAGGCTCGACCGCTCGAGCACGTCGCCCCGGACGACGTCGCGCGCGGGATGCCCGTGCGTCAGCACTTCGGGCCGGCGGGTCAGGCAGCGCACGACGTGGCCACCGGCCTCGAGCGCGGGCAGCAGCCGTCCGCCGACGTAGCCGGTCGCGCCGGTTAAGAGGATGAGGGGGGCCTTCGCCATGGCGTATGACTAGTGTGACGCCTTTACGGACCCGCACGGTCCAGCTGCGTGCCTGAATCAGTGGAAATCGTGCGAATCGATCGCCGCGCTGTCGGGCAGGCCGGCCAGGCGCGACACGCGCTCGGCCTTGATCGAGGTGACGCCGTCCTGGTTCTGCAGCACGCCTTCCACCATGAGAAACGACGCCTCGACGATGGTCAGGCGATCGCTCGCGTAGAGATCGGGCCGGACGATGATGTTGGCGATGCCGGTTTCGTCCTCGAGCGTGAGGAAGACGAAGCCCTTGGCGGTGCCCGGGCGCTGCCGCGTGATCACCATGCCGGCGGTACGCACGCGGCGGCCCGGCCGCGACTTCGGCAGGTCGATGGCCGGCAGCACGCCGCGCATCGACAGCTCATGGCGGCGGAAGGTCAGCGGATGCGGGCCGACGGTGAGGCCGGTGCCGGAGTAGTCGGCGATGAGGCGTTCGGAGACGTCCATGTCGGGGAGCGGTGAGCCGGTATTGGGGTCAGGGCCAGGACTAAAGTCCTGGCCTTCTGGTGATCGTCCTGGAACTCCCTCCTCGAACAACTCACCGGCAGCGCGCACTGCTCGTTCGACCTGCCACAGCGCTGAACGGCGATCGTGGCCGAGCGAATTGAGCGCGCCGATCTCGGCCAGCACCACCATCTCGTCGCGACGGATCCCGGCACGGCGCACCAGTTCGTCCACGCTGCGATACCGCCCGGCGCGCGGCGGCGCGACCGTCCACTCGTGCGAACAGACGTTACAGAACCGCGTGGCCTGCGGCGTGGTTTCCAACATCGTCGGATCATCGCACCTGCATTTTGGACACCGATCAGAGCTAGGCGGGTCTGAAGACCCGCCTCTACGTTCGATGCTTCGGGCAATCGCATTGCCGGCCTCGGCACGCAATCCTCGGACATACCGCAGGCCGAGCCGGATCGAGCCGTCCGTGTCGACCGTGCAATCCCAGTCCGAGACCTGCACGTCAATCGGGTTGAAGCGGACGCCGCGCCGCTGCGCGTCCTTCACCAGCGTGGCGGGATGGTAGAAGCCCATCGGCTGGTTGTTGAGCAGGGCCGTATAGAACGCCGCCGGGTAGTGCGTCTTGAAGTAGGCGCTGGCATACGCCAGCAGCGCGAAGCTGGCGGCGTGCGACTCGGGAAAGCCATACAGGGCAAACGAGGTGATGGCGAGCACAATGCGATCGGCGGCCTCGCCGGTGATGCCGTTCTTCGCCATGCCGTCGCGCAACAGCCCCTCGAGCTGCAGCATGCGCTTCTCGGAGCGCTTGAAGCCCATGGCGCGCCGCAGGTCTTCGGCCTGCCCGCCGGTGAAGTTGGCCACCACCATGGCCATGCGCAGCAGCTGCTCCTGGAACAACGGCACGCCCAGCGTGCGCTTGAGGATCGGCTCGAGCAGCGGATGGTCGTAGACCACGGCTTCGCGCCCGGCGCGGCGATTGAGGTACGGATGCACCATCTGCCCGACGATCGGACCGGGGCGGATGATGGCGACTTCGACGACCAGGTCGTAGAACTTCTCGGGCTTGAGCCGCGGCAACGTCGCCATCTGCGCGCGCGACTCGACCTGGAACACGCCAATGGTATCGGCCGCCCGCAGCATCTGATAGACCTCGGGGTCATCCGCGGGAATGGTGGCGAGACTGATCTCCCGACTAGTGGCTCCCTCCCGACTCGCAGTGCCCTCCCGACCAGTAGTGCCCTCCCGGCTGTTGATCAGATGAATCGTGTCCTGCAGCACGGCCATCATCCCGAGTCCCAACAAGTCCACCTTGATGATGCCCATGTCGGCGCAGTCTTCCTTGTCCCACTGCACCACCACGCGACCGGGCATGCTCGCGTTCTCGAGCGGCACCACCGACGACAGGTCGCCCTGGCACACCACCATGCCGCCGGAATGCTGGCCCAGGTGGCGTGGCAGGTCCTGCATCTGCCGCCACAGCGACGCGAAGTGCCGCACGCGCGGCTCGTCCGCCGCCATGCCCACCTCGGCCAGCTTCTTCGACAGCGTGTCGGCGGGATCGATGAACTCGAACTGGTGCATTACCTTGGCCAGCCGATCGACCTGCCCCTCGTCCAGGTCGAGCGCCTTCCCCACTTCGCGCGCCGCGCTCTTGCCGCGATAGGTGATGACGTTGGCGGTCATGGCGGCGCCGTGCTGGCCGTATTTCTGATACACGTGCTGAATGACGCGCTCGCGCCGGTCGCCGCTCGGCAGGTCGAGATCGATGTCGGGCCACTCGCCGCGCTCCTCCGACAGGAAGCGCTCGAACAGCAGCTCCATCGCCACCGGATCCACCGCGGTGATGCCGAGGCTGTAGCACACGGCGCTGTTGGCGGCCGAGCCGCGGCCCTGCACCAGGATGTCCTGCTGGCGGCAGAAGTTCACGATGTCCCACACGATCAGGAAGTAGCCGGCCAGATGCAGCTTCTCGATCAGATCCAGCTCGCGCGCGATCTGCGCGCGGGCCTTGTCGTGGTACGGCCGGTAACGATCGCGCGCGCCCACTTCCGCGATCTTGCGGAGAAACGAGATCTCGGTCTCGCCGTCCGGCACCGGATACCTGGGAAAGCGATAGCCGAGGTCGGTCATCGTGAACTGCAGGCGATCGGCGAGGTCGCGGGTCGCATGGATGACGTCGGGCCGATCCGCGAACAGCCGCGCCATTTGCGCCGGCGGCTTCAAGTAGCGCTCGGCATTGGCCGCCAGCCGGCGGCCGGCCCGGTGCAGCGGCACGTGCTCGCGAATGGATGTCAGCACGTCGAACAACGGCCGCTCTTCGGGCGTGGCAAAGCCGACGCCGCCGGTGGCCAAGAGCGGCACGCGAAACGCCTCGGCCAGGCACACCAGCGCGTCGTTGTCGTCTTCCTGATCGCGATGCAAGTGCCGCTGCAACTCGACGAACGTGTTGGCGCGGCCGAACGTGCCGACAATGCGATCGAGCAGGCCACCGACCCCGTAGCGCTCGGCCCGCAGCAAGGCACGGCCCGGCATGGCAATGAGCCCGGTCGTGAAGCCGTCGAGTTCGTCGAGAGCGAGCGCGCCCTCCCCTTTCGGCGCCCGCAGTTTCATGCGCGACAGCAGGCGGCAGAGGTTTCGCCAGCCTTCCTGTGAAGAGACCAGGACGGGCAGGTGAAATCTGTTGATCTCGTGAGTTGGTGATTTGGGGATCTGATTTCGTGATCTGGAGAGCTTGCGATCTATCTGGTGATCGCGGGCTGCGGCTTCCACTGTCAGTTCGGCGCCGATCAGCGGGCGCAGGCCGGCGGCGAGCGCGGCTTTATGGAAACGCGGGGCGCCCGAGACGCCGTCGCGATCGAGCAGCGCCACCGCCGGATAGCCCAGCGTGGCCGCGCGTTCGATCAGGGCTTCCGGTGTTGAGGCCGCACGCAGAAAGCTGAAGGCCGAGGAAGTATGCAGTTCGATATAAGCCACAGAGGACACAGAGGACTCAGAGAAAACAATTCTTTCAAAAGGCGTACGAACAGTCCTCTAATCCACTATTCCCTCTAAGAACCATTGGCCGACACCTCGTTCAACGACTAGGCGATAGATAGTGCCGTCGGCCATCGCCACGTCCCACTCATCGCGATCCCACGCCTGCCCCTCCTGCCACCACTCGCCCGAGGTGCGCCACGGTCCCGCGGACTGGACGATGGCGCCGCTTGAGAAGCCCTGGCGATCGGTGGCCACACGAATGGGGCGGCCTTCCTGTACGGTGACGCGCGTGGGAATGGGAAACCGGAACCGTCGCAACGCGTTCGACAGGGCTCCTCCCTGAACCCCTGAACCCGTGCACCCCTGAACCTCTGAACCTGTGCACCCCTGAACCTGGAACGCCGCCATCTCGAAGGCGCCGGGTTTCCACGTATCCACCAGCCGAGGCGAGCCGACATGCGTGTCGCCCATGAGCGCGCCCAACCGCGCGACCAGCGTCGACACCTGCTCGGGCGCCGGCTGCGCGCGTTCGAGCAACGTCCACTGCAGCACGCGGCCCGGGGTCGGCTCAATGCACACGCGCACCGTGTCGATGGGGGCATCGGGCGGATGCGTTTCGAGGTCGAGTAGCACCAGCGTGCGCAGCGTCTTGGCATCGCGCATGGGCGACGGCAGCGGCAGCGTGCGCGAGTGCACCCGCTTGGTGGTGAGGCGCAGCGAGGTGTAGATCACGGCGGCGCCGCGATCGGCCTGCTCCAGCCGCTCCGACAACGGCTCGAACAAGCGCGCCAGCACGAACGACAACGGCTCGAGGCCTTCAATCGGCCATTCCAGTTCGAGCGCGGCCTCGAACGGCACCTCGTCCACCCACGGCACCAGCGGCCGCCCATCCACCCCGCGCGCCAGCGCCTGCCACTGCAGGCCGCGATCGCCCAGGCGTTCGAACACCTCTGGCCCCGCGAGCGCGGCAAAGGCGCCCAGCGTGCGAATGCCCCACTTGGTGAGGATCTCGAGATGACGGTTATCCTGCGCGCGCGGTTTCGGGCGGCTCGCCTGGTGCGTGCTGCGGGGGTGATGCCATCCCGAAGTGCTGGGGTGCTCCGGTGCTGGGGTGCTGGGGTGCGAAGGTGTTGCAGTGCGAAGGTGCTCGTAGCGGTCCAGCACGCTGATGCTGAGCGGCGCGAGCGCCTTCTCTTCCTGCCCGGGCTCGACCACGGTCAGTCCGGGTCGGCCAAGCGCGAGCAACGCGGCCGCGGTCTGGGTCGAGGCAATCGCCACTCTGGGCGTGGTGCCTCCTATCGTGCCGCCGATGCCGTGCTTCGCCAGCGCCTCGCTCAGGTGCGTGCCCAGTTCCTGCGGACTACCGAACAGGCGCGACAAGCCGCCGGCATCGAGCAGTACGAGCGGGCCGACCTGCTCGAAGCGGGGCGTGAAGGCGCGCGCCACCTCGATGATGGCCGCCGCCGGGATCGACGGAGCAACGAGTGCGGCAAACACGGTTACACCGCGTGAACGAAGCGAGTGTGGACGGCGACTTGTTGGGCGTGCGACCATCGGGCGGCCGAGACGGCTGCGCCAGAGCGAACTCCGCCCAAGCGTCGCGAGCGGTCGTGGTCGCCTTTCCACAGAACCTGTCGGGAGGGTACCTCTTGTCGGGAGGGCACTCCTTGTCGGGATCCGGAGGCATCGCCGCCCATCACAATCGAACGGCCGCCGGAACTGCGGGCCACGGACTGGGCCGCGAGAATGACGACGGCGGTGTCGCTGCCTTCAATGGCGCGTTCGATGCGGAACCAGGTGGAGGCCGGCAACCGGCGCAGCGCCTGCGCCGGCACGTCGATCAGGTCGATCGCCACCAGCGTGCACACGCCCGACTGGACGACCAGGTTCAGCGACTTGATCGCGCGATCGATCACCCGCTCCACGAACGTGCCGGGGCCGTTGACCGCGCGCACGCCCGGGAGCCAGGCCGGATCGATGGCCACCGCGGTTTTTGACACCGCCTGGCCGCGCACCCACAGCAGGCGCGGCAGCACGAGGCCGCAGGCCGCGGCCGTAGGCGGGTCGAAGCGATCGAAGGTGTCGATCAGCGCCACGGTTTCGCCACGGCGGGTCGCCGCCGCCAGCGCGGCCCACACCAGTCCCGTGCGACCAGACGAAGCCGGTCCCACTACTTCAGACACCTGCCCACGCGGCAGGCCACCGGCCGCTTTGCCTTGCGGGCCGGCCAGGCCCGCGAGGCCACGGTCAAGCGCTTCGACGTCCAGCGGCGACACCGCGTCTTCGCCCAGGCGTTCGGGAATGGCAGAGGTGAGGGTTCGGTCGAGTTTTCGCTCTCTGAGCAGGGCTTCTACGGTGGCTCGGACGGCCATATCTCACCTCTATTCGCTTAACTTTCGCCATTGTAACGACCCATTGGCGAAAGTCAAGCGAAAGACCATGGGCGTAGAATCCACAGAGTGCCGAACCTCTACTTCACCCGCTATCGCAATCGACGGTGGAGCCCGATCTGGGGCGCGTTCACGGCCACCACCGTGTCGGCGGTGTATCTCATCGCCGGCTTCAGCGGCTACCACCTCAATCGTCGCGCGAGGTTCTTCTCCGACGCCGCCTGGTCCGACAGCATCATCTGGTGGCAAGTCGGTGCCGGGGCCGCCCTGGTCCCGGTCGCCATTTACTTCTGGCGCAAGGGCTCTCGCGAGATTGACCGCCGGCTCCGGCAGACGTAACCGGAACTCCCCACTACCGTCGCCCGTCTACTCTGGGCAGCATGCTGCAAGACCTTCGCTACAGCCTCCGGCTCCTCCTGCGCCACCCGGGCTTTACGCTCACCGCCATCAGCGTGCTTGCCCTCGGCATTGGCGTGAACGCCGGCATCTTCGGCCTGATCAACGGCCTGCTGCTGCGGCCCCTGCCCGGCGCCGAGGCGGCCGGCGACCTCGTCGGCCTCTACAGCCACGACCGCACCACCGAGCGCGGTTATCGCGCCTTCTCGTATCGCGGCTTCAGCGAGGTGCGCGAGGCCGGCGGCCCCTTTGCCGTGCTGGCCGCGCACAACGTGACCATGGTCGGCATCAGCGAGGGCAACACCACGCGCCAGTCGTTTGCCGACGTCGTCAGCACGCGCTACTTCGAGACGCTCGGCGTGAAGCCGGTCTTCGGCCGCGATTTCACGCTCGAGGAAGAGCGGCCCGGCAGCCAGCAGCGCTCGGTGATTGTCAGCTACCGCTACTGGCAGCGCCATAATTTCGATCGCGACCTGCTGTCGCAGAGCGTGCGCGTCAACGGCCAGGACTACGGCATCATCGGCGTGGCCCCCGAAGGCTTCGGCGGCACCACCGCCATTCTCGGCACCGAGTTGTGGCTGCCGCTCGGCGTGCACGACGACATCGAGAACGACTTCAACTCGCGCGCACACCGCAGGCTGGTGGATCCCGAAACGTACGTCCTGGTGGTGTTCGGCCGGCTCAAGCCGGAGGTCACGCCGGCGCAGGCCGACGAGCAGCTCAAGGTCCTGGCCGCCGCGCATGAAAGCGCCTACCCCGCCGAGAACAAGAACCGCGACCTGATCGTCCGGCCGCTCAGCCGCCTGAGCATCAGCACCAGTCCGAGCGACGATACGCAGCTGTACCTGCCCATGGCCATGCTGCAGGCCCTGGCTGCGGCGGTGCTGCTCACGGCGTGCCTGAACCTCGCCAACATGATGCTGGCGTTCGGCACCGCGCGGCAAAAAGAGATCGCGATCCGCCTGGCCGTCGGCGGCGGCCGCGGGCGCATCGTTCGGCAACTGCTGCTGCAGGGGCTGCTGCTCTCGCTCGCCGGCGGCGCCATCGGGCTCGTGATCGCGTCGTGGGCCATGCAGATCCTGGTGTCGTCGATCTCCACGGTGCTGCCGATCGCCGTGCTGCTCAACGTGACGCCGGACCAACGCGTCCTGCTAGCGACGCTGCTGTTCAGTGCCGGCGCCACCATCGCATTCGGCCTGTGGCCGGCGCTGCAACTGTCGCGGCCGGATCTGCTGGCCGCCCTCAAGGACCAAGCCGGCGAGATCAGCGGCCGTCTCGGCCGCCGGGTCACGGTGCGCGGCGCGCTCGTCACCGTGCAGCTCGCGCTGTCGCTGGCGCTGCTGATCCTGAGCGGCCTGTTCGTGCGCACGGCCGCGGCCGGCGCCTCGGACGACCCCGGCTTCCGCGTCGATCCGCTCGTGGTCGCGCAGATCGAACCCAAGCTTGGCGGCTACGATGACCTGCGCAGCCGCGCCGTGCAGTTGACGACGCTCGAACGGCTGCGGAGCACGCCGGGCATCGAGGCGGCCGCGTCGGCGTCGATCATCCCCTTCGGCGACATCACGGTCAGCGCCACCGTGCAGCGCGAAGGACCGCGGCTGCGCAACGAGGATCCCGAGGCGCGCGGCAAGTTGTTCCGCGCCCTCAACTACACGATCAGCGCCGACTATTTCCGCACGCTGGGCCTGACCATGCTGCGCGGCCGCGAGTTCACGCCCGGCGAAGAAGCGGCTGCCACGGGCGTCGAGCCGGTGATCATCGACTCAACACTGGCGGCGCAGCTGTTCCCCGACGAAGATCCGGTGGGCCGGCTGCTGCAGTTTGGCGCGCAGTACGCCGGTGATGATGCGCAGCCGATGGAGATCGTCGGCGTCGCCCCACCGGTGCGCCACGACCTGATGACGCGCGACGCCGAGGCGCACATCTACCTGTCGTCGGGCCACAGCCTGGCCAACCACATGTATATCTATGCCCGCGCGGCCGGCGGCGTCGAGGGCGGCGCCATCCTGGCCACGGTGCGCGACCAGCTCTATGCGATCGATGCGGCGATGCCGGTCGTGTCGCTGAAGCCGTTCCGCACGCTGCACGAACAGAGCGCGTCGGTGTGGCTCCTGCGCGCCGCGGCCCGGCTGTTCCTCGCGCTGGGCCTCGCCGCCGCGTTTGTCGCCATCGTCGGGCTCTACGGCGTGCGCAGCTACCTGGTGTCGCGGCGCTCGCGCGAGTTCGGCGTGCGCATGGCCGTGGGCGCCGCACCGGCCGACGTGCTGCGATTGGTGATGCGCGAGGCGCTCGTCACCACCGCGGCCGGACTCGCCGGCGGGCTGGTGCTCGGCGCCGCGCTCGGCTACGGCCTGAGCCGCATCATGTTCCAGGTCAGCCCGTTCGACGTGGCCACGCTGGCCACGGCGGCAGGATTGCTGGGGATCGCATCACTGGCCGCGGCGTTTATCCCGGCATGGCGAGCCGCCGGCATCTCACCCAGCACAGCCATTCGAGCCACCGATTAAGCAAGGTAACCGTGGGGACGAACCTTTAGGTTCGTCCAGCCAAAGCCCCTATTGCTGCGCCGTCGGCGTCGGTGGCGCGTCCAACTTGGCTGGCTTCCTGGTGTGGAAGCCGGCCGCATCCTGATAGGCCTTGGCGAGCGCGATGATTTCCAGCTCGCGATACGGCTGTCCGAAAATCGTCGCGTTGGTCGGGCTGCCGGTGTCGGCAAAGCCGTTCGGCAGGTTGATGGCCGGATAGCCGGCCGAGTTGGCCATGCCCGAGTGCCGCTGCGTCGGCGTCTGCGGCCGATCGGGCGGCGGTGCCGCCGGTGGCGCACCGGCCGCGCCAGGTGGCCGGCCTCCCCCGCCCACGCCGGTGTTGTTCGATCCCACCACGTAGACATCGACATGTGAGGTCGCCTTCGCCAGCTCGATCATCATCATCATGCGCGCGCGCTGCTGCTGCAGGTAATCGGGCGCCGGAATGAGGCGGCCATTGGCCTGGTTGCCGCCGCGCGTGCCCTTCATCCGGCCGGCGCGAATGTGCTCGTCGAAATACGCCGTGCGCTCGACGTTGAGGCCACTGACGCTTGGGTTGAACTCGGGCACGGTCACCGGGATGAACTGCGCGACGCCAAGCGAGCGCAGCGTCTCGAGCATCTTCTCGGCGTTGGCCTTGGCCGACGCGTTGGTGATGCTGTCGAACGAATCCTGGATGAGCCCGACCCGCAGCTTCTTGATGTCGAACTGCGCGTTCCAGTTGAACGGCACATCCGTCACGCTCATGTCGCGGCCATCGGGCTTCGCAATGGCCTGCATGACGATAGCGGTGTCTTCGGCATAGCGGCAGATGGGACCGAGGCGATCGAGCGTCCACGACAGCGCCATGCAGCCGTGACGGCTGATCCGGCCGAACGTGGGCCTGAGGCCCGCGAGGCCGCAGCGGGCCGACGGGCTCAGGATCGATCCGCTGGTCTCGGTGCCAATCCCAAAGGCAATGCAGCCGGCGGCGGTTGCGGACGAGGGGCCGGCTGACGAGCCGCTCGAGCCCTGGGTCGGGTCCCACGGATTCTTGGTCTGGCCGCCGAACCAGGTGTCGCCACCGGCCAATTCGCCGGTCGTGACCTTGGCGATCAACACCGCGCCGGCGTCACGCAACATCTCCACCACGCTGGCGTCGTAGTCGAGCACCTGCTCCTTGAACGGCGCCGACCCCCACGTCGTCGGATGGCCCT
>JBBQSP010000095.1:0-17766 GCA_038213735.1 Vicinamibacterales bacterium | reverse complement strand
AGTCGCGTTCGACTTGCATGTGTTAGGCACGCCGCCAGCGTTGATTCTGAGCCAGGATCAAACTCTCAAGTTTAATTTCGCTTGAGAGAGCCTTTGATTGCCTGCTCTTCTCTAAATCTGCGTTGTTTCTGTCTTTATTGTTTCGACGGTTCCACGTCACCCTCGCTTGCGCTCGGACTCCGCATACCGCCGACTGACAACTCAAGACGGGCTGGTTTGCTTCTCCCCACTCCATCAGAAGGCGTTTAACCCCAAAATGTTGTGGCTTGAAGCGTGTGCACGCTCTATCTAGTTTTCAAAGAACCAAGGCGACGATTTTTCGGACCTTCAAGGGCCTAAGCCCTTTAGAATCAGTCTTTTCGCTTCCCCAGCCGACGAATCATCTTTCGATAATTTTCCGGCGCCCTTTAGGGGAACCTTACGAGCTTACGACGGCCTTGCTTTCGTGTCAACCCTTTTTTCGCATTTCCTCAAGGTTTTTGAGGGTGCCTCTCCGAAGACTCAGTCGCCCAGTGCGGCCGTCCTCAGTTTGGTGTTTGCGAAGCCAGGAGACCTTCCAGGCAGCCACGATGCTCTAGACCGAGAACATCGCGTAAAGCGTGTCTAACGAATGTATGCGAACCGTTACCGGCCTGTCAACTGCCCCGTTCGCCACACCCGCAACAGGATAGATTCTGTCGCGACACACGGTATCGGTGCAACCGTGCAGAGACCTTAGTCTGCCGTACTTTTTCGCAGATTCCTAGTCGCCAATCCTCACGACATGCGTCTGCCGTCGGCCCTTGCGAATCACGTAGAGCTGCCCGCCTAACGCGTGCTCAAGCGTGATCACGCCGCGCTCGTCGGTGAGCTTCTGATCGTTCACCGAGAGACCGCCCTGCTTGATCAATCGCGAGGCCTCGCCCTTTGAGGCGGCCACGCCTGCCGTGACCGCCAGCTCCGTCGCCGCAATTCCCGCCGCGAACGACCCGCGCGGCACCGTCACGGCCGGCACATCAGCGAACACCATGAGCACGTCCTCCACCGAGGCAGCGGCGAGCGGCCCGCCATAAAGCACTGCCGAGCCGCGCTCGGCCCGCGCCAATGCCTCGGCGCCGTGAACCATCGCCGTCACCTCGCGCGCCAGCGTGCGCTGCGCCTCGCGCTCCTCCGGCCGGGCCGTCACCGTCTCCTCGAGCCCGGCGATCGCCTCGCGGTCGAGCCACGTGAACAACTTGAGGTGGCTGATCACGTCTCGATCGTCGGTGTTCAGCCAAAACTGGTAGAAGCTGAACGGCGAGGTTCGCTCAGGATCCAGCCACACCGTGCCGGCCTCGGTCTTGCCGAACTTCGTGCCGGACGAGGTCTTGAGCAGCGGCCACACGAACCCGTGCGCCTTCTTGCCGCGCACCTTGCGAATGAGGTCGGTGCCCGCCGTGATGTTGCCCCACTGATCGCTGCCGCCCATCTGCATGGTGCAGCCTTCGCGATCGAACAGGTGCAGGAAGTCGTACGACTGCAGGATCAGGTAGCTGAACTCGGTGTACGAAATGCCCTCTTCGCTCGCGAGCCGGCGGCTCACCGACTCCTTCTGCAGCATGTAGCCAATGCTGAAGTGCTTGCCGACGTCGCGCAGAAACGTGAGGATGTCGATGGCGCCGAGCCAGTCGGCGTTGTTGACGATGCGGGCCGCGTTTGGAGCGGCGGAGAAATCGAGAAACCGCTCAAGCTGCGCCCGAATGCCGGCGACGTTCTGGTGCACCTGCTCCGTCGAGAGCAGCACCCGCTCCTGCGACTTGCCGCTGGGGTCGCCAATCATGCCGGTGCCGCCGCCGACCAGGGCGATCGGCGTGTGCCCGAAGCGCTGCAGGCGCGCCAGCCCCATCACCGTCAGCAGCGAGCCGACATGCAGGCTCGACGCGGTCGGATCGAAGCCGATGTAGGCGGTCACCTTCCCGGCCGCCAGCGCGTCCCTGGCGCCATCGGTTGCGTCGGAGAACATGCCACGCCACTGGAACTCATCGAACACGCTCATGCGAGACAACTATAACAACCCCGCGCGGACAGGTGGGTATACTGGCGCGTGGCCCTGACGCGCCGCGACTTTCTCCGCTCGGCGACCGTGGTCACGGCAGGCGCCCTGACCGGAGTGGCCGCATACGGGGTCGCGTACGAGCGTCACCACATCGATCGCATCGTCCGCGACATCACCGTGCGCGGGCTCCCGCCAGCACTCGATGGCCTGCGCATCGGCATGATCACGGACGTCCACCACAGCTCGGTCGTGTCAGCCGAAGACGTGTCGCGCGCGGTCGCGGTGCTAAAGGAAGCGGCGCCCGACATCATGGTCCTGGGCGGCGACTACGTCAGTTTCTTCGATCGCGCCTACGCCGGTCCGGTCGCCGAACTATTGGCGCCTCTGGCCCATGCGCCGTTCGGCTCGTTCGCCGTCCTCGGCAATCACGACGATGAGCGAGAGGTGCCGGCGGCGCTGACGGCTCGCGGCTTCACGGTGCTAAGGGACCAGCGGACTGCGCTCACGGTGCGGGGGGAGCGACTCGACATCGCCGGCATTCGCTTCTGGACGCGGTCGCCCGGTGAGGTCGCAGCGGTACTAAAGGGAACCGGAGGCACGACGATCCTCCTCGCGCATGACCCGCGGCGCTTGGTCGAGGCCGCGGCACTGGACGTGCAGCTGGTGTTATCGGGCCACACGCACGGCGGGCAGGTCATCGTGCCGGCCGTCGGCGCCATCGCCGGACGCAAGTTTCCGGTGCTCGCCGGCTACGCCAGCCGCGAGAACACGTCGTTGTTTGTCAGCAAGGGTGTGGGCACCGTGTACGTCCCGGTGCGCATCAACTGTCCCCCGGACGTGGCGGTGCTCACGCTGCGGCCGGCCGCGATCTAGCGGCGGCGCAACACCATTTCCACCGCCTTGGGGTACAGGCGGTGCTCAACCTCGAGAATCCGCGCCGCCAGGGTGTCGGCAGTGTCGCCGGGCAGCACCGGCACCTCGCGTTGCAGCACCACGGGACCCGCGTCGAGCTCCTTGTTCACAAAATGAACGGTGGCGCCGCTGACGGTGGCATGGTCGTCCAGCGCCTGCTGCTGCGGGTGGAGACCGGGGTATTTGGGCAGTAATGAGGGGTGGATGTTGAGAATACGGTCCGGGAACGCATCCACGAACACCGGGCTCAACAGCCGCATAAAACCGGCGAGGCACACCAGTGCCACGCCTCGATCGTTCAGCTCTTTTACCATTGCGCGATCGTAGTCGTCGCGCGTCGGGAAGGCCTTGTGGCTGAGCACCAGCGTCTCGATGCCGGCGCGCCGCGCGTGGTCCAGCCCAGGAGCGCCGGCGCGGTTGGAGATGACCAGGGCGACCGTTGCGTCCAGGCGGCCATCGGCGATGGCGTCGATGATCGCCTTGAGGTTCGAGCCACGACCCGAGATGAGTACGCCCAGCCGGCGACTGGATTCGCCGGTCACGCACAACCCAGCGCGAAGCCGAGCGCCGCGCAGACCTCGCGCATCTTGAGGTCGTCGAGTTGGGCGACGCGGCGGCCGAGCGCCCGTTGCTCGATCGTCACCACGTTGTGGAGGTTGACCGCGCACACCGATTTCATGCCATCGGCCGGACCAAGAGCGACCTCCGAGGGGACCCCTCGCACCGTCGACGTGATCGGCGCGACCGTAACCCTGGTGAGATAACCGATGGCGCTGGCCCGGGTCAGCACCAAGGCGGGACGAGCCTTGTCCGGGGCTGGAAAGGTGACCAGGCGAATCTCGCCCCTGGCTACTCCGCCGGCCATGCCGCTACCGCGTTCCAGACGACGCCGTCGCCATCGCCCTGTCGCTCGTAGCCTGCGCGGTCTGCGGCCTCACGGTCGCGGCGAGCATGGGCGGCGAGGTGGGCGCGTAAGGCATCGCGGATCAACGCCGATCGATTCAACTTGGATCGACGCGCCATCTTGTCCGCCGCCTTCAGCAGGGACGCGTCGAGCACGACCTGGATGGTCTCCATCCGTGGAGTCTACTCCACACCATAGTCCACAATCAAACCCGCGCGCTGCGCGAGGCAATGTGATCGGCGGAGCGCAGCGAGACCGCCACGAACGTGAGCGTGCCGTTGGTGCAACCGCCGGTCGGCAGGGTGGGGGCGCCGATCACGAACAGATTCTCGTGATCGTGGGTCCGGCCGAAGCTGTCGCAGACGCTGGTGGCCGGGTCGGTGCCCATGCGGCAACCGCCGGCCGGGTGGTCCCAATACGTCGAGACCGACGGCTTGCCGGCCAGGCGGCCGTTGCTCGCGCGCGCCATGCGCTCGAACACACCCGTGCAATGCGCCAGCGTGGCGGCTTCGCGCGCCTCGGCGGCGGCGTCGAGCCGATGCTCGATCTTCGGCATGGGGTCGCCGTAGCGGTTCTTCGATGCCGGATCGAGCGAGAGCCGGCTGTCGGCAGACGGATGCGAATCGTAATAGGTGCGCAAGCGGACCGAGCTGCCCTTGAGCGCCCGGCCGCGCCACTCGTTGAGCAGGTCGTCGCCTAGCAGGAGCCCGCCGTCAGCGCTGCGCAGACGCGGTTCCTTGCCGGCCGAGCTCTCCCAGACCCGCGTATCGTGCCGCACGAACGCGCCGCCGGGAGCGCAGCGGAAGTGCTCGCGCGAGATCAGGCTGTGCGTCAGGTTCTGCCCAGGGAACGTCTCCTCGTCGATCGTCGCCTGGGCCGAAACGAACTTGTGGCCGTTCATGTAGCGTCCGACCAGTCCGGACCGATTGGCGACACCATTGGGAAACCGGGCACTGGTCGACAGCAGCAGCAGGTGCGGACTCCAGCACTGCCCCGACGCCAGCACGAACTGCCGCGCGCGATACTCGGTCACCTCGTTCGGCCGATCCTGGCGATAGCCCTGCGCCATCGTGATCGTCGAGCCACCCTCATCTACGACTAGCCGGCGCACCAGCACGCGGTCATGGAGGGTGACCTTCTTCGCCGCGATGAGCTGCTGATAGGTGTAGTCCGGTGAATACCGGGCCCCGGTCGGACAGACGTCCCCACACGTGTCGTAAAGCCCGCACTGCCCGCGGCCGCCGAACGGCGCGGTCACGTTGCGCGACATCGGCAACGGTGAAAACTTCAGCCCGCTTTGCTCGGCCCACTTCCTGAGCACCTGCAGGTTGTACGACAGCGGCATCGCCGGCTGTGGATACGGCGCCGATCGGCGATCTTCGGGGTATGGACTCGCCTCGCCAGCCACATTCAGCCGGCGTTCGGCCTCGACGTAGTACCGCTCGAGCTCGGCCCACGTGATCGGCCAGTCATCCGCGAGCCCGTACATGGACTTGAGCCGCAGATCTTCTTCGGAGAATCGATTGCACGCACCACCCCAATGCAAAGCCTGCCCGCCTACGGCCATGGTCATCGAGATCATGCCCTTGGCCTGCTGATCCTCGATGAAATCGCCGTGCCACGGATGTTCGCCGTACGCCAGCGCACGGCGATGGTACTGGCCGCGGTTCTCGCGATCGAAGATCGATCGGCCGGCCTCGACGACCGTGATGGTCAGACCGGGCTTCAACTCGGACAGGCGTTCGACCAGCATGGCGGCCGTAATGCCACCGCCGATGACGCAGATGTCGGATTCGTGAACGGGCATGGCGTTAGCGAGGGCTACAGCCCGCGCCCCCCATTCCCAGGTTGTGGTCGCACCGTGGTGACACGGATCGCCCGGAACGTATGCCGCCCGATGCGCGCGTTGTAGCAGAGGTCGTTAGCCGCGCTGCTGCGGAAGTAGTGCGCCATCAGGTCGGTGATGACGTGCTGGCCATCGGGACGTGCCGGCAGGTTCTGGATGCCAGCCTGCTTGAAAGCCGTATCGAGAATGGCGCGGCGCGCGTCAAGAGGCAGGGCGCCAAACCGGCCGCCGCGCTCGCCGGCAGCCTGCTGCAAGGCCGCAATCTGCGCCCCGTAACCGGGTGCCGGCGACGGTCCGCTCCGAACCAGCCGCGGCTCGCCGTAGCCGTGCGACAGCGGCACACCCTCTTTGTAGTCGCGCAGCCAGCGCAGGAAGTTGTCGACGGCTTCGTCCTGCCCCTTTGCGCCGATGGTGGACGGCAACACGGTGGTGGCCACGTCGCGGAGCACGAAGACGTGGCCGGCGCTCAGTTCATCCGCTTGCGTCACGCCGATGGCCGACAGGTCCGCCCGGCGCAGCGGCAATACCGCCGCTCCGGAAACCAGCCATTTCAGCAGGGCGCGTCGCTTCATCGGCCGATGCTACACGTACGCGACGCCTGGGTCACCCGGGACGATGTCGCCAATCACCATGCTGTTGGCCTCGCCGGCGTTCAGCAGGTCCTTGCGGACGTTGTCCAGGTCGTTCTTGCCGACGACCAGGATCATGCCGATGCCCATATTCAGCGCGCGGCGGAGGTCGTACTCCGGGACCCGTCCAGATTCGCCGAGCCAGCGGAAAATGGCCGGCACCCGCCACGAGGTGCGGTTGACGCGCGCGGCGGTTCCCGCCGGCAGCACCCGCGGCAAGTTGTCGGTAATGCCGCCGCCGGTGATGTGCGCCATGCCCTTGATCGCGCCCTTGCCGAGCAGCGGCTTGATCACCGGCAGGTACGACCGATGCGGACGCAGCAGCGCCTGGCCGACCGTCTCGCCAAGGTCGGGCACGTGCGTGTCGACTTCCAGTTTCAGCTCCTCGAACGCGATCTTGCGGGCGAGCGAATAGCCGTTGGTGTGCAGGCCGCTCGACGGCAATCCCAGCAGCACGTCGCCGGCGGCAATGGTCTTGCCGTCGATCAGGCGGGCGCGATCCACGGCGCCGACAATGAACCCGGCAACGTCGTATTCGCCGTCGTTGTAGAAGCCAGGCATTTCGGCGGTCTCGCCGCCGAGCAGGGCGCAGCCGTTGTCCTTGCAGGCGCGCGCCAGGCCCTGCACGATCTGCTCGGCCACGTCGGGCGACAGCTTGCCGGTCGCGAGATAGTCGAGAAAGAACAGCGGCAAGGCGCCCTGAACCAGGATGTCGTTGACGCAGTGGTTCACCAGGTCCGCGCCAATGGTGGTGTGCTGGTTGGCCATGAATGCGACCTTGAGCTTGGTGCCCACGCCGTCGGCACTCGAGACCAGCACCGGCTCTTTCCAGGCGGTGGTATCAAGTTTGAACAGGCCGCCGAACGAACCAATGTCCGAGAGCACGCCGGACGTAAAGGTCGATTGCGCCAGCTTCTTGATGCGGCGAACGGTCTCGTGGCCCGCATCGATGTCGACACCAGAACTCTTGTAATCCATGGGTTGGGGCTTGGGCGCGAGTTTAGAAGTCCAGCTTGGTGATCAGCAGCTCGCAGAGCTTGCGCGTCGCCGAGCCGTCGGCGGCCGACCAGTAGGCGCGGCGAACCGCGACGAAAAACCGCTCTTCCTCGAGGTCCTCCTCGAGCATGTCGAACGCCTCGGCGAGAATGCCGATGGCGCCGGCCTGGTCAGGGTACGACTCGAGCGCCTTCAGCACCAGCGGCGTGTTCCGCAACGCCACCAGGCCGAGCGCCAGCGTGACCGGTGCGCGCACCGGGTCCTGCGACGGAATGCCAACGCGAAACAGGATGCCGAGGGCCTCTTCGTGGCCCTGCCGGGCCACGCTGCCGAGGCCGGCGGCGGCGCCACGCAACAACTCCTGATACCCAGGATAGGTGTCGGCAAAGGTGAGGGTCTTCTCGAGATAGCCGACGTGCGCCGAACAGTTGGTGCCCATCAGGCAGATCGCGGCGGCAATGGCCGGCTGCGCTTCTTTGGGCGCCGTGCGCTGCAGCTCCGCCAGGGTGCCAAGCGCCGCTTTGTCGCCAATCTTCCCCAGCGCCGTCGCCGCATCGTCCTGTAACGGGCCGTCGATCTTGGCAATCTCGATGAGCTTCGGCACGCCGGCGGCGATCTTGTAGTCGCCGAGCGCCTCGATCACGGTGCTGCGGAAAAAGTCTACCCCGCGGCCGGCGTCGCGAATCAAGGCGTCGGTGACCTTCGGTTCCTTGTGGACGGCAGCCAGCGCCCGAATCAACGCCGGACGCACGAACTCGCCCTGCTCCTTGTCAAGCGCGACCAGCATGCCTGGCGCCAGCGACGCGGTGGGGAACTGCTCAAAGTAGGCAAACGCCACCTCGCGCAGGCGGTCGTTAGGCGAGACCATGGCCTCGCGCATCGTGTCGACCGTGCGCGGGTCGTTGAACCCGGTCAGCAGGATCAGCGCCTTGTAGCGGATGTAGCCGTCGGCGTGATCGCTGATGGCCTCGAGCAGGGCCGGCACCACCTGCGCGGTCGGCGCACGGCGCAGAGTCCGGCCCGCGCCCATGCGGGTCGGGTAGTCAAGGTCGCCGAGCTTGCCAATGGCCACGCGGATCTCTTCGGGCGACGCGGGTGTCGGACCTCGCTCCTGCGCCCGCAGAACCTGGCCCCCCATGAAGGGGGGCCCTACAAGACCCGACAGGGAAGGCCCGAGGAGCACCAGAGCCCAGGCCGTGGCGAGCGAGCGGACGTTAGCCAACGGGTTCTTCCTCCGGAAGGGGCTGACGCGGGCCATCGATCTTGAGCGACAACTGCAGGTAGCCATTGTGATCGCGCGGAAAGGCGACCGGATACTGCCCGGTGTAGCACGACGTGCAGTACGACGGCCCCTGCCCCTTCACCGACGACAACAGGCCGTCGAGGCTGAGGTAGCCGATGGTGTCGGCGGCGACGTACTTGCGAATCTCCTCGAGCGTGTGGGTGGCACCGATCAATTCCTGCCGCCGCGGCGTATCGACGCCGTAGAAACACGGCGAGACCGTCGGCGGGCAACTGATGCGCAGGTGCACTTCCTTTGCACCCGACGCGCGCACCATCTTCACGATCTTCCGGCTCGTGGTGCCGCGCACCAGCGAATCGTCGATCAACACCACGCGCTTGCCGGCAAGAATGCTCTTCACCGGGTTCAACTTCACCTTGACGCCGAAGTGGCGAATCGACTGCGCCGGCTCGATGAATGTCCGGCCGACATAGTGATTGCGAATCAGGCCCATCCGCAGGGGAATCTTCGACTCCTCGGAATAGCCAATCGCGGCGCAGACGCCCGAGTCGGGAATCGGCACCACCACATCGGCGTCGACGCCGGTCTCGCGCGCCAACATTCGGCCGAGATTCGTGCGCACTTCGTTCACGCTCTGGCCGAAGACCTCGCTGTCGGGGCGGGCGAAATAGACGTGTTCGAAAATGCAGTGCGACAACTGCGCCTTCGGGAACGGCTTGATCGATCGCAGCCCGTGCGGCCCGATGATCAGCACTTCGCCGGGCTCGACGTCTCGCACGTAGGTGGCGCCAATCAGGTCGAGCGCGCAGGTCTCGGAACTGACCACCCAGGAGTTATCGAGTTTGCCCAGGGCCAGCGGCCTGAAGCCATGCGGATCGCGCACGGCGATCATGCAGTCCTTGGTGATCAGCGCGAACGAGAAGGCGCCGGTCAGCTGCGTGACCGACTCGACCAGCGCGTCTTCCACCGAACCGGCCTGCGACCGCGCATAGAGGTGCAACACCACCTCGGTGTCGCTGTTGGTCTGGAAGATCGAACCGGCGCGGACCAGCCGATCGCGCACTTCGTTGGCATTGACGATGTTGCCGTTGTGACAGATGCCAACCTGGCCGTGGACGCAGTCGATCAGGATGGGCTGCGCGTTCGACAGCTTGCTTTCACCGGCAGTCGAATAGCGGGTGTGGCCGATCGCGATCGGGCCGCTCAGCGTCGCCAGCGTCGCCTCGTCGAAGATGTCGTTGACGTAGCCCATCTGGCGGACGAGCCGCACGCGCTCGCCGTCGGCCGAGGCAATGCCCGCGCTTTCCTGTCCGCGGTGCTGCAGCGCGTAGAGGCCCAGGTAGGCCAGCTTCGACGCTTCCGGGTGTCCGTAGATGCCGAACACCCCGCACTCGTCGCGGAACTTATCGAACATATCTTCTCCGGCACCCCTAAAGGGGTGCCCTTCCTGACATCTTGATGGAAATAGCGGTTGCCCACGCCTGCTCGGCATCAGCAATAGCTGAGTCGACCGCCGCCGTGCCACCCACGCTCAACCGAATCCGATCGCCGCCGGTCTTGCCGATCACCGTTGCCGTGACGCCCGCGTCCTTCGCCGCGGCGAGGACGGCGTCGAGCCGCTCGGCCGACGCCGATACGACGATACGCGACGCTGATTCGCCGAAGAGGGTGGCGTTTGCCTGCCACGCATTCGACAAACCTAAAGGTTTGTCGTTACGTGACGGTTTGTCGCCACCGGCTGACTCGGCGACGTCAGCGGTAACACCAATGCCGCCGCTGTTGAAGGTGCACTCCGCCAGCGTGACGGCAAGGCCGCCTTCCGAACAGTCGTGCGCCGACTCCACCAGCCCACCGCGAATCAGCGTAACGATCAGCTTCTGCAGCGCCGCTTCCCGAGCGAGGTCCAGCGCCGGCGGCTGGCCGGCCACCGTGCCGTGCATGGTGGCGAGGTATTCGCTGCCACCCAACTCGCCCAGATTATCGCCCAGCAACACCACCGCCGCGCCGTCTCGTTTGAACGCGCGCGTCGTCGTCTTGGCGGCGTCTTCGAGCAGGCCGACCACGCCAAGCACCGGGGTTGGAAAGATGGCGCGGCCTTCAGTTTCGTTGTAAAGGCTGACGTTGCCGCCAGTGATGGGAATGCCAAGGGCCCGGCACGCGTCGCCGATGCCGCGGACGGCCTCGCCCAGCTGCCACATGATCTCGGGCCGCTCGGGATTGCCGAAGTTGAGGTTGTTGGTGCCACCGATCGGCTCGCCGCCGGCGCACGCGACGTTACGCGCCGCCTCGGCGACCGCGAGCATGGCGCCGCGGTGCGGGTCGAGATAACAGAACCGGCCGTTGCCATCCACCGACACGGCCAAACCGGTGGTGGTGCCCTTCACGCGCACCACTGCTGCCGACATGCCGGGCTGAGCGATCGTATTGGTGCCAACGCTGTGGTCGTACTGCCCGTACGCCCAGCGCTTGCTGGCAATGGTTGGCACCGTGAGCAGCCGATCGAACGCCGCCTGCGCTGCTGGCGGCGCGCCAAGGGCATCGAGCGCCAGCTTCTGCACGTCCTTCTGCCACGACGGTTCCTGCATGGGCCGGCGATACACCGGCGCTTCATCCGTCAGCGCGCGATTCGGCACGTCCGCTACCAGCACGCCGCGCTCGTGGATCTTCAGGCGCGAGCCCTCGATCACCTCGCCAACCTGTACCGCGTGCAGATCCCACTTCTCGAACACCGTCGTCACTTCGTGCTCGCGGCCCTTTTCGACCACCAGCAACATGCGCTCCTGCGACTCGGACAGCATGATCTCGTACGGGGTCATGCCGGTCTCGCGTTGCGGCACGTGCATCACATCGATGGTCATGCCGACGCCGCCGCGCGAACCCATCTCCGAGGTCGCGCACGACAGGCCGGCCGCACCCATGTCCTGGATGCCCAGCACGGCGCCGGTCTTCATCACCTCGATGCAGGCCTCCATCAGGAGCTTCTCCATGAAGGGATCACCGACCTGCACGGCCGGACGCTTCTCGGCCGACTTCTCGTCGAACTCGGCCGACGCCATGGTCGCGCCGTGAATGCCGTCGCGGCCGGTCCTGGCGCCGACGTAAAACACCGGGTTGCCCGCGCCCTTGGCCGCACCCTTGACGATGCCGTCAATGCGCGAGATGCCGAGGCACAGCACGTTCACGAGCGGGTTGCCCGAGTACATCTCGTCGAAGACGATCTCGCCGCCCACGGTGGGGATGCCGATGCTGTTGCCGTAGCCGCCGACGCCGGCGACAACGCCCTCGAAAATGCGGCGGGCCAACGGCTGGTCCAGTGAGCCGAAACGCAGCGCGTTCAGCAGCGCGATCGGCCGGGCGCCCATGGTGAAGATGTCGCGGATGATGCCGCCGACACCGGTCGCGGCACCCTGGTACGGCTCGATGAACGAGGGATGGTTGTGCGATTCAATCTTGAAGACCGCGCACAGCCCGCCGCCGATGTCGACGGCCCCAGCGTTTTCGCCGGGCCCCTGTACGACACGCGGGCCGGTGGTCGGCAGCGTCTTCAAGTGCACGCGCGAGCTCTTGTAGCTGCAGTGCTCGGACCACATCACCGAAAACAGGCCGAGTTCCAGCAGGTTGGGCTCGCGGCCCATGAGTTCGAGAATCCGCTCGTACTCGTCCGGCTTGATGCCGTGTCTCTCTAAAACTGCCGCGTCAATGACTGCCACCGGTGCCGTTACCTCGAGAGGGATGCGAGAGCTTTCACAGCCGATGCCAGGATCACGCGGCCGTCCGCGCTGCCCAGCTGGGCCTCCGTCGCGCGCTCGGGGTGCGGCATCAGTCCCACCACGTTGCGCTGCCGGTTACAGATGCCGGCGATGTTGTTGAGCGAGCCGTTGATGTTGCTGGCGGGCGTGACCTCGCCGGCGGCATCCGCATAGCGGAACACCACCTGGCGGTGGGCCTCGAGCGCGGCCAGCGTCTCGGGATCGGCGTAGTAGTTGCCTTCGCCGTGCGCCACCGGCATGTGCAGCACCTGCTTCGACGCGCAGGCCGCGGTGAACGGCGTATCGGTCTGCTCAACGCGCACCGGCACCAGCCGCGACACGAACTTGATGCGATCATTGCGGACCATCGCGCCCGGCAGCATGCCGGCCTCGAGCAGCACCTGGAAGCCGTTGCAGATGCCCAGCACCGGCCCGCCGCGGTCGGCAAACGCCTTGACCGACGCCATGATGGGCGAGAAGCGGGCGATGGCGCCCGTGCGCAGGTAGTCGCCGTGCGCGAAGCCGCCCGGCAGGATCACCACGTCGGCGCCCTGCAGGTCGGTGTCCTTGTGCCAGACCAGCGCCGCGTCCTCGCCAATCACCGCCGAAGCCGCGTAGAACGCGTCGTAATCCGAGTTCGACCCGGGAAACACGACGACCGAGAACTTCATGGCAGGACCTCGACGCGGTAGCTCTCGATCACCGGGTTGGCGAGCAGCTTGTCGGCCATCTCGGTCACCCGCGCCTTCGCCTTGGTCGCATCCGGCTCAGAGAGCTCGACCTCGAAGAACTTGCCCTGCCGCACATCCTGCACGTCCTGGTAGCCGAGCGTGACGAGCGCATCCGCCACGACGCGGCCCTGGGGATCGAACACGGACGGTTTCAAGGTCACATACACACGGGCACGCATTCGTTATCCTCCAAAGACACGCGAAAACACGACGTCGACGTTGCGGAGCTGTTCCTTCAGGTCGAACGCCTTTTCAATCTCCCCCGCCGGCAGCACCTTGGCAATGTCGGCATCGGCCAGCAGCAGCGGCTTGAAGTCCTGCTGCTCGTGGAACGAACGCATGGCGTTGCGCTGCACCCACTCGTACGCCTGCTCGCGCGAGACACCGTGGCGGGCCAGTTCGAGCAGCACTTGCCCCGAGAACACCACGCCACGCGAGCGATTCAGGTTCGCCAGCATGCGATCGGGATACACCACCATGCCGCTGACGATGCGCGTGAAGCGGCGCAGCATGTGGTCGAGGGCAATGAACGTGTCGGGCAGGATGACGCGCTCGACCGACGAGTGCGAGATGTCGCGCTCGTGCCACAGCGCCACGTTCTCCATGGCCGCCATGGCGTTGCTGCGCAGCAAACGGGCCAGGCCGACAATCTGTTCGCAGCCAATCGGGTTGCGCTTGTGCGGCATCGCCGACGACCCCTTTTGCCCCTTGGCAAACGGCTCCTCGACTTCGCCGATCTCGGTCTTCTGCAAGCCGCGAATCTCGAGCGCGAACTTCTCGAGACAGGCGCCGGCAATGGCCAGCGCGCTCAGCAACTCGGCGTGGCGATCCCGCTGGATGACCTGTGACGACACGGCGTCGGGCTCGAGCCCGAGCCGGCGGCACACGTCTTCCTCGATCTTCGGATCCAGGTGCGCGAACGTGCCGACCGCGCCCGAGATCATGCCGACCCGCACGCCTTCGCGGGCGCGCCGCACGCGCTCGATCGAGCGGGCGATGTCGGCGTACCACAGCGCCAGCTTCAAGCCGAACGTCATGACCTCGGCATGCACGCCGTGCGTCCGCCCGATCATGGGCGTGTCCTTGTGCTCGATCGCGCGCGCCTTGACGGCCTCGCCGAGGCCGGCCATCAAGGTCAGGATCACGTCGCACGCCTCGACCATCTGCACCGCCTGCGCGGTGTCGATCACGTCGGACGAGGTCAGGCCAAAGTGCAGCCAGCGCGCCGACGGCCCGACCTTCTCGGCCACCGAGGTGGTGAAGGCGATGACGTCGTGCTGGGTGACCTTCTCGATTTCGTCGATGCGGGCAATGTCGAAGGCGCCCTTTTCGCGCAGGTCGCGCGCCGCTTCGGCGGGGACGATGCCGGCGGCGGCCATCGCCTCGGCGGCGGCCACTTCGACCTGGAGCCAGGTTTCGTATCGCCGCTGGTCGCTCCAGATCCGGCCCATCTCGGGGTTGGTATAGCGCGGGATCATCGGTGGGCGTCGATCATGTGCTTAGAGTGCAAGTTGCTCCTGGTTGACCTGTAGACCATTCACGTTGCCGAGCACCGTCACGGCGAGAGACCCAGTGGCGAAGAATCGGTCGGCGAGCTTCAGCACGTCTTCCGCCGAGACCCGCTCAATCGCGGCCAGCATTTCGTCGAGCCCGTCGGTGCGGTCGCGGTACATCTCCTGGCGCGCCAGGTGCGACATGCGGCTCGAGGTGCTCTCGAGGCCGAGCATCAGCGAACCCTTCAAGTGATCCTTGGCGCGGCGCAGCTCGATTGGGTCAAGCCCGCCCAGCTTCATCTGCCGCAGCTCGGCGACGACCACGTCGATCAGCTCCGCCACCGAGTCGTTGCCGCAGCCGGCATAGATGCTGAGCGCGCCGGCGTCCTGGTAGGACGACAACCCCGAGAACACCGAGTACGCTAGGCCGCGCTTCTCGCGCACGTTCTGGAACAGGCGCGAGCTCATCGAGCCGCCGAGCGTGGTGTTGAGCGCATAGCCGGCGTACCGTTCCGGATGATGCTGCGGCAGGGCGGGCGTGCCGAAGACGACGTGGCTCTGCTCCAGTTCCTTCCTGCGAATCTGGATGGTCGACGCCACCACCGGCGGCGTGTGCTCGGCGTCCGGGCCGTTATGAGGAATGTGCGCGAGCGCCCGTTCGAGCAGAGACTGCACGCGATCGTGCTCGAGGTTGCCGACGGCCACGACGACGAAATTGGCGGCGACGTAGGTGTTCGTAAAGTAATTCTGGATGGTGTCGCGGGTCAGCGCGTTGACGCTGGCCGGCGTGCCGAGAATGGGCCGGCCAAGCGGGTGACCGCTCCAGAAACCCTCGGCGAAGATCTCGTGGACCAGATCGTCGGGCGTGTCCTCGACCATCTTGATCTCTTCGAGAATGACTTTCTTCTCTTTCTCGATGTCCTCGTCGGCCATCAGCGGATTGCTGATCAGGTCGGCGAGAATCTCGACGGCGAGGGGCAGGTGGTCGTCGAGGACCTTCAGGTAATAGCCGGCGTATTCCTTGGAGGTGAAGGCGTCGATCTGCCCGCCAATCGAGTCCACCTGTTGCGCGATTTCCTCGGCCGAGCGCGTCGGCGTGCCCTTGAAGAGCATGTGCTCGACGAAGTGCGCGATGCCCATGCTCTCGGTTGGTTCATGACGCGAACCACGGGTCAGCCAGATGCCGATGGCCACCGAGCGCACGTGCGGCATCCGCTCGGTGGCAAGGCGGACACCGTTGGCAAGGACGGCGCGACGAATGTTGGGCTCGGACACGTGGGAACCTGCCGCAGACGAAGTGGTTACGGCAGAAAGAATTACAGCGCGATCATATATCACTTGAGCCGCTTTGGGCGCCATTTGCACATTTCGAAACAAGGGAGATTCGAGATGTCATCCGCCACCCATACGCGCCGGAACACCAGCCTGCTGGCCGCATCCGAGAAACGCCTGCTCATCTGGATGGCCGAGCGCCTGCCGCGCTGGATCCACTCCGATCACCTGTCTGCGCTCGGGCTGGCGGCGATGGCCGGCGCCGGCCTCGCGTTCTGGCTGACCGCGTCCCATCCCGTTGCCGGTGCAGGTCTTGTGGCACTGTGCCTCCTGCTGAACTGGTTCGGCGACAGCCTCGACGGGACCCTGGCCCGCGTCCGTAACCAGCTGCGACCGCGCTATGGCTATTACCTCGACCATGTCATCGATCTGACGGGCACGGCCCTGGTTTTTGCCGGGCTGGCCGCCTCGGGTCACATGAGCCCGGTGGTGGCGGTCCTGGTGGTGGCGGCGTTCTTCCTGGTTTCGGCCGAATCCTACCTGGCGACCCACGCCCGCGGAGTCTTCAACATGGCCTTCCTGGGCATTGGACCAACCGAGTTGAGGCTCGTGCTGGTGGCCGGGGCCGTCGCACTGGTCAGCTCGCCGATGATCCGCCCATTTGGTTTGGCTGAGGTGCGTTTGTTCGATCTCGGAGGTATTGTGGGAGTAGCAGGGATGGTCATGACCTTCGTGATCACGAGCGTCAGCAACGCCCACGCCCTTTACCGGGAGGAGACAATCCGATGAGGACCGGAAGGCTGGCCTCGACCTCGGCAACACTCGCCGCCATCATCACCATGAGCGCCGGGCTCTCGGCCGACTCGATGGAGGCGATCCTTCAAGCGAAGACCATCGAGGGCTTCAACCGGTATGCCGCGGCCATCGAGGCGCGCATCGACCGGGAACTCCGAGACGACTCGCCCTTCCTCGACATCGAACGCCAGCCGGCGGCCCAGCTCGCCAAGTCGATGGCGGCGCTTCGCCGGGGTGAGGTGATCGTGACGCGGGCGGTCGCGCGCGACGGCGCCTCGAGCGAGATCGAAGTCGGGGGCGGCATGATCAACCACTGGCGGGGAACGTCCTACATTCCCAAGGTGAAGTTGGATGTGCTGCTGAAGACGCTGCAGGAGCCGCAAACCGACAAGCACAAGCAGGAAGACGTGCTGTCGTCGCGCGTGGTGCAGACAGGCGAGAACTCACAGAAGCTGTTCCTGCGCCTGCGCCGCACCAAGCTGATCACCGTGGTCTACGACACTGAGTACGACACGACCTATCGCCGCATCGCGGCCGACCGGGCGACCAGCAACAGCATCTCGACCAAGATCGTCGAGGTCGAGAATGCGGGCACGCCGCAGGAGCGGAAGTTGCCGGAAGGCAACGACCACGGCTTCATGTGGCGCCTGTATTCGTACTGGCGCTACAAGCAAGTCGGCGACGGCGTCGTCGTGGAAGTGGAATCGCTGACGCTCAGCCGGAACCTGCCGTTCCTGTTCACCCCGTTCCTCCGCCCTGTGGTGAACAATACCGCCCGCGACTCGATTACGCGGACGCTGACATCCATGCGCGTGCGGTTTGCCAGCCTAGCCAACGACAAACCTAAAGGTTTGTCGCCACGTCCGTTACACTGAAGAGGTGCTCGCCGACCTCGCCGGAATGGAGCTGGGCGACCTCGAAACCTTCGTCGAGTCGCTGGGCCACAAGCGCTTCCACGCCAAGCAGATCTATCGGTGGATTTGGCGGCGCGGCGTCACCGACTTCGCGCAGATGACCGACCTCGGCCAGCCGCTGCGCACCGCCCTCGCCGAGCACGCCACCGTCTCCCTCCCGACGATCACCAAGCGCGACGTCTCGACCGACGGCACGCAGAAAATCGTCCTTCAACTGGCCGACGGCAAGCAGATCGAGGCGGTCTACATTCCCGACACGCCGGCCCAG
>JBBQSP010000094.1:0-17778 GCA_038213735.1 Vicinamibacterales bacterium | reverse complement strand
GGTCGTCTCCACCTACTCAGGATACAACGCGGTGGTGTCGCGTGCCGAGTCGAGCAGCGCCGACAGGGTCGCGGCCGCGGCGCGGCTGTCGGCCAGCGTCACGATCGACGGCGCGCCGTCCAGCGCCGAGTGCTCGAAATGCTCGATCTGGCGCACGAACAATTGGGGAGAGCCGGCCACGGCGATCGCTGCCATCCGCCCATTGCGCTGCAGCTCCAGCGTTTCGAGAGGGCCCGGCTTGAACGGATTGGGCACGGTGAGTGAGCCCTCGGTGCCAATCACCTCGAGCCAGGTGCGTAGCGTCGCGCGGAAGCCCGAGTAGATGGTGGCGGTGGTGCCGCCCGGAAAGCGCAGCATGCCCACGAATTCTTCGTCCACGCCGGAGGCGTGCCAGTGCGCCGCGCCGAACACCATCTTGGGGTCGCGGCCGGCCAGCAGGCCGGCATAGGTGACGGGGTAGCAGCCCACGTCCCAGAGCGAGCCGCCGCCCAGGGCCGGATCGAGCCGCGGGTCGTTCGCGTTCGTCAAGGCGAACGTAAAGCCCGAGACGATGGCGCGGACGGTGCCGAGGGCGCCGCCGCGCACGAGGTCCTGGACCTTCGCCGTGAGCGGCTCGTGCCGGTACATGTAGCCTTCTTCGACAACCACCTTTGCGGCCGCTGCCGCGGCGTGGATTCGGTCGATGTCGGCCGGGTCGAGCGCCATGGGCTTTTCGCACAACACATGCTTGCCGGCTTTCACGGCCGCCAGCGTCCACGGCACATGCGCGCTGTTGGGCAGCGGAATGTAGACGGCGTCGATCGCCGGGTCGTCAATCAGGGCCTGGTAGCCCGCTACGGCCTGGGGGATCTGCCACTCGGCGGCGTACGCCTCGGCGCGCGGCCGCGTGCGGCTCGCGATGGCGACCAGCTCGCTGCGCGGCGCCAACCTGATAGCCGGGATCACCCGGCGGTTGATGCGGGCCGTGCCGAGAATGCCCCAGCGCAGCATCCCCGTCACTGTTCTGATCGGAGCTGAGCGAGCATGCGGCGGTTGAACTCTTCCGACTGGCCGCGCGGAATCGACATGGTCCTCCACGCCGTGCCCAACAGGTGCTTGGCCAGGAACAGGATCTGGTACGTGTGCCCGGCGTAGTGCACCACCTGCCGGCTCGTGGCCTTGTACACGGAATGCGGCTCGCCGCGAATGATCACCGTGCGTTGCAGGTCGGCGTCGGTCAGCGGCGTCAGCGCGTCGAAGACGCACTGCCAGCCGTGTTCCCATTCGGCCAGGAGTTCGGCGCGGCTCTGCGGCGAAACCTCGAACTCCTGATCGCGCATCCGGTTCGGCTTTTCGCCATCGGTGGTCAGGAAGTCGATCCAGCGCGAACGCATGTTGCCGGCCATGTGCCGCATCATCACGGCGACGCTGTTCGATTCCGGGTCGATGGTCTGGTGCAGCTGCTCGTCCGACAGCTGCGCAATGGCCTTGTCGGCCAGCTTCTTGATTTTCTGGAACTCGTCGATGACGGCGGTCAGGATGAGTGAATCAGTAGGCATGTTCGATCACCAGGAGCGCCCCCCACAGGATACCCTGCAAGCTGGCCGTGTCTTTCCGCGCCATTGGGGGCAGAAAGCCTGCCCGTCCCCCAGTTCGACCCCCGTGAAGTTCGACTTGCTCATGCCGTGTCAATGCATCATGAGGAGAATTGCATTCATGGAGCGGTGAAAACGGCTCATGCGAATGAGCGGGAGAAGAGCCCTTCGATGGCCTGCTGTGCCGCGGCGTTCACGGTGCGCGTGCCCGTGCCGCTGAAGTGCACGTGGGTGATCACCGGCTCGTCGCTGCCGGTGCGCGCGACCCACTTCGAGTGGTCGCCGTCCCATTCAAACCACCCGGACCGTTCCTGATCGAAGACAAACAGCGGCTTGTTGCAGAGCTTCGCGAACTCGGCGCCCCACCCGGTGCCGCCGCGCACGGTCTGGTCCGGTTGAATCGCGCCGATCACGTAGATCTCCTGGCCGTGGTTGACTTGGTACCAGATGCTCTGCAGGATTTTGCGGAAGGTCGGCGTGTCGGGGTAGCGGCGGTTCATCAGCCGCGAGACGTAGGCGAGGCTGACCTCGCCCGCGTAGAGCTCTTCGTGATTGAGGACGCGCAGGCCGCGCGTCCGTAGCGGCTTGTGGCCGTCGAACGAGAAGTTGACCTCCTCGATCCCGAAGCGCTCCGCACAGGCTCCAAACTCTGCTTCAGCGCCCTGGGCGCCGCCGCTGAAGAGGATGACGTCCTCGCGCTTCGGCATGACTCGCTACTCCTTGTTGTCCCCGCCGTCGTCTCCGCCGTCGGGCTCGTTGCCGCCGTCGGGCTCGTTGCCGCCGTCGGGCTCGCCGCTACCGCCGTCCGGGGTCGCGTCGGCCGCCGTTTCAGGCGCGTCGGGATCCGGGTCGTCGTGCTTCATGAAGTCGGGCAGCGCGTCGATGTTGTCTTCTTCCGAATCATCCAAGTCATACATGCGACCCGTGAACTTGGTCGGAATGGGACCGCGCGGCTTGTCTTCCTTCTTGGTGAAGGGCTTCTTCTTGTCCTTCGGCGGAGCCGGGGGACCAAAGTTCTTGGCGCCGCCGGTGGCGTCGCCGCCGCCGTAGCCGCCGCCGGGCCGCGGGCCACTGAACCCGCCGCCGCCGCTGAAGCCGCCACCTCCGCCGCTGAATCCACCCGGCCGGGGCGGGCCACCGAAGCCGCCGCTTGGCCGCGGCGGACCGCCGGCCTCGCGCGCGCGGGCTTCACTGACCGCCAGCGGACGGCCCATGAACAACTGGCCGTCGAACTTCTTGATGGCTTCTTCCGCGGGGGCGCGCTCCGCGTACTCGATAAATGCGAACCCGCGGGCGCGGCCGGTTTCCCGGTCGAGCGGACGCACGATTTGGGTCGGTGGGGCAACCTGGGCGAAATGCGTACGCAGGTCGTCTTCGGTCGCCTGATAGGGCAAATTGCCCACGAACAATCGGACTGGTGGCACTGGTGAACTCTAACGGGTGACGGCTGAAGGCAATGGGGTGTTCGTGTTCAAATCCAACGTGGATGTGGAATGTTGGGTGGGTCTTTGCTTGGGCGGGTAGCTTAGCAAATATGTCCGGAGGTCACAAGCCCTCCAGCTGAGCCTGGAGGGCGTCAAGGCGTAACTTCAGCATTTCCCGGTGCGCGGGCCGGCAGGCGGCGCCCATTTGGGCCTGCGTTTCGGCGAGGGCCAGCTGCAGGCCGGCCTTCAATTGCCAGCGGTCGCGCTCTTCGGGCGTCAGCGCCGGCTTTACGCTGGGCTTGCGGCCCGCTTCGTCTTGCTGTGACTCGACCGCCTTGCTCTCCCACCCGCGCGCCATCCCCGGAGCATAGCAGTTCCACAATCGGACAGATCGACCCTATGACTGGTCCGGGCATATTTCGCGTAAGTAACTTAAATACATGCGGTTACTGGCCGCCAGCGCGTTGGCAAGCAAGCTGCAATATCCGGCCTCGCATGGACCGTCTGACCCAGGATTTTCGTCACGCCCTCCGAATGCTCTTGAAGACCCCGGTCTTCACCACTGTCGTCATTTTCACGCTGGCCGTCGGCATCGGCGCCAACACGGCCATGTTCAGCATCGTCAATGGCGTCTTGCTGCAGGGGCTGCCGTTCCGCGACGCCGACCGCATTGTTGACATCAACGAAGTCGAGCGCCGGGACCCGGCGGGCGGCGGCGCGATTGCCCCGGCCACCTTCCTCGATTGGCAAAAGATGTCAACGAGCCTCGAGGTGATGAGCGCGTACACGCCCCGCACGTTCAACGTCGCGCCCGCGGCGGGGGAGCCGGAACGGATGCGTGGCGCCGTGACCTCGACGGCTTTCTTCGACGTGCTCGGCGTGTCGCCGCTACTGGGGCGGCAGTTCACGCGCAACGACGCCGAACCTGGTCAGGGGCAGAACGTGGTGCTGAGCTATGGGTTGTGGCAGCGCTACTTCTCAGCGTCGCCAGACGTGATCAACCAGCCGGTGCGGCTGAATGGCCAGCCCTTCACGGTGATTGGCGTCATGCCGGCCGCGCTCAACTTTCCGCAGGACGCGCAGTTCTGGATTCCGGCGTCGTATGACGTGCCGGGGTGCGGCGGCCCGGCCGGCGACCCGCGCAACCAGCGCGGCATGCATTGCCTGCGCGGCATCGCGCGGATCAAGGCCGGCACGTCGCTGCAGCAGGCCAATGCCGAACTGAAGACGATTTCGGACCAGTTGGCCGAGCAGTATCCCGAGGACGCCTCCAACTTTATCGGGGTGGCCACGCCGCTGCAGGATCAGCTGGTGGGCTCGGCGCGCACCCCGTTGCTGGTGCTGCTGGGCGCGGTGGCGTGCGTGCTGCTGATCGTCGTGGCCAACGTGGCGAACCTGCTGATGGCACGCGCCACGGTGCGCGCGCGCGAGTTCGCCATCCGTGCCGCGATTGGCGCCAACCGGTCGGCGCTGATCCGGCAACTGCTGACTGAAAGCGTGGTCATTGCCCTGGTCGGCGGCGCGCTCGGTGTGCTGCTGGCGTTCTGGAGCGTGGACCTGATCCTGGCGCTCGATCCCGGCGAGGTGCCGCGGGTCGCGCCGATCGGCGTCGATGGCCGCGCGCTGACGTTCGCGTTCGCGCTGTCGATGATCACGGGGATCCTGTTCGGGGTGGTGCCGGCGTGGCAGGCCTCGAAGCCGCAGCTGCAGAGCACGCTCAAGGACAACACCCGCGGGGCCACCGGCGACGGCCACCAGCACCTGGCGCGCGCGGGGCTGGTGCTGGCAGAGGTGTCGATTTCGCTGGTGCTGCTGGTCGGTGCCGGCCTGCTGTTCCGCAGCCTGATGACGCTCATGGATGCGCCGCTCGGGTTCACCACGTCGCGCATGTTGACGATGGCCGTGGCGCCCACCGGCGAGAACTACCGGTCGCCCGGCCAGTTCCTCGGCTACTGGCAGCAGGTGTTGGAGCGCGTGCGCGCCGTGCCCGGCGTGGAGCAGGTTGCGCTCAGCAGCATGCTGCCGCTCGGCGGCGGCATCAGCGTGTTGTCGTACCAGCCCGAGGGCAAGCTTGAGGTGCCACCGAACCAGCAGCCGCTCTCGTACTATGTGGACACCAGTCCCGGCTATTTCGCCACCATGGGCATTCCGGTGCTGCGCGGGCGCGAGTTCACCGAGCAGGATGCGATCGAGAACCCGCGCACTATCCTGATCAACGAGGCGATGGCCCGCCGCGAGTTTGCCGACGCCGATCCGATTGGCCGGCGGTTTTCGTTCGGCCCCGGCGAAGATGGTGAGCCCGAATGGGTGGAGATTGTCGGCGTTGTCGGCAACGTGCGGCAATACCGCGCGGACCAGGATCCGGTGCCAATGACCTACGCGCCGTACACCGCCGCGCCGGGCCGGGCGCAGAACCTGATGATCCGCACGAAGGGCGACCCGCTGGCCGCGGCCGGCGCCGTGCGCGCGGCGCTGCAGGCGCTTGACCCATCGCTGCCGGTCTCGCCGCCGCGCACGCTCGATGCGGTGCTCGGCGCGTCGCTGACGCAGCGCAAGTTCAACATGACGCTGCTGATCGTGTTTGCCGGCATCGCGCTCGTGCTGGCCATTGCCGGGATCTACGGGACGGTGGCGTATTCGGTGGCACAGCGCACACAGGAGATCGGCATTCGCGTCGCGCTTGGCGCGACCAGCCGCGAGATTCTGCACCTGGTGCTGTTCAGCGCGCTCAAGCCGGTGGCGGCCGGGCTGGCCGTCGGCGTGGTGGCGTCGCTGGCGATGACGCGCACGCTCGAGCGCCTGGTCTACGGCATCAGTACGACCGATCCCATGACCTTCATCTCGCTGCCGCTGCTGCTGGCCGTGGTGGCGTTCATCGCCGGCCTGCTGCCGGCGATGCGCGCGACCCGCGTCGATCCGCTGGAAGCTTTGCGCGTCGATTGATAAACTGGGCCAGTCCCTCGCGGGGGCTGGCCCAAACAGCGCCCCTACTCGGCGGTCAACCCTCGCAGATCGCCGGACGGAGGTAGCGCGAGCTAAGGCCGGAGTGTGCCCATGACCCGCTTTACTTCTGTGACCCCCAATCTGGTTTGCCGCGACATCGCCAGGAGCCTGGCGTTTTATCGCGACGTGCTCGGCTTCACAATCAGCATGAACGTGCCCGATGCGCCGCCGTACGTGTTTGTGGGCCTCGAGCGCGATGGTGTTCCGGTGTTTCTGAACGACGTGAAAGCGGCGGTTGAAGACTTCCCGTCGATGGCGGCCACGCCGCCTGGCGGCACCGCCACCATGTTCTTCATAGTCACCGAGGTGGATGCGCTGCACGCCGCGGTCGCGCCGCAAGCCACCGTCGTGATGCCGCTCAAGACCCAGTTCTACGGCATGCGTGAGTTCGCCGTCACCGATCCGGATGGCCACGTGATCACGTTCGCCGAACGCGTGGCCGGCGGCTGATGGGATTGGTCGCGCTCCTGGTCCTGCAGTTGGCGGCGGCGCCGGTGGCCACCTGCCTGCAGCCGGGGCGGACCGGCGAGACCCGATCCGAATGGATGGTGTCGGCCGGCGCGGCGCAGAGCGTCGCGCTGTTCCAGTCCGAGGGCAACCGCTCGTACGGCGTGCAAACGGTGTCGTGGGGGCGGTCGCTGACCCGGCCCCACGGCCCAGGCTGGCTGCGCGGCTGCTTTGCGTGGGCGGCCGAGGCCACGCCGCTCTATGTCCAGTTCGAACCGGCCGGCGTCTACGGGTTGGGCTTCGCGCCTGTCGTGTGGCGCTGGAACTTCCTGCCGCTACGCACGTGGTCGGTGTTCGCCGAGTTGGCGATGGGCGGGTTATGGACCACCGAGCCCGTGCCGGAGGAGACCCAGTCGGTGAACTTCACCGCGCACTGGGGCGGCGGTGTCCGGTGGCACACCTCGCCGCGCGACAGCGTGGTCATCTCCTACCGGTTCCAGCATTTTTCGAACGGCAACCAGCTGTCGACCAACCCCGGCGTCAACAGCCACGTGGTGCTGGCCGGCTGGTCGCGGCGTTCATCGCGCTAGGAAATTGGCCACAGAGGACACCCGAGAACACAGAGCTAATTCTTCAGAATGCGTGTAGCTCGGTCGAAGCCTGATCGCAGTTAGAGAGTTTGGCTCGGTGTCCGCTGTGTCCTCTGTGGCTGATTTATCTCTCGTAGCTCTCGCGCTTGGATGAAGCGGAGAGCTTCACCAGGTAGCGCATCGGGTCATCGCGAAACATCTGCCGCAGTTCATCGAGGCTCCTGGCGCCGCCGTAGCTGATCGACGAGCACAGGTGCTTCAGGATGTCTTGGATGATCGGCCGCACCGACCCGCGCGCCGGCACGCTCACCTCGGTGCCTTCGGCGCCGAGCGCCTCCAGGTCCACCACCTCATCGTCTTCGACGTCGAGCCGATCGCGAATCGCCTGGATCGACGCCATGCCGCGCAGCACCTTGAACGGCACCTTCACCGAGCGTTGTTGATCGGGCAGCACGACTGGTTTCTGCACCACGTCGCCGGGGGTTTCTTCAGTGCCGGCAAACATGCTGCCGAGCATCACGGTATCGCCGCCAAACAGCAGCGCCTCGAGGATCGCGCCGTGGCGCTTGATGCCGCCGTCGGCGACGAGCGGCACGCCGTGCTCGCCGGCGCCCTGCCGGCACTCGACCAGCGCCTGCAACTGCGGCACGCCGAAGCTGGTGGTGAGCCGTGTCGTGCAGCCGCCGCCGGGACCGATGCCCACCTTGATGGCGTTGACGCCGCGCTCGGCGAGAAACCGCACGCCCTCGGCGGTGGCGACGTTGCCCGCGACCAGTTCCGCGTCGGGGAAGCCCTGGCGAAACGCCTCGATGGCCTTGGCCATGACGGTTGAGTGCCCATGGGCGATGTCGATGACGATGACGTCAACCTGCGCCTTTACCAGTTCGGCGGCGCGCTCCAGGAAGTCGCCGGTGGCGCCAATGGCCGCGCCGACGCGCAAGCGGCCTTGGGCGTCGCGGGTCGCAAAGGGCAGCCGCTCCTGGCGGTAGATGTCCTTGGCGGTGATCAGCCCAATCAGGACGCCGGCGTCATCCACCAGTGGCAGCTTCTTCACCTTGCGCTCGACCATCACCCGTTCGGCGGCGGCCAGCGTCAGCTCGCCGCGGCCGGTGACCAGGGCTTCGACCGGGGTCATCCGCGAGGCCACCACGCTCTGCTTCGTGTCAACGAAGCGCACGTCCCGTTCGGTCAGCAGTCCCTTCAGCCGGCGCTCGGCGTCGATCACCACCAGCGTGCCGGCGCGCGCGCGCCGCATGAGCGCCGCCGCCACGGCGAGCGGCGTCTCGGGCGTCACGGCATAGGGGTCGCGGATGATGATGTGCTGCATCCGCTTGACCTTCTCGACCTCGCGCACCTGCGGCTCGATGTCGCCGCTCCTGAAGCCGCGGTCGATGATGCCGAGGCCGCCTTCCTCCGCCTGCACAATCGCCATCGGCGCGCGGGTGACGGTATCCATGTTGGCCGACACCAGCGGCCGCTTGAGCGTGATGTGCGTCGAGAAGCGACACGACAGGTCGATCGCCGAGGGGTCGCGGCGCTCGATCACGCTGTACTGCGGCCGTAACAGGAAGTCGTCGAAGGTGGCGCCGCGTACCAGGTCGGCGAGGGCGTCGAAACCTGAAGCCATGCGGCTACTTTACCGCTACTTTGCTGTACTCTTGGGGGCGTCCCATGCAGTTGGACTTGCCATTTCGCGTGGCCCCCACCGTCTTCGTCCGGCACCAGTGGGCCCGCCGATACATTCTCCGCGTCCTGGACGATGGGACGTTGCGGGTGACGTTGCCGCGTTGGGGATCAAAGCGCGAGGCCCTGGCGTTTGTCGAAACCAGCCGGCCGTGGATCGAGCGGCAGCGCGCCACGCGCGCGGCCCGGCCGGCCGTGGTGCATCCCGACGAACCGGCCTTGCGGCGGCGCGCGCGGCGCGAATTGCCGCCGGCGTTGCGGCAGCTGGCCGAGGCGCACGGCATCACCGTCACGCGCATCTCCATTCGCAACCAGCGGTCGCGGTGGGGCGCCTGCTCGGCCGCCGGCGCCATTACCCTGAACTGGCGGTTGATCCTGGTGCCGGCGTTCGTGTGCGAGTACGTAATGCTGCACGAGTTGATGCACCGGCGGGAGTTGAACCACTCGCCCCGTTTCTGGCGGCACGTGCGCGCGGTGTGCCCCAGGCACCAGGAGGCGCGCCGGTGGTTGTTGAGCGAGGGGCAGCGGCTGTTCACGGGCGTGCCCGCCAACGGCGGGTGCGAGGAGAGGTGATGAAGCGGATCGTGTTCTCAGTCGGAGTCGTGGCGGTGGTGCTGGCGGGAGCGACCCGCGCGCACGCGCAGTCGAGCATGGATGCCTTTCATGGCTACTTCACCGCCCAGGCGGGGTGGGCGTCGGGCGGGGACGTCTCCAGCCCGGTGTTCATGCCCGGCATGGCCGTGTCGGTGCAGGAGTACAACGGCTGGGGCGCCGAGTTCGACTTCAGCTTCGCCGCCGACGCCGACTCCGGATTACAGGAACTGGACCTGGCCACCTACATGTTCAACGGCAGCTACATTCAGCCGCGTGGCCGCTGGCGCCCGTTCGTGTCGGCCGGTGTCGGCGTCATGCAGATCGACGGTTGCAACACGCCGTGCAACCGGGCCGCGCAGACCTACGACCTTGGCGTCAACGGCGGCGGCGGGCTGCTCTACACCATGAACGACGTGGTCGCCGTTCGCGGCGACCTGCGTTACTTCAAGTCCTTTGCCGAGCATCCCGATTTGCAGCGCCCCGATGGCTTCGGTTTCTTCCGGCTGTCGGTCGGCGTCACGTTGATGTGGACCATTCTTCCGTAGTCTCGCCCTCCGGTTCATGAACCGCCGAGACCTTCACGACTCGGGGGCGTGAGACACGGCAGAGCTGTCCTGTTCGCGGCACATCCCGCCCCGCGAACGCTCTTATCCGTCCTCAGTTCAAGTCGTTTTGCCCGCCTGGCTGATGGCACATCCCTTGAAGTAGTGGGAGGCAGCCATCCGTCGCGAACACGCGCCGGTGGCCATGGGGGAGAGACATCATGTTGAGAACAATCCTCGGATCGGCAATCGGCGGTCTCACGGCGGGCGCGGTCGCACTGGGTGTCGCGGCGTTCGCGCGGCCGGCCGCGGCACCGTTCACGGGCGTGGATCCGAACCACCCGTACGCGACGACCGTGGCCTACCCCGGGGCCCCGGCACAAGGCGCACCGATGATGGCGCAGCCAGGTTACTACCCACAGGCGTCGTACGCACAGCAGCCGGTGTACTACGCACCACAGCCCGTGTATGCGCCGGCGGAGATCGTGTCGATGCCGGCGCCGCGCGCGCGCCCCGTGGCGCGCCCGGCGGCACGCCCCGCGGCGCGCCGGGTGGCGACCCGTGAGGAGGTGTATCGCGAGGAGGATCGGCGCGAGGACCGCTCGTGGGGCAAGACCGCTATGATCATCGGCGGCGGCGCCGGCGGCGGAGCCGGCATTGGCGGCCTCATTGGCGGCAAGAAGGGCGCGCTCATCGGCGCCGCCATCGGGGGTGGTGCCGCCACGGTCTACGAATCGACCAAGCGTTAGGCGCGGCCGATTTCGTCCAGCTGGCGCAGGGGCGTATGTCCCCTGCGTCAGCTGCAGTCCGGTGCGGTCGCTACCTCGCCCCTCCGTCGCCCACTGACGCCGGTCCGAAGGCAGTAAGATGTTGCTCGATGGTCGCTGCCGGTCCCACACCGCCAACGGCAGAAGTGCCGGTTCCGAACGTCCCACTGATTCACCGGCCCGGCACGTCTGAGGCACCGGCAACCCTCGCGCGTCCGCCGCTCCAGGTTCGCAAGCGCGTGCTGGTCGTGGACGATGAGCAAGCGGTGTTGAAGTTGCTGGTGCGGATCCTCTCGGTTGATAACTACGAGATCCAGTCCACCGATTCCGGTGTCGAGGCGGCCAAGCTGCTCGACCTGCCGAATTTCCGCGGCGTCGACCTGCTGGTCACCGACCTGATGATGCCGAACCTGACCGGCCGCGAACTGGCGCCCGTGGTGCGGCAGCGTTACTCGTCGGTGCGCGTGCTGTACGTGACCGGGTTTGCCGACACGCTCTTCAAGGGCGTAGCCGAGCTTGGCGACGGCGAATCGTTCATCGAGAAACCGTTCGGCGCCGAGGGCCTGCTCGAAGCGGCGCGGCTGCTCATGTTCGGACACATCTCGGACGGCGTTACGCCGTCCGACAAGCGCGACTCGGCGGGCGAGTTCGCCGATGACCGCTGGCGCGCGAGGTTCGTGCGCCTCCTCAGACGCCTCCGCTTCGCGTAGGGCCGCAGATTACGCAGATTACACAGGCAGGCTTCCACATGTCTGGCGATGTTCGGCCGGTTCGGGCGGGGGAGGAGCTCAACTGGGCACGCGTTGCGACGTTCCTGCGCGACCGTCTTCCTGCCTGCGACATTCCCGGCCTGGACCTGTCTCGCGATCCTTTGGTTGATCAGTTTCACGGCGGCCATTCCAACCTGACCTACTTGCTGCGCTACGGCGGCGTGGAACTGGTCTTGCGGCGGCCGCCGCTTGGTCCGCTGCCGCCGACCGCGCACGACATGGCCCGCGAGCATCGCTGGCTCGACGCGATTCATCCGCACTTTCCGCTCGCCCCGCGCACGTACCTGTTGTGCGAAGACCCCGGGATCGCCGGCGCGCCGTTCTACGTGATGGAACGCCGTCACGGACTGGTCATCCGCGCCGACGAGCCGCCGCAACTAGCCGACCGGCCCGAGGCGCGCCGCCGCGCCAGCCGCGCGATGGTCGAAACGTTGGCGGCCCTGCATGCCGTGGACGTCGCATCGCATGGCCTGGCGCACCTGGGCAAGCCGGCCGGCTTCGTGGAACGGCAGGTGCGTGGCTGGACCGAGCGCTGGCAGCGTTCGAAGACCGACGATCTTCCCGAGATGGAGACACTGGCGGACTGGCTGCTGCAGCAACTGCCGCCCAACGCCGATCCGCCGGCCATTGTTCACGGAGACTTCAAGCTCGATAACGTGATGCTCGATCCGTCGGACGCCGGCCGGCTGGTGGCCGTCTTCGATTGGGAGATGACCGCGCTTGGCGACCCGCTGGTCGACATCGGGATCTTCCTCGCTTATTGGGCACAGGGCCGCCGCCTGGAGCCCAACGACGCCCTTGGCTCGGTCACGAACCGGCCCGGGTGGTTCAGTCGCGACGAAGTGCTCGAGTGCTACGCCGCCAACAGCGGCCGCGACCTGTCACGAATCCACTTCTACGAAGCCTTCGCCTTCTTCAAAATCGCCGTCGTCATTCAACAGATCTATTTCCGCTACAAGCGCGGGCAGACGACCGACGAGCGGTTCGCGAAGTTCGATGTGCGGGTGCGCCACCTCGCGAAGCAAGGTGTAACCGCGGTCCGCTAGGTCACTGACCAGCCGCCGTCGACGACCACCACCTGGCCGGTTACGTAGTTCGATGCGTCGGCCGCGAGGAACACCACGACCCCCTTCAGTTCGCCGTCGGCGCCGACCCGGCCGAGCGGGCTCGTCGCCTTCAGCTCGGGTTCCACCATTTCAATGGCGCCGTCGGCGAGGCGCGAGTGGAAATAGCCGGGCGCGATCGCGTTCACGCGAATGCCCTGGCGTCCCCATGAGGCGGCAAGTTCCCGCGTCAGGCCCATCAGGCCGGCCTTGCTGGCGGCATAGGCCGCGTAGTGCGGCCCGTGAACCGACGCAATCAAGCCCGCGATCGACGCGACGTTGATGATGCGGCCGTAACCCGCCTTCAGCATCTCGCGGCCGGCCGCCTGCGAGAACAGGAACGCGCCCGTGAGGTTCACGTCGATCACCTTGCGCCACTTCTCGATCGGCATCTCGGCCGCCGGCGCCGCCCACGTGATGCCGGCGTTGTTGATCAGGATGTCGAGCCGTCCATAGGCTTGCATGGTCTTGTCGACCACGGCCTGAACGTCGTCGGGCCGTGACACGTCGCAGGGCAGGCCCTCGACGGTGTATCCGCGCGCGCGCAGCTCGGCCAGCGCGGGCGTGAGCCATTCGTCGCGCCGCGCGCAGATCATCAACCGGGCGCCGGCCTCGGCGAGGCCTTCGGCTATTTCGAGACCGAGCCCACGGGAGCCGCCGGTGACGATGGCGACGCGGCCGGCGAGGTCGAACAGAGAGGGCAGGGTGGGCATGTCAGGGAGATTCTGCCCGTAACGCAGGATCCTGTCATCACCGAACGGTTATGCTGGCAGGTGATGGCAATCGCAGCGGGAACACACGTGCGGCACCGGTCGCGGTCCGAGTGGGGCATTGGCAAGGTGGAGGGCAGCAACGGCGAAAGCGTCTTCGTCCGGTTCGGCGACCAGCTCAAGACGATCAAGATCTCGTTCGCGGATGAATTCCTGGAGGCCGTGAGCGCGGCCGAACTCGAAGCGAGCAAGCCGAAAGAGCGCGCCGGTCCGGCGGTGGGCCGCATCGCGCAGTGCCCCGAGTGCGGCAAGGCGTTGGTGCGAGGGGCGAATGGCGAGTGGCGGTCGTGTCCGGCCTGCTCGTGACCGCGTTCGGCCGGGAGTGAGCTGCCCGATGGCACTCGGGGGTGGCTAGTCGAGCAGCGTCGACACCGCCGCCCGGCACTGCGCTGCCGTGTAGTCGAGCAACTTCGGGTCCTTCTGCACCACGGCGGCCACCTCGTTCAGCGCATCGCCATCGAGGTAGTTCTTGATCCGCTCATCGCTGCCGCCGGCGGCGAGGTAGTGGTGGCGCAGGTACATGGTGGTCACGGCGAGCGAGAGCGGCCCCATCGCGGCATCGAGCCGCATGTCCACGTCGGCGCCGCGCGGCGGCTTCGCGAACCGGGCTTCCAGGTAGTAGGTGCACATGGCGTAGCCGGCCATCGCATCGAGGTGCGGTTGTCCGGCGGCCGGCAACTTCAGCCGGGGAAACTGGGGCGACAGGCTCATCACACGGCGGACGCCGAGCGCATCAAGGCGATCACGCGGTGACTCGACCCCGGCCTGTGCACTGGGCAGCAGCTTCGCTGGTTCGATGCCGACATTGGCCTGCTCGAGCCGGGCGGCCATCTCGCGAGCCACGCCATCGACGGCCGTGGCCGGCATCCAACCGGCCTGCACCGCCAGGCCCACCGTCGACAGAATCACCGCCGCCAAGACTCCAGGCATCGCCAGCCTCCTTGTCAGCGGTCAGGATAGCCTCGAGCCTCGCGGTTGACAACCCGGCCGACGCGCGCGAGGACGAGCATCGGCTCGCGCGCGTGCCCGGTCTGCCGGTGTTAGTTGGTCGTGGCTGCGCCGCTGACCTTGGCCTTCACGACGATCTTCGTCGCGCCGTCCATATAGAACTCGACCTCGACCTTGCGCCCCACGCTCAGCGCAGCCGCGTCGGCCTTGGCCTTGCCGTCCAGCACTTCAGACGCGTCGGCGATCACGAAGTCGCCCTGCTTGTTGTCGTTCCGCTTCACGGTGAGCGTCTTGGTGGCGGCATCGTACTGTTGGACGACGCCGGCATACTTGGAGGTGACGGGCTTGCCCTGGGCGGCGAACGCCGACGTGGCGAGGACCAGTGCGCAAGCGAGGATCAGCAACTTCTTCATGTTCGATTGTCTCCGTGGTGCGCCGAGGCGCGTGAATGGACTTCCTGATCCATTAGACCGTCGAACGCCACGCCCGGTGCGGCGCGGCACAACAAATTACGTCGTGATGACGGTCGCAGACACACAGTACGATGATTGCCATGCGCAGCACGCCACCAATTGAGCTCTCGTCGCGGGCGGTCTCGGCCGATGATGCCGTGTCTCGCCTCGCGAGCGGTATGCGCGTCTTCGTGCACGGCGCCGCCGCCACGCCCACGCCGCTGATCGAGGCCATGGTGCGGCGGGCGTCGCTGCAGGACGTGACGCTCTACCACTTGCACACGATGGGGCCGGCGCCGTTCGTGGACCCGGGGCACCGCGGCCGTTTCCTGTCGGTCTCGCTCTTCACGGGCCCGCCGCTGCGCACGGCGATCGACGACGGCGCGGCCGACTTCATGCCGATCTTCCTCTCCGACATCCCGTCGCTCTTCCGCACCAGGACGATTGCGCTCGATGCCGCCCTGTTGCAGGTCTCGCCGCCCGACCGGCACGGCTTCTGCTCGCTCGGCACCTCGGTCGACGCGGCCCTCGCGGCGGCGCTCTCGGCCCGGATCCTGATCGCCGAGGTAAACGAGCAGATGCCGCGCACGCTCGGTAACACGCTCGTGCCATTCGCGCGCCTCGATGCCTGCATTCACACGAACCGGCCGCTGCCCGAGCACTTCGCGACGTCGCCCACCGAGATTGACGACGCCATCGGCGCGCAGGTGGCCGCGCTGGTGGAAGACGGCGCGACGCTGCAGATGGGGATCGGCGCTATTCCCGACGCCGCCCTGCGCCGGCTTGGCAACAAACACGACCTCGGCATCCACACCGAGATGTTCTCGGATGGGATCCTCGATCTGGTGGAAGGCGGCGTCATCACGAACCGCCGGAAAAAGGTGCATCAGGGCCGAATCGTCACGGCGTTCGTGATCGGCAGTAAGCGGCTGTACCGGTTCGTCGACGATAATCCGCTGGTCGAATTTCACCCGTGCGATCGCACGAACGATACCTCGCTGATCCGCAGGAACGACAAGGTCGTGGCCATCAACTCTGCGATCGAGGTGGACCTGTCGGGTCAGGTGGTGGCTGATTCGATTGGCTTCCGCATCTACTCGGGGATCGGCGGACAAATGGACTTCGTCCGCGGCGCCGCGCTCTCGCACGGGGGCAAGCCCATCATCGCGCTGCCGTCAATGGCGGCCGGTGGCCAGGCCTCGCGCATCGTGATGGCGGTCAGGCCCGGCGCTGGGGTCGTGACCACGCGCGGTCACGTGCACTGGGTGGTGACCGAACACGGCGCCGTCAATCTCTTCGGAAGGTCGCTGCGCCAGCGTGCCGAGGCGCTCATCGGGATCGCGCATCCCGACGTGCGCGCGTCGCTGCGCGCGGAGTTTGCCGAGCGGCGTCACGTGGTGCTGTCCAGCGCGTGACCCGACAAAGGCCAAAAGGTGGTGCCGGATGGCGCCGCTATACGTTGGCTCAATAAATCCGCCCTAGAGCCGTGGGCGCCGCTGAACGTCGGCAAGTTCAGATAGTGTTCTAACGTCCGAGCAGCGATTAGTCATACATTTACGCGGCGGAGCCCGCTACGCCGTCGAGTTTCCGAATTCCTCCCGTCATGACGCCATGACAGCCACGTCAGCTACGGCGTTTCGCGAGGGCCAGGGCGGTAAGTCCGATGACGAGGAGCGCTATTGTAGAGGCCGGATCGGGAACGGAAACCGGTGCCGGTCCCGGTAGCGGAGACGGATTAGGCGCGTTCGGTGCGGGCTGGGGAAGGGGTGGGTCCAGCAGCGAATCGAGTCCGTCGAATGCGGACGGATCGTCGACCGGAAAACCGGGGCCAGTTGGGAAAAGAACCAGCGGCGGCGTGGCCGCGCTGGGCGGCAGCGTGACTCCGTCCGGCGGCGGCGTTCCCACGCCGGGGCCTGGACCAGGAAGGTTCGAGCTTCCAGGCTCCGTATCAATCGGCCCTACCCCAATCGGTTCGACGGGCGATGCCGAGACGTCAAACGGAAGGGACAGCGGGAAGCCGAACTGCGGCGCCGTGGCAATCGTCGTCTCCACGTCTGCAGGCTCACCCGCTCCCAAACGGGAGAATGCGTTGATCGGCCACGACCCCAGCCCCGGGCCGGTGTCGGTCAGCGCGTCTAGCTCCAGTAAGTCTGGTTCGTCCTCCGCCGTCGGCTTCAGCGGCTCCATTGAAATGCAATTGCCGCAGCGCGCGCGAATTTCCGTCTGACCGTTGGTGAGAATCGTTTCACCACTCCGAATCCGGACCTTTTTCGACGTCCAATACACACGATCGCCGATACGATACGAAACATAGGCGAGGCGGTCTGCCCTCAGGGTTTCGGGACGCATCGTAGAGAGGTTCACGTCGCGATAATGCTGCGCCACCACCGTGTCGCGATTAACCGCGCTCTTCAATTCATGGCCGTCGAACGCACCACCGGGAATCACCGAATAGTTGAAGTTCGGGCGGCGAAGCTCGATCGGCGCATCGATGCCGCGCACCTGGGCGCCGGAACCGGATGGCGACTGGACGGGTGGTGGTGCGTCCAGGAGGCCGACAAAAGCTCCCAGCGCAATCACAACCGCGCTTCCCAAAACCGCCGCGAGAATTGCCCGCCAAGGTTTTGAAACGGTGCCTCTGGGCTGGCTTCGAGGCCGCGTCTTCTGTGAGTTCCCCATTTGATTACCTCAACACTGCGTACCCCGGCACCAACTTGATTCTAACGCCACCCCAAAATTCCCAAAGCCATACACAGTCACATTAAGCGCAATCATACGATAAAAAGTCTTCTAAATGATGTTAATGTCTTGTCGTGACAGTAATTGTGTCAATTTTAAAGCCGCAGATGCGTGAAGCGCTAAATTCACGCCTCATATTGATGGCTTGACTGTATTAAATAGGATCACTGTCTCATTACGGAACGATAACAATGACAACCACGGCGGCGTGGAATGCACTTACAGACGACTGGGAGTTGTCCCGTTCGCTGTTGAAACTCAGCGGCGGCTCAGTTGACGACTACGCGACCTTCTCCGCATCGTTCACGACGAGTCCGAGCTGTTGATCACGGGCACGCAGCGCCGCGACCAGCTTGGGCATTTCCTTGTAGC
>JBBQSP010000093.1:0-17903 GCA_038213735.1 Vicinamibacterales bacterium | reverse complement strand
CCGGACGACCCGCAGCATGGGGACATCCGAGGGCCACAACGCCTCATCGGCGCTCCGGCGAGCCCGACGATCACATCGATGGAGTTGCTACAGTAAATTCTGAATCAGGTTGTCTCAAAAGCGTTGACACGGCCCGACTCGGGCGCTCCGACGAATGACTACCGTATCGCCAGCTAACGCCTCGCCGATAAGCTGCGGGCGCCGTAGGCGACCGTCATCGGCTTGTAGAACACGCGTTTAAAACACGGGCAACGACTTGCGCGCGCTACCTAGACCGGTGCGCTTCCAGCTCGATCTCGATCATCAACTCGGGCAAGGCGAGCCCTTTGACCTCGAGCCAGCTCCCCGTCGGAAATTGATTCGTGTAGATCGAGTTACGGTACGAAGAGACCTCAAGAAACTTCGCCATGTCCGTCGTGAAGACGTTCTCAACGATCACGTCGTCGAAGGTACAGCCATAGTGCTCCAGAACCCTGGCGAGATCGGAGTAGGCGTTCTTCATCTGCTGCTCCAGATCATCGATGGCTGTCGGGTGGCCCTGATCATCCATGCTCACCGCGCCCGAGATCTTGATGTCGTCACCGATTCTTACGGCGTGCGTGTAGCCGAAGGCCTTTTCGACCTCCGGACGCAGATGGAAGTACTCCGGCGCTTCAGCCATAGCCATGTTCCTCCTCAAGTTGGGGCGTTCTAACGGTTTGCCGCTCAGCCGCGAGCGGCGGTCACGCTTTCGCAAAGGAGTCTAATGCATCCGCCGCTCGTCGGCTGCAGCGGCTTGATTAGGCGGCGTGCTTTACAGACACGGGCCAGTCCCTCGACTCGCGTGCCACACAGCAACGACTTGGATGGAACGGGTGGGAGCCTCGACCACGCGGTAAGACACCTGATAGCCCAGGCGATTGAGGAGGATTCGGCGTACGCCGACCAGTTTGGCGTTTCGTGCCCTGCCACCGACGTCCGGCTGAGAGGCGATCAGTTGGAGCGCCTGATCGATCTCCTCGGTCAGCGCGGCAGGAGCCTTCTCACGGTTCGCGCGCCACCAGTGGGCGGCCTCTTCAACCTGCTTGGACGCTTGCCGAGTGAAGCTGATTGGAAGGTGCTGACTCACACCCGAGTCCGGAGCGCGCGCAAGACCTCTTCGGCGGAGATGGTCTCTCCACGATCGCCCTCCGCCATTGACGCGAGAAGCTCCGCCTCGGCCGTGGCGTCGAGTTCGAAGGTTTCGTCGCCTTCGCGCGAGAGGACCGTCACGACTGCGCCATCTGGCAACGGCTCGCCATCGACGATGATCTTTCCGGCCACGACTCTCCCGGAGGTAATGACCATTTCGGAGATTCTAACCCGAATGTAATCCGCGTGTCGTCCGGCTCACGGCCAGCGTTCACCAGCGGCCGCTCATGATTATGGCCGGTGGCCGTCCGGTGCAACGCGTGTTAGGCAGCGTATGGAGAGTACCTTAGCCACATTCAGTCAAGAACTCGTCGGCAGAACACCGCCTCTATTTGATCGCTCACAGAGTGTCAACGTTGGGATGCCAGGCGTGCCAGCTCGTGGCCTGCTCGTACGCATGCGCGATACGGCAGAGCACCGGCTCACTGAGGCGGCGGCCGACGAACTGGACGCTATACGGCAGTCCCTCCGGCGAAAAGCCCGACGGGAGGCAGATGGCCGGCTCAACACGACCTCCTTGGTGGCGTGGGCGGTGCGGGTTTCACCGCTGCCGATGCGGTACTCGACGCCCGTTGCCACCCTGTGATCCGCCGCGCCCTCCAGGACGACGCGCGTCACTTGCGCTCCTGTGAGAATGGTGAGGTTCGGTCGCTGTTCGGTTGCGCCCTCGAGGAACGCGTGGTACGTGCTCGACCGCTTGCCGCTCCGCGTGGAGGTCTGCATGAGCGACACGACGCCGCCTGGGCCACCACGGTCTTGTCCGTTGTAGTCGCCGCGCGGAATACCGGCCGCCACGGCGGCCTCCACGAATTCGCGCGCGCCCGGCAGTACCGGCGCGCGGACGGACACCCCAAGGGGACCGGTGGTGTTATGCGCTGGCGTATCGATCGAGATGTCGTCGCTAGGCGCGAGCCCTTCGCTCTTCTTGAAATACGGCAGCACGTCGCGGTAGCTCCACCCGCTGGCGCCGCCTTGTGCCCAGGCGTCAAAGTCCCCCGGATGGCCGCGCACGTACGCCATGTAGTTGATCCCGGATGACCCCCCGAGCATCTTGCCCCTCGGCATCATCATCCGGCCCCCCTTCAGCCCGAGCCCGCACTTCCCAGCATCCGCGGTATACATCCAATCCGTCTCTGGGTTCTGTTGCATCGCCGAGCACGCCGCGGGAATCAGCGCCTCGGCGGGCGGCCGCCCGCCCGCCTCAAGGAGCGCCACCCGACAGGTCGGGTCCTCGGAGAGACGAGCCGCAATCACCGCTCCGGCGGATCCTCCCCCCACCACGACGAAGTCGAAGGTCTCTGGCATGTCTGATTCCCTTTGCGTCATTTCTTTAGGCGTTGGTTCTGAAGCCACTTGAGTTCCCGGCCGCGTCCGTCCAACGTCACGCATCACCAGCGGCGCTTCAGTGCGTACCAAGCGCCGTCTGGTGCATGCGATGTTAGGCCCGGTTCATCAGCTGCGCTAAATGGAGTCCCGACTCTACAGCACGTTTGCCCTAGCCATGACCGCCTCACCCTTCTGGCGGACCTCCCGAGCGATCTCGTACGGGTTGCCCTCACGGAATCTCGGGAGGAACAGCTCCACAGATAGAGGGCCTGAGTATCCCTTCTCGGCCAGCTTTTGCAACATCGGAACTATCGGCGAGACGCCATCGCCGGGAATGAACCGGCTGTTGTTGTCGAGGAGCTCGCGCGGCATGTCCGGCACGTCCTGGAAGTGCACGTGCTGAATCTCGCCCGGTCTGATCTGATCCATGTCCTCAAGTTTGTTGAGGCCCGACCAGAAGTGATAGAAGTCGAACATGACGCCGAAGTTCGGGTGGGCAGCCTCGCGCGTGACCTTCAACGCCGTTAACAACGTCGACATATACGGCGACGAGCGCACGAACTCGACGCTACACACCATGTTGAACGCTTTGGCCGCGTCCCCCACGACGCGCATGTGGTCGGCAACGATGGTGTAATCGTCAGTCGTGAGCTTCTGGGTGCCTCCGCTCGTGGTGTAGACCTTCTTGACCCCGAGGAACGCAAGCATTTCCAGCCGTTTCTTCAAGCTTTCGATGGCTTCCGCGTGATTCGGATTGGGTTCGAGGAGTCCGTTCACGCCAACCGCACCGTGCACCGCCGTGAGGCCGTTATCGGCAAGCACCTTGCGCGCGCCCTCGAGGGTGTCCGTCTTGATGAAATCGTCGACCAGCGCGGCGTTGAGTTCGACGTGCTTGATCCCCGCCCTCGCCCAGCCCTCGAGCGCTCCCCGATAGTCGGCCCCCGAAGACGTGTTCGTGTGCAGACACAGCGTCATCTTGCCGTCGACGGCGAAGCTGGCCCGAGGCGCTAGGAGCATCATTGGGGTCAGGAGCATGGATCGTCTGGACAGCATGGAAGGAGACCCTCCTCGTTTGGTAGATCAGCACACTGCCGACAGTCTTTTTGCCTAGTCAGGCTGTCGTGGTTCAAGACAGCCATATCAACGTTTCGGCCTGAGCCGCGGCGACTCGATGCCAAGTCAAGCAACGACTGTTGAACGCCGTCGGCTCCAGGCCGTTGTTAGCCCTCGGGCGGTGCGACTTTGAGACCCAGCCAAGCGCGTACGCACGTTTCTACCTGCGACAGTTGGGTGTCCGACAACTTGCCGAGTCTTCGCAATAGCCGCACCGGCGGTACCGTGACCAGCCCCTGCGCATCGAACGCGCCACTCTTGAGGAAGCCGAGCTGCAGCGCCGTTTCGAACGCGGACTGACGAACACTCGTGGTGTGAGGTACCAACGTTACCAACGCCCGATCGGCATCGCTCGAAGGCACGCTGAGAATCAGCGCTGGCCGCACTTTCGCGGTCATGCCCAGATCCACAAGCCACACCTCGCCGCGCGTGGCCATGTCACTGAGCGGCTTCGCGTTTGTCGAGTGCGAGAAAGACCTGATCAGCCAACCCGACGAGATCGTCGTCTGTCGCAAAGTCGTGATCCGATTGGGCGGCCCGACGCAACAGCTCGGCCAGTACTTCTTGCCGCTCAGCAGGTGCGAGCGCCTCGATGGTCTCGATCGCGAGTTTGGCGGCTTGCGTCATAGGAGAAGAGTGGCAGTACCGGATACGTTGGTCAAGTCCCGGTTTGGACTTCCCGCAGGGCTAACGTCGGACTTCAGCCGCGGCGGCGGCAGATGGTGTCACCCGCCGCCGTCGGCTGCAAGCCGTGTTAGGCAGCTGCTCGCCAAGCGGTGTGCTATCGCACGCGTGTGAGTACTCGCTGGTTCGTCTTACCGTCGCCAATCACAAGGCGGTCGCCCGTGAGCGTGAAGCGGCGCTCTTGATCCGTCCCCGTATAACGACGTCTGAGCTCTCCTTCGACGTGATGCGTGACAACGCCGCGTGCTGTGTCGACCGAATAGGTGCCAAAATATGCGACGTATGCGTCTAGCATCTCTCGCATCTGCTCGAGCGACGCTTCGCGCCATCCGTCCTCACCGAGTCGAGCCAGAGGAGGATTTCGCATGATGTGAATCGAGACGTGCCCGGTGGCGTCGTACATGAAGTATCCCAACGGCGGCTCGCCATACGGATGCTCTTTCTTCCCTGTCGCATCTCTGTTCCAGAATTCGACAAGGCGCCACGTGCCGACCAGTGCCGACGTCGGTTCTGACTGCGCCGCTGGGGTCTGGATTTCGGTGTCTCGTGAACCTAGGACCCACGTGTTACCGAGCAGCACCAAGAGAACAACTCCGAGACGCATCGTGGTCACATTCGGCTCCTCGCGTTGCAGACAGGTCGAGAATACTGCCGCCTAACGACAGGCATCAGCCGCGGCACATTCGATCGCCAAGGCGCCGTCGGCTGCATGCCATGTTGGGCCGCGCGTAGTCAGATCGGATTCTACAGCCAGGCCACATGTATTTCACTGCGAGAACGGAGGAACTCAAGTGGCATCGCATTTGCCTTCGTTTTATCATCGGCGGTCCATCGAAACGCCACAAATCCGTCGTCTAGTGAAGTAGCGCACCCAAAGCAGCGTGGGACCAGCGCCTCGCGCTCACGGCCGCGCTCGTGGCGCTCGCGCCGCCCGCGCAGCAAGCCAACGCCCAGGTCTACCTGCAGCTTGTCGCAGACCGCGTGAAACTGGCGTCACAGTACAACTACGTGTCGGTTCAGCAGTTGCCAGAGGACGTGCGAAACAAATTCATTGCTGACCACCAGAGTCAGCAAGCACAATCCAACATCTTTGTCGACTACGCCACGACCACGTGCAACATGGGGTAGGGAACAGCAACGCGTTCAATTTCGCTCGAGGCATAGAGGATTCCTCGTCTGTCGGCCCAACGCCTGCGGCTCACTTGCGGCGGCCGCACGACGACGTTTCGAACGACTGCGATGTTACCGTGGCCGCCGACAAGTGCAGTCGCTTGTTAGGCCGGCATCGCTGCTACCGACGGACGCGCTCCCATACAAAAACGTCTCCATATCAACGTTGCCGCTTCAGCCGCGGCGGCTCATCATCGCCCCAGCCGCCGACGGCTGCAAGCGGAGTTAGGCGTCGATCACGGTGGTTACTGCGTGGTCAGAACTTCCAAGCCGGTGCCCCGAATGATGGAGGCGAGTGAGGACGCGAAGAACCTGATCATGTCTCTTGCTTCGTCCGGCCGCTTGGCACCGACGATAACGCCTGCGGAGTACACCGTGATTCGCTGTGCGCCTGGCGGCAGAGGCCCGACCAACTCAATGCCCGACACCTGGAGCAGTTCGCTCAATTGCTGAAACCCCACCTCGGCTTCTCCGCGGGCGACCACGGCGCAGCGTCCTGGCGCAGCCGCTTCCAGAGACGCTGGACGGACTGGTCCGCGCGCGCAAACCAGCCACCCTGCCGGTCGTCCTCAATCGTGCCGAAGTGCGGGCAGTCCTGGCCCACCTGACCGGTAACGCCGCGTCCGTCGCGTCGCTCCTGTACGGATCGGGCCTGCGACTACTGGAGTGTCTCGAACTGCGCGTAAAAGACATCGACTTCGAGACCCGGCAGTTGACCGTCCGCCAGGGCAAGGGTCGTAAGGACCGCCTCACCATGCTGCCCCTGTCCGTCGTGCCAACCCTGTCCGCGCATCTCGAGGACGTGCGGAGACTCCACCAGACCGACTTGCAGAATGGGCTCGGCCGCGTCGTCCTGCCGCACGGACTGGCGACCAAGTATCCCAATGCCGACCGCTCGTGGGCCTGGCAGTTCGTCTTCCCTGCCGGACGCATCTGCCGCGACCCCCGCTGGGGCAGCCCGACGCGATTTCATTTGCACGAGTCCGTCATCCAGCGTGCCGTGACCGACGCGGTCCGGAAATCTGGCATTACCAAGCGCGCGAGTTGTCATGCCTTCCGGCACTCGTTCGCGACGCATTTGCTCGAAGACGGCTATGACATTCGCACCGTGCAGGAGTTACTCGGCCACGCTGACGTCAGCACGACCATGATCTACACGCACGTGCTGAATCGCGGTGGACTCGGTGTGCGCAGCCCGGCCGACAAGTTGTGACCGCGACCGGCGGACTCCCGGGCTAGTGGCGGAAGTGCCTCCGGCCCGTGAACACCATGGCCAGGCCGTGTTCATCGGCGGCAGCAATCACTTCGGCATCTTTTACCGATCCGCCCGGCTGCACGACGGCGGTCGCGCCAGCCGCAGCCACGGCGTCAAGACCATCGCGGAACGGGAAGAACGCGTCCGACGCGGCCACCGAACCCTTGAGGATCATCGACACGGCGTCTGACTTCCATCCAGCTGCCTTCATGGTCGCCACCTTGACGGCGTCAACGCGGCTCATCTGACCGGCGCCAATCGCCAGCGTGCGATGAGCGTCGGTGAAGATCACCGTGTTCGACTTCACGTGCGCCATCACGCGCCAGGCGAAACGCAGCGCCTGCCATTCCTCGGCTGTCGGTTGGCGCTTGGTGACGACGGCCAGGCCTTCGGCCGGCCACGGCATGTGAGCTTCAACCACCTGATCACGCTGCTGCACGAGAAGGGCGCCCAGAATGGAGCGGTACTCGCTGCCGCCGAGCGCGCCGAAATCCGCCTCGAGGACGCGCAGGTTCGCCTTTTTCGCCAGGATCGGCCTTGCCGCCTCGTCCACCGACGACGCCACCACGGCTTCGATGAAGGTGGAGACGATGGCGGTTGCGGTGTCGGCATCGATGGGCCGGTTGAGGCCGATGATGCCGCCGAAGGCGGCCAACGCGTCCGCCTCGCGCGCGCGGACGTAGGCCTCGGCAATGGTCGCGCCGGTGGCCACGCCGCACGGGTTGGTGTGCTTGATCACCGCGGCCGCGGGTTCGCTGAACTCGAGCACGATGCGCGCGGCCGCATCCAGATCCAGCAGGTTCGTGAACGACAGCTCCTTGCCTTGAAGAATCGTGGGGGCGCCGAGGCCCGATTCGGGCTGGATGGCGTACCACGCAGCGGGCTGATGCGGGTTCTCGCCGTAGCGGAGATCACGGAGCTTGTGCGCGTGGACTGACAGTTCGTCGGGGGCAAAGGGGCCGTCCGGTCTTGGGGTCTTGGGGTCCTGGGGTCTTGAAAAGACCTCCCCTTCCACGCTGACCTCGGCAAGGGTCCCGGCAATCGCCGTGTCGTAGCTACCAGTGTGCGCGAAGGCGCGGCGCGCGAGGTCGAAGCGGAACTCGGCCGAGGGCCCGCCCGTGCGATCCAACTCGGCAATCACCTCGTCGTAGTCCGTCGGCGAGACGACGATCAGCACATCGCGGAAGTTCTTGGCCGCGGCACGGACCAGGCTGGGGCCGCCAATATCGATCTGCTCGATCAGGTCATCGAAATGAATGCCCGGCTTGGCGGCGGTTTCGACGAACGGGTACAGGTTCACCACCACCAGGTCGACCATGCCGATGCCGTGCTCGGCGGCCAGGGCCAGGTCCTCGGGATAGTGCCGGCGGGCCAAGATGCCGCCGTGGATCTTGGGGTGCAGGGTCTTCACGCGGCCGTCCATCATCTCGGGAAAGCCCGTCACGTCGCTCACGTTGACCACCGGCAGGGCCGCGTCGGCCAGCGCCTTGGCGGTGCCGCCGGTCGACACCAGTTCAAAGCCACGTTCGGCGAGCGCCCGCCCGAACGGGACCAGGCCAGCCTTGTCAGAAACACTCAGAATCGCACGGCGCATTGACGCTCACCCCCATCCAATCGAAGAAAAATCGAAAACTCATCCATGGCCGTCCGCATTGGCAATTGACACCAAATGTAACGGCCCGGTATCATCCCCGCAGTCCATTTGTGCGGACCAGAAGGCCGCAAGTTGCGGCCTTTTTTGTTGCCCTCAAGCTCATCCTTAGGGATGGGACTGGGGGTCGATCACTACGGTGGCTCAGCCACCTGCAAGACAGGAACAGAACGATGCGTATTACAGGCAAGGTCAAGTGGTTCAATAACGCCAAGGGTTACGGTTTCATCGAGCGCGAAGGCGGCTCCGATGTGTTCGTGCACTACTCGGCGATTCAGGGCGCCGGCTTCCGCTCGCTCGAAGAGGGACAGCCGGTTGAGTTCGAAATCGTCGACGGACCGAAGGGTCCCCAGGCCGGCAACGTAACCCGCGCCGCGTAGTTATAGCTTGACCGAAACGGTGCCGGGCTCCCTCCCGGCATCGTTTCCCCGTAGGACCGTCAGTCGTCCCCCGTCCGCACCGCCTTCACGGTCAACGACACCTTCCCGTCCTTCACCCCCACCCGGAACGCCACCTCGCTGCCATCGGCTGCGTACTTCTCGACCTGCGCCTTGACGAGCGCGGCCACCCGGTCCATGGACACCGCCGCTTCGCCGGCCGCTTGCTTCATGTCCGAGAGCGTCTGGAACAGCTCCTTCACGCGCTCGTCGTCTGCGCCGCTGCTCGAGAACCGGACCACGCGGTCGGGATCGCCCGCCGGCGCCTGCTCGGTCTTGGGAACCGTGCGTGGCGGCGGTGGCGGCTTGGCGCCACCGCCCCGCTTGGGCCGGCCGCCCTCCATCTGGTTGATCTGCCGCTCCCACAACTCGCAGAACTTGGCGTACTTGTTCTGCATCGACTCGAAGCGGAACCGGTCGGCGGTATTGCGGATGAAGGATCGGTCGTGCTTCTTGACCAGCGCCTCGACGCGCGTGCGCGTTTCCCACGGTAGCCGCGGCAACCGGCCGGCGAAGAACATGTTGTATTCCGCCTCGAGGCGCCGGATCTCGGCCTCGAGGTGCTGCATCTCCTTGTCGAAGTCGCTTTTGGGAGAGGCCACGGCCCGGCTTAGTCGAGAAGAAGGAGCCAAATCATCGGCAGCCACAGCTCCCGTGAATACGGAATGGGCCGGTCGTCGATCAGCACCTCGCACCCAGGCACCGGGCCAACGATCTCGAACAGGTCCCTCAGGCGCAACGCGTCGGCCGGAAAGAACCGCGCCCGGTGACGGCGATTGGCCCCCTCACCGGTCTCGCGATACTCGGCCGACGCCCTGGCTTTCTCCACGGCGGTGTCATAACCCGGTCCCTCGAACGGCGGAAACACCAGGGTCACGGAAAACGGCAGGTCGCGGGGGCCAAACAGCGTCGCGTGGAGGTCGGGATCGAGGGCGGCCAGCTCCTCGGCCGTCGGCTCTTCCGGCTTCTCGACGTACGGCCAGAACTTCTCGGCCGGACGGTAGGTTCGCTGCGTCATGGACTTACGGATCGTACTCTAAGGGGCCTAGGGTGCCAAGGGTGCCTGGGGTGCCTAAGGTGCACTATGCTTTTCACCGTGCCCGATTTTCGATTCATTCCCGCGATTGAAACACTGCGGCAACGCGAGAGGGTTCGCGCGCTCGAGGAGACGTTTGGCGCTGCGGCCACCGTGCAGGCCTTGCGCGCAGGGGCGGGCCGGCTGCGTGACGTGATCGCCGCTGGCAGCGGTCCCGCCGACAGCGAAGCCGCCAGCGCGCTCATCGAACACGACGCGCGCGAGTCGCTCGCGGCGACCGCGCGCGGGTCGTTGCGGCCCGTCATCAACGCGACCGGGGTCGTGATCCACACCAACCTGGGACGCGCGCCGCTGGCGCCCGCCGCCCTGCAGCGCGCCGCGGTCATCGCCGCCGGCTACTCGAACCTCGAATACGACCTGGCGGCCGGGACGCGCGGCTCGCGCACGGTGCATGCCGAGTCGCTGCTCACCACCCTCACCGGCGCCGAAGCCGCCATCGTCGTCAACAACAACGCCGCGGCCACGCTGCTGATCCTGACCGGCCTCGCCAACGGCCGCGAGGTGGTTATTTCGCGCGGTGAGCTGGTGGAGATCGGCGGCGGGTTCCGCGTGCCCGACGTGATGCGCCAGTCGGGCGCCACCCTGCGGGAAGTGGGCACCACCAACCGCACGCGGGTGAATGACTACACCGCGACCGTCAGCCCGACCACCGCCATGTTCCTGCGCGTGCACCCGTCGAACTTCCGGATCGAAGGCTTCACCGAGCGTCCGGCACTGGCCGACCTCGTGCAAGCCGGCCGCGCCATGGACGTGCCGGTGGTCGAAGACATCGGCAGCGGCTGCCTGGTCGAAGACCTGGCCGGCGAGCCGTCAGTGCAGGCATCGATCGCCGCCGGCGTGGACCTGGTGTGCTTCAGCGGCGATAAGCTGCTGGGCGGTCCCCAGTGCGGGATCATCGCCGGCTCACGCGCGCTGGTCGATCGCCTGCGAACGCACCCGCTGATGCGGGCCCTGCGGGCCGACAAGATTACGTTCGCCATTCTCGAGGCAACGCTCGCGGAATACGCGGCCGGCCGCTCGGCCACCACCATCCCGGTTCAGCAGATGCTGCACGCCTCGCCCGAAGCGATTGAATCGCGCGCGCAATTTCTCTTGGAGCGGCTGGCTCCGGCGGGCTGGCAGGTCGCGATGATCGGCGGCGCGTCGGCGGTGGGCGGCGGCAGCGCGCCGGGGCTGGAACTGCCCACCGTGCTGTTGTCGATCAGCCGCGCCGGCGAATCCGCGGCTGCGACCGAAGCGTGGCTGCGCACACTGGATCCTCCGGTGATCGCGCGGATCGAGGACGATCGCGTCGTGCTCGACTTGCGGACCGTCCTGCCAGTGCAGGACGAACTGCTGGCGACGCTGCTCGGGTCCGGGGTCTGACCCCTTCGCGGGATCCGAACGTGGTTTCAGAGGCGACGCAACACCATCAGCGTGATGTCGTCGAACTGGGGCGCCGTCCCGGCAAACTGGTCGAGGGCCTCGAACACCCGCGACACGGTTTCTGCCGAGGCCTGATGGCGAGTCTCCTGGATAATCGCCGTAAGGCGGCTTTCGCCGAACTCTTCATCGCGCTCGTTCTGCGCGTCGGGCACGCCGTCTGAACACAGGACCAGGCAATCCCCGGGCTCGATGGTGATGGCGGTTGTCTCGTAAGGCATTCCGGGCGGCAACAGACCCAGCGGCGCGCCGGTCGATGCCAACGAGACCACGTCGCCACCCTTCCTGACCAGCAGGCTGTTGATGTGGCCGGCGCTCACGTAGCTGGCCCGGCCGGTGCCAGGCGCCAACTCCAGCAGGGCCGCCGTGACGTATTTCTCGTCCGCAGTTGAGCCGTGCAGCAATGCGTGCGCGTGACCGGTCAGATCCTGGAGCGAGGCGGTTCGACCAAGCAGCGCTCGTAGCGTCGCCTGCATATGACTCATCAACAATGACGCCGGCAGGCCCTTGCCCGAGACGTCGGCCACGCACAACAGCACGGAGGCATCGGCGCCGGAGCCGATCGGGATGGCGTCGTAGTAGTCACCGCCACACCGGCGCGCCGGCCGGTTCCGCGCAGCGAGGTCGTAGCCGGCCACGGCAGGCAACTGGCCAGGGAACAGACCGGCTTGAATGGTCGCCGCCAACTCGAGTTCGCGCTCGTAGCCGGCGCGGGCCACTTCAGCCGCCTTGTTGAGCGCGAGCAAACGCTCGCGCTCGTGGCCGGCCTGCACGGTGCGCTCAAACAGACGCGCGTTCTCGATCGCCGTCGCAGTCTGCAGCGCCAGCGTGTTCAAGAGCTTCAGTTCGCGCGCTTCGTAGGCCATGGGCAGCGTGCTCGCGAGCATCATCACGCCAATGACCCTCTCGCCCACTTTTAACGGCGCGCACACCAGCGAACGCACGTCGATCACCGCGTTGATGCGTCGCGGGTCACCCATCACGTCGTTCACGATTTCGCCGACCCCGGTCGCGGCCACCGTGCCGGCGATGCCGGTCCCCCGCTTGAAGCCCGAAAGCCCTGGGAGTTCATCGCCGAACGCGGCCGTCGACGTCAGCGCGCCGGTCTCCTCATCGAGCAGCAGGATGGCGCCATCGGTCGCGACAATCAAGTGGCGCGCCTCCTGCAGCGTCAGCTTCGCCACCAGCTCGAGGTCCAGCAAGGCCGCCAGCTTCTCTGAGAAGCTGTAGATCAGGTTCACTTCACGGTAGAGGTGCAGCACCTCGGACCCGAGCGCCTTGCGCTCTGATTCCTTCGCGGCCAGGAACTGCAACAGCCCGGCGACCGCCTCGGCGCCTCGCGGCCCCGACACCCAGCCGAGGTCCTTGCCGTCGTGGACCACGGCGTGGCGCTCGCCGCCGCCGGCGGTCCCGAGCAGTGCCCCGCCGGCTGCGTCTTCAACGGCGACGGCGCCGCCGAGCGCGCGCTCGAGCGCGGCCACCACGGGTTGCAGCCCGTTCTGGGCGCCGACGATCTGCTTGAGGGAAATCCGGGCCATGACCGAGGGTCAGATGCCGAGCACGTCGCGCGCCTTCATCAACAGCGAGTCGGGGTCGAACGGCTTGGTCATGTAGAGGTCGGCGCCGACCTCGACGCCGCGTTGACGATCGAACTCCTGGCCCTTGGCCGTGAGCAGGACGATGTAGACGTTCGACAAGCCGAGGGTTTTCTTGGTGCGCTCGCACACGTCGAAGCCGCTCAGCTTCGGCATCATCACGTCAAGGAACACCAGGTCCGGCTGCAGCGACTGGATCGCGGCCAGTGCCTCTTCGCCGTTGGTCGCCACGTGCAACTCGACGCCCTCGTCTTCGAGCTCTTCGAGCGTCTGGTGCAGCAACGTCCGCAGGTGCACTTCATCGTCAACAATCAGGATCTTCTTACTCACGGACACTCCTACCGGTAGACAAAGAAGAGGACGTTCTCGAGACCCTTCTCGAAACGCAGAGTCTGGACGATCTCGGGCTTGGGATCGCTCGAGCTCAGCATGATGATGTCGGGCTGCAGCATCTTGGCCTTCTCGAACAGGTCGTGGCCGCGGGCCTCGGTCACGCTGTAGCCGCGCGCCTTCAGCACTTCGGTCAGCGTCTTCACCGCCGTCGCATCGTCATCGACGACCAGCACGCGCTTGTGAGTCTTGCGCTGATCGAGCAGGGCGCCGACCTCGCGGAACAGGATGTCGGTGTTGATCGGCTTGGTCAGGTAGCGATCGACGCCCAGGCGGAAGCCGCGCTCGCGGTCCTGGACGATCGACAGGATGATGATCGGAATGTCGAGCGTCTGCGGATCGTTGCGCAGCACGGCAGCGACGTCGAAGCCGTTCATCTCCGGCATCATCACGTCGAGGACGATCAGGTCGGGACGCTGGCGGCGCACTTCGGCGACGGCCTCGCGGCCGTTGGCGGCCGTGACCACCGCATACCCGGCTTCGGTGAACTCCTGGGTCAGCAGCTCCCGGATGTTCGCCTCGTCATCGACGACCAGGATGCGCGGCTGGCGCTCGGCGGTGCGCGGCGTCGTCACGACCACCTGGTCGCGCAACTGGCGCACGACCGTCGCGAGATCGAGCGGCAGTGAGGGCTGCGCGCCATCGGCAATCGGCAGCGAGAAGGAGAAGGTGCTGCCCTTGCCGAGCTCGCTCTCCACCCACACGCGGCCGCCATGGTGTTCGACGATCTCGCGGCAGATCGGCAACCCGAGGCCGGTGCCCTTGGGCTTGTCGGTCAGCGTGTCGCCCACCTGCTTGAAACGCTCGAACACCTTCGGCTGATCGGCCGGTGCAATACCAAGGCCGGTGTCGATGACGCTCACGACCAGCATGTCGGCCTGGCGGACGGCGCGGCAGGTGATGGTGCCGGCATCGGTGAACTTGACAGCGTTGGAAATCAGGTTAATGACCACCTGGATCAGCCGATCGCGGTCACCCGTGATCGGCGGCAGCGTGGCGTCGACGTCCTTGACCAGGCGCAAGCCCTTCGGCTCGAGCAGCGACGCCGTGGCCGCGGTGGCGTGGTCGATGATCTCCTGCATCGTGACCGGCCCCATGTTCCACTCGAGCTTGCCGGCCTCGATCTTGGCGAGGTCCAGCACATCGTCGATCAGCTTGGTGAGGCGCTCGCCTTCACTGACCACGACCTGCAGGTTCTCCTGGATCTGCTGCACCGTCTGCAGCACCTTTTTGTCGTCGGTCTTAATGATCGGGAAAATGCGATCGTCCAGGCACTTCTTGATGATCTTGGCAAACCCGAGCACCGAGGTCAGTGGTGTCCGCAGTTCGTGGCTGACCGTCGAGAGAAACGCGCTCTTGGCCGCGTCGGCCTCCTCGGCCGCGGCGCGAGCCTTCTGCGCCTCTTCGAACAACCGCCGGTTGTCGTGTTCCTGCTCGTTGATCTGCCGATAGGCGGCGGCGTTATCGAGGGCGATTGCCGTGAAGGCCGCCAGGTTCTGCATCATGTTGAGGTGATGCTCGGTGTAGGCGTGCTTCACGAAGCTCTGGATGGTGACAATCCCCAGCACTTCGTCCTGCGAGACCAGCGGCAAGTAGATGATCGACTGCGGCGCCCGCGACATGGTGCCGTCAGCCAGGGGCCGCGAGGGTTCAGCGTAGTGCGGAATATAGCGGCTGGACTCCTGCGACACATCGTTAATGAACACCGGCTCGCGGTGTTCGATGCACCACACCGGCAACTGGCTGCTATCGGTGGTGTTGCGCGCGTACGGGGCATAGCGCTTGCCGTCCTCGATCGCCAGGCGGTACTCGATCTCCTTCTTGTCGGCGTCGTACAGGCCCACGCCAAACACGTCGGCATCGGCGAGCTGATTCACCCGCTCGTACAACTTCTCGAAGATGGTATCGAAATCGAGCGAGGCCGTGATCTCCTGGCCGATTTCGCTCAAGAGCTCGATGTTGCGATTGCGCTCGGACTCGGAGCGGGCCAGCGCCTCGGCCGATTCGGCGCGCAGGCGGGCTTCAGCAAACTCGGACCGCTGCCGCTCCTGGCCGAGCAGGCGATGCCGCTGGATGCGGTCGACGCCGAATCCGGCCAGACCAATCAGAACCAGGTAGGCACCGTAGGCCCACCAGGTGCGATACCACGGCGGCAGGATGGTGAAGGCGTAGATGGCTTCATCGCCCATCGCACCGGTCACGCTGCGTGCGCGCACATGAAAGCGATAGTCGCCGAACGACAGATTGGTGAAGTCGCGCCGGGCTTCACCGGTCCAGTTGGTCCAGTCCGGGTCGAGGCCGTCGAGCTTCGTTTGGTACTGCGTCGCGGTCTCATCTATGAACGTCGGCGCGGCGAATTCAAGGCGCAGGGCATCGGTCGACGCCGGCAGGCGCGGAGCGGTGGCCACGGTGCCGCCGCCGTAGAGGACTGTATCGCCGGCGGTAACGCGGCGCACGAGGACCTTGAAGGCCGTCGACGGTGCCGCCGCCCTCTTCATGTCAAACCGGACGTACTGTTCCTTGTAGCCGAACCAGGCGATGTCGCCCGGTTCCACAAAAACGTATCCGGTCGGCACCTGGCCGAACCGGCTGAACAACGCTTCGTCTGCTGTCCAACCGCCGTTGCCGTCGGGCGTGAGGACACGGTTGCCCTTGCCGGCATTGGCGAGGAGGGTCCCGTTGGGACCCTCCGCCAGGCCGAAACTGCCACGCATCTTGTCGCTGGGCAGCCCGCTAATGAACTCGTCCTTGACGAACTTCTGGGCCTTCGCGTCCCACGTCGCCACGATGTTGTCGGCCGCCGCAGACCAGGGCAAAAAGTACACCCTGCCGTGAATCCGGAGAACTCCGACCCCTCGTTGCGGCAAGCCGTCCTTCTCACCGTAGCGGGTGATGGTCGGCGTGGGCCGCGGGGTTCCAGGCGTCGGGGGCGTGGCAAAGGTCAGGCGCACCAGACCAACGGCATTGGTACCCGCCCACAAGTTGCCGTCATCGCCTTCCACCAGGGAGCGCAGCTGTTCGGTCACGCCAGGGACGCGGCCTTCGTCGATCCACCTCCCGTCCACCCAGCGATACGAGGAGAGGCCATCGAAGAGCCCGATCCACAGACGGCTCGGATCACGCCGCGACCGTTCGAGCGAGGCGGCACGGAAGGTGCCATCTCTCGGCGCATGAATCGGCACCGCCGTCGTGCCTTGAATCTCATAGAGACCGTCGGTTGACGCCACCGCAAGCACGGTCGGGACCTTGCCGGTTGGGTCGGTCATCTCGGCGAACGCCCAACTCTGCTGGCCGATACCGGGGATCCTGATAAACCGCGCCGGCTGGCCCTCGCTTGGCGGAGCGAGGTAGCTCACGCCGCTCTGCCAGGCCTGGAAGAGCCGACCCATAAACCGGGCAGGCGTCCAACTGCCGTTGAATCCATCTGCCTCGCCGAACGCCGTGGCCGGCGAGGGGAACTCGACCCGCCCCATGCCCCGCTCTCCAGTGGTCCAAATCGCTCCCTCGCGATCCGCCATCACGTTGTAAATAGCATTGGAGGGCAGCCCCTGATTCCGATCGATGATCATCACCCGGCGGCCCTGACGGTCCATCATCACCAGCCCGGCGTTGGTCGTCGCCATCACGAAGGTGCCATCGGCGAGGACAATGCCCTTGTAGAGGGATGCCGACTTCAGGAACTCATCCAGCTCGGTCTGGAATCTGGTCAGCGAGACGCCGTCGTAGGTAAAGAAACCGTTGAACCGGGTGCCGATCAGCAGCCGCTTCTCGTCGTAGCGATAGATGATTGGGTAGACCTCGCTGCCGAGCATCTCGGTGCCGGGCAGCGGCCTGAAGGCGTCGCCCTCGAGGACGTTCAGCCCGGATTCCGGCAAGGTGACGTACATCTGTCCGTCGACCAGCGACGAGCGATTCAAGCGCGTCGGCGGACGGATCACCGTGATCGTGTCGTTGGCCCACCGGTAAACTGCCTGCTCGGTCTGAAACAGCACCCCGGACTTGGTCGCCCACGTCCGCCACACATCGGTGAAGCCGCGCGCGTCGGGCGGCACCTTGTCGGCGAGCGACTGGTAGGTCATGGTGCCACTAGCGTCCGGGGTCAGGCGGCCGAAGTCCAACTGCGAACCGGCGTAGATCACGCCGGCGTCGTCGATGGCCAGGGACCGAACGGTGGCCAGCGTGTTCGTCTCGATCAGCCGCCAGTTCACGCCATCAAACTCAATCACACCGCTCTGGCTGCCCACGTAGAGCACGCCACGCGCGTCCTGCACCATCGACCAGTTCTGCCCCGCCGCATTGACGTCGAGTGGCGCATAGGTGCGGATGAAGGGCCGGCCCTCTTCGGGGTGGCGCCCGCCTGGTGCAGCCGTAGCCGGCGCGGCGACGGGCTGAAGGGCGGACGGCGTCTGCGCGAGCGCAGAAGCCGTCAGCAGGCAGACGGCGGCTAGAGCGGCTGGAAGTCGCATTCGAATGGGCCCCCTCGTGGGTAGGCCCGATTCTACAGGGGAAAGAGGCGTGCCGTGGTCAGAAGATCGGACTTGCCACAGAGGACGCAGGGGACTCAGAGCCATTCTTGGGAAATGCCTGACAGGCA
>JBBQSP010000092.1:0-18156 GCA_038213735.1 Vicinamibacterales bacterium | reverse complement strand
ATTCGCACAGAGATTGCCCCGGGCATTCACCTTTTCCGATCGGCGCCGTACGGCGACATCGGGCTCGACGGCAACGCGGTCGCCATCATCGGCAGTAACGGCGTGCTGGTCTTCGACACCAACGGCACGCCGTCGGCGGCGGCCGCGGTGCTGGCGGAAATTCGCACGCTCAGCTCCCAACCAGTCCGCTACGTCGTCAATTCGCATTGGCATTGGGACCACTGGTACGGCACCGAGGTCTACACGCAGGCGTTTCCGGAGGTCACCGTGGTCGCGCACGAGAGGACGCGGGCGATGATGGCGGGGCCGGCGATCGAGTTCAACCGTCCGGGCCTCGAGGCGCAGCTCCCTGGTTACCTGGCGAGCATCGAACAGCGCATCAAGAAGGCCGAGGCGGTGACACCGGCGCCGCCGGAGCTGCCCCGCCTCAAGAAGGCGCGCGACGACGGCCGTTTTTTTCTGGAGCAGAAAATGGCGGTTCGGCACACGCTGCCGACGCTGACGTTTTCGCGGCAGCTGACGCTCCACCTCGGCGACCGCGAGGTCCAGGTGCGTCATCACGACCGCGCGGTCACACCGGGTGATGCCTTCCTCTATCTGCCGAAAGAGCAGATCGTGATTGCCGGCGACTTGCTGGTCAACCCGATTTCGTTCGCGCTCAGTTCCTATCCCTCCGGTTGGCTGCGCACGCTCGAGCACATCAACGGCCTGGACGCGACGCTGATTGTGCCCGGGCACGGCGAGCCCTTGACCGACAAGATCCTGCTGCGCGCGACCATGGCCGTGTTCCGGGAGTTGATCGCGCAGGGCGCCGCCGCCCGCGCGCGGGGCCTCGACCCTGACGCGGCCCGGGCGGAGATCATGCCCAGCCTGCGAACACAGATGCTGCAGATCACCGGCGATGTCCCTGCCGCGAACCGGGCGTTCGAGATCCAACTGGTGGACTGGTTCCTGCACCGCGTCTACGACGAACTGGCCGGTCCCCTGACCGACGCCATCGCGCCTATCCCACCAAAATAATTGGCCACAGAGGTCACAGAGAACACCGAGAAGACGGCAAGTTCGCTGGCGGCGCTTCGCGCCGCGGGTCTGATGATGAATCGCGACAAAATGAATCCGCGAACGTCACAGGCGGACTCATTTTCGCGATTCACCATCAGACCTGGCCGCCGGCCGCAGGCCGGCTCCAGCGAACTGCAGCTCTGTGCCTCTGTGTGCTCTGTGGCTGGATTAGAATTCACCGATGCATCGCCTTACGGTCGCCCTTGTCATCTTGGTGTCCGCAACCCAACTGGGTTCGCAGACCGCTCCGCTCGATCTGGTCATCCGTAACGGCCGCGTGATCGACGGCACCGGCGCGCCTGCGCGCGAGGCCGACATCGGTGTCCGCGACGGCCGCATTGTCTCGGTCGGCCGCGTCACCGAGGCCGCGACGACAACCATCGATGCAAAGGGCCTCGTGGTGGCGCCCGGCTTCATCGACGTCCACACGCACGTGGACGAAATCGCGACGCAACCCGCCATCCCCCACTTCGTCCGCATGGGCGTGACCACGGTCGTGGCCGGCAACTGCGGCTCGTCTGCGGCCGACGTGGCCCTGGCGTTCACGACGATTGAGGCCGCGAAGCCCGCCATCAATTACGCAACGCTGATTGGCCACAACACCGTGCGGCGCGAGGCCATGGGCACGGCCAACCGGCAGGCGACTCCCGACGAGTTGAAGCGCATGGAGGCGCTGGTGGCCAAGGCGATGACGGACGGCGCCGTGGGCTTCTCCACCGGCCTGCAGTACGTGCCGGGCACGTACGCCAACACCGAAGAGGTCGTCGCGCTGGCGAAGGTCGCGGCCGAGGGCCGCGGCCTCTATGCCACCCACATGCGCAACGAGGGCACCGAACTCGAGAAAGCGGTGGCCGAATCAATCCACATCGCCGAGTCGGCGAAGCTGCCGCTGGAAATTTCCCACTTGAAGGTGGATGCGCCGAGCCGCTGGGGCGCGAGTGCGAAGGCGCTGGAGATGATGGACGCGGCACGAGCCCGCGGGGTGCGCGTGAATGCGGATCAGTATGTCTATGACGCGGCCAGTTCGAACCTCGGCATCCGGTTCCCCTCGTGGGTGCTCGAGGGCGGGCAGGAGAAGATCAACGAACGGCTGAAGGACGAGCCGACGTGGCAGAAGATTCGCGCCGAAATGCGCGAGCTGATTCGCGAGCGCGGGCTCGAAGACTACAGCTTCGCGCGCATTGCCGAGTATCGCAGCGACCGATCGCTGAACGGCTTGACCATTCCCCAGGCCACGCAGAAGGTGCTCGGCCAGGCCGACCTGGCGACGCAGCAGGAAATGATGCGGCGGATGCTGATGGCCGGCGGCGCCTCCATGGTCTATCACTTCATGGGCGACGACGACCTGGCGCGCATCCTGCGGCATCCGATGGTGTCGATCGCCTCCGACAGCGGTCTCAACACCTTCGGCGAGGGCGTGCCGCATCCGCGCGGCTACGGCAACGCGGTGCGAGCGCTCGGGCTCTACGTGCGCGAGAAGAAGGTGATCAGCCTGGAGGAAGCGATCCGCAAGATGACGTCCCTGCCGGCCGATCAGTTCAGCTTCGCCGATCGCGGGCGCATTGCTGTGGGCAAGGCGGCCGACCTCGTGATCTTCGACGCGGCGACGGTCGGCGACGTCGCCACCTACGCCGCGCCGCACGCCTATCCGTCAGGCATCGCGCACGTGATCGTCAACGGCGTCGCCGTGGTGAGTGCCGGCCAGCAGACCGAGGCGCGTCCGGGCCAGGTGTTGCGCCACCGGTGAGCCGTGGGGACAAACCTTTAGGTTTGTCCGCCACCGATGAGCCGTGGGGACAAACCTTTAGGTTTGTCCATCCAGAAAGAAGATCTCCTCCACCGGCTGCTTGAACAGCCGCGCCACTTTCATCGCCAGCGGCAGGCTGGGATCGTACTTTCCCGTTTCGATCGCGTTAATCGTCTGGCGCGACACGCCCAGCTGCTCCGCCAGGTCGGCCTGCGACCAGTTCCGCTCTGCGCGCAGGACCTTCAGCCGGTTCGTCACTCGTACTTCCGCTTCGCGCGCCACAGCCCGGCGTAGTAAAGGGCCGGCATCATCGCCCAGACGTGCCGGTAGCTCCAGTCGTTCGGATTGAGCGAGACGGCGAGTTCGAGCAGGCCCAGCGTCATCAGGATCACGACGGCGATCGGGAACGCAAAGGCCAGCGCTTCGAGCTCGATGCGACGTTGCAGTTCGTCCATCGCGGCCACGCCTTTCATCCAGATCCAGAGGAACCAGAGAAAGAGCGGCACGGGCGCCAGGGCGATCAGGACCCGCACGTTCCGGTCGGCGTCCGGCAGGAGTTCAAGCAGGCCGCGCGACATGGCAAAGGTGGACACCCAGAACAGGCCCGCCCGCAGCAATCGCAGGCCGTAGTACTTGTTGGTGTGCTCGATCGCGGCCCCGGCCTCCCCTCCGGCCCGCTTGGCAGCGCCGATGGCCGAGTTCAGCTTCCGGGCAAGGTGCATGAGACTCATTCCGCCCTCCTGGGAGCAATGTAAAGCATGCTTGACTAGCGTGTCAAGTGTCCTTTACATACGGGGGGGCTTCCGCCTTCGCGCGCGGCGCTTCGGCGCGACAGGTCGCCCTCGTAGGGCTCAGCGCTTCGCGCCATCGTGGGGCTCGCGGCTTTCGCCGCTCGTGGGGGAAAAACGAGGCGCGGGTCCGCGCCTACTTAGCTGTCGTGGTGGGCGGCGTGTACTGAACTTCCTTGGCCTTCAGCGGCTCCTTGCCGTCGCCGACGTTAACGACGACGCGCAGGCCGACCTTGAGGTCGCTCTGCTCGCCCTTGGCCTTGCCTCTCTTGAAAGCGGTAAGCGGCGTCACCGTGAAGGTCGAGTCCTTCCCTTCCGTGGTCTTCATCGTCACCTTGTTGCCGTCGACGACCGTGATCGTGCCCATCAACTTGTGCTCGTGGCCGGGGTGCGCAAAGGACGTGGCGGGAGCCAGCACAGCCAGAACGAGGGCGGCCAGAAGAAGGTTCTTCATAGCGGTAGGGTATCAAACGCGGAGTCACGACGAAAGCGGGGATTATGCCCGGTCGGCACGCTTTTCCTCCCCCACGAGTCCGCCTTCGCCGAAGGCTCCGGCGAGACGAGCCCCACGAAGGCGGAGCCGAGCCCGACGAGCGGCGTTAGCCGCGAGCCCCACGCGCCGCAAGGCGGCGCGCCTCAGCCAGCACCGCCTCGGCCGTCCAGCCGGCCGCCCGCAGGTCGCGGACGCCGGTGTCGCCGTCCGACTTGCTGAGCTTCTCGCCAGCCGATTTCATCACCAATCCGTGATGGGCAAACCGCGGCATACTGATGCGGCCGAGCAGGCGCGCCAACCTGATCTGCCGGCCGGTGGACGGCAGCAGGTCGATGCCGCGAATGACGTCGGTGATCTGTTGCGCGTGGTCGTCCACCGTGACCGCGAACTGGTAGGTCCAGTTGCCCAGTCGGTCGCGTAGCAGGAGGTCGCCACATTGCGCCGACGGCTCCTGCACCTGCGGCCCGTTGATCTCGTCGAAGAACGACTCGGTTCCCGGCTCGATCCGCAGGCGCCACCCCACTTCGTCGGTGAGCGGGATGGGGCGATCACGGCAGGTGTTCCGGTAGGGGATCTCGACTCGCGACTCCCGACCTGCGACTCCCGCCACGAGGTCAGCCCGTGTGCACGAGCACCCGTACACGAGCTCCCGATCAATCAGCGGCTGAATGGCCTTTCGATAAATCGCGTCGCGCTCGCTTTGCCGCACCAGGGCGCCGTCATGCTGGAAGCCGAGCCAGGCCAGGTCCTCCAGAATCGCGGCCTCGTACTCCGGGCGCGAGCGCTGGCGATCGTGATCCTCGATGCGGAGCAGGACCCGGCCGTCGCGGGCGTGCGCCGCCTGCCACACGTGGAGGGCGTTGACGACGTGGCCGAGGTGCAGGCAACCCGTGGGGGCGGGGGCAAACCGTGTAATCACGTGCCACTTGAGAATACCCTGCCGCCGCCCGACGCGGCCGGTACGCCGTTCGAGCCCCCGGGGACGACCGGAGAGCGCGGGAATGGCGTATAACCCAGTAGCCCGATGACATACGTCAGCCTGGTCTCGCTGTTTGTCTACCTGTTCGGCGCCTATGCCTACGGCGCCGCGACGGTGCTGGGCATCCGTGAGACCTTGCCGGTGTGGCACCGCCGCGACCCCGCGCGCCAGCGCCAACTGGACGATGCCCCGCTGGCGCTCTTCGTCATCAGCACGATCTGGTTCGTCCTGCATACGCTGATCGAGTTCCGGAACCTGACCGGCGTGACCGACCGCGGCTGGCTCGACGTCGGCACCTTCATGGTCTTCCTGTTCCCGCCGGTGATTATGCAGACCGTGTATCGCGACTCGACCTGCAACGGCGGCGCCATGCCGCCGGCGATCTATCGCCACCTGCTGGCCGGGATGTTCGTGTTGTCGCCGCTCGTCGGCGGCCTCATCATCGCAGCGGTCTTCGACGTGATCCGCCTGCCGGTGGCCCTCGGGCCGCTGATCGGTATCGCGATCGGGGGGCTGTTCATCCTGGCCAGCGTCTACTCGACGGCGATCATGGTGCGCGGGCGGCGGCCGGCCTCGACGCCCGCACAACAGCAGCTGCGGACGGTGATGATCTCGCTCTATGTCGCCCTGGGTGTCGTGTTCGCCGCGATGATGGTGGTGCAGGAACAACAGTTGGCCGCGACTGTTCTCAACAGCGTCGCGCGGTCGTCGCCGCTCTACTTCCTGGTGGCGTCGGTCTACTTCGAGAACCGCTTTGCCTTCTACGACCTGGTGGTGAAACGCGCCCTGTTGCTGCTGATGAGCATCAGCACCCTGGGCGTGGTGCTGGCGCTGGCCATGCCCTGGCTCGATCAACTGCCCGACAGCGCCGCGCGGCCGTGGCTGTTTGCCGTCGCGCTCACCCCGATTGCGATGATCATGCCGTGGCTCCATGCCCGCATGGAACGCTGGCTCGACCGCATCTGGCTGGGCCGCGAATTCACGCCCGTGGACGCCGTCAAGCACGTGCTGGCCGCCATGCAGCCGGCCACCGACGAACAGATGCTGCTGACCACGGCCGAGGCCAAGCTGAGCGAGATCTTCGGCGCCCGCATCGCCGTCCTGATCGGCGCGCAGCCGCCGCCACCCGGCCTGACGATTGAATCCGAAGTCCAGATGCCCACGCCGATCTCGGATCAGCCGGTGCGCATTGCCGTGCTGCGCATGCCCGGCATGCGCCGGATCCTGAGCGAGGACCTGGCGCTGTTGCGCTCGCTGGCCGGCGTGCTCGGGTTCATGCTCGAGAACCTACGGCTGCAGCGCAAGCGGCAGGAACAGGACCTGATCGCCCAGGACCTGCGGCTGCAATCGAGCAAGTCGGAACTGAAGGCGCTCCGTGCGCAGATCAACCCGCACTTCCTGTTCAATGCGCTGAACGCCATTGCCTCGCTGATCCACACCGACCCGGCCCGCGCAGACGAGGCGGTCGAACAGCTGGCCGAGGTGTTCCGCTACACCCTGCGGCGGTCCGACTCGGAATGGGCGCCGCTCGACCAGGAGCTCACCTTCGCGCGCGCCTACCTCGACGTGGAACAGGCCCGCTTCGGCCAGCGCCTCTCCTGCACGATCGATTCCGACCACGGGGCGCCGGCGCCAAGCGTGCCGTCAATGTTGCTGCAAACGCTGCTCGAGAACGCCGTGAAGCACGGCGTCTCGCAGTCGCGCGAGCCCGGCCGCATCGAGGTGATCGTCCGCACCACCAACAGCGAGGTCACCCTCGAGGTCCGCAACACCGGCCCTTCGACTCGGGGCGACGACCTGCTCGTCGCCGCCCCTCGCTCAGGACAGGCCCGAGATGGTGAAGGGTTCGGCCTGCGCAGCGTGCGCGAGCGCTTGAAGGGGCACTTCGGGGACGCGGCCACCTTCGCGCTGACCCGCGACGACGCCGCCGGCCTCACCATTGCCCGCATCACCATGCCGCATGTAAAGGTGGCGGCATGATTCGGGCCGTGCTCGTGGACGATGAGCCGCCGGCGCGCGTGCGCATGCGGCAGTTGCTCGAGGCGGCGGGGGGCGTCGTGGTCGTCGGCGAAGCCGGCAGCGCCGTCGAGGCCCGCGAGGTGATTCGCGACACCCGGCCCGACGTGCTGTTCCTCGACGTCGAGATGCCGGAGGTGCGCGGTACCGCCCTGGCGGCTTCGCTGCCCGAGCCGCGGCCGTACATCGTTTTCGCCACCGCCTTCGACGGCTACGGCCTTGACGCCATCGCCGTCGATGCGACCGATTACCTGCTGAAGCCGGTGTCGCGCGCCAAGCTGGCCGCCACGCTCGAACGGGTGCGCGTGCGGCTGTCGAAACAGTCGGACCTCGAACGCGACGTCCGCGCGGGATCGGCGGTGCAGTCGCACATGTGGCCGGGATCATTGCCGTCGATTCCGGGATTCGATTGCGCCGCCGCGTCACTGCCGGCCCGCGGCGTCGGTGGCGATTTCTACGACATGTTTGCGCTGAGTGACAACAGCACCTTAGGCACCGTAGGCACCTTGAGAACCTGGGCGCTCTTGCTGGGCGACGCGTCAGGCAAGGGGGTCGCGGCAGGGCTGGTTGCCTCCGCCGTGCAGGCACGCGTCCACACCGCGGCGCGGCTGGCGAACCTGGCCCCGGCCGCGTTGATGGCCGCCGTGGACCGCGACGTGTACGCGACCACGGACGGCGCGCGTTACGCCACGGCGATCTACGCCACCCTCGACGCGGCCTCGCGCCGGTTGACGCTGGTCAACGCCGGACACCCCGCCGTGGTGGTCGCCGACGGCTCGGAACTGACCCGCTTGGACGCCTCGGGCCCGGCTCTCGGATTGACCGAGGCCAGCCATTTCACCGCCCACGACCTCACGCTCGCACCCGGCACGCTGCTCGTCGCCTACACCGACGGCGTCAACGAAGCTCGCGATGAGGCCGGCGAGGAGTTCGGCGAGGACCGCCTCGCGGCGCTGCTGTCGGCCAACGGCCACTTGCCGGCCGCCCAGCTCTGTTCCTGTATCCTCGACACCGTGCGACACCACCGCGGCAGCCGGCAGGATCAGGACGACGTCACCGCGCTGGTCGTGAGGGCCCTTCGACACAGCTCAGGGCAGGTTCAATGATTCGCACGCTACTGGTAGACGACGAGCAGCCCGCGCGGGAGCGGTTGCGGCAACTGCTGGCCGCGCACCCCGACATCGAGGTGGTGGGCGAAGCCGCAGACGGCATCGAAGCCGCCGAGAAGATTGCCGAGCTGACGCCGGACCTGGTGCTGCTCGACATCCAGATGCCGGGCGCGAGCGGCCTCGACGTGGCCGCTTCGCTCGGCCAGCCGCGGCCGGCGGTGATCTTCTGCACCGCGTTCGATCAATACGCGGTCGACGCTTTCGAACTGTCGGCCATCGACTACCTGCTGAAGCCCGTGAACCGCGCGCGGCTGGCGGCGTCGCTCGATCGCGTGCGCGTGGCGGCCCAGCCCCGCGGCCGCGACCGCGCGCTCGAGGGGCTGTCGCACGCCGCCGGCCTGTCGCCGACCCGCTTTCTCGCCCGACGCGGCGCCCGCTTCCGCGTCGTCCCGGTCCACGACGTGGTCGCGTTTACGTTCGTCGAGGGCGTTACCCACGTCATCACCCTGACCGAGCAGCTGACGATGCAGCCGACGCTGGCGGCGCTGGCGCGGCGGCTCGACGCGGGGTCGTTCTTCCAAGTGTCGCGCACGGCCATCATCCGGCTCGACGCGGTGCGCGAAGCCAAGCCGTTTGCCGACGGCACCGGCGAGATCACGCTGGCGAGCGGGACCACCATGCTGGTGGCTCGCCGGCGCTGGCGGGCGCTCATCGAAAAGCTCGAAGCGTAGGGCTCGCGCCTTCGGCGCTCGTCGGGCTCGGCGCTTACGCGCCTCGTGGGGCTCGCGGCTTCGCCGCTCGTGGGGAAACTCACAGACGACGGGTTTCTATATAATCCACTCATGATTTCTCGCCGCGACCTGTTCTCGCATCTCGCCATGGCCGGTGTCGTGGCCCGCATGGCTCCCGAATCCCTGTTCGCGCAGGCGCCGTCGGCGGCGCAGCGTTACGGCAAGGAAAGGCTCATCGTCCGCTCCATGCGGCCGCCCGACTTCGAGACCCCGGTGTCGCTGCTCGACTCGTTCATCACGCCCAACGAGTCGTTCTACGTCCGTTCGCACCTGCCGGTGCCCACGGTTGACGCGGCGACGTTCGCGTTGAAGGTCGGCGGCGAGGTCGATTCTCCCTTGTCGCTGTCGGTGGATGAGATCAAGAAGCTGCCCTCCGTCACCGTGACGGTCACGCTCGAGTGCGCCGGCAACGGGCGCGCGTTTTTCGCGCCGGCGGTGGCCGGCATCCAGTGGGAGAAGGGCGCGGTCAGCACCGCCCGCTTTACCGGGGCGCGGCTGTCTGACGTGCTGAAGCGCGCGGGCATGAAGTCCACGGGCAAGAACGTCGAGATGCATGCCGCCGACCGGCCACTGGGTACCATGCCGGCGTTCGTGCGGCAGGTGCCGATGGCCAAGGCCATGCACCCCGACACCATCATCGCGTACGCCATGAACGGCGAGGCCATTCCCGCGGTGCACGGGTTCCCGCTGCGGGCGATCGTGCCCGGCTGGGAAGGCGCCTATTCGGTGAAGTGGCTGAACGCGCTGAACGTACTCGCGGGCGACTCTACGAGCTTCTGGGTGGCCACCGGCTACCGCTATCCGAATCGCCGCATCGCGCCGGGCGCGGCGGTCGATGCCAAGGACATGGAGCCGCTGACCGGCCTGGTGGTGAAGTCGCTGATTACGACTCCCGCCGAGGGCGCGTCGTTCGCCCCTGGCAAGATTGCGATCGGCGGCTTCGCGTGGGCTGGCGAGACCGACATCACCAAGGTGGACATTTCGATCGACAACGGCGCCACTTGGGTGCCGGCACGGCTGACCGGGGAGCAGGCGAAGTACACCTGGCGGCGGTTCGAGCACACGTTCACGGTGAGCTCGCCCCAGTCGGTGCTGATTCTCTCGAGGGCCACCGACTCGAAGGGGGCCGTGCAACCGGCCGTCTCGCAGTGGAATCCGTCCGGATATTTGTGGAACCAGTACGACTCGGTTCGGGTTGAAGTCAAATGATTCGCCACGTCCTCATCCTGGTCGTTCTGGCCGCGCCGGCGGTCATTGCGCAATCACCCGGCGCCGACGTCATGAAACAACGCTGCGTGAGCTGCCACGACAGCGACATCATCTCGTCGCAGAAGCTGTCGCTGACCGGCTGGACGCGGTCGGTGGACAAGATGGTTCGCTGGGGCGCCGTGATCACGCCGGCCGAGCGCGACGTACTGCAGCCGTACCTGGCGGCGAATTTCGGGCCGAAGCCCGCGGCCTCGCATGCAACCAGCGAGGCAGGGGCTGCGTCCTACAAGCGATCATGCCTGACCTGCCACGACGCCGACATCATCGAGCAGCAGAAGCTGTCGCGCCTTGGCTGGACCCGCTCGGTCGAGAAGATGATGCGTTGGGGCGCCACGGTCAGCACCGACGAGAAGGAACCACTGGTCGACTACCTCGCTTCGCGCTACGGCCCACGGTAGGTCCGACGTGCTGACCGGGCTGCTGGCTGTCCTCGCGCTCGGCATTCTCCTCTGGCTGGTCTCGCTCGCCGTCCGCGATTCGAGCATCGTCGACATCGCATGGGGACCGCTGATCTTTCTGGTTGGCCTGACCTATTACCTGGCCATGGCCGAACCGGTTTCACGGGCGCACTGGATCGTCGCGCTCACCGGACTGTGGGCAGTTCGCCTGGCCCTGCACATCGGGGTGCGCAACCTCGGCCACGGCGAAGACTTTCGCTACGCCGCGTGGCGCGCGCAGCATCCCGACACGTGGTGGATTCGCAGCTACTTCAAGGTGTTCCTGCTGCAGGGCGTGATCGCGTGGATCGTGGCGCTGCCCCTCTACTACGCCATCACCGCCCGCACGCCGCGCGACCTCGGGTGGTGGGACTACGCCGGCCTGGCGGTGTTCACGTTTGGCTTTCTCTTCGAAGCGATCGGTGACGAGCAGCTGCGGCGCTTCAAGGCCAACCCCGCCAACAAGGGCCGCGTGATGAACACTGGCCTGTGGCACTACACGCGGCATCCCAATTACTTCGGCGAGGCCGTGCTGTGGTGGGGCCTGGGCTTGATTGGCGCAGCCACGCCGCTTGGCTGGATCGGCCTGGTCGGCCCGGCGATCATCACGTTCCTGCTCCTTAAGGTGTCGGGCGTCGCGATGCTGGAAAAGACGCTGAAGACCACGAAGCCTGAATACGCCGACTACATCGCCCGGACGCCGGCGTTTCTCCCCGGCCGCCCACGCCCGTAAACACGCCTGGGATAAACTTTGGGACGAATGACGGCCCCCCCGTCAGCCACGCGGTCGCCGCGCTGGCTTCTGCCCCTTTTGCTGGCGCTGTTCTTTGCGTCCGGCGCCTGCGCCCTCATCTACCAGGTGATGTGGCTGCGGCTGCTCGCGCTCGTCTTCGGTGTCACGGTCTACGCCGCCAGCACCGTGCTCGCCGGTTTCATGGCTGGCCTCGGCCTGGGGAGTTTCGTCGCCGGGCGGCTGGCCAGCCGCATCACCCGTCCGCTCGCGGCATTCGGCATTGCCGAAGTGCTGGTCGGCATCACCGCGTTCGTCTCGCCGATGGTCCTCGAGGCCTTGACCCGGGCGTGGGTCACGATGCATCCGTCGTTGCCCGACTCGGTGGCGGCAATCACGGTCGTTCGCTTCCTCGTCGCGTTCCTGGTCCTGATCGTGCCGACCTCGCTGATGGGCGCCACGTTACCACTGGTGATCAAGTCGGCGGTGGCGCGCGAAGAGCGCATCGGCGGCCGCATCGGCCTACTCTACGCCATCAACACCACCGGCGCCATCGTCGGCGCGCTGGTCGCGGGGTTCTACCTGATCTCGGAAGTCGGCGTCGCGCTGTCGTTCCGCTGGGCGGCGATCGGCAACATCGTCATCGGCATCGTCTCGCTGGTGGCGGCGTATGCCATGCCGCCGCAACCGGCGCGGCCGGCCGCTTCGGCCATGGCTGGCGGACCGGCGACGCCGCTCACCGACGGCCAGCGGCGGATCGTCCTGTGGACCTTCTTCGTCTCGGGGATGATGTCGCTGGCGCTGGAGATCATCTGGTTCCGCATGCTGGTCGTGTTCCTGCGGCCCACGGCGTATGCGTTCACCATCATGCTGGCGTGCGTGCTGGCGGGTATTGCGCTCGGCAGCGCACTCGCGGCGCCGCTGCTCAGAAAGCGCGGCCAATGGCTGCCAGTCCTGGCGGTGATCCAGGCGGTGATTGGCGTCGCTGCGGTACTGTCGTTCAACGCGCTCACGCGCAGCCAGGCCGCCATTGACGTGGCCACGCCGTGGTTCGACCGGCTGGGGCTGAACACCTACCTGGCGCCGCTGGTCGCATCGAGCCTGGTGGCGATGCTGCCCACCATGCTGCTGCTGGGCATCGCGTTCCCGATTGGCCTGTCGCTGTGGGCCGGCGACGACACCAGCGACGACACCAGCCGCCGCGTCGGGGCGTTCTATTCACTGAACGTGCTGGGCGCCATTCTTGGATCGGTGCTGGCCGGGTTCGTGCTGCTGCCGGCCCTTGGCTCACGTAACAGCCTCATTGCCGTCTCGGCGCTCGCCACCCTCTCGAGCGTCGCGCTGGCGTGGTCGCATCGGCGCATCCGCCCGTCATTTGCCTACACGATGGCGGGGCTGGCCCCGCTGCTGTTCGGCGTGGCCGCCTTCTACTCGGTGGACCCGTTCGACGTGGCGTTCGAGCGCCTCCATCGGCGGGAAGCATTCGTGTGGCGTGAAGAAGGCGCGCAGACCACCGTGGCGGTGCACGATCGTGCGGGCAGCCAGCCCATGCGCATCATGTATCTAGACGGCAACCACCAGGCCAACAATTCCCCGGCCACGGCGTTCGTGCACCACCGCATTGGCGCGTTGCCGGTGATGCTGCACCAGGCCCCGACCACGGCACTCGTGGTCGGCCTTGGCGGCGGCGCCACGCCTGGCGCCGTGGCCCGGTACAACGTCGACGTCGATGTCGTCGAGCTGTCGGCCGCGGTCGTGGCCGGCTCCGACTTCTTCGAGGACATCAACTTCGACCTGCTGTCGCGGCCCAACGTGACGCTGCACGTGGACGATGGGCGCAACTTTCTGATGATGGCGCGGAAGAAGTACGACGTGATCACCGCGGATATCATCCTGCCCCGCCACGCCGGCGCCGGCGCGCTCTACTCGAAGGAGTACTACGAGCTGGTGCGCGACTCGCTGGCCGAGGGCGGCCTGGTGATGCAGTGGAACGGCGGCGACTCGGCCACGGAATACAAGCTGCTGATGCGCACGTTCCTGTCGGTGTTCCCCTACACCACGCTGTGGGGCGACGGCAGCCTGATGCTGGGCAGCATGAAGCCGTTCACGCTCAGCCAGAGCGCCTACGAGGCGCGCCGCGCGGGGTTCGAGCTGTTCAACTGGGACCTGCCGACGCTGAAGCGTATTTACATCGCTGGCACGGAGGACATTCGGGCGTTTGTCGGCGATGGACCGATCCTGACCGACGACCGGCCGGTGATCGAGTATTTCCTGTCGCTGCCGAAGGACGACGCCCCGGGCGGGTACACCGGCCCGCGGGGCGTGTTTGAAAAGATTCTGGTGCCGTAGGGGGCGCCGCCTGCGGCGGCTAGGGCTCGGCGCGTCGCGCCTTGTCGGGCTCGGCGCTCACGCGCCTTCGTAGGGCTCGGGCCTTCGGCCCTCGTGGGGGATTACCTACTCGGCAGACCTTCCACCGGGTCGCCAACCCTAAACCTGTCCATCAGACCGTTCAGTGGCGCGGCCACTTGCCGGACTTGTAGTTCCAACACGCCGTACTGCGCGGGTGTGAGATACCCGAGTCGCCTCGCGGCGTGTAGGCCATACCCGACCTCGGCCAGCGACGCGGACGCGATGCTCAGGAAGTGAAATTTCTCCTTCCGGAACTGCCGTGCATATCCCTCCACAATGTTCGCAGGAACTGAGTACGCCGCTCGGCGGAGCTGTGAAGAAAGCTCGTACCTCTCCTCTCGCGGCAGAGATTTCTGCGTCAATTGATGGATTTCGATGAACAGGTCGTCGGCGCGTTGCCAGGCGATGAGCGTGTGGTGTTTGAGCATGGGGGGCGTGGGCAGCAATGCTGATGCCACGCTGGGGGTCGGCGCTTTGCGCCTTGTCGGGCTCTCGACTCCGACTGTTGTTCTTCTGACAGCTTCAGGCGCTCAGCGCGCCACACCAGCCCACATACGAGAGGTGGTGGCCCCAGCGTTCCCCCACGAGGCGCGAAGCGCCGAGCCCCACGAGCGGCGAAGCCGCAAGCCCAACGAAGGGCGAAGCCCGAGCCCTACGCGGGCCTTCAGGCCGCTCGGGGTTCGGTCCGGCTAAAGCCGGAGGCCTCAGTAGCCAGAATAGGAGAGGTGTTGGCTCCGGCGTTCCCCCACGAGGCGCGTGAGCGCCGAGCCCCAGGAGCCGCCAAGGCGGCGACCCCGACGAGCGCCGAAGGCGCGAGCCCTACGCGCCCGCAGTGACCACGATCGCCTCACAGGGGCGCGCGCCCATGCGCGCATACGAGTGCGGCTGCGCGGCATCGAAATACATCGAGTCACCCTCGCCCAGCTCGTGATCTTCGTCGCCCAGCCGAAGGGTGAGCGCGCCTTTGAGCACGTGAATGAACTCGGCGCCCACATGCTCGTGGGCCTTGGGGCGAGCCGGCGCGGCGAACCTCACCCAGTAGCTATTCAGCTTGCGCTCGGTCGCGGTGAAGTCCAGGCACTCGAACTCCCAGGCCACCTCCGGGCCGCCCAGCCGTTCGCTGAACCGGGACCGCTCGCCACGGCGAACGATGCCGAAGGCCTTGCGCGTGGCCGAGGCGGTGAAGAAATGATCCAGCCCGACGCCAAACACCAAGGCGATTCGCAGCAGCGTTGGCAGCGTGGGAAACAGCACGCCGCGCTCGACCTTCGAGATCATGGCCGCTGACAGGCCGGTGTGGCGGCCCAGCTCGACCAGGCCCATCTTTTTCTTCAGCCGTAAGGCGCGCAGCTTCGGGCCGACGGCGTACTCGTGCAAGCCGCGGCTGAGGGTGGCAGAGACCATTTGCCTAATAGTTAAACACGATGTCGTTTCGTGAACAACAGTGAAAACCATCTTCCCGCCCGCCGCACCGTCCCGGCCCGGGCCGTCGTCCTACCTGACATCGCGCGGAGAACGAGTGACCGCGACGGACCAATCGAAACGGATATTGAAGGAGAGATCGATGAACGCGTTTGCAAAGAAGCTGATGGCGGGCGCCGCCGGGGCGGCCCTGGTGCTCTCGATGGGCAGCACGGTTCGCGCGCAGGGTAAGGACATTGTTGATACCGCCGTGGGCGCGGGCCAGTTCAAGACGCTGGCGGCGGCCCTCGGTGCGGCCGGGCTGGTCGACACGCTCAAGGGTGCGGGTCCGTTCACGGTGTTCGCGCCGACCGACGCGGCGTTCGCCAAGCTCCCGGCCGGCACGGTTGAGATGCTGCTGAAGCCCGAGAACAAGGCCAAGCTCACGGCCATCCTGACCTACCACGTGGTCGCCGGCAAGGTGATGGCGGCCGACGTCGTCAAGGTGACGAGCGCCAAGACTGTCCAGGGCGGTGCCGTGGCGGTGAAGGTGACCGGCGGCAAGGTGACGATCGACAGCGCCAACGTGGTGACGACCGACATCGCGGCTTCGAACGGCGTGATTCACGTCATCGACACCGTGTTGATGCCCAAGTAAGCAAGTCTGAAGCGGGGCGTTCCTGTGGAACGCCCCGCCCCTACGAGGGCCGTAGGCCCGAGCCCGACGAGCGGCGAAGCCGCGAGCCGCACGAGGGCCGAAGGCCCTCGCCCTGAACTACAATCGCCTGATATGTCCGTCGCCGCTCCCGCTCTCGACCAGGCCCGCACCACGCTCGACGCTTGGGTGTGCGAGCTGATGCAATGGCACTTCTCCCCCGAAACCGGCTGCACCTTCTGGCTCGACTGGGCCGCCAAGGCCGGCTGGGACCCCCGCAAGGAAGTCACCGCCTATCACGACCTCGACAAGTTCGGGGAGTTCCAGGACGAGTGGCTGCGCGGCGGCCCGGTACGACGCTGGGTGCCGAAGGCCTACCAGGACAAGCCGATTTACACGTTCGAGACCGGCGGCAGCACCGGCGTCCCGAAGTCCCGCATCAACATCGACGACTTCCGGATCGACTACGAGTGGTTCAGCAAGACGCTGCCCGACGACAAGTTCCCGAAAGGCGCCGACTGGCTGCACGTCGGCCCGAGCGGCCCGCGCCGGCTGCGCCTGGCCATCGAGCACCTCGCCCAGCACCGCGGCGGCATCTGCTTCATGGTCGACCTCGACCCGCGGTGGGTGATCAAGCTGATCAAGATGGGCGAGATGGAGATGATGGAGCTGTACAAGCGCCACGTCATCGACCAGGCGCTGACCCTGCTCAAGGCCCACGACGGCATCAAGTGCCTGTTCACCACGCCGAAGTTGCTCGAGGCGCTCTGCGAGCGCATCTCGCTCAAGAAGGCCGGCATCACCGGCGTCTTCTGCGGCGGCACCGAGATGACCCCGCAGTTCCATCGCTTCGCGGTTGAGGAGCTGATGGAAGGCGCGCACTTCGCGCCGACCTATGGCAACACGCTGATGGGCCTCGGACCCAGCAAGCCGCCGACCAAGGACGACAACTGGGCGATCATCTACTACCCGCCCGCCCCGCGCGCGATGATCGAGGTCGTCGACTTCGATCACCCGACCAAGCTGGTTGACTACGGCAAGACCGGCCGCGTCCGGCTGACCACGCTCACCAAGGAATTCTTCATGCCCCGCTTCCTCGAGCGCGACGAGTGCGAGCGCGAAGCGCCGTGCGAGGCCTACCCGTGGGACGGGGTCAGAAATGTCCGCCCCTTCTCCCGGTTCCAAAAGAGCGTGGTCGAAGGCGTCTACTGACGGGAGCCCGTTGCTGGTCGGGAGGGCAATCCACGTCGGGAGGGCACGGCATGTCGGGATTGACTGAAGGCTGAGAACCAAGATGCTTCACTTACCAATACTCCGCTGGGGCGTGCCGTATCGCAGCGTGAACCAGGTGGTCACGCCGCACTTCCGCACGCGCGCCCCGTTCGTGTCGATGAGCCAGGCCAATGTCGGGATGATCCGTCGCGATCTGCTGCGCCAGGGCGAGGCCCGCGCGCGGCTGCAGGCGATTCCCTACGCCGAGCTCGTGGCCATGGCCGGACGCGCGGCCGAGCATTTCCTGAACGACACGCTGCCGCTCGATCCCGAGAGCGGCACCATGCAGTCGCCGCAGGATTACATCGAGCAGGTCTCGGCCACCACTGGCGCGCCGTACAGCAACGTGAAGCGCAACATGCTCAAGGTCCACGGCGTGTTGAGCAAGGTCACCGAAGTGCTGGCCGGCCTCACGCGCGGACTCGACCTGAGCGTGCTCGACCAGGGCTACGGCATCGTCAACGGCCAGATGCTGAGTTTCTTTGCCCGTGGCGACGCCATGGGCGTAGTGCTGCCCAGCAACTCTCCCGGCGTGCACTCGCTGTGGGCGCCGGCCACGGTCTTGAAGATGCCGCTGGTGCTGAAGCCCGGCAGCGCCGAACCGTGGACGCCGCTGCGCATGATTTACGCGTGGGTCAAGGCCGGCGCGCCGGCGGATGTGTTCGCTTACTACCCGACCGATCACGCCGGCGGTAACGAGATTCTCCGCTCGACCGGGCGCGGCATGGTGTTCGGCGATGTCGGCTCCACCAAGCGGTGGAAGGCGGAGGGTCGCGTCGAAGTGCACGGTCCCGGCTACAGCAAGGTCGTGATCGGTCCCGACGTCGCGGATCAGTGGGCACAGTACATCGACGTGCTCGCCGAGTCGATTTCCAGCAACGGTGGCCGCTCGTGCGTCAACGCTTCCGGCGTCTGGGTCACCAGGCACGCCGACCAGATTGCCGACGCGCTCGCGCAACGGCTGTCACGCGTGATCCCGCGATCGTCGGATGACGTGG
>JBBQSP010000091.1:0-18419 GCA_038213735.1 Vicinamibacterales bacterium | reverse complement strand
GGACGAGGACGCCGTCGGCCTCTTCATTAACACCATTCCGGTGGTTGCCGACCTGCCGGCTACTGCGACGCTGGGCGCCTGGCTCGGCGACCGGCTGCGCAAGCAGGGCGAGCGTTCGGCGTTCGAGCAGGTTGGCCTGGTCGACGTGCAGCGCTGCAGCCGCATTGAACCGGGTGAGCCGCTGTTTGATCTGCTGTTCGTGTTCGAGAACTACGGCATTGATGCCGCGCTGCGACAGCCCGCAGGCGGACTCACGCTCCGTGCCGTGCGCGTCGTCGAGCAGACCAACATTCCTGTCGTGCTGAGCGTGTTGCCCGCCGACACCATCGAACTGCGCGTGCTTCACGACAGTACCCGCTATCCGCGCGAGGCCGCCGAACTGCTGCTCGACGGACTGGTGGCCTTGCTACGCGAAGCTGTGCGCGGCGGACTGGCAGCGCCGCTGGCGGCGCTGACACGGCTCGACGCCGTCGCTCGACGGACGTTGCTCGACGACTGGAACGATTCCGCGGCGGACTACCCGCGCGATCGCGGCGTGCACGATCTGATTCGAGAGCAAGTAACGCGAACCCCCGATGCGATCGCCGTGCGAGCCGGAGCCGTCACGTTGACCTATCGCCAGGTTGACGCGCGTGCCCGGGAGATTGCAGCGGCCCTGCAGCGCAATGGCGTCGGTGTGGGATCGGTCGTCGCCCTCTGCATCACGCGTGGTCCCGACATGGTGCCGGCGCTGCTCGGTGTGCTCCAGGCGGGCGCGGCCTACGTGCCACTGGATCCGTCGTTTCCGGCCGAACGGCTCGCCTACATGCTGGAAGACTCAGGCGCGGCCGTCGTGCTGTCCGAGCAACGCGTGTCCCACACGCTCCGCGCGCGGCTTGGCGCGACCACGCCCGTCCTGTTGCTCGAGGACGTCGTCGCCGCCAGCGGCAACGACCTGGCCACCGAGCCTGCGTCGACCTCCGACGCGGTGATGTTCGTGCTCTACACGTCGGGTTCAACCGGCAAGCCGAAGGGCGTGATGATCCGCCATCAATCGGTCGTGAACCTGTTGTGCGGCATGAAGGATCGTCCTGGCATGACGGCGTCCGACGTCGTGTTGGCCATCACGACACTGTCGTTCGACATTGCGGTCGTGGAGCTCTTCCTTCCGCTCACCGTCGGCGCCACCATCGTCCTGTTGGACGATGAGGATTCGTTGGAGCCGAAGCGTGTCATCCGCCACCTGGCAGGCGTGACGGTGATGCAGGCGACCCCGTCGCGTTACCGGCTGCTGCTCGAGGCCGGCTGGCAGGGCGCCCCCGGCCTGGTTGCCATTGCCGGCGGCGAAGCGCTGTCGCGCGACCTCAGTCGCGCGATCTTGCAACGCTGCAGCCGGCTGTGGAACTTGTACGCGCCCACCGAGACGACGGTCTACAGCATTGGCGCGGAGATCTTCCTGGACGAAGGGGCAGTGCCGATCGGCCGGCCGCTGGCGAACACGCGCGCGTACGTCCTGGATGAAGCATTGGAACCCGTACCGGTTGGTGCCATCGGCGAGCTGTTCATTGGCGGCGACGGCGTCGCGATCGGGTATCGGAACAATCCGCAACTGACCGCCGAACGCTTCTTGCCCGATCCATTCGACGCGCGGCCGGGCGCACGGATGTATCGCACCGCAGATCGCGCGCGCTGGCGTCCAGACGGCATGCTCGACTTCCTGGGCCGCCTGGATCACCAGGTGAAGATCCGCGGCTATCGCGTCGAGTTGGGCGAGATCGAATCCGTATTGGGCACGCACCCAGCGGTGGCTCGTTCAGCGGTAATGATCCGCGAGGACCGTCCTGGCGATGTCCGGCTGATTGCGTACTACGCACCTCAGGATGGCGTCGACGTCGCCGAGGCCGCCCTTCGCGAGCATCTACAGGTTCGCGTGCCGGCGTACATGCTGCCGTCTCACTTTGTGCGGCTCGACCGCATTCCGCTGACTGCGAACGGTAAGGTGGATGCTCGCGCCCTGCCGGCGCCGCAGGTTGACCGCGCGCCGCGCACCGCGGCCGCGGCTCAATCGGAACTGGAACGCGAGCTCTCCTCGGTGTTCGCCGAGGTGCTCGGCCTGGCCACGGTGCCGGTCGACGAAAGCTTTTTCAACCTGGGCGGGCATTCGCTGCTGCTGATCGGCGTGCAGACCCGGATTGCCGGCCGGCTGGGCGCCGAAGTCGAGATGGTGGAGTTCTTCCGTCATCCAACGATTCGCGATCTTGCTCCGCTGGTCGAACGGCTGCAGCGTGGCGAAGCCGCCGCAGCGGGCCCGATGCCGGTCCGCTCGACATCGCGGTTGGGCCAAGCCGACGCCCGCCAGAGCCAAGTGGATCTTCGCCGCGCCGCGCGGACGAGGAAGAAGGACGCATGAGTTCGAACGCAATTGCAATTGTCGGCATGGCCTGCCGCTACCCGGGAGCGTCGGACCCGGAGACCTTGTGGCGAAACCTCGCCGCCGGGGTGGAGTCGGTTCGCCGTTTCACTCGCGACGAGTTGCTGGCCGAGGGCATGTCGCCTGCGCTCGTCGATCATCCGCGCTTCGTCTCCGCCCATGGTGCGCTCGATGACATCAAGGGATTCGACGCCGCGTTCTTTGGTTATTCGCCGGGCGACGCCGCGCTCACCGATCCGCAACAGCGCCTGTTCCTCGAGTGCGCGTACGAGGCCTTCGAGCACGCCGGCATCGTGCCGCGCGAGGGCGGTCCCGTCACGGGCGTGTTTGCCGGCTGTGGCGTGAACGTCTACTTCCTGCACAACGTGTTCGCGTCGCTCGATCAAGACGATGTCGGCGCGGTCTACCAGGCGGTGATCGGCAGCGAGAAGGACTTCCTGACGGCCCGCGTGAACTACAAGCTGGGACTGACCGGACCGTCGGTGACGATTCAGGCGGCGTGCGCGACATCGCTCGTCGCCATTCATGTGGCGTGCCAGAGCCTGCTGAACGGCGAGTGCGACCAGGCGGTCGCTGGCGGCGCGTCAGTGCGGGTACCGCAGGCGAGCGGCTATCTGTTCAGCGAAGGCGGCGTGCACTCTTCCGATGGCCACTGCCGCGCTTTTGACGCGTCGGCCGGAGGCATTGTCGGCGGCAGCGGCGTGGGGGCAGTGCTGTTGAAGCGGCTGGCAGACGCGCAACGCGATGGCGATCCCATCCACGCGGTGATCCTGGGTTCTGCCGTCAACAACGATGGCTCGCGCAAGATCAGCTTCACCGCCCCCGGCGTGGATGGCCAGGCCACGGTCATTGCCGAAGCGCGCGCGGTGGCGGGCGTCGAGCCGGCGAGCATCGGCTACGCCGAGATGCACGGCACGGCTACGGCGCTCGGCGACCCGATCGAGATCACGGCCGTGCGGCAGGCCATGGGCGATGACTGGAATCCTAACTGGCGCTGCTACATCGGCTCGGTCAAGACCAACCTCGGGCATCTCGACTCGGCGGCCGGCGTGGCTGGACTGATGAAGACAGTGCTGACGCTGCAGCATGCGTCGATTCCACCGTCGCTGCACTTCGTGTCCGCGAACGCGGCGCTGGACCTCGACAGCGGCCCGCTGCGCGTCGCCGCGACACGGACCGCGTGGCCGGCGATCGACGGTCCCCGCCGCGCGAGCGTGAGTTCGTTCGGCCTGGGTGGTAACAACTCGCACGCCGTGCTGGAGCAGGCGCCGGCAGAAGCGCCGCGCGCGCCAGTGCGCGATGCCTGGCGGATATTCCCGCTCTCGGCACGAACCGACGCGGCCCTCGCCCAGGTGCGCCAGCGACTTGCCGGATATCTCGAAACGCGCAGCGATGCTCGCCTGGACGATGTGGCGTGGACACTGGCCGTGGGCCGGCAGGCGTTTGCGAATCGCGGCTTTGTCGTTGCCCGCTCTGCCTCGGACTTGATCGCGGGCCTGCGTGGCGGCCGGACCAGCCAACCGGCTGCCGATGCCGCGCGAGCGCTTGCCGCGGTTGGCGAGCAGTGGATGGCTGGCGGGACTCCCGATTGGGCCGAGGTGTTCGCCGCCGACAGGCCGAAGCGAATTTCTTTGCCGACTTATCCCTTCGAACGGGTGGCGCACTGGATTGATCCGGTGGCGCCTGCGGTTTCTGCCGCAGCGGTCGCGACGGCCCCGGTGTTTCGTGTCGCCGTGCCCGGGTGGACGCGGTCCACTCGCCGCACCCCGAGTTCCACGCCGGTGCGGAGTTGGCTGGTGGTCGGCGACGGCGGTCCGCTGACCCACGCCGTCGTGAGCCGGTTGCGCTCGGCTGGTGTGGACGTCGCCGAGGCGAATGCTGGCGTGCTGCAGTCAAGTGCCGACGGCATTCTGGTCACCGGCGGATTCGCCGCTGCCGTTCGCGTCGCGCGCGCGCTGGCGCAAGGCGGCATCACCGCCACCGAGATTGTCGCGGTCACGGTCGGCGCCATGGACGTGATTGGCGACGAGCCTCTCGATCCCGCACAGGCGACGACGTTCGGTCCGGTGCTGACCATCCCCATGGAGTTCCCCGGCGTTCGCTGCCGGGTGATCGATGTGGACGGCCGGCAGCCGGAGGCTGCCGCACAGGCCGTGGTTGACGAACTTCGCGGCGGTCCGGGCGATGCCGTGGTTGCCTTGCGGCATGGCCAGCGGTGGCTCCCCCAGATCAGCGAGACCGGTGTCTTCACCGACGTCGCGGTTGATGGTGTCATTCGCGACGGCGGCGTTTACGTCATCGTCGGCGGCACCGGCGGCGTCGGCCTGGCGATTGCGAAGGCGATCGCGTCCAGGGCGCCCGTGCATATCGCGTTGATCAGCCGGCGCGGGGCGCAATCGGCGGCGGCGCGCGAGGCAATCGCCGCGATCGAGCGCGGTGGATCGACCGCCCGGGTCTACGAAGCCGACAGCGCCGATCGCGACGCCATGACGCGCGTATTTGCCGATGTTCACAGTCGGCACGGCGCCATCCACGGCGTGGTGCATGCTGCCGGTCTTGCCGGTGGCGGCGCGCTGGCGCGCCGGACGGACGCCGAGATGGATTCCGTGATGCGGCCCAAGGTGGCGGGCGCGGATGTGCTGGGCGACATCGCCGTCACGAAGGACCTCGACTTCCTGGTCTTCTGCTCGTCAATGAGCGTCTACCTGCCGTTTCCTGGACAGGCCGACTACGCGGCCGCGAACACGTATCTCGACGCCAAGGCTGCCGCGTTGCGGCGTAACGGCGTTCGCGCCGTCTCGATCAACTGGGATGCCTGGCGCGACGTCGGCATGGCGACGCTGGCGGACATGCCGGAGGCTTTGCGAGCGGCTCGCGAACAGGAACTGGCCGCCATTGGCCTGTCGCCCGAGCGCGCGAGCCAGGCGTTCCTGGAGATCCTGGCATCGCGGCAAGGCCAGGCGGTGGTTTCGATGCGGCCTGAACTGACGGCGTTTACGACGCCGGTCGTTGTCACGACGCCCGCGGGCGCCGCAACGGCCGGTGTGACCGGTGGCCTCGCTGATCTCTGGAAAACACTGCTTGGCGTCGCCGAGGTGAAACCCGGTGACGACTTCTTCGATCTCGGCGGGCATTCGTTGCTTGCTACGAGCGTGGTGTTCCAGATCCGCCAGACCTGGGGATGCGCGGTCAGCGTCGATGAACTGTTCGTCAACTCGACCTTCCAGGAGTTGGCGGCCCTCGTGGAATCGCGCACCGCCGGCGGCGATCGTGAGGAGCTGGTTCTGTGATCGATGCACTGGTGGCCTCGCTCAAGGCGCGCAACATCCGGCTGTCGTCCACCGACGGCAAGCTGGTGGTGGATGCGCCGCGTGGCAGCCTGACCCCGGAACTGCGCGAGGAACTTGCGACCCATCGCGACCAGTTGATCCAGTTCGTGATGGCGCCGGTCTCGTCGATTCCGGTTCGTCCGCGCCATGACCAGGGATTTCCGCTCTCGCATGCCCAGGCGCGCCTGTGGCTGCTCGATCGGCTCGAAGGCGGCAGCCGCCGCTATAACCTCGTCACCGCCACCCGCTTGCGCCGGCCGATCGAGCCGGACGCGATCGCCCGTGCACTGGGCGAGGTGGTGCGACGGCACGAGGTTCTGCGCACGCGATTCGTGATGGCGGGCGCGGAGCCGCTGCAACTGCCGCTGACCGACGCACCGATCGCGTTCGTCACCGACGACCTCACCAGCGTGCCGGAGGCCGGCCGCCTGGATGCGGCCGCGCGCGCATGTCACGAAGAGTCGCGGGTCACCTTCGACCTGGCCGCCGCTCCACCGGTGCGGGTCCGCCTGCTGCGGTTTGCGCCTGACGATCACGTCCTGGTGCTGAACCTGCATCACATCGTGACCGATGCGCGCTCGCTCGAGATCCTCGCGCGCGACTTCGAGCAGGCGTACGCCGGCGCAACCCTGGCACCGTTCGCGGTGCAGTATGCCGACTACGCTGCCTGGCAGCGCAGCGAGGTCGCCGGCGCGCGATTGCAGGCCGGGATCGATTTCTGGACCCGCGAGCTGGCGGGCTTACCCGAGCTGCTGCCGCTGCCGACCGACTTTCCACGCCCGGCCACGCAGACCTATCGCGGCGGCGCAGTGCCGGTGCATGTGCCGGCAGCACTGGTTACTGCGCTTCAGCAGGTGGCTCGCAGCGCCGGCGCCAGCGTGTTCATGGCCGTGCAGGCAGTGATTGCCGTGGTGCTGTCGCGGCAGTCCGGCAGCCGCGACATCGCAATCGGCGCGCCGGTGACGAATCGGCCGTACCCCGAACTCGAGCCGCTGATTGGCTTCTTCGCCAACACCATCGTCCTGCGCTCCCGAATCGAACCGGGCGTGTCGTTCCGTGATTTGCTCGCACGCACCAGGGACACGACGCTCGCGGCCTTTGCCCACCAGGACACGCCGTTCGAGAAGCTGGTCGAGACACGGCATGTGCGCCGCGACCTCAGTTACTCGCCGATCTTCCAGGTGATGCTGTCGTTCTTGAATCGGGAGGGCCGTGGCGCGATTGCCGAGGGCAGCGAGCGGCTCAGCCTGCCGCAGCAGGATGCTTTGGCGGACCTCGACTGGCAACTGCGTGAAACCACGGACGGCATGACTGGCTTCCTGATGTACGCCGCCGACTTGTTCACGCCGGCCACGGTCGAACGGCTGGTCGCACGGTTCGTGCGGACGATCGAAGCCGTGTGCGCGAACCCGGATGCGCGGGCCGATGACCTCGACCTCATTCCCGACGCCGAACGGCGACTGTTACTTGGCGAGTGGAACGCGACGGCCGCGGGCTATCCGGCCGATCGCACGGTTCACTCGCTGTTCGAGGATCAGGCGCGGCGGACACCGGACGCCACGGCGGTGACCGGCGCCGGCGAGTCGTGGACGTATCGCGCCCTCGATGAGCACGCCAACGCCATCGCGCTCGCCCTCGTTGGCCGCGGTGCGGTTCAAGGTACGCGCATCGGCCTCTCGGTCGAACGGACGCCGTGGATGCTGGCCACGCTGCTCGGCATTCTGAAGACCGGCGCGTCGTACGTGCCACTCGATCCGGGATTTCCGGCCGACCGCATCAGCTTCATGGCCGCGGATGCCGGCCTGGCGTTCACGATCAGCGACGCTGACCTCGCGATGTTCCAGGGACAGCGTGCCGCAACCGGTCCTGGCGTGACCGTCGCAGCCGCAGACCTGATGTACACGATCTACACATCGGGATCGACGGGTCGCCCGAAGGGTGTGATGATCCCGCACCGCGCGGTCGTCAACTTCCTGTCGAGCATGGCGCGCCAGCCTGGGCTGGGCGCGCAGGATTCGCTGCTGGCAGTGACGACGCTGTCGTTCGACATCGCGGTGCTGGAGTTGTTCCTGCCGCTGATGGTGGGCGCGCGTGTGGTCCTGGCACAGCGCGCCGACACGGCCGACCCGCGCCGGATGATGGCGCTGCTCGAGCGCGAAGCCATCACCGTGATGCAGGCGACGCCGGCGACGTGGAAGATGCTGCTAGCCGCCGGGTGGCGCGGCCGCCTGGACCTCAAGATTCTGTGCGGAGGCGAGGCGTTGCCGCGTGACCTGTCGCGGGAGCTGGTGCCTCGGTGCGCCGAGCTCTGGAACATGTACGGCCCCACCGAGACCACCGTCTGGAGCGCGGTGCGCAAGGTGCCGTCCGCGGGAGGTCCCGTGGCTGCGGGCGTCGAGCCGATCGGCCAGGCGATCGCCAACACGCAGCTGTACGTCACATCGCCCGATGGCGCACTGCTGCCAATTGGCGCCATTGGCGAACTGTGCATTGGCGGCGACGGCGTGGCGCTCGGCTACTTGAATCAACCGCGGCTGACCGCCGACCGTTTCGTCGCGGACCCGTTTGCGGCCGCTGCCGGCGCGCGGTTGTATCGCACCGGCGATCGCGTGCGCTTGCAACCCGATGGCATCGTTGAGTTCCTGGGCCGTCTCGATCACCAGGTGAAGCTGCGCGGGTTCCGCATCGAGCCCGGCGAGATCGAGTCGGTTCTTGGCGCCCATCCGGCCGTGGCGCAGTGCGCGGTGATGGTGCGCGGCACCGATCAGGATGCCGCCCTGGTCGCGTACTTCGTGCCGCGTGCTGGCGGTGCTGAGGCACAGGTGGATGCCCTGCGCGATCACCTGCGTCGCAGTGTGCCCGACTACATGATGCCGTCGGCGTTTGTCCGGCTCGATGGCCTGCCGCTCACGCCCAACGGCAAGATCGATCGCGCGCAGTTGCCGGCGGTCGAGCGCCCGGTCGCTACGACCGGCGACGCGCCCGCCAGCGATACCGAACGCGCAATCGCCGATTTGTGGGAGGCCATCCTGCACATCAGCCGGCCACCCCGCGACGCGAACTTCTTTGATCTCGGCGGCCACTCGCTGCTGATCGTGCACCTTCACGAGCGGTTGGTGGAGACCCTGGGCGCGACGTGTGACACGCTGGATCTTTTCCGCTATCCGACGATTCGCCAACAAGCGGCGCTGCTCGATGGCGCGCCGGTCCGCGGGGATTTGCGCGCCGAGGCCGGCGCGCAGGGACACCGGCAGCAGCAGGCGCTGATGCGCCAGCGGGCCATGGCGGCTGGACGAAAACGATGATTGAGTTGACTGACCCGGGCGCCCCCGAGCCGATTGCGATCGTGGGTATGGCGTGCCGCTTTCCCGGCGCGGCCGATCCGGCTGCGTTCTGGCGCAACCTGCGAGACGGTGTGGAATCGGTGCGCTTCTTCTCGGAAGACGAGTTGCGTGCCGCCGGCGTCGGCCCCGACGTCTCGCGCCAGCCCGGCTACGTGCCGGCTCATGGCTGGCTCGACGGCGTCGAGTTGTTCGATGCGGAGTTCTTCGGCATGTCGCCGCGCGAAGCCGAGGCCATGGATCCGCAGCACCGCCTCTTCCTCGAGTGCGCGTGGGAGGCAATCGAGCACGCCGGACACAACCCCGACACGGTCGGCGAGCGCTTTGGCGTGGTCGCTTCGGCCGGACTGAACACCTACTTGCTCAGCAACATCCTGCCGCGCAAGGACGTGGCCACGGCGGCGAACTTCTATTCGTTGTTCATCGCCAACGACAAGGATTTCCTGCCGACGCGTGTCTCGTACAAGCTGAACCTGCGCGGCCCCAGTCTCAACGTCAACACCGCCTGCTCCTCGTCGCTGGTGTCGGTCCACGTGGCGTGTCAGATGTTGTGGTCGTATCAATGTGACGCCGCGCTCGCCGGTGGTGTCTCGTTGCAGGTGCCGCCGGTGCGTGGTTATCAATACCAGCCAGGTGCGATCGCCTCACCAGACGGCCACTGCCGCGCGTTCGACGCCGAGGCGGCCGGCACCGTGACTGGCAGCGGCGCCGGCGTCGTGGTGATCAAGCGCCTGAGCGATGCGCTGGCCGCCGGCGACACCATCCATGCCGTGATTCGCGGCAGCGCCATCAACAACGACGGCGCGTTGAAGGCGGGTTACACCGCGCCAGGCGTTGAAGGGCAGGCCGCGGTGATCGCCGAAGCCATGGCCATTGCCGGCGTGGCTCCCGACAGCATTTCGTACGTCGAAGCCCATGGCACCGGCACGCCGCTTGGCGATCCGATCGAGATCGCGGCATTGACGCAGGGCTTCGGAACCGGGGCGCGCCCGCAACCGTGCCGCATCGGCGCGGTCAAGACCAACATTGGCCATCTCGACGCCGCCGCCGGTGTTGCCGGTTTGATCAAGACCACGCTCGCGCTGGCGAACGAAGCAATCCCGGCGACCCTGCACTTCACGTCACCCAATCCAAGGATCGATTTCGCCCACTCGCCGTTTGCGGTGTGCGCCGAACACACGTCGTGGCCGCGCGCGTCGGCGCCTCGCCGCGCCGGTGTCAGCTCGTTCGGCATCGGCGGCACGAACGCCCATCTGGTGCTCGAAGAGAGCCCCGCAGAAGCGGTGCGGCCGCTGCGCTCGGCTGACCGCCTGTTCGTCCTCTCCACGCGATCGCGCGAGTCACTCGATCGCGCGGTCCAGCGGATGGCCTCGCACTTATCTTCCGTGGACCGCCCGGACGATGTGGCGTGGACCTTGGGAGTGGGGCGCAAGGCGTTTGCGCAGGCGGCGTTTGCGGTGGCGGGATCGGTCGCTGACCTCGTCACCACATTAAAGGCCGGCCGAGTCACCGCTGGCGAGCGACCTCCGTCAGCGCCGAAGATCGCGTTCCTGTTTCCAGGGCAAGGCGCTCAGCAAGTGGGCGCCGGCCGCGAGCTGTATCGCGATCAGCCGGTGTTTCGATCGGCCTTTGACGCCTGTGCCGATGCGCTCGTGGCCGGCGGCGCGCCCGACGTGCGGCCGCTGATCTTCCGCGAGCCGACGCCTGACGCGGAAGCGGCGTTGCGTCACACGGTGCATGCGCAGTGCGCGCTCTTCGCCATAGGCTGTGCGCTCGACGCGCTGTGGCGCAGCTGGGGCATCGTGCCCGGTGCCGTGGTTGGCCACAGCTCCGGCGAGTACGCCGCCGCCGTGTCGGCTGGTGTGCTGTCAATGCCACAGGCGGCGCGCGTGCTGGCCGCGCGTGCGCGCTTGATGGATCGCATGCCTGACGGCGTGATGGCGGCCGTCGGCATGGGCGAGACAGAGCTCCGTGCGTTGCTGCCGGAGGGGCTGCACATCGCCGCGATCAACACCTCGACGCTGTGCACGGTCGCGGGCAGCGCTGCGGCGATGGCTGCGCTCGAGGAACGGCTTGCGAGTGGCCGCACGATGGTGCGCCGGCTGCAGACCGCGCACGCTTTTCATTCGCCGGCCGTGGACGCCGTGCTGCCAGAGTTCCGCGCGGCGCTTGACGGCATCACGTTCCAGGCGCCGCAGGTGCCGTTCTACTCCACGGTGTTGGGCGCGCGCGCGGATCGTGCGCAACTGGGCGATCCCGATCTATGGGTGCAGCAGATTCGCAAGCCAGTGCTGTTTGCCCCGGCAGTGGATGCCCTGGTTGCCGACGGCTTCACCACGCTCGTTGAACTTGGCCCGGGCAGCACGCTGACCGGACTGGCGCGTCATGCCCACAGCAAGCCGGCGGCGACCGTGCCCGGCGTGCCGACGGAAGGCGATGGCCGGGCGCAGCTCGTTGCGCTCGGACAGCTATGGCTGCAAGGCGCCGACATTGCGTGGGACGCGGTCCTGGCCGGCGATCAACCGCGCCGCGTGCCGCTGCCGACTTATCCCTTCGAGCCAGCCCGGCATTGGCTCGAGCCGGTCGCTGAGGCGGTTGATGCGCCGAACCTGTCCGACTGGTTCTACGTGCCAACCTGGGAGCAGTCGGCGCCACTGGTCGACAGTGCCCCGGCGCCGTTGTCGGGCCGCTGGTTGGTGTTCGCCCGTTCGAGTGGTGACGATCAGCCGCTCGTCGATGAACTCGTCCGCCGCGGCGCCAGCGTTACCACCATCACGCCTGAGCAAGCTGCTGACTACGCGGAAGTACTCACACAGCTCGACCGTGACGGCCAGTTCCCCGACCGCGTGCTGCACTGCTGGACGCGCGGTGTGACCGATGCGGCGACCGTGCAGGCCCTGGGCTTCAACGCCGTGTTCCAGTTCATGCGCGCGCTCGCGCACCAGGGGCGGCGCGTGCGCGACATCGCGATCGTCACCACCGGGCTGGCCGATGTCCATGGCCAGGAGACGCTCATGCCGCAGAGCGCCTGCATGCTCGGCCTGGTCGGCGCGATTCCTTCGGAGTATCCAGGCATCGGCTGCCGCATCGTTGACGTCGACGCGAAGGCGACGGCTGTCGACCTGGCTCGCGAACTGGCGCAGGCGTCCGACCAGCCGGTCACCGCATGGCGCGGCCGCACGCGATGGGTCGGCAGGTTCGACGCGCTGCACCTGCCGTCCATGGCCAGCGATTCGCAGCCGTTCACGCCCGGTGGCTCGTATCTCATCACCGGCGGCGCGGGCGGACTCGGCCTCGTGCTGGCCGAGCACCTGGCGCGGACCGCGCAGGCACATCTGGTCCTGACCAGCCGGCGGTCGTTGGCGCCTCCAGCCGACTGGGAGCGGCTGGCGCGCGAGGGCGTGCGCCAAAGTGGCATCGCCACGCCGCTGCCGGATCTCGCCGCATCGATCGCGGAGATGGAACGGCGGATCGAGCGCGAGCTGTCGATTCAACGCATGCACGGCCGCGACGGCTTGCCCGCCACCGCGACCGCACTGAGCGCCGCTTACGCGCTCGAGTACCTGCAAGGCCGCGGCGTGCTGACGCGGGTGGACGAGCAGGTGTCGCGCGCGCAGGTGCACGCGGCCTGCGAGGTGTTGCCGCAGTTCAGCCGGCTCGTGGACCACTTGCTCACCACGCTCGAGCAGGAACGGTTCGTCCGCATCGACGGCGATGTGGTGACGGTGCTCAAGACCGCACCTGCCAGTCCCGCCGACGCCCAGCTGTCCGCTGCCTGCGCGGCCTATCCCGGCCTGGCGCCGACGTTCGAGTTGCTCGAGGCGTGCGTCGCAAACTATCCCGACGCGCTCAGTGGCCGGGTGTCGGCCGTGAGCGTGCTGTTCCCCGACGGTGGCCGCGGCCGCATTGTCGATGCGGCCATGCGGACCGACGAGTACGCCAACAATCGCGTCTATCGAACGCTGCTGGCCGACTTGCTGGCCGCGATGGCGTCGCGCGCAGCGAAGCGCCCGTTCCGCATTCTCGAAGTGGGTGGCGGCAATGCCATCATGACCGGCCTGATCGCCGAACGGCTGCATGCGCTCGACATCGATGTCGAGTACGTCTTCACCGACATTGGCCGCAGCTTCGTGATGGCGGCCGAAGCGCGGGCCCGTGAGCGGGGCTATGGCTTCATGCGGTTTGCGACCTTCGACATCAGCCGCGATCCCGCGTCGCAGGGCTTCGAGCCAGGCAGCTTCGATGCGGTGATCGGTCTGGATGTCGTGCATGCGACGCCGCTGATTGGCGACACCGTGCGGCACCTGCGCGTGTTGCTCGCCGGCGGGGGATTGCTCGGCCTGGTCGAGAGCGCCCGCACGTTCCGCTGGAATGACATGGTGTGGGGACTCGCGGAAGGCTGGTGGCTGTTCCAGGACCCCGACCTGCGCAACGACAACTCGCCGCTGCTCAGCACCGGCAAGTGGGAGGCTGCGCTCGCCGCGTCTGGGTTCTCGTCGGTGGTGGCATTCCCGCAAAGTGAAGCCGACCGCGCGCACACCGACTGCTCGCTGATTCTCGCGCAGCGTCCCGAGGGGGTCGCCGGCGATGACCCCGGTCTCTACAATGCGTTGCTGCGCATCCGCCGGCACGCCGGCAGCCTCGAGGTGTGCCAGGCCGATGTCGCCATCGAGGCCGAGATGGAGCGGGTAGTGGCGGCAGCCGAGAGCCGGCATGGCCGCATCCATGGCGTCATTCACGCCGCGGCGGTCGAGGCCAAGGCGCTGATTGCCTCGCGCGAAGGCGGCGTCGAAGACCAGGAGTTCCGTCCCAAAGTAACGGGCACGCTCGTGCTCGACCGCGTGTTCCGCTCGCGGCCGCTCGATTTCATGGTGTTGTGTTCGTCGATCACCGCGGTGATGGGTGGTCCCGGCCAGGTAGGTTACTGCGGTGCCAACGCGTTCCTGGATGCGTTTGCGACTGCTCGCAGCCGCGAGCGCGATGAGCTGACGGTGTCGATCAACTGGGGCCGCTGGCAGGGCATTGGCCTGGCCCGTGATTTCGAGTCGTGGCACGAATCGCGGACCGGCGAGGCGCTGATTGGCGGCATGACGGTCGAAGACGGACTCGAGGCGCTGCGCCGTATTCTCCACTACCGCATCGCTCCACGCGTGGCGGTGATGACCAGCGAATGGCGTCCCGATCGTCGTCTTGCCACTCCCGCGCTGGGCGTTGCCAGCCGGCCGGTGGTCGCTGCCGCGCCGGTGACCGCCGAGGAGTTCCGTGGCACGCCACTGGAACAACAGCTCGCGGCCATTTGGCGCCAGGTGCTCGGCAGCGGCCGCTTCGACCGTCACACGACGTTCCAGGAACTGGGCGGCGATTCGTTGGTCGGCATCCAGATGCTGGCGCGCATTCGTGAACGGCTGGGCGTGCAACTGCCCATTCACACCGTGTTCGACGCGCCCACCATTGCCGCGCTGTCGGCCGTCATCGAGCAAGCTTCGGTCGAGATGGAGGAGGGAATCCTCTGACCGCCGTCGCCGATCTTGTCCGGCACCTGGATCAGCAGGGCATTGCGCTTCGCGTGGAGCAGGGCGTACTGCGTTTCCGCGCGCCCAAGGGTGCGCTGACGCCGGAGCTGCGTGCGGTCGTCCAGGCGAGAAACGCCGAGATCGTCGCCCACCTGTCGGCCGCCACCGTATCGTTCGACCAGGTTCCCGTCATCGATCGCTCGGCCTCGTTGCGCATGTCGTTCGGCCAGGAACGCATCTGGTTCCTTCATCGCCTCGAAGGGCCGAGCAGCACCTACAACATCACGCCGGTGTTCCGGCTGCGCGGTCCGCTGTCGATGCCGGCGCTGCAGGCTGCGTTCAATACCCTGGTCGAGCGTCACGAACCACTGCGCACGCGCTGCTCCGAGATCGACGGCCTGGGGGTGCAGGTCGTGGACGCGCCGGCGGCGGTGCCGCTCGCGGTTGTCTCGCTTCGTGACGTGGCGGCCGGCGATCGCCTGGCCGCCGCCGAACGCCTGATCCTGGCCGAGACTGCCAAGCCGTTCGATCTCGAGCGCGAGTGGCCGCTGCGCGTCGCGTTGATCGAACTGGACGAAGGGGATCGCATTCTGCTGCCGTTCATGCACCACATCGCGGCCGACGGTTGGTCGCTCGGAGTGCTGCAGCAGGAGTTCAATGTCCTCTATCACGCGGCGGCGACCGGCGTGGCGCCGCGACTGGCGCCGTTGCCCGTGCAGTACGCCGACTTTGCTGCCTGGCAGCGCGCCATCCAGGAGGGCGAGCGTGGCCGCGCCGGGCTCGACTACTGGCGCACAAAACTCGCTGGCGCGCCGCAGACGCTGGCGTTGCCGCTCGACTTCGAGCGTCCAGCCGCACTCACTTCCAGCGGCCGGGTGCTGCACCTGTCGATTCCCGAGAGTACGGCCAACGCGATTGTCGCGCGCGGGCGGGCCGAGGGCAGCAGCCTGTTCATGATCCTGCTGGCCGCCTACGCCGTGCTGCTGCATCGCTACTCCGGCCAGGAGGACATGCTGATTGGCAGCCCGGTCGCCGGCCGGCCGCGGCGTGAACTCGAGGCGCTGATCGGTTGCTTCGTCAACACGCTGGTGTTGCGCGTGCGCGTGACGGGCAGCGAGACCTTTGCCGAGTTGCTGCGGCAGGTCCGGCAAACCGCGCTCGACGCCTACTCGTGGCAGGACGTCCCGGTCGAGGCCGTCATCGATGCGGTGATCGAACGGCGCGATCCGTCACGCATTCCGCTCTACCAGGCGCAGTTCAGCCTCCAGAACGTGCCCGTTCGCGCCGCTGCCGTGTCGAGCCTGCAGGTCGAGGCGATGCCGATGGACCGCGTCGCCGCCAAGAACGACCTGTCGTTCATCCTCGAGCGACGCGAGGGCGCGGGCATTGCCGCCGAGGTCGAGTTCAATACCGATCTGTTCCGCGACGACACGTTGCGCGGAATGTGGGACGACTACCTGCAGATTCTCGAGCACGTAGTAGCCGCGCCCGAAACCGTCGTCTCGTCGTTGCGGACGCGATCGGTTGCGATGGTCGAGCAGCCCGTGGTCGTGCCGAACGACGGACCACGGGATCTGGTCGCGTGGTTCGAAGCGACGGCCGCCGCCCACCCCGACCGCACGGCAGTGAAGGATGCGACCGACGAGTTGTCATACGCCCAACTCGACCGCCGGTCCACCAACGTGGCGGCCGCCTTGCTGGATCACAACCCGGCTCCGCAGAGCCCGGTCGGCGTGTTGATGAGCCGATCGGTGAACTTGCCGGCGGCTATCCTCGGCGTGTTGAAGGCAGGCGGTGCCTATGTGCCGCTGTCCAGCGACCACCCCACCGAACGCCTGCGGTTCATGTTGGCGCATGCCGGCGTGCGCCTGCTGATCGTTGACGAGACCACCGAGGCATCTGCGCGATTACTGACCGCGAGAACAGAAGTTGCGCTGGTCGTCATCACCGCCGAGATGACCGATGCCGCGCCGCCGGCGATCTGGCGTGTGCGCGCCATCGCGCCGGACGACCTCGCGTATGTGATCTTCACCTCGGGCTCCACCGGCCGGCCCAAGGGCGTGATGATCGAGCATGGCTCGGTGGTGAACCTGGTTCACGCCCTGCGGGATCTCGTCTATGCGGATCTTCCCGATGCCTTGAACGTGGCGCTGGTGGCATCGCCAGTGTTCGACGCATCGGTGCAGCAACTGTTTGCCTCCCTGCTGTTCGGCCACACGCTGTGCCTCGTCCCCGACGAGCTGCGCCGAGACGGCGAGGGCCTGTGCGCGTTGTTCCGCCAGTGGCGCATCCAGGTAAGTGACGGCACGCCCAGCCTGCTCGGACTGATGCTGCGGGGCGGATTGGTGGAACAGTGCGGCGCGACCCTGCACCACCTGCTGATCGGCGGCGAGCCGCTGCCCGCCGAGCTGCTGCGCACTCTCCATCGCGACCCGGCCGGTCGCGCCATCGTCGTCACCAACGTTTACGGCCCGACCGAATGTTGCGTTGACGTGGTGGCCCTGAGGGTGACTGCCGGGGAGACACTCGACGGCGCCGTGGTGCCAATCGGCCGGCCCATGCGCAACTGCCAGGCGGTGATTGTCGATCGTCATGGCCGGAGCGTTCCGCCCGGCGTGCCCGGCGAGCTGGTGATTGCCGGCGCCTGCGTTGGCCGCGGCTACGTCAACGATGCCGGGTTGACGACGGAGCGCTTCCAGGCGCTGCCGGGCGCGGGCCTGGCGCGTGCGTATCGCACCGGCGACATCTGCCGGCAGACGCGCAGCGGGGTAATCGAGTTCCTGGGCCGCAACGACGACCAGGTCAAGATTCTGGGCCACCGCATTGAGCTGGGCGAGGTGGAAAGCCACCTGCGCGCCCACCCGGCGATTGTCGACGTCACGGTGCAGGCGCGGCTCACGTCGAAGGGCTACCGCGAGATGGCCGCGTACGCCGTGACGCGCGCGCAAGTCAGCGTCACGGAGTTGCGCGAGTTTGCGGCCGCACGCATGCCGGCCTACATGATCCCGGCTTACTTCGTGCCGCTCGACGCATTGCCGCTGAACGAGTCGGGCAAGGTGGCACGCGATCGACTGCCGGATCCGGAAACGTCGCGCCTCTTTCCTTCCGGAGCGGAGTACGTGGCGCCGGCCGGTGCGGCAGAAGAGGCGCTGCTGCAGGTGTGGACACGCACGCTGAAGCTCGAGCGCGCCGGCGTGCGCGACAACTACTTCGCCAGCGGCGGCGATTCGATCAAGGCGCTGCAGCTGGCGTCGCGGTTACGCGATGCCGGCTGGAAGGTAGAGATTCGCGACATCTTCAAGTACCCGACCATCGAGCAACTGTCGCCGCACCTGACGGCGTGGCCCGGCGCCGCCACGGTCGCGCATGGACCAGACGAGGGAATCGCGCCCCTTAGCGCGACGCAGCGGTTCTTCTTTGAGACTTACGGCGAGAGTGCCACCTTCAACCAGGCGATCCTGCTTCGCCCGATGAGGCCAATCAGCCTCGATCGCCTCCGCAGTGTGCTGCAAGCGCTCATGGAGCAGCACGGCATGCTCCGTAGCCGGTTCGTGCAGCAGCAAGGCGAATGGGCGCAGGAAACGCTGGCACCCGGAGTCGCGCAGCCGCGTATCCTGACGCGAGAGACGCCGGCGGCGCAGTCGTTTGCGATCGAGCAGGCGCCGCTGTGGTCGGCGGCCTTGTACGACGCGGACGAAGGTCAACGCCTGTTGCTGACAGCGCACCACCTGATCGTGGACGGCGTGTCGTGGCGCATCCTGCTCGACGATCTCCAACTGGTCCTCGGTCAGCTCGAGCGAGCTGAGACGCCGTCGTTACCCGCCCG
>JBBQSP010000090.1:0-18656 GCA_038213735.1 Vicinamibacterales bacterium | reverse complement strand
GTGCGGCTGGACCCGGCGACGGGCCGGACCAGGCAGCTCCAGAAGGACCTGCGTGTCGGCGACCTCGCCTACAACGCCGCCGACCAGTCGCTTTGGGGGATTCGGCACCTCAACGGGCTCGCCACCCTGGTCCAGATCAAGCCGCCCTATACCGATTGGGAGCAGGTGATCACCTGGCCCTACGGCACCGTGATGTACGACCTCGATGTCTCCCCGGACGGCACGCGGGTCTCGGCCTCGTTCGGTGAGATTAGCGGCAAGCAGGACGTGCGCGTGTTCGACATCGCGGGACTGCGCACCGGCAACACCACGCCGGTCGCGCGCTTCGATTTTGGCACTGCGGTGCCGAACGGGTTCGTGTTTTCCCCAGACGGCCGCCATCTCTACGGCAGTTCGTACTACACGGGAGTGTCGAACATCTCCCGCTACGACCTTGAGGCCGGACAGGTGGAGACGGTGAGTAATACCGAAACCGGCTTTTTCCGGCCGGTGCCGCTCGCCGACGGGCGTCTGCTGGTCTTCCGTTATGTGGGGCAAGGCTTCGTACCGACGTGGATTGATCCCAAGCCGCTCGAGGACGTCAGCGCCATCGAGTTTCTTGGCGAGCGCCTGATCAGCGAGCGTCCGGTGCTGCAAACGTGGATGCTCGATTCACCGGCGAAAATCCCGTTCGAGACCATGGAGAAGACCACGGGCACCTACGGCCTCGGCGGCGGGCTGCGCGTCGAGTCGCTGTTCCCCATGGTCGAGGGCTACAAGGACTCGGCCTCCTTAGGGGTGGCGCTGCACCTCTCGGACCCGCTCATGCTCAACCGGCTCCACTTCACGGCGGGCTGGTCTCCGGTCACCTCGCTGCCGGCGGAAGAGCGGCTGCACCTGTCGGCTGAGTACGAACGCTACGATTGGCGGGCGTCGGCGTCGCTCAACGACGCCGACTTCTACGATCTGTTCGGCCCGACGAAAGTCAGCCGCAAGGGGTACAGCGCGCTCGTCGGGCACCGGCGGACGCTCATTTACGACGAGCCACGGCGCCTCGAGCTCGATCTCAGCGGTCGCATCGCGGGCAACCTCGACCAGCTCCCTGAATACCAGAACGTCGCCGTGCAAGTGGACACCCTTGCGACACTGAGGGCAGCGCTCTCCTATACCGACGTCCGAAACTCACTGGGCTACGTCGACGAAGAGACCGGCCGCAAGTGGTCGGTTGAGTTGCGCAACGAGGTCGTGGACGGCGCATTCATCCCGAAGGTGTACGGTACCTTCGACCGGGGCGTGAACCTCCGCCTCGGTCATTCGTCGCTTTGGGTCCGGACCGCGGCGGGATACTCGCCGCGCCGGCGCGACGATCCCTTCGCCAGCTTCTTCCTCGGTGGTTTCGGCAACAATTACGTCGATCGTGGCGACGAGAAGCGCTACCGGCACATCGAAAGTTTTCCTGGCGTCGAACTAAACGAGATCTCCGCACAAAACTTTGCGAAGGCCAGCCTGGAGTGGAACCTGCCGCCGTGGCGGTTCGCACGGCTCGGGACGCCGGGCCTGTACGCCACGTGGCTCCGCCCCGCGGTCTTCGTCACCGGTCTCGCGACCAATCCGGACGCCGGCGACTCGCGCCGCAGAGCGGTCAGCGCCGGCGGGCAGGTTGACATCCGGTTCACCGTCTTGTCCAATCTTGACATGACGTTCTCCGCTGGAGCCGCGGCCGCGTTCGAGCGCGGCCGGCGGGCCGGTCGCGAGGTGATGGTCTCCCTCAAGATCCTGCGATGAACATTGCCGTCGCGCTGGCACCCGTGCTGCTGATGCTGGTGCTACTGCAGTTGATGGACAGCTTCAAGCTCGTGCCCCTGCGGTCGGTGATCGTCGCCATCGCGGCGGGCATCGTGGCGGCGCTCGTTTGTCTCTCGCTGCATGACGCGCTGCTGGCGCGCATTCATATTGACCCGCGCCCGTTCGCTCGATACGTGGCGCCGGTCACCGAGGAACTCTGCAAGGCCGCGTTCATCGCGCTGCTGCTCTGGCGGCACCGCGTCGGCTTCCTGGTCGATGCGGCCGTGCAAGGATTCGCGATCGGCGCTGGATTCGCGCTGTTCGAGAATATCGACTACCTCCGTTATCTGACCGGTGCGGGTCTCGATGTGTGGATCGTCCGTGGTCTCGGCACCGCCGTGCTGCACGGTGCCACCACCGCGGTGTTCGCAATGATCGCCAAGACGCTGATCGATCGCCGCGCCGGGCGTCCGGTGCCGGCGCTCCTGCTTGGTCTGGCCGCCGCCATAGCGATCCACTCCGGGTTCAACCACCTGCTGCTGCCGCCACTGCTGATGACCGCCGTGCTGTTGCTCGTGCTGCCGCTGGTCATAATCGTCGTCTTTCAGCGGAGCGAGCGGGTGACCCGTGAATGGATTGGCGCGGGCCTCGATCTCGATCTCCAGCTGCTCGACCTGGTCCGCTCCGACGATTTCAAGTTCACTCGTTTCGGACAGTATCTGCACGAACTGCGGGCCCGCTTCGACGGTCCCGTGGTCGCCGACATGTTCTGCCTGCTTCGTCTGCAGCTCGAGCTGTCGGTCCAGGCCAAGGCCATGCTGCTGGTGCGCGAATCGGGGCTCGAACTCCCGGCCCTCACGAGCGATCTGCACGACAGCTTCGAGGAGATCGAGTATCTGCAGTCGTCGATCGGGCGCATCGGGCTGCTGGCGCTCAAGCCACTGCAGATCACGTCAGGCCGCGATCTGTGGCATCGGCACCTGCTCGCGTCACGTTGAGTGCCGCGGCGTGCGTTCTCGCAAACGTTCTATAATCCTGACCAATTCCATGGCTCTGGCGCCAGGCACGCGACTCGGTCCGTATGAGATTCTTTCCGCCCTTGGCGCTGGCGGCATGGGCGAGGTGTGGAAGGCGCGCGACACGCGTCTCAATCGGCTGGTCGCCATCAAGGCCAGTATCAGCCCGTTCAACGAGCGCTTCGAACGTGAGGCCCAGGCCATAGCGGCGGTGAACCACCCTCATGTGTGTTCGCTGTACGACGTCGGCGCCGACTACCTCGTCATGGAGTACGTCGAGGGCGAGTGCCTGCACGGATCCGTGCCGATCGCTCGGGCGCTCGAGCTGGCGGAGCAGATCCTGGACGCGCTCCATGCCGCGCACGAAAAGGGCATCGTCCACCGCGACTTGAAGCCGGGCAACATCCTGCTCACCAAGAGCGGCGTGAAGGTTCTCGATTTCGGTCTCGCGAAGATCCAGCACGCTCCTGAGGGGGACCGCCATGGCGAGGGGGCGACTCAGTCCGTTTCCCTGACCGCGGAAGGATCCATCGTGGGCACCCTCCCGTACATGTCGCCGGAGCAGGTCGAAGGCCGCGAGGCTGACGCGCGCAGCGACATCTTTGCCTTCGGAGTCGTGCTCTACGAGTTGATCGCCGGCACCCGGCCTTTCACCGGCAAGACACCGGCGAACCTCGTCGCGTCAATCCTCAAGGAAGAGCCGCGACCGTTATTCGAGATGCAGCCGCAAACGCCGCGCGGTCTCGCAGAAGTGGTGCGGACCTGCCTCGAGAAGGATCCTGGGGAGCGCTGGCAGTCGGCGCGCGACGTGAAGCACGCACTGAGGTTGATCGCCGCGCAGCCCGAGTCGTCGATTCCGTCGCGATCATTTTGGGTGTGGCAAGGGTTGGCCGTGTTGATGGCGGCAATCGCGTTAGGGATTGGGGCATGGGTGTTTCAGCCTACGGCGCCGGGCTCGCCCGGCCGATTCGAGGCGCCCTTGCCGGACACTGTGACTTTGTTCGATTACGTGTCGGTATCCCCGGACGGCCGCAGGCTGGTGTTGGCGGCTCAAGGCGGGTTATGGTTGCGCGATCTCGGTGCACTCGACTGGCGGCGCCTGCCAGGTACGGAGGGTGCCTTCACTCCTTTCTGGTCTCCCGACAGCCGGTACGTCGGCTTCATCGTCGGCGACACACTGAGGAAAGTTGACACAACCGGGGGGCCACCGGAAACCGTGGCGAGTGTTCCCACCGCCGCGCCCGCATCAGGCACCTGGAATCGTCATGGCGACATCGTGCTGGGGAGTTCGCTCGGCGGATCGAGTGGTCCGATGTGGCGAGTATCCGCGGCAGGGGGCGCGGCAACGCCGGTGACGCAGGTGGACCTATCCAAGGGAGAGTTCGTTCACACGTGGCCCACGTTTCTCCCAGACGGCAAACACTTTTTGTACTTCCGCTCCGGACCGCCGGACGTCGAGGGCATGTACGTTGGTTCTCTCGACGTCGACGCCCGGAACCAGTCGCGTCAGCGGATATTGGCTACTGGTGTGCCAGCGACCTTTGCGAATGGCCACCTGTTCTTTCTGCGCGCCGGAACGCTGATGGCACAACCATTCGACGCTCGCCGCCTGGAGCTCCGCGACGTGCCGGTGCCCGTGGCGGAAGACGTCGCGATCACGTGGTACTTCCTCGGAGTGTTTTCGGTGTCCGACGAAGGCGTCTTCGTCTATCGGACCGCATCGCCGCCTGGCACCTTCCAGCTCACCTCGGTTGACCGGCAGGGAAAGACCGTCGGCACGTTCGGACCGCCAGGGACGGACGGGCGGGTTGTGTTGTCGCCGGATGGCGCGCGCGCGGTCGCGAAAGACGCTCCGTACGGCGTGCCGGGGGACCTCTGGATGCTGGACCTTGCCAGCGGCGGGCGCACCCGCTTTACATTCAGTAAGGAGGTCTACTCGCCCGCTGTGTGGTCTCCAGACGGCGCCCGCATTGCCTACTCGGCCGGCCGTCTCGGCGACACAATCTACGAGAAAGCCGCCTCCGGAGTCGGCGACGGGCAGATGCTCTTGAAGGAACCCGGGTTGCGGCATTTTCCGACCAGCTGGTCGCGCGACGGCCGGTTTCTGCTCTATCACACCGAGAACGCTACGAACACGGGATATGACCAGTGGGCACTGTCCCTCAGCGACCGCCAGCCACATCTGATGCTCGGCGAGGCCTCCAATGAGTGGGCTGGCGTCTTTTCCCCCGACATGCGTTGGGTGGCCTACGTATCGAACGAGACCGGCCCGGCTGAGGTCTACGTCCGCCCGTTTCGAGTGTCAGGACAGGCCGGCCTGCCGTCATTCGGCGAGGGCAAGTGGCAGGTCTCGAAGGACTGGGGCAATTGGCCGCAGTGGCGCACCGACCGAGAGATTGTCTTCAACACGGCTCCAAGTGGAACGGAGGTTTTGGCGGCGCCCGTGAACCCAACCGGTACCGCCTTCGAGAGTGGCTTCCCGCAGCGGCTGCCCTTTCCTCCGAGCACGGGCGTGAGTAGCACTCCGCAGTCCACTCCCGACGGCCAGCGTTTCTTGATCGAAGTGCCACTCGATCAACGACCGCCTCGAACGTCAATCAGCGTGGTGCTCAATTGGCCGGCGTTGTTGAAGCAATGAAAGCGACAGAGCCGTCTCAGCGGCCATTTACTGTTACCTGCCCGACACTGCCAACCGGAACGCGGCCATCTCGGCGCCGTTGCGAACGAGCAGGACGTCCCCCACGAGCACCGGGTGATTCCACGTCTTGCCGTCGATCGCCGGGGACCGGCTAACCTCCTTGAACTGGTCCGGCGACGCGCTGACCAGCACGAGCTCACCTTCTTCCGAGATCACGAGAAGCAAATCCTGCTCTGGCAGGAGAACCATCTGGCCCGACCCATACCGGCCGCCCTTCCATTTTCGCTTGCCGTCGGCAAGGTCGATGCTCGATAGGATGCTGCCGTCGAAGCCGTAGGCATGGCCCTTGTGAACGACGAAGTCGTTGAAGTACGGCTTGAGACCCGTGGAGGTCCAGCGCTCCTCGACGGTCCAGCCGCCTGAGGCTTGTGCGACCGCCAACCGGCGAATGCCGAGTCCCGACGTCATGGCGACGGCGTGGACGAGAACGTCACCGTCGCCGCTGGGCATCGGCTGCACGATCGCTCCGGAGGACCACTCGTGCTGCCACAAGACGGTGCCGTCGGCCGGCGCGATGCTGGTTGCGCCATCGTGGCTGAGCAGCACCACCTGCGGAACGCCGTCCAGCGTCATGAGCTGCGGCGAGCTGTAGCTTTCGCCGCGATTCGGACCGTACCAACGAGGCTTGCCCGTCGCGGCGTCGTACCCGGCGAGCTTGCCGCTGACTGCCACAATGACCAGATCGCCCACGACCAACGGCGAACCTGCGTAGCCCCAGTCTGGAGTCTTCGTTTCCGCGTCGACCGCTGCGTTGCGCGACCACACGACGGCACCGTTGCCGGCGTCGAGCGCGTTCAGGAGGCCCGTCGCACCCAGAGTGTAGACACGATCGCCGCCAAGCGTTGGCGTCGCGCGCGGACCGGCGCCGGCATTCGACTCCCAGAACCGGACCGGATCGCCGTGGGTCCAGACCGGCTGCCCGGTGGAGAGCCTGTAACAGGCGACGATCTCATCTTCGCCGCGCTGCTCCTGCGTGTAGAGATAATCGCCACGAACGGCGAAGGATGACCAGCCCGGTCCGATCGCCCGGCGCCACAGTTCGGTGGGCGGGGACGTGGACCAATCGGAGACGATTCGCACATCGCGAATGACGCTGTTGCGATCGCGTCCGCGAAAACCGGGCCACTCCGCCACCGCCGTTGCCGGTGCGGGTAATTCCGTCTTGGTCGCCGGAGCGACCGAAGGGGCTTCCGCGGGCGCCACCGGTGCACTGGGTATGGCGGCAACGGTTTCGGCCGGCACTGGCGGCTTGGGTTCGTCGCTCGTTTGCGCCAGGAGCCGCTCCTCGGCAGTTGGCATCCACCGCCATTTCAGTTGTGAAGCGGCGTCGCCGGTCACGCCGTCGGTCCGCAAGAGCGTGAACACGGCGCAGGCGAGAACGATGGCTGCGACCATCGGCACCCACCGCCGTGTCGCCACACGATAGCCGGCCGCTGCGCCGAAGACCAGCGCGAGGCCGAGCACAGGTGCGATGTACGCCGGCAGAACGAAACCCATACCTGCCGCAATGGACGGGTGAACCAGAAGCGACATCGTCCACAATGCCGCAACCATCAACACGATGGCGCCCGCGCGCGCCGACCAGGGCGCGCGACTGAAGAACAACCACCACAGCGCGATCAGCAAGGCGCAAACCAGTGCTCCCAGGACTCCCTGGAGGAACATCGTCGGGAAGACCAGAGGCAGGACGAATCTGGACAGCACGAGCAGGCCGGCCAGAGTCACGCCAGGCCACAGCCGAATTGTTTCTGCGGTAGTGGGGGCAGGGTGCGCGATAGCCATGCCCGCCACCATCTCACATTCAACGGCGGTCCCGGGGCGCGAAACTTGGGTCTGGCTCCTCCTTGGCAGATTCACTGGCCGGCGGGCATGAACCCCGCGCGCACCCATTCCCGGAAAGCCTCCAATATTTCGACCGAATGACCGCCGACTCCGGCGAGAGCAGGACCCGTGTAACTCGACCGTAGACCCGCAAATTGGCTATTGACGATAATCGCGCGTCCACTGTAGTGTGCTCGCCTTCGCAATCCCATCAGCAAGGAGGAGCAACATGCGTTTCAAATGGGTGACTTTGGCGGGGCTCGCGCTCGTGGCGAGCGGGTGGATGGTGACGACCGCTCTGCAAGCGCAGGTGCGCAGCAACGATCCCACCATCGCCATGATGGACAACTGCTCGACAGACGACCCTGGGTACAACGGCTTTGGTGGCTGTCCTGAAGATGCTCCGTTCCCGGGCTGGAAGTCCTACAAAGGAGACGTGACCGTAGCGGAGTTCTTCGGACTTCTGTTCAGCCCGCTGGCGCAGCCGGGTCACGTGATCGGGCATCCATCGTGGCGAAACGAGCCTTCTTATATCTCGGTTCGCGAAGGTCAGACGGTGCGCGTGGTCAATCGCGGCGGCCGCGCCCACACGTTCACCGAGGTCGCCAGCTTTGGCGGCGGGTTCATTTCGGGTCTCAACGGAACGATGACCCCCGCGCCGGAATGCGCCAATCCCGCCGCGTTGGAGTTCGTGCCGTACGGAGGAACACAGACGCTGCCGGCCATGGCAACTGGAACGCACACGTTCCAGTGCTGCATCCATCCATGGATGCGCGGCGCGATCAAGGTGAACTAGGATTCGCGGCGCCGGCCTGCGCCCGCCGGCGCCGCGGATCATACTTTTGACAATGTGGCAGGTCGCATGACCAGCCGGTTGGATTCAACTGGCTAGGGTGCCGGCTGAGATGGATCAGAGACAATCGTTTGAGTTCACGCATGTCACCGTGAATGAGAAGGGCATCGAGTACGTTCCCAACGTCGCGAACGTGCGGGTCTTCCTGGTCTGGCTGTCTCGGATCAAGTCGGCTTGGTCGCCGTTGCCGTCTGCCCAGATCGTCCACTGGCCCGACGCGGTGCGACGAATCCGTGCATCGGTGCTCGTCCCGTTAGGAGCCGCCCCACAGGGGCCCACCGTCTTGAGCTTGTCGAAGCAGACGTTGTAGTAGGCCGGATCGCTGTCGAGCGGAATGTCGAACTTGATCAACGCTTGCAGATCGGTCGCGACGGGCATGGCCATCAACCCGCCAGTCAGGGCCCGGACGTTGGCCAGCAACCCCGCTCTCTCGTCGAGAGAAGTCCACGGCGCGCTGCAGCCAGCTGGCGCCACGCAGTTGTTGTCGAAGAAGAACCGGAGCTTCCGGACTGCAGCGTTCTGCCCGCCCGTGCTGAAGATCAGTGCGCCGTTGTTGCTCGCAGAAATATAGGCGTTGACCCCATCGACGCCATCTGTGTACGCATCCAGGCCGTCGCTTTGAATCTTGTTGTTGGTCTCGTCAGGAGGAAACTCTACGACGACCTTGATGTCCCTGGTTCGATTCGGCGGCGCCGCCGCAAGGTCGATCGTCGGCACGACAGCAACAAGCGCGCCCGTCAGGGCGATGGCGGGGAATATCAGTAGTCTCATGGCAAGCAGCCTCCAGTGTGGGTTCACACTTAGGTAAACGGATGGCCGGTTCAAAGCGCACGCGGCGCCCGAAACCCGGCGGCGACTGCGGTAAGCTCTCGGCCTGATGTCAGATTCGCGCGAAGGCCTCGAGTCGACGCTGTCGCTGCTCGCCAGAGCCAGGGCGGGAGACCAGGTGGCCCTCAGCGACCTCTTCGCGAGATTTTCGCCGGCGCTTCGTCGCTGGGCCAGCGGTCGCCTGCCGCGGTCGGCGCGGGATCTGGCCGATACCGGCGACCTTGTGCAGGAGGCCCTGCTCAGCACGTTTAGGAATCTAAGCGGCTTCGAGCATCGGGGCGACGGCGCCTTCCACGCCTACCTCCGCCAGGCCGTCATGAATCGGATTCGGGACGAACTGCGCAAGGCGCAGCATCGGCCAGCGACGACGGCGGTCGATATGGAACTGCCGGGCACGGAAGCCTCGCCAGTGGAGGTGGCCATCGGCGCGGAGTCGCTCGAGCGATACGAGGCGGCACTGGGCCGGCTCACCGCGGCCGAGCGTGAGGTGGTCATCGCGCGGGTGGAATTGGGAATGACGTACTCCGAGATCGCGGCAGCGACGGGACGGAACACCGCCAACGCCGCACGCATGGCAGTGGCGAGGGCGTTGGTACGCCTCGCGGAGGAGATGGGTGAGCGCGGACAATCGCCTGGTTGAGCTCGCGGCCGCAGTCGGGGATGGTGTGCCCGTCGACTGGATTCAGGTCGAACACGAATCCGACGCCCGGACGGCCGAGGTGATCCGGCATCTGCGCCTGGTGGAGCGAATTGCCTCGGTGCACACCGCGGCGTCCCTCGCAAGATTCTCGTCGTCCTCGCCATCGTCGAGTGAGAACGCAGGCGATTCGGCACCGGACTGGGCACCCGGGTCGACGTGGGGATCGCTGGTGGTCGGCGAGCGCATTGGCCGAGGCACCTACGGCGACGTGTACGCCGCGCGAGACGTCCGGCTCGATCGCCCCGTGGCGCTGAAACTGCTGCATCGTTCAGAGGCTGAGGTGGGCTCAGGCGTGGAAGTCATCCAGGAGGCGCGACTCCTGGCGCGGGTCCGCCATCCCAACGTCGTGACCGTCTACGGCGCGGAACGGATCGATGGCCGCATCGGGATCTGGATGGAGCTGGTGGAGGGGCGCACGCTCGAAGACGAGCTTGGCGAGCGCGGTCCGTTTCCGCCGGGCGAAATCGCTGCCATCGCGGCCGAGCTCACGAGCGCCGTGTCCGCGGTGCACGCGGCCGGCCTGCTTCACCGGGACATCAAGGCCCACAACGTGATGCGCGGCCAGGACGGTCGCATCCTGCTCGCGGACTTTGGAACCGGGCACGACGTGACCCGTGAGGGCTCCATCGGTGAACTCGCGGGAACACCCCTCTATCTCGCTCCCGAGCTGCTGCAGGGCGCGCCAGCCTCGGTCGCAAGCGATGTCTACAGCCTGGGCGTACTCCTTTACCACCTCGCCACGCGCGCCTATCCGGTGTCTGGGCGCTCGGTCGCGGACCTGCGCGACGCCTTCCTGACGGACCGGCGCGTCCCCCTTCTGCAGCGTCGGCCAGACATGCCGAAGCAACTGGCCGGCGTCGTCGAACGGGCGATTGATCCGGTGCCGTCCCGGCGGCACGACTCGGCGGCATCGCTCGGGTCGGCGCTGGTCCCGAAGACCCACACGCGACGCCGGGTTGTGTGGTCGGCGGTCGCGGCGCTTCTGGTGCTGGCAACGACCGCAGGGCTGTGGCGGCGGGCGGAAAATGACCCTGCCCCGCCCCGCTTCGTGCTGGTTGGCGCGTTCGAGAACGAGACCGGGGATCGACGGCTGGACGACGTGGTGCAGTTCGCCTTCGCGCAGGAACTGATGCAGTCGCGTGCGGTGACGGTCGCTCCGCGCGAGCGGGTCGCCGACACGCTTCGCTTGATGAAGCGTCCGGCAGGCGCTCTGCTCGATACACCCACAGCGCACGAGGTGGCGACCCGCGATGGCGGCATCCAGCTGATCGCGACAGGTCGCGTCGATCGCCTGGATCGCAAGTACGCGTTGCAGGCCGCGATCACTGAGGTGTCAAGCGGCGCGCTGGTCGCACAGGCGACCGTCGAGGTGGTCGACATTGACGCGCTCCTCGAGGGGGTGCGGACGCTCGCGGTCAGGATCAGGACGGCCGTGGGCGACGAGCGCAGGCAGGTGGAGTCCGACTCCAGGCTGGCGCGCGTGACGACCGGCTCGCTCGATGCGCTCCGTGACTACACCGCCGCTGTCGCCCTGATCGACGAGCGCAGAATGGCAGCCGCCGAACTCCGGTTGATGGACGCCGTCCGTCGGGACCCCTCTTTCGCATCGGCGCTGATCATGCTGGCGCACAGCCGTCGCAACCAGGGGCGTACGCGGGACGCCTTCATGCCGGTGGCGGAGCAGGCGCGTCGCCTCGCGGAGGGCCTGCCCGCCCGCGAGCGCTATTTCATCGAGGGCAGCTTCCACCAGATGAACGGGGATCTGCCGCGCGCCATCGCGGCATACGAGGTCCTGGTGCGAGAACAGCCCAACGATTTCTGGGGCCTCAACAATCTGTCGATAGCCTATGAAGCACTGGGTCGCTGGCGGGAGGAGATCCCGATTGCGAAGCGCATCCTGCTCCTGCGGCGGAATGATCGCGTGACGCTCGTGAACGCTGCTGCCCGGCTCGTGCAGGCTGGGGACGGCGCATCGAACGTTCTCGAACTGGCGAGCCACGCCTCCACACTGGAACTGCCGCCGGGCACACGCGACCGCATGGGGCCCGATGCGTGGATCGCGTTCCTCCCGGCCTTTGCCGCCTGGGCCGAGGGGCGCCTGGCGGATGCCGCGGCCCTTCTGGACCGTTTCGACGGCGTCGCCCTGTCCAGCGATGGCCACGCAGTCAGACTTGGAAAGATGAACCTCGCGCTCGGTCGGGTGCGGGCCGCCGAGCGGGCGTTTCAGCAGATGTCGGTCGCGGCCGAGCGGCAAGCTTTCCTGGGATATGCGGCGTTCGCCCGTGGCGACACCGCCGGCGCACGGCAGATGCTTGCGGGTGCCGTACGGCCACTGGCCGAATCGGCCAACCCCAGAGGGCCGGCTCGCGGTATCGCGGTGTGCTGGGCGCTCTTCCAGACCGGGCTGGCGGGGGAGTGTGGTCGGGTCATCGTGCCCGTCCCTGGCGGCGTTCGGCCAGAGTGGCGCCTCGGAGAGTTGGCCGCGGCCGCGGGCGACGACACCGCGGCCCTTGACGAACTGCAGCGGCTGGTGGCGAACGTGCCCCCGGGCGACTTTCGGTACGTTCTTGCCGTCGAGGCCATCGCCAGACTGTTCGAACGCCGCGGGGATCTCCCTGCCGCCGCGGCCGCGCTGCGAAGACTCGACGGTGTGCAGCGCGCCGCCTATGCCGTGAGCGGTATGCACGGGTTCGAATGGCTCCTCGCGCGGACTCACCTGCTGGAGCTCGAACGGCGGCTCGGGCACGCCGACAGCGCAAAAGCGAGCGTGCGTGATCTCGAGGGGTGGCTGGCCTTCGCGGACTCGGACTTCGTGATCAGGGCATCGCTCCCATAGGGCCGCGCAGCAGGTCCGCCTCGGACCAGATGAAGTTCGCGAGTTGCTGGAAGTTCGTGCGCATCAGTGCGGGATGGCAACGCAGTGACCGACGTTGTATAACCTCTGCATGAACCGCGCGGGCCGGACCGCGTTGGGGCGCCGAGCCCTGGCATGATCAATCGCACCCTCGAGCACTACGAGATCACCGCCAAGCTCGGCGAAGGCGGTATGGGCGTCGTCTACAAGGCCCGCGATCCACGGCTGGATCGCTACGTCGCCATCAAGGTTCTGCCACCGGAGAGAGTCGCCGACCCCGCCGCCAGACAACGGTTCATTCAGGAAGCCAAGGCCGCGAGCGCCCTGAACCATCCCGGCATCGTGACCATTCACGATATTCGTCAAGACGGCGGCACCGACTTCATCGTGATGGAGTACGTTGCGGGTCAGACGCTCGCCGCGGTGATCCGGTCAACGGCCATGCCGATCGAAGAGGTGCTGCGCTACGCCGTGCAGATGGCCGACGCGCTCGCGGCCGCACATGCGGGCGGCATCATCCACCGTGATCTGAAGCCGTCGAATGTCATGGTGCTCCCGGAGCGCCGGATCAAAATCCTGGATTTCGGTCTGGCGAAGCTGCTCGAGCCGGCTCACGCCGCCTCCGGTTTGTCGACGGTCACAGGGCCGCTGACCGCGGCGCAGACATTGCTCGGGACGGCGGCGTACATGTCGCCGGAACAGGCGGAGGGTCGCCCGGTCGACGCGCGCTCCGACATCTTCAGCTTCGGCATCATGTTGTACGAAATGGCCACCGGCGCGAGGCCCTTCGCCGCTGACTCGCAGGTGGCACTGCTGGTAAAAATCCTGAGCCAGGAACCAACACCACCCAGCGTTGCGGTTCCGTCCATTCCGCCAGATCTGGAAAAGGCGATTCTTCGCTGCCTGCGAAAGGATTCGGCGCGGCGCTATCAGACGATGGCCGACCTGAAGGTGGCGCTTGAAGATCTTCAGGCGGAGAGCGCCTCGACGAGCGCGCGCCCGACGCTGCTGCCACAGCCGCGACGGCGCCTGGCGGGGGTCTGGGTGGCGGCAGCGCTCATCCTGTTGCCGGCGTTATACGTCGCGTGGCGCGTCTCACAGCCGGTAGTGCAGCCGGAGCCGATGCACGCGGCTGCGCTCACGACATTGCCTGGCGCGGAGCTCTATCCGGCGCTTTCCCCGGACGGTGATCGCGTGGCCTTCACGTGGAGCGGCCCGAGGCAGGACAACACGGACATCTACGTCCAGCAGATCGGCGCCGGCGCCCCGCTGCGTCTGACGACCGACCCGCAGAGTGACTCCAACCCTGTCTGGTCCCCGGATGGACGATGGATTGCGTTTCTGCGAGGTGATCCGCCCAATTCCTTGGCGACCAGTACTCGGGAATTGCGCCTGGTGGCGCCGCTCGGCGGGCCGGAACGAAAGATTGCCGGCATACGCGTCCAGGAGACAACGGTCAATGCGGCTTTCTTGACGTGGTGCCCAGACAGCACGTGTCTGATCGCGACCGATACGACCGGCGAGGGGAAGGCGGACGGGTTGTACACGATTGCAATTGAGACGGGGGACAAGAGGCCACTGACCCAGCCGCAGCCTCCTGCCATCGCCGATACCAATCCCGCGATGTCACCCGATGGGAGCTCGCTCCTGTTCATACGGCGCGAGACGTGGGGATTCGGGATGCCGCACGTGCTTCGCCTCGGTCGAGACCGGACCCCCGGCGGCGACGCGGCGCGCGTGCCGGTTGCGGACCTGCGTCCGGACCACGCCGTCTGGCTGCCTGACGGGAAAGAGCTGCTGCTCGCTTCCAACGCGCTCGCCGGCGGCGCAAATCTCTGGCGGCTGCCGGTAACCGGCGGCGTGCCGGTCCGCTTGCCGTACGTCGGCGAGGATGGCGTCATGCCGACGGTGTCCATCGCGCGTGGCGGCGAGTCACGATTGGTCTACGTGCGCAGCTTTGTCGACAACGACATCTGGCGCATCGACATGGCCTCCCCCGGCGTGCCGTCAACCCAGCCGGCGGTGGCGATTGTCTCGACAAGAGACGAAATCCACCCGCAGATCTCGCCCGACGGCCGCCGCGTCGCCTTTACGAGCACGCGATCGGGCACGTGGGAGATCTGGGTATCCGACCTTGACGGCGCAGACGCCGTGCAGCTGACTTCATTGCGAGCGCCGTCGGGTACCGGCGCGCCACACTGGTCACCCGACGGACAGCTAATCGCGTTTGCATCCGACGTTGACGGGCAGTTCGACGTCTTCGTCGTCGCGGCCGGAGGCGGCAAGCCGCGCAAGCTCACGTCGGATCCAGCGTTCGATCACGTCCCGACCTTCTCGCGCGATGGGAGCTCGATCTATTTTTCCTCCGCGCGCAACGGCCAGTTTCAGATCTGGAAGGTTGCCGTCGCTGGAGGAACGCCCACTCGGGTCACGACGGCCGGGGGATTTGCGTCGCAGGAAGTTGGCGACTACGTGTATTTCACCGCGAGCCCCGCGGTCGGAATGGCGTTACCGCTGTGGCGCATGCCGACCTCTGGTGGCCCGGCGGTCAAAGTGCACGACGCCGTTTTCAACGGCGCCTTTGCCGTGACCACGGGCGGGATCTATTACGGCGCGACCAGGCCGGACGTCCGGATCGAGTTCTTCGATTTCGTGAGCCGCAAGGCGACCGTGGTCGCCCGTAATCTGGGCGAAGGCCTGGAGGTGGGCGGCCTGGTGGCGTCCCCGGACGCGCGCACGTTGCTGTACGTCCGCCGTCAGTCGGCGGTGGATGACCTGATGCTGGTCGAGCGGTTTCGTTAGTATTGAAAGTGCCGTGACCTAGCGGATGTGAGGCGGCCTTGCTCGCTCCCTGCAGCCGGACGACAGTTTTTCCTGGAACGCATGCGATGGTTACGGCAACACTTGAGCTGGCATAATCTCCCTGCCATGGACGACGAAAGAGTTGGGCGCTCAATGAGCGTATTCCTTTCCTGCCGGTCGAGCTAGAATCGTCGGCACGTGGCCCTGACTGCCGGAACGCGGATCGGTCCGTACGAAATTCTGACCTCGCTTGGGGCCGGCGGCATGGGCGAGGTCTACCGGGCCATCGACAGCAATCTCAAACGCCAAGTCGCGATCAAAGTGCTGCCGCCGGCCCTCGGCGCCGAGCCCGAGCGCGTCTCGCGCTTTCAGCGCGAAGCCGAGGTCCTCGCAGCCCTCAACCATCCACACATCGCAAACATCTACGGCCTGGAGAAATCGGACGGAGCCCTGGCGCTGGTGATGGAACTGGTCGAGGGTCCGACGTTAGCGGAGCAGATTGCGCAAGGGCCGATTCCGTTCGCCGAAGCGGCCTCAATCGCCAGGCAAATCGCCGAAGCTCTCGAAGCCGCACATGAACAGGGCATCGTCCACCGCGATCTGAAACCGGCGAACATCAAGGTCCGTCCCGATGGGACGGTCAAGGTGCTGGACTTCGGACTGGCGAAGGCGATGGATCAGGCGGCAGCATCGCGCATCGACGTCACGAACTCGCCGACGGTTCACGCCACGCAGCTGGGAGTCATCCTGGGGACCGCGGCGTACATGAGCCCCGAACAGGCGCGAGGAGCGCGAGTCGACGGCCGCGCCGACATCTGGGCCTTCGGCTGCGTGCTGTACGAGATGCTCACCGGAAGCGCCGTGTTCGCGCGCGGGTCGATCACCGACACGCTCGCGACGATCACTCGTGACGATCCGGATTGGACCACCCTGCCCCCAACCACGCCGGATCGAGTGCGTCGCCTGCTCGTTCGCTGTCTCCAGCGCGACGTGAAACAGCGGCTCCAGGCGATCGGCGAGGCACGGATCGTTCTCGACGCCACCGATGACCAGGCCAGCTCGGCCGCCCCCAGCCACCAAAGCCAATCACCACCATCGGCGCGTCGACCGCCAGTTTTCTGGGTCGCGTCAGCCGTGGTCGCCTTGGTGGCCGCCGTTATGGGATGGCGACTCGGCCCGACTGACATTACCTCTCCCGCCGTGAGCCGGCTTTCCGTCCTGCTACCGATTCCGCTCTCGACGCGTGTCGCGGACACAACAATCGCGCTCTCTCCCGACGGCGCAGTTCTCGCCTATGTCGGGACGTTGAACGGCACCGACAGTCTGTACGTCCGCAGAATGGACGAGATCGAAGTGAAGCCTCTGCGCGGGACGGAAGGCGCATCGAACCCGGTCTTCTCCCCCGACGGGGCGTGGGTCGCGTTTGTCTCCGATCGCAAGCTGAAGAAGGTGCCGGTGCTCGGCGGATCGCCGATCGTCCTCAACGAGGGCAATCCCGACGCGTTCAGCCTGGACTGGTCACCAGATGGCGGCATCATCTTCGCGCGCGGGTTCACGCTGGGGCTGGCACGCGTTCCCTCTTCCGGAGGCGACGCACAGATGCTCATGGCGCCGGACCCGAGCAAGGGAGAGAGTTCGTATCTCTGGCCGAGGGTGATGCAAGGCGGCCGCGACCTGCTCTTCGTCATCAATCCCGACAACAACGCATCCTTTGACGAAGGGCGAATCGCGTTGGAGACGCTTGGAAAAGCAGGCACACGTGCGATTCTGGATGCGCAGGGTTCGGCTCCTCTTTACACATCGTCGGGCCATCTGGTCTTTTTCAGTAGCGGATCGGTGCGGGCGGCGCCGTTCGATCTCCGGCAACGGAAGCTGACCGGACCGGCCGTGCCCGTTGTTGAAGGCGTATCGATCGCGCCTCACACGGGAGCCGTGCAGGCGGCGATCTCCCGGTCGGGAACGTTGGCGTACGCTGCTGATGGCGGCCAGATCCCGAAGACCAGTCTGGTACTTGTGGATTTGAATGGCCAGGCGCAGTCATTAACCGATGCTCTGCCGGGCCTCCTTGGAGAAGTGAGCGTGTCGTCGGATGGGCAACGCGTCGCGCTGCGCTCGGCGAAAGCCAACGACGACATCCACGTGTTCGAGATGTCGCGCGGCTCGTTCACGCGCTTCACCTACGAGGGCGGCGACGAGCAAAGTCCTGTCTGGACGCCTGACGGAAAACGCCTCGCCTATGCGTCGCAACGTGGCGGCACGCCCGCGATGTTTTGGAAACAAGCCGACGGAAACGGTAACCCCGAGCAAATTCTCGCACCGCAATACCCCCATCGTCCGTCGTCGTTCTCGCCCGACGGCAAGGTTCTCGCCTATACCGAGGTTCATCCCCAAAGTGGTTTGGATATCTGGACGGTTCGGCTCGACGATGGTTCGCCGCGTCGGGCAGAGCCGTTTCTGCGCACGCGGTTTGACGAGGATCTCCCGCTTTTTTCACCCGACGGTCGCTGGGTCGCTTATCGCTCCCAGGAATCGGGCAGGATGGAGGTCTACATCGCGCAGTTTCCGGGAGCGGACGTAAAGCGACAGATCTCGATCGACGGCGGGGATCAGCCGCTATGGGCGCCCGACGGGAAACGGCTGTTCTATATAAACGGCAGTCGCATCATGAGTGCGGACATTGCGATCGACTCGAGCTTGGATTCCACCAAGCCGCGATTAATATTCGAACGAACGATGTCTCCCTCGTCGCCTGACAGCGCCTGGTGGGGGCATACCTGGGCGGTGTTGCCCGACGGCAAGAGGTTCCTGTTCGTCGAGAGTCCGCCTCGGCCTCAAGTCCGTGAACTTCGGGTGGTGCTCAACTGGTTCGAGGAGCTGAAGGTGCGCGTGCCCACGAAATAGCTACAGGCTGCTCGAGTCGACACTTTCGCCAGGGTGAATTTTCGAAGGAAACTTGCCGGACGGTGCGGCGTGACCCTGAAGGTCAGCCCCACCTCAGGGCGCTGACCTCGGGCCTTGATCGCATGCCACACTGACGCCGCGACGGCCCTTAACGATGGCATTGAGCCGCTGAAACGGAATGTTCACGCGTCGTGCCGCCTCGACCTGCGAGACGCCGGCGGTTCAAGGAACGTCTCGCGGTCACGTGACATCACCACCTGCGAAAACAGCGAGCGCGATGCGCGCGCCACGCCATCGTGAACACCTGTTCCACGCCATCGTGATCACTCATTCCACGGCATCGTGATCACCCGTTCCACGGGTCGTGATCACCGATTCCACGCCTCGTGATCACCGGTCGGCGACGCTGAGCTCGGTTT
>JBBQSP010000089.1:0-18907 GCA_038213735.1 Vicinamibacterales bacterium | reverse complement strand
ACCGAGACCCGCCCGCCCGTGGGCAAGGACTCGGTGAAGTTCCTCGTGCTCGGCGACACCGGTACCGGCGACCGGGCGCAGTTCGACGTGGCGGCGCAGGCCTGGAAGTCGCACCAGGTGTTCCCGTACGAGTTCGCGATCATGCTCGGCGACAACCTCTACGGGTCCGAGCGGCCGCAAGACTACGCGACCAAGTTCGAACGGCCCTACAAGCCGCTGCTCGATGCGAACATCATGTTCCACGCGTCACTCGGCAACCACGACGACCCGAACCAGCGTTACTACAAGCCGTTCGGCATGAACGGCCAGCGCTACTACACCTACCAGAAGAACGACGTCCGGTTCTACGCGCTGGACAGCAACTACATGGACCGCGACCAACAGGCGTGGCTCGAGCGCTCCCTGCGCGAGTCGAACGAGAAATGGAAGATCGCCTACTTCCACCATCCGATCTACTCGTCGGGCGGCCGTCACGGGTCCGAAGTCGACCTGCGCGAGATCGTCGAGCCGCTGTTCCTCAAGTACGGCGTCAACGTGGTCTTTTCGGGCCACGAGCATTTCTACGAACGCTTGAAGCCGCAGAAGGGTATTCACTACTTCACGGCCGGGGGCTCCGCCAAGCTGCGCAGCGGCGACATTCGCACCGGTCCGATGACGGCGAAAGGGTTCGATAGCGAACAGAGCTACATGGTGGTCGAGATCGACGGCGACGTCATGCGGTTCCAGGCCATTTCGCGACGCGGCAAGGTGGTCGACTCGGGCGAGCTCGCCCGCCAAACGAAACCCACTGGCAGCTCATGACGGCACCCCCTTCCTCCTGGCGGCTGATCGTCGCCGTGATCGTCGGCGCTGTCGTGGCCGCCGCCCTCACGGGGGTCGGCCCGGCCCCGCCAGTGCCGGTGACGGCCGAGATCCGCGAGCTGTGGCAGGACCCCGGCGACATTGCCGCCCGCAACCTGCGATGGGGACGCGGCGGCGAGGCGTTGCGGCCCTCGCCTGACGTGGACTACTACTTCGAGGCCATTGACGCCGTTGGTTACAGCGCCGGCTACGATGTCATCGATCCCGAAGGACGCCGGTGGGACGTGAAGACCGGCGAAGAAGCCCAGCCCGAACTGATCGTCAGCCGGGTGCTGTGGGCGATTGGCTTCCATCAGCCGATCGTCTACTTCGCTGCCGAGTGGCGGCTGACCAACGGCCCAGTGGAGAAGCCGCTGCCCGGCCGGTTTCGCCTCGACTCGGATCACGTCAACGTCGGCGACTGGTCGTGGACCGACAATCCGTTCAAAGGGACGCGCGAGTTGAAAGGCTTGCTCCTCGCCAACCTGTTGCTCAACAACTGGGACCTGAAGACCAGCAACAACAAGATCTATACGCTGACCTCCGTCACCGCCAGCCAGCGCTGGTTCGTCGTCCAGGACCTCGGCGCGTCGCTCGGCCAGACCGCGTGGCCGGTGGGCAACCGCAATCGCGTGGCCGACTTCGAGAGCCAGGATTTCATTGTCGGCGTGCAGGACGGCCGCGTCCAGCTCGACTACCAGGCTCGGCGGCGGCACCTGCTCGAAGACCTGACGCCGGACGACGTGGTGTGGATCACGCAGTTGCTCTCTCGCATTACCGATCGGCAATGGGCCGATGTGTTCGAGGCAGCTGCCATGCCCGACGACGTCAGCGCCCGGTATATCCGGAAGATTAAATCGAAGATCCAGGAGGGGCTTGCCTTGCAAGCGCACGCGGTGAATCAATCATGACCAGAATCGTCTTCGTGATCGTCTACCTGCTCGTGCTGCCGGTCGGCATGCTCGCCCAGGAGCAGCTGCCAACCGCCCCGCCGGCCCAGCAGGCCGTGGACCTGCCGGGAATCATGGACAACCTCCAGGAGGAACTCCAGGCCTCGATCGTCCGTCTTCCGCTGGCCGCCTTGCTCGGCGCTGCGCTGGCGCTGCGCCCCCGGCGCAGCGGCACCCCAGAGCGCCAGCCGGCCGTGGTCCAGACGCAGATCATTCTCGCCGTCGTCGGCGCGCTGATCATGCTGGTGGTCGGCGCCAGCCTGGCCCGCGCGTTCGGCATCGTCGGCGCCGCGAACCTGATTCGCTATCGCTCGAAGATTGACGATCCCAAGGACGCGGTCGTCATGCTGTGCGCGCTGTCGGTGGGCCTGGCCTCGGGCGTCGGCCTGTATGGCCTTGCGGCCGTCGGCACGGTCTTCATCGCCGGCTGCCTGTGGGTGATCGAGGGCTTCGAGCCGCAGACCCGCATTTTCGAGCTTGAGATCAAGTTTGGCGACAAGACGCAGGCGCTGCGGCCGAAGATCGAGGAAGTGCTGCGCCGCTACAAGGTGAAGTACGAGCTGCGCACCTCGGCCGAGGAGGAGGTGTCCTACCTGGCGACTGCGCCCCGCGCGCTGCGCACCGATCGCGTGTCGAACGATCTGATGGAGCTCGAGCCGTCTGGCAAGGGCGCCATCGAGTGGGACGAGAAGTCCAAGGACAAGGTGCCGAAGTAGCCCAAGAAGCCGGGAAAGCGGGGCCGCCGCCTACGAGGGTCGCATGGCAATGTCGCCGGACGTCGGCGCCGTGTCGATGAAGCGCAGCCACGAGGCCTCGGTCTTGGCCGGCTGGCCGCGTTCGATGATGCCGCCGCACCACAGTGAGCCCTGGGTGGGCGACGCCACCCAGACCCGCTTCACGCGGGTGGCGACCCCGAAGGCATTCACCTTGAGCGTGAAGTAGGGCGGCAATGCCGAAGGCGCGGTGCCGGTTATTTCCAGGCGCACGCCCTCGCTGCTGACATCCATCACCTTCGCCGACACGCCGTCGATCTGCGACATCAGCCGCGGCACCCGCTTGCGCGGCGACCGGCGCGCGGGCCGGCCCTCGGCCAGCGCCAGGGCAACCGACAGCACGAAGTTGTCTCGGGTGATGGGCCGGTCGATCCACGTGACATCGCGCGGCACGGCTTCAAGAGACCTGGCGGGTTCGCCGACGACGATCAGCGGGCGGTTGGCGCCGAGGATGCGGATGAGCCGAGGCAGCTCGACCGCCGGCACGAGCGAGACATCGGCAATCAGCGCCTCGACCGGCCGAGTGGACAGGTCGCGCGCCAGCACGTCGAGGTCGAGCATCGGTACAGGCTCGTAGCCGACGGCGCTCAACCAATCCAGGAAGGCGGCGCGCTCGCCAAGGATCGGGCACGCGACACCAATACGCTCAAGTAAGGGCATGTGGGAGAGGATTGCAAGCCGCGTTCCTTGCCCACACGCCGAGTTTGTTGGCCGATAGCGCGGTCTGGCCCTGCAGGGCCGCCAGAACCGTTCGCGTCTTACAGTTTTGTTACTTCATGCGGTGCAAATCCGCCTCAGCAGCAATGTAGCCGAAGGCGGCCCAACCGGCCCCGGAGACGATGGTGTTGAGGACCTGCCGCGCGCGCGCGACATCGCCCGTGACGAAGTAGTAGTTCGCGACGCCGTAGCCCTGCGTGGCAATCTGCGTCGGGTCCGGCGTCTGGGTGTTCAGCAGCGCTTCCGGCTTTTCGAGGCCCTTGTACATCAGGAGCCTTCGGTGATACGCCGTGTTCTCGAGGATGTCCATTTTCGGCGTGATGCGCTCCAGCACCTTGGCGGCGTCGGCCTTACGGTCCAGGCGCATCAGGGTCATCCACAGCCAGTCGCTGGTGGCGACGATCGAATCGTCATTGTTCGACACCTTCATGCACTCGTTCCAGGCGTCGTGCGCCCCGGCGTAGTTGCCCTGCAGGTAGCGCGCGAGCGCGAGGTGGTACCAGACGTTGAATTGCAGCGTGCTGCGCGGCTGGCCGGCGGGGTTTGGCGCGCCATCCGGCTCGATCTCGTCGGGCTGGCCCTTGAATAACTGCGCCGCCTTTTCGAAGTCAGCCTGCGCCTTCGCGAACTCGCGAATCGTGATGTAGCGGTGACCGCGATGCCGGTACATCTTGGGGTTGTTCGGATGCAGCTCGATGCCCTTGGTGAACATGGCGATGGCATCGTTATAGCGCCACAGGTAGCCGAGCCGCCGGCCGACCCAGATGATGGCCTCGGCGTCTTTCGGGTTGGCGGCCAGCGTCTTCTCGGCCTGCGCCAGGTCGGCATCGAGTTTCTGCTTGTTGGGAATCGTGGCCGGCACCATCAGTGGCTTGCCGGCCAGCGACATGACTTCGGGCTTGCCGGTCTGCGCGGGCAGGGCGACTGTAGTGGCGGCGATAGCGACCGCTAGGACAAGAGGAAGGCGCTTCATTGACGTTCTCCTGAAAGGGCTTTCGTGGGCTTCTGATCGGCGTTATCGGTGTCATCTGCGGCCCTGGAGTCGGCTTCGGCATCCAGGAGCCCTTGCTGCATCGGCGTGTCTAGTTTGCGCGCCACCGTCTCCAGCGGCTCAATCAATGGAATTTCTTTGGCGCTGCCGGCGCCCAGCTCTCGGAAGCGGCGGGCCTTCACCAGCACGTTGCTTTCGAACGAGCCAATCACCCGGTTGAAGGTCGAGAACGTGCCGTCCATCCGCTTGCGCAGGTCTTCGAGGTGTTCGGCGAGGGTGGCGACGCTTTCGTGCAACGACCGGCCCAGGCGGCTGATCTCTTCGGCGTTGATGGTCAGCCGTTCCTGACGCCAGCCAAACGCCGCGGCCCGCAGCAGCGCGATCAGCGTCAATGGGCTGGCGATGATCACATTCTGCTTGACGCCGTAATCGATCAGCAGCGCGTCCTGCTCGAGTGCGGCCATGTAGATGGCTTCGGCCGGCAGGAACAACACCACCATCTCGGGCGACGCCGGAAACTGGTCCCAGTAGGTCTTGGCGCCGAGCTTGGTGACGTGGTCTTTCACCTGGCGCACGTGGTCGGCCAGCTTGCCGCTGCGCACGCCATCGTCGGTCGCGCCCTGGGCGTCGAGAAACGCCTCGAGCGGCGCCTTGGCATCCACCACGATCGAGCGGCCGCCGGGCAGGTTGATGATCATGTCGGGCCGCAGCCGGCCCGACTCGGTGAAGATGGTCGGCTGCTCGTCGAAGTCGCAGTGTTCCATCATGCCCGCGAGCTCGACGACCTTGCGCAACTGCACTTCGCCCCACCGGCCGCGCACGCCCGGCGAGCGCAGCGCGCGCACCAGGTTCTGCGTCTCCTGCTGCAGTTGCTGTTGTGTCTGGCCCACCAGGCTCAGCATGGTGCGCATGCTGGCGCTGTCGTCGACGCGGCTTTTCTCGACTTCCTTCAGCTTGGCGTCGACCTGGATCAGCGTGTCCTTGATCGGCGCCACCAGCGAGCCCAGTTCCTGCTGCCGGCGCGTCAGGTCGATGGCCGCTTCCTTGTGAACGTTGCCGATCTTCTGGTCGGCCAGCTTGATGAACTCGTCGGTGCTCGACTTGAGCGTGGCGGCCGCGAGCGACGCGAACGACTCGCGCAGATGGGTGTCCTGGGAGACGCGGGAACGAGACGCCAGCAGCCACCCGGCGGTAAAGCCGAACACCAGGGCGACCACAATCGAGAGAGTGAGTTCCAATGCGTCTGGATCGTAACCCGGAAGCTACAGGAGTTCAGGAGTTAAGGAGTTTGTGATTACCTTACTGTCGCCGGCCGGAGGAATTCGTCGGCCGGGTTGTCGCCAAGTTCGCTTGACTTTTCCGTAACTGGCTGGCCTGCTTCGGGTTAGCATAACCACGCTCGCCCGACCGAGTCTGGAAGGGCCGTTGCACCATGATCCGAGTGCTCCCAGCTGTCATCGAACCTCCGCTCGGCGCCGTCGATGGCTTCGGCCGTCGCATGCGCGGGCTCGATCCAGATAGCGGCGACGAAGCCGAGGTTCTCGAGCTGTCGCCGGCGCTCGTCGAACATGCCGGGTTCGTGGCGGCGCTCGCCGACCGCGTGGCGCGATTTGCCGCCGTCCGCCATGCCTCCTACGTGCACCTGCGGCGCCTCGACCGCCCGTCCACCGATCGGCTGACGCTCGTCTCCGACGACATCGGTGGGTGGCGCCTGTCGCAGATGCTGGCCGTCGCGACGTCGGCCGGCCTGCCGCTCGACATCACCGTCGTGATTGGCCTGCTGCGGCAGCTGCTGCCGGCCGTCGCGCTGTTTGGCCGCCACAACCGTGAGACGGCGATTGGCGCGCTGGCGCCCGAACGGCTGATCGTGACGCCGCAGGGCCGGCTCGTGATCGCGGAGCACGCGTTTGGGCCGGCGCTCGAGACGTTGAACTATGGGCGCGACCGGCTGTGGCGCGACTTCCGCGTGACCATGGCACCGTCGGCGGGCCTGCCGCGCGCCAACCCGCGCGCCGACGCCCATGCCATTGGCGTGGTTGCGCTGTCGCTGCTGCTCGGCCGCTCGCTGACCGAGGACGAGTACCCTAATCAGCTGTCCACGCTCGTCGAGTCGGCCGTCGAGCACCGCGCCGGCGACACAGCGCCGCTGTCGAACGCAATGTCCAGCTGGCTGACGCGCGCGCTGCAGTTTGACATCAGCAACTCGTTCCAGTCGCCGCACCAGGTCCAGGTAGCCTTCGAGTCGGTGCTGGCGAGCGACCGCGCCTACGTGACTTCGTCCCCGGCGCTCGACGAGTGGGTCGCAAAGGTGGGCGCAGTGCTCGACCAGTCGCGCCCGGCCTCGACCTCCGGCGCGCCGGCACTGGCACTCGGCACCAGTGCACTTGAAGCATCTCAGGCACCTGAAGCGCGCGAGGCGCTTTCGTCGCCCGCGCTTGCGCGAAATCCTTTCGTCCTCGCGCTGATCCTCTTCGTCGTGGTGCTATCGAGCCTGGTCGCATGGCTCTGGACCCGCGATCCCGGGGGACCGCGCGACGGCGAAGGTCAACTGGTCGTGCAGTCGCGGCCGGTGGCGGCCCGCGTCTCGATCGATGGCCAGGAGCGGGGCGTGACTCCCCTCACCATTTCCCTGCCATCGGGCGCGTACGTGCTCGAGCTCCAGAGCGGCCAGTCCGAGCCGCGCGTCATTCCGCTCACCATCCAGGCCGGTGTTCAGACGGCGCAGTACATCGAGTTGCAGAACGTGGCCCTGACGGGTGGCCTCGACGTGCGCAGCGACCCGCCCGGCGCGCGGGTGACCATCGATGGCCAGAGCCGGGGGACGACGCCGGTCACGGTTCGCGACCTGGCCCCGGGCGACCATCAGGTGGTGCTCGAGGCGTCTGGCGGACGCAAAGTCACGAAGGCGGTGCGTATCGATGCCGGCATCACTGCGCAGCTGGTGGTCCCGTTACCCCGGCGCTAACCCGTTTTTTGGCATGCATTTGCACGTCTCTTTCTGTTAGGATCGGCCGTCCTTCCATGCGCAAACGATTTCTGGTTCCGGCTGTCGCCCTGCTTGTGGGCACCGCGCTGCTGCCCATGTGGCTGTCGGCGGCGGATCCGGTCTCGATCGCGCGTCTTACCACCGACGTCGCGCTCGCGCGTGATGCCGACTACCTGACCGGGTTCGTGCCCACGCGCACCACCATTGGCGCGGTGTTCGATCACCACCTGATCGAGGGGCCCGAGAAGGCCGTGCTGGTGGCGTCGATCAGCAGCGCGTTCGACCTGCGGCGCGTCCGCGCCGGGCAACCCTATGCGATCGATCGCCTGCTCGATGGCCGCGTCCGCCGGTTCGAGTACGAGATTGACGGCGACCGGCGGCTGATCGCGACGCGCGGGTCCCTCGATGGCACACCGCGGTTCCACACCGCGATCGAACGCATCCCCAAGGAATCGGCCGTGGTGATGGTGGAAGGCGCGATCGATCGCGACACCAACTCGCTGTCGGCTGCGCTCAACGAGGCCGGCGAACGCATTGACCTGGCGCTCGGACTGGCCGATGTGTTCTCGGGCGAGATTGATTTCAATTCCGGCCTGCAGCCCGGCGACAGTTTCCGCCTGCTCGTCGAGCGCCAGACCCGCGAGGGCAAGCTGGCGGGCTATGGTCCCATCCTGGCCGCGGAGTTCGTGAATGACGGCCGTCAGGTGCGCGCCATCCGCTTCACGCCCGAGGGCGGCGCGGCGGCGTACTACGACGATCATGGCCGCTCGCTGAAGCGGTTCTTCCTGAAGTCGCCGCTCAAGTTCGAACCGCGCGTGACCTCGCGCTTCTCGTCGTCGCGCAAGCATCCCGTGCTCGGCTACGCGCGCGCGCACAACGGCGTGGACTACAGTGCCACCACCGGCGCGCCGGTGGTTTCGGTCGCTCCCGGCGTCGTGACACTTGCCGGCTGGACCAACGGCGGCGGGCGGACGGTGAAGGTGCGGCACCCGAACGGGTACGAGACCGAGTACCTGCACCTGTCGTCGATTGCGGTTCGCCAAGGCGCGCGAATCAGCCAGGGCCAACTGGTCGGCCTGGTCGGCATGACCGGCCTCGCGACCGGGCCTCACCTGCACTACGGCTTGAAAAAGGCCGGGCGATATGTGAACCCGATTCTCGAGCACCGCAACATGCCGCCCGGCGATCCGGTCCCGGCCGCGCTGCAGAACGTGTTCTCGTCCGAGCGCGACCGTTACCTGTCGCTGCTGTTCAACCCGCCCGCCACCCGCGCCGCCAATAACTAATTAGCCACAGAGGACGCAGAGGACACCGAGCCCATTTTCTAAACGCGATCAGGCTTCGAATGGGCTGACACGCATTTTGAAGATTGGCTCGGTGTCCTCCGTGTCCTCTGTGGCCAACGTATTTACCGGAAGGTCCAGCCCACTCCGAATTTGAAGTCCGGCGAGTCGACCACGCCGATCTTGAATTCGAAGAACAATCCGCGCGAGTTCTCTACGCCCACGAGCAGGTTCAAACCCGCGTCAGTCGCCGAGTTGTCCTCGCCGTCGAACATGTAGACGTTCAGCGCCGGTCCGCCGCCTGCGTAAATGCCCCAGCCACCCCGGCTAGGGAGCTTGTAGACGAACTCCATGTTGGCGGCGATCAACGTGAGGTCGTTGCCAAAGCCCACTTCGACGTTGGGCCGGAAGTACAAACGGTCCACGAGCGGCGAGGTCTCGAGGTGGCCACCGAAATAGAACTGATCCGGATCAACGGTGAGACCGCCGCGCACGCCGCCGTCCTGGGCCGCTGCCGGCGAGGCCAGAAATAACACTGCGGCGAGTAAAAATGACAGACCTGTAAAAGAACGAGTCACGAAGTGGCTCATGTATTCCCCCTTGATACACGATAACTGCAAGAGACCTGCCGCCGCGCCTATAATTCAGGGAGCATGTCAGCCATCTACCCCTTCCGGGCGCTGAGGCCCGCGCCCGCGGCGGCCGCGGCCGTGGCGTCGGTGCCATACGACGTGGTGAGTACGGAGGAAGCCCGGGCGTTGGCCGAGGGCAACCCCCTGAGCTTCTTGCGGGTGTCGCGGCCCGAGGTCGAACTGCCCGCCGGCGCCGACGTGCACGGCGATTCGGTCTACGACCTTGCGGCGAAGAACTTTGCGCGGTTGAAGGAGCTGGCGCCTCTGGTCGAGGAAGAGGCGGCCAGCTTTTACGTGTACCGCCTCCACATGAGCAGTCATGTCCAGTCTGGGGTGGCGGCCTGTTTTTCAATCGACGAGTACGATCGCGGCCTGATCAAGAAACACGAAAAGACCCGGCCCGACAAGGAAGACGATCGCACGCGGCACATGCTGGCCATTGGCGCGCAGACTGGTCCGGTGTTCCTGACCCACCGCTCGTCGAACGCCGTGGACGAAGCGGTGTCGCGCGCGGTACTGGTCGACCCGCTCTACGACATCGTCGCGCCGGACGGTGTCCGTCACCAGGTGTGGCGCGTGCCGGCCACGGTGAATGCGCAGATCGTGGAGGCGTTCGCGGCGCTCGACAGCTTGTATATCGCCGATGGCCACCACCGTGCCGCCAGCGCCGCCCGCACCCGCGGTTCGCTCGCCGGTAAGGGCGCCGGTGAACACGACCGCGTGCTCGCCGTCGCATTCCCCGACGACCAGATGCAGGTGCTGCCATACAACCGCGTCGTGCGCGACCTGTACGGCCTGACCGCCGGCGAGTTCCTGGCGTCGTTGAAGCGGCGACTGACCGTGACAGACGAGGGTCCGGCCACGCCGGCTCGCAAAGGCCAGGTCGCGGTGTACCTGGCCGGCGCCTGGCACACCCTGACGCTGCCGCCCGGCGCGGCCGCGCTCGACGTCGATATTTTGGAGTCGACGATCCTCGAGCCGGTGTTGGGCATTCATGACGTCCGCACCGACAAGCGGATCGACTTCGTCGGCGGCATTCGCGGCACGTCGGCGCTCGAGCAACTCGTCGACAGCAAGGCGTTCGCGGTGGCGTTCTCGATGTTCCCCGTGTCGGTCGAAGACCTGATGCGCGTCTCGGACGCGGGCGAGATCATGCCGCCCAAGTCCACCTGGTTCGAACCCAAGCTCCGCGACGGCCTCTTGTCGCACTTAATCTAAGGACTTGAGGTCCTGAGGTCCTGGGGACTTGAAATCCCAAGACCCCAAGACCCCAAGACCGCAGGACCCTATGAAAGTATTAATCGCCGACAAGTTTGAGAAGTCCGGCCTTGACGGGTTGAAAGCCGCCGGCTGCGACGTGGTCTTCCAGCCTGACGCCAGCGGCGACGGCCTGATTGCGGCCATCAAGCAGAGCGGCGCGGCGGTGCTGGTGGTTCGCTCGACGAAGGTGACCGAGCCCATGCTGGACGCGGGCGAGCTGTCGCTGATCGTGCGGGCGGGCGCGGGCGTCAACACCATCGATGTGGCGGGGGCCTCGAAACGCGGCATCTACGTCTCGAACTGCCCGGGCAAGAACTCGGTCGCCGTCGCCGAACTCGCCATGGGCCTGATCCTGTCCGTGGATCGCCGCATTCCCGACAACGTTGCCGAGCTGCGGGCGGGGCAGTGGAACAAGAAGGAGTTCTCGAAAGCGCGCGGCCTGTTGGGCCAGACGCTGGGCCTGATCGGTTTCGGCCACATTGGGCAGGAAGTGGCGGCGCGGGCACGCGCGTTCGGCATGCCGGTACTGGTGTGGAGCCGCCGGTTCACCGAGGATGCCGCGGCGCGGGCGCAGGCCGAGCAGGCCTATGGCGTCAAGGTCGTGGTCACGGCCGAGGAGTTGGTGGCCAAGTCCGACATCCTGAGCGTGCACCTGGCGCTGACGAAAGAGACCCGCAACTTCGTGAACGCGGAGCTGCTGGCGCACGCGAAGAAGGGCGCCAGCTTCATCAATACCGCCCGTGGTGAAGTGGTGGACTACGCGGCCCTTGAAGCGGCGGTGAAGGAGAAGGGCCTGCGCGTGGGCCTCGACGTGTTTGCCAACGAGCCCGCCGAGGCGACCGCCGAGTTTGCCGACCCGCTGGTGTCGCAGCCGGGCGTGTATGGCACGCACCACATCGGCGCCTCCACGGATCAGGCGCAGGAGGCGATCGCCGCGGAGACCGTCCGCATCATCACCACCTACCAAAACACCGGCAAGGTGCCCAACGTGGTGAACCTCGCCAAGCTGACGCCGGCCACCCACATGCTGGTGGTTCGGCATCGCGACAAGCCCGGCGTGCTGGCGCACGTGTTCGAGTACCTGCGGGTCGCCCGCATCAACGTGCAGGAAACCGAGAACATCATATTCGACGGCGCGCACGCCGCGGTGGCTCGCATCAACCTCGACGGCGCGCCCTCACCGAGGGCGATGGATGCCATGCAGTCAGGTAATGCCGACATCCTCGATCTTCAGCTCGTGAAACTTGCCTGACCGATAGCGGATAATAGACCCATGAATCGCATTTTTAATTTCTCTGCCGGTCCGGCCGTGCTGCCGGTGCCCGTTCTCAAAGAAGCGCAGCAGCATCTCGTCGAATTGCCCGGCGTCGGCATGTCGGTGCTCGAGATCAGCCACCGTTCGAAGACGTTCGAGGACATCCTGGCGAAGACCGAGGCCGATGTCCGCGCGCTCGGCAAGGTGCCGGCGAATTACAAGGTGCTGTTCCTGCAGGGCGGCGCGTCCACGCAGTTCTCGATGGTGCCGCTCAACCTGCTGACCGCCGGCGCCACCGCCGACTACCTCGTCACCGGCGCGTGGTCGCAGAAGGCCGTCAAGGAAGCGCAGCGCGTGGGCACCGTGAACATTGCGGCGACGACCGAGAGCGACAATTTCTCGCGCCTCCCGAGCGCGGCCGAGATCAAGCTGACGCCCGGTGCCGCGTACGTCCACCTGACCACCAACAACACGCTGTTCGGCACCGAGTGGCCGGCCGAGCCGGTCGTGGGCGATGCCCCGCTGGTGGCGGACACGTCATCGGACATGTTCAGCCGGCCGATCGACGTGTCGAAGTACGGCCTGATCTACGCGGGCGCGCAGAAGAACCTGGGACCGTCGGGCGTGACCCTGGTGATCATCCGCGAAGACCTGCTGGCGCGGTCGCAGAAGTCGCTGCACACCATGCTGAATTACGCCGTGCACGCCGACAACGGCTCGATGTACAACACGCCGCCGTGCTTCGGCATTTACCTGATGGGCCTGGTGATGAAGTGGGGCCTGGCGCAGGGCGGCCTGGACGCGATCAACGCCACCAACAAGCGCAAGGCCGACAAGCTGTATGCCGAGATTGATCGCAGCGGCTTCTATCGCGGCACCGCCGACAGGGCCTGCCGCTCGCGCATGAACATCACCTTCCGGCTGCCGAACGAAGACCTCGAGAAGACGTTCGTGAAGGAGTCAACTGCGGCAGGGCTGGACGGCCTGAAGGGCCACCGCTCGGTCGGCGGCATGCGCGCGTCAATCTACAACGCGTTCCCGGAAGCCGGCATCGACGCGCTCGTCGCGTTCATGCAGGAGTTCGAAAAGAAAAACGGCTAATCCGTCGGCGGCTTGTTGTTGAAGCTGCGGCGGCCCCGGCGCCTGCCACGGCGCCGCCGGTTCGTGCCCGGCGCGCGGCCTTCGGCGGGTGGCGTCCCTGGCTCGTGCGGAATCGGGCGCAGGGCGTCGGGCCCCAGCGCCTCGATGAACCCCTTCCAGTGTTCCAGCACGGCGGGCGCGTTGCCGTGGATCTCGAACCACGTCAGCGCATCCTCGAACGGCCCGCGGTGCATCAGCGCGCGCTTGGCCTTGGGCGACGTTTCGAGGTCGGCGATGCGGCCCTGCAGTGACAGGATCTGGCGCAGCCGCTCGGTGTCGCCGCGCGCGATTGGCAGCGATCCGATCTTCTGGATCGGTTCCTTGGGTGGCCGCTTGAAGCGCGACTTGTGCGAGGCTGGCCGAGGCAGTGACTTGTCGTTGCCCAGCTCGACGGCGCCATCATCAGCGTCTTGTGGAGGCAACCCTTCCTGGTCGCCGGCGTCTTCGTCCTCGTCGAACCGGCCGTGCGACTTCTTGGGCATCAATCCCAGGGGCAGCAACAGCGTTCCCAGCAGGATCGGGTTGCGCATTGTCGCCGGCGCCGCCTCGAACTTGCGGCGGTAGGCGTCGAGCGCCGCCAGGCTCTCCCATACCGCCACGTTCTTCGCGCCGCGCTGGATTTCCGGCGTGACCGGCTCGAGCAGGCGATGCTCGGCCAGGGCGCGGAAGGTCACTTCCGAGGCGCCCGAGCGCAGGATCTTGTAGTACTCCTCGATCAGGCGGGCCGGCGAGGCCGTCGCCATCAGCTTGCGATGCGTGGCAATGGCCTTGACCACCGGCTCGTCGATCCTGAAGCCCAGGCGCGATGCCATGACGATGGCGCGGAGCATGCGGACGGGGTCTTCCTGGAAGCGCTCGTTGGGATCGCCGATACAGCGGATCAGGCCGTCTTTCAGGTCCTGCAGGCCGCCAACGTAGTCGATGATCGAGAAGTTGGCGATGTCGTAGAAGAGCGCATTGATGGTGAAGTCGCGGCGGAAGGCATCCTCTTCCGGCGTGCCGAAGGTGTTGTCGTGCTTGATCAGGAGGTCGGCGGCGTCGGTTGCGTGCGGCGACGGCGGCGCCTCGGCCGGTTCAGCCTCGGAGCCGGCCGGGATGATCTTGCGGAAGGTCGCGACCTCGATGGCCTTCAGGCCGAACCGGACGTGAGCCAGGCGAAAGCGGCGGCCAATAATCCAACAATTCCGGAAGAGCTTCTTGACTTGGTAGGGATGGGCCGAGGTGCCGATGTCGAAGTCTTTGGGTCGGCGGCTGAGCAGGAGGTCGCGGACGCTGCCGCCCACCAGGTAGGCCGTGTAGCCCCCTTCGTTCAATCGGTACAGCACTTTAAGGGCATCTGCATCGATGTCCCGCCTCGAAATCGGGTGCTCAGCCCGCGGGACAATTACCGGCTCTGTCATCCAGCCTTAGATTGTATTCCGGAGTGAGGTCGTAAATACCGCTCCCGACGCGCTGAAACCAGCCGTAATGGTTGTCGGCCATGATTCGCCGGGCGTGCGGCACGCCGCTGCCTTTCGCCACGAGGGCGGCCTTGGTCGCGCCGTGCTCCGACAGGAACCGGGCGCACCGCGTGGCCTCTTGCCGATAGGCGGTCACGAGGCCCTTGCGCGTGGCCCCGCCCACATTCGGGTCGCCAACTCGCCGCGCGAACTCCCCGAGCAGGCGGAGTTTCTTCCCGGTCGACTGGCGCGGCCGGTAGGGGCCCGGATCGGCATGCACCTGCACCCGTGGTTCGCGCGCGCCCACCGTGATCAGGCCAAGGCCAAGGAGCCGGCACAGCTTGAGGTTTCTTCGCAGGGCCTTCCCGAACGCCGTTCCGCGGCCGAACGGTATGGCGAGGTAGACCAGGTCGGTGATTGCCTGCCGCTCGGTCCCCTGATGAAACAGCGAAAGCGAAAACGCGGTCTTGGTCTCGATGATCAGCGGCGGCTCGTTGCGACGGACCCCCACGATATCCGCAGCCCCGACCTCGGCCTTGACCTCGTAGCCCTGCTCTTCGAGGAATCGCTTGATCGGTTCGTACAGATCGGTTTCACGCATGGGTTCCCACAGCTCTCAGGTGCTCAACGCGGCCGCCCGATGTCATGGGCCTGTCCCCAGCGCTGAATCACGTCTGCCACCGTGGTCGGACCCGTCCAGTCGAGCGCCGGAGCAGGCGCTCCGCCGCTCGTCGTCGCTTCAGCCAGCGCCATATCCAGCAGGTACTTCATGCCCGGATGGAAGGGCCCGACCACCGCGCTCATGACCCGCATCACGCTCACCGGTACCTGTCTGAGCCGAGCTCTTCGTCCAAGCAGCTGCTCGATCATCGCGAGCACTTCCCGTCGGGACAGGTGGTCGGGCCCGCCGATCACGTCAATGCGGTTACGCGGTGGCGCATCCAACGTGCGAACCACGTAATCGGCCACATCGTCGGCCGAGATCCAGTTCAGCGACGCCGTTCCGGGGCCGAAGAACAGTGCTGAGCCTTTGGCCCGTAGTGGCTCCGCGAGCAGAAGCACGGCGTGCGTTTCGATGAACACCGTGGGTCGGATCACTGCGTATCCAACGCCGCTGCTCTTCAAGTGCTCTTCAACCCGGTATTTCGCGGCCGTGAAAAGGGTCGATCGTCCAGCAACCGGCGCCGCCGAAATGAATACCACGTGCTGCACTCCGGCCTGCCGTGCTACGTCGATCATCTGCCGATTGCCGACGTCGTCGATCAGGCCAGGATGATTGTTACGCGTCGGCGGCACTAATCCGTGCGATGCGAGGATCAGCGAGCGCACCCCTGCCAGCGCCGCCGGCATCCAATCTACAGATTTGAGATCTCCGGGAATGGGAATGGCGCCCAACCGGCGAAGTGGCTCGAGCTTGGTGACGTCACGCGAGACAGCCCGAACGACGTCCCCACGAGCCAGGAGACGCCGGGCGATGCGGGTTCCAACAGTACCGGAAGCTCCTACGATCAAGTGCATGGGGTCCTGCCAATCAGTCGGTTTGTTGCGCAACAACGGACGCGGATGCGGCGGACATGTGGCACCGGGTCAGCACCGTCAGTTCGAGATCACCCGTATGAAGCGCACATCGCGCGCCGACTCTTCGCCCGGCGGCGTGGATACGCTGAGATGCGTGAGCCGTCCCGCGGCATCACGCTGGAACTGCAATTGCCCGACCAGCGACACCCCGAAGCCGCGCACAAAGTAATCGCGCTCAACCGGCCGCAGCGTGAGGTCAGGCAGGCCACGGCGGCGCAAGAGCAGTTTCCCCTCGCGCTGCTCCAGCTGCCAGCTGGTGTCGAGTTCCCGGCTGAACCACGTGCCGGCATAGTCGGCGAGCGCGGCGGTGGACGGCTTCCAAATGGCCGAGTCTGCGAGGCGCTCGAGGACTTCACTGAAGTCACCCATCGCGCCCCTCCACGTGATGTCAAGTCGCATTGCGGAAGCTGCGGCTTGGAAGGTTAAGGTGCCGATGTTCCCGGTCGTGCCGATCTCGAAAAAGCGGCCACCGCCGGAGGGCGTCATGGGTTCGAACACTTCGTCGTTCACCGGATCGAACAGCACCTCGCCGAGGACCCCGTTCCTGACCTCGATCGGAAGCAGGTCCCACGGCCGCTCGACCGGCCGGTAGACGCCGGCGAAGCGCGCGAGCGCGTCGGCTGACTCCACCACGGCTGGCGGCGCCACTGGCTGTGGCCGGGCCGGCTGCAATCTGGCTCTCGAGGTAAAGGTCCGCGACCGCCTGACTCAGGCGCCAGGGCTCGTGCGCATCGGTGTTGCAGAGCGTCGCGACTGTAAACCGCTGGTCCTGGAAGCGAATCACCTCCGTTCGCGTGCCAGGGGCGTGACCGCCGCGCGAGACGGTCCGCAGCCCGCGATACGAGCCGAGGCGGAGGCCGTAGGCGTATGGGATCCCTTCGCCGTTGGCGAGCTGTGGTCGTCCCAGCATGCGGGCCATCACCGCGGCCCCACCGACGGTGGGCTGGTCCATGTTGCGGTCCCAGTGGGCGAGATCCTCAATCGAGGCGTAAAGATTGTCGCCGCCAACCGTGTGCGAACTCGGAAACACCACGCGGCTCCCGGTTGGCGACTGAACGTGCCCGAAGGCCCTCTCCTTCATCGAGCGAACGCGCGCGTCGTGAACGAAACTGCCCTTCATCCCCAGTGGCCCGAGAATGTCGCGCTCCAAGAGCTCGCCAAACGGCACGCCGACCACGCGCTCGATGACCAGTCCAAGCAGGCCAAAGTCGCTGTGGCTGTACTCGTGCCTGGCGCCTGGCGCAAAGTTGAGCTTTCGCTGTTCCGCGAGGAGTCCCAGGAATTCGGCCATCGTGTTGACAGACCTGCCTGACAGCGTTTCGAGCGCCTGGAAGTCGCGAACGCCGCTCGTGTGCTGCAGCAGGTCGCGCACGCGAATGGGCGTGCCGTAGTCGGGCATTTCGGGCAGCCAGCGTCGGATGTCTTCGTCGAGAGAGAGTTTGCCCTGCTGCTCCAACATGAGCGCCGCGAGCGCCGTGAACGGCTTCGAGAGGGAGCCGAGGTTGAACGCAGTCCGCGCCGTAATCGGCCGGCCGTCCTCGATGTTGGCCAAGCCATACCCACGACTGAGCACCGTCCTGCCATTCCGGTACACCCCGACGGCGCAGCCGGGACCGTCGGGACGTATCGCGCCGGTGAACAGGGCATCGACACGTTGTCCGAGCGAGGCGTCAGAGGTGGGCACAGTGGCCGGCTGTTGTCCTACCGCCGTCGTGCCGAGCCCGAGTATTAAGAGCGCGGCGAACAGCTGACTACGATCCATCACGATAATCTCCCACTAATCGCGGTTGTGGCGGATGACGTTGAAGCCTTCGTCTTCGGATGGCGGCAGGAAGTGCGCCATGATCGAGTCGAACTCCGCCTCCGACGTCCACGGCGTGCCCGGCGGTAGATCCTTACTGCGCTCCTTAAGCTGGCGCTTGCACAGGGCATCGGAGGCGTCGATGAAGTGCAGTTCGTGGGGCACGCCGGCGTGCTCGAACAGCTCCCGGAACCAGGCACGCTGCTTCTTCGTGTTGCCCGGAAAGTCGAGCACCACCGATGTGCCCAGGGCCAGCAACGCGCACACATGTGGCCCGATCGCGCTGTTCAACCGCGAGGAGTGCTTCACGTAGCTGGGGATGTCAACGATCTCGCCGGGGAAGAGCTGCTCGAGCAGCTGGTCCTGGTTCAGCACCACGGCGCCCTCGCGCGTCGCCAGTTCCGCAGCGAGCGTGGTCTTGCCAGAGGCCATCTTGCCGCAGAAGAAAATCAGCTTAGCCACAGATTACGACAGCCACAGATTAGACACTGATTCTCACAGATTCACGTCAGCGCGCTGATCGTGACGTAGTAGCCATCAGGATCCCGCAGCGAGAACTCTTCGGTCTGCGTATTGGGATTGAGATGCGGCTCCGCGTCGAGCCGGGCGACGAGCCCGCGCGCCCTTTGCAGGGCCAGGTCGAAGTCGTCGACCCTGAAGAACAAGAGGAGCCCGTTGCCGGGTGTGGCCCGCTCCGGGCTGGTCAACGACGGATGCTCGTGGGCGCTCCACGCGTGCAGGCACAACAGGACCGTGCCATCCGTGTCGAGTAGCTGCGCAAAGTGCGCGTGGCCAGGGGCCGTCGCCGGCTGGCCGAAGAGCGACTGGTACCACGTGAAGCTGCTCGGGACATCGCCGACGCCGATGATCGTCCAGGTACGCTTCAACGCGAGCGCCCGGGATGCCGTCGATCAAGCGCGGCCTGGGCCCTTTCGAGATCGTCCGACCTGACCAGCAACTCGACGCCACTGAGGGCAGGGTACATGCCGCCCGCATTGTCAGCCCGAATCATGGACTCGATCCCGGTCTCGTCCAGGATGCCCTTGGCCACCTGCGCATCCACCTCGGACCTGAATGTCGAGACCGCGATCAACTCTGAGGAACTCACGATGGCACCTCCAGTTCACCAGTCTAGGCCCGGTTGAGGTCCTGCTGGATTGTTGGTCAGCATAACAAGCCCGGAGGGGTGGTTTGGAAGAGATCGACACCCGTAATCGGTATAAATCTGCGTCTAATCTGTGGCTGCGATTAGATCTGTGTTA
>JBBQSP010000088.1:0-19500 GCA_038213735.1 Vicinamibacterales bacterium | reverse complement strand
GAAGAAGTTGACGCGCGACCGCGTCGTCCCCACCATTTCAGCAAGGGTTTCCTGCGACAGCTTGGGCAGCGTGCGCAGCGGCAGGTCGTCCTTGCCGTAGCGGGCCAGCAGCAGTAACGCGCGCGCCAGCCGCTTCTCGCTGGAGTTGAACAACTGATCGACCAGGTCCTCTTCGATGCGGATGTTACGGCTGAGCATGTGCGCAATGAACACGTCCGAGAAGGTGGACTCGTCGTGCAGCATCCGCACCATTTCCGCTTTCGGAATGCGCAGCACCGAGCTGGCGACCATGGCGGTGGCCGAACCCATGCGCGACGGCTGGCCGGTCAGGCAGCCCTCGCCGAAGAAGTCGCCGGGCCCGAGCATGGCCACCACGGCTTCTTTGCCGGTGGCCGAGAGCACCGACAGCTTCACGCCGCCGTCCTGGATGTAGAAGACGTTGTTGGCAGCGCTGCCCTGCGCAAAGACCTTCGCGCCGCGCGCGTAGCGCATCACGCGCTGCGGCACCTTGGCCGATATCAGGAAGGCCTGGACTTCAAACTCCGGCAGAACGGAAGCGACCGGACGTATCTTGGCCATTTGTCCTTGATGTTCCCACGAATGTTCACTTTCGAACATTGCAAAATTGAATACTGTCCGCAAGCTCAACTGGGCGATTTTGAGGTAACAGCTGGAATTACGGCCTGTTCGACCAGATCGTAGATGGCGCCGAGATGGTCGCGGCGCTCGCGGCTCACATCCGACCGCGAGGTCGTGACCACCACCAGCTGCAGTTCGGGGACGATGAAGACGAATTGGCCGCCGTAGCCCCAGGCGTAGTAACAGTCGTAGCCGGCCAGGTCGCGGATCCAGAAGCCGTAGCCGTATTCCCGATCGCTCCCCCACCGCGACTTGCCGCGCGGCACGCGGGTCTGGTCAATCCAGCTTTTCGGCAAGACCTGCGTGACGCCGGCGCGGCCGTCGTTCAGGTAGAGCTCGCCAAACCGCACCATCTGGCGCGGCGTCATCGACATCTCGTTACCGCCAAAATAAATGCCCTGCGGATCCTGGGTCCAGCGCGGCAGCGTGAAGCCCAGCGGCTTGGCGAGCGATTCCTGCGCGAACTGCCACGTGCTGGTTTTCGTCGCCTTGGTGAGAATGGCCGACAGCAGGTGCGAGGTCCCCGTGCTGTACTCGACGCGCGTGCCGGGCTCGTCAATCAGCGGTCGATTGAGCGCGTAGCGCACCCAGTTGGGGCTCTGCACCCACGCGCCGTAGCCGCGCCCGCTGGTCGATTCCAGCCCCGATCGCATGGTCAGCAGATCTTCAATCGTGATCTCGCGCTTCCGTTGTTCGGGATCGGTCGCGAGCTCTGGAAAGAAGTCGGCGATCGGCTGGTCGAGACCCTTGATCTGCCCGCGCGCCACGGCAATGCCGACGAGCGCCGAGATCACGCTCTTGGACACGGACTTGATGTTGGCGGTCTGCGCCGCGCGCGCGCCGCCGTAGTAGCGCTCGAGCACCAGCTCGCCGCGATGACTGACCAGCAGGCTGCGCAGCCGCGGCAACAATCCCGCGGACTTCGCGGCCGTCTCCAGGGACGGCGCTGCCCCCTGAGCAGTCACTCCAACTGTGAACGCGGTGACCAGCGCGGCGACTAACAGGACCAGTGGTTTCATGCGCAAGCCGAGTATCGCATTTCCGCTACAATCCGGCTGACTTGCGGAGATTGAGATGAGAATTCTGAAGTCTGCGTTATCTGTGTCATCGGCGGCCCTGGTGTTGTTATCTGCGTCGGCGGCAGCGCAGATTACGCCCGCCGATTACGAGCGCGCGCAAGGTCTGCGTGAGCAGTACGAAGCCCTCGCCATCGGTGTGCCCGACCCGCCCACCTGGATCGGCACGACCCATCGTTTCTACTATCGCCGCTCGCGCGCCGAGGGCTTCGAGTTCATCACCGTTGACGCCGACACGCGCCAGAAGCAGGCCTCGTTCGATCACGCGCGACTGGCCGAGTCGTTGTCGAAGGCCGTAAACCGCGGCTACACCGCCTGGCGCCTGCCCTTCCAGACCTTCACCTTCAACGAAGCGCTGAGCGCGATCGATCTGACGATCGACGGCGCCCGTTGGACGTGTGTGCTTGCCGACTACTCGTGCCGCACGCCTGAGTTGCCGCCGCCCGGCGAGATCCGCCGCGGCATTACCGGTCCGGTGCGCGGCGACCTTGCCCGGGCCATGCCGCGGCCGCGTCTGTCGCCTGACGGCAAGTGGATGGCGTTCATCGACAATTACAACGTCGCCATCCGCCCGTTCGGGGGAGACAAACGCACCGCCCTCAGCACCGATGGCTCCGAGGGCAACTACTACGACGCGGCCTCAATTGTCTGGGCGCCCGATTCCAGCAAGGTCGCCGCCATGCGCGTGCGGCCCGGCTATCGCCGCCTGGTCCACTACGTCGCCTCGTCGCCCGAGGATCAGTTGCAGCCTGAGCACTTTGCCATCCAGTACGCCAAGCCCGGCGATCAACTGGACCTCGAACAGCCGGTGCTGTTCGACCTCCGCAGCCAGAAGCAGATCACCGTGGAGGCGATTCTGTTCCCCAACCCGTTCGACCTGTCGGACCTCGTCTGGCGCAAAGACAGCCGCGGCTTCACGTTCGAGTACAACCAGCGCGGCCACCAGGTCTACCGGGTGATCGAAGTGGATGCCCATACCGGCGTGGCCCGGGCGGTAATCAGCGAGGAGCCAACGACCTTCTTCTACTACAACCGGTCGGCCGCGACCCTGCAGGCCGGCAAGCGCTATCGCCACGACCTGGCCGACGGCAAGGAAGTGGTGTGGATGTCGGAGCGCGACGGCTGGAACCACCTCTACCTGATCGACGGCGCCACCGGCGCGGTGAAGACGCAGATCACCAAGGGCGCGTGGCCGGTGCGCCACGTGCTGAAGGTGGACGAGGAGAAGCGCCAGCTCTGGTTCAGCGCCGGCGGCATGACGGCAGGCAAGGATCCGTACCTCCAGCACTACTACCGCATCAACCTGGATGGCACCGGCCTCACGCCGCTCACCTCGGTCGACGCCAACCACACGGTCGAGTTCTCGTCCGATATGACGATGTATGTCGATCACTATTCGCGCCCGGACATGGCCCCGGTGCTCGAACTGCATGTTTTGAATTCCAGGACCCCAAGCCCTCAAGACCCCAAGACCTCTGAAATCGAGCGCGGAGATATCAGCGCGCTCGTTACAGCTGGCTGGCGCGCGCCGGAAGTCTTTGTCGCCAAGGGCCGCGACGACGCCACTGACATCTGGGGTCTGGTGTGGAAGCCCAAGGCGTTTGATCCCACGCGGAAGTATCCGGTGATCGAGTACATCTACGCCGGCCCTCACGGCACGCACACGCCCAAGTCGTTCTCGGTCACGAGTGGCATGCAAGCCCAGGCCGAGCTCGGCTTCATCGTCGTGCAGATGGACGGCATGGGTACGTCGAACCGCTCGAAGGCGTTTCACGACGTGGCGTGGCAAAACATCAAGGACGCGGGGTTCCCCGATCGCATCCGGTGGCACCAGGCGTTTGCGGCGAAGCATCCCTGGTACGACATCTCACGCGTCGGCATCTACGGCGGCTCGGCCGGCGGCCAAAACTCGATGGGCGCGCTGCTCTTCCATCCCGAGTTCTACAAGGCGGCGGTTTCCTATGCCGGCTGCCACGACAACCGCATGGACAAGATCTGGTGGAACGAGCAGTGGATGGGTTGGCCCATCGGACCGCAATACGCCGCCTCGTCTAACGTCGAGCACGCGGCGAAGCTGCAGGGCAAGCTCCTGCTGATCGTCGGCGAGCTCGACACCAACGTCGATCCGTCATCGACGCTGCAGGTGGTCAACACGTTGCTGAAGGCGAACAAGAACTTCGACTACCTGATGGTCCCCGGCGCCGAACATAACGCGGGGCGCGGCGGTGAGTATGCAGACTATGGGGAGCGCAAGCGCTTCGACTTCTTCGTCCGCCACCTGATGGGCCAGAACCCGCCCGAGTGGAGTGATACGAAATAGGGTACCTAAGCTGGCTGAGTCGCCTGGGTGCCATGTAGCGTCCGCCTTGCGAACCGTTTTGGGACGCGACGGCTACTTGGCGGCCGATGCTATTCGCACGGTCTTGCCGTCAACGACCACGACGGTCAGTCCCGCTTCGCGGGTCAGCGCCGTCAGGACGTCATCGAGCCGCGCATCGCGGAAAGACATCGACGACAACACCTTCGACCGCGCCTCGGCGCTAATGTTTGCATCCCACTGAATGGAGATCCAGGCCAATCGCCCGATCGTTCCGATCGCCTCATCAAGGCGGGCATCGACCAGCTTCATCGTGATCGGCCTTGACGCCTCAAGCACGGGTGCGGGCTGCGCTAAAGCACTGCTTGCGACGAGAATAGATGCGCCGACGAGAACAGCCAGTTTCATCTGTCGCTCCTCTCGGGATGCCGTCAACGAGACTCGACCATTGGACGCCGGGCTCATCCGGCTGGTATGCCTAGCTCCTCTTCGCCCGGATCAGTCGCGCGCGGCTCCATGCTTCTTCGGGGATCGAGAGGCTCGTTCCGCATTCCTTGCACACACAAATTTTCAACTTGGCGTGGGCGTGGGCGACGATCAGCTTGCTGCCGCAGACGGGGCAATCGGGAACGAGTTCACATGGCTCGGGAGTCTCCTCGGCAGACATCGCCTAATCCTCGCCGATATTTGCACTGTTTACAACCGCGCAACGCCCATAAACTATTTATTTACGGGTATTTAGCTCATCAGTTCGCCTGCGATGCTGCCCGCGGTGCGACGCGCAGCTTGCCGTCAGCTGAAGCGGGAGCGCAACTCGGCGGGAGCCGGGGCGACCGATCTCTGTTTGGACAGAGGGCATCAACAGCGCCCCGACGGGCAGGTTACTTACAGACAACTCGCTGTGAGCGCTCAAGCGAAAGTCTGGCCGAACAGCGAGTTGATAGCCGTGTGGAGCAAGCGCGAAAGCTGATGGCCAGCGGCGCGCCCAATGGCGGACGCAACATGGGCGCAGCGAGTAAAGTTATCGGCGTGCGCGGTTTGTTCCTCCTCCTAACCTTCGCCCTGTCGTCCTGCTCCCCCACTCCGTCCCAACCCCGCGACGTGGTGGCTGAGACGCGCGAGGTCGGGAACTGGCACGGCCGCGGCTCCGCCAGCATTGGCGACATCCCCAGCGAAACCGGACGCTTTCGCATCCACTGGGAGACGAGCAACGAGTCGCCCGCCGGCGCCGGGACCTTCAAGCTGACCATGCGCAGCGCCATCAGCGGCCGGCCCCTGCAGGTGGTCGCCGATCACACAGGGGTGGGCGCCGGTACCGTTGACTTCGACGAGGGCCACCGGACCTACGATTTCCTGGTGGAATCGGCCAATCTGGACTGGAAGTTCCGGGTGGACGAGACGACCGGCAACTATGCGCCGGCCAGGCAACCCTGAAGGGTTGCCTCCACAAATGCGGCGTCCGCATCACCCGCCAACCCGCAATTTTGAGTATTCTTGGTGGGTGCAACACACCAGTTTTTCCCGTCTTGTCTTGACCCTGTTTGCCCTGGCGGCGGTCGCGGCGTGCCGCAGCGGCTCGGGCGGCGCGACACCCACCACGCAGATCCTGCAACCCGGCGCGCCCGGGCAGGCCACCAAGACGATTGGCGTGGCCGCGGCCACCGACCTGTCGAAGGTCCAGTTCACGGCCGCTGACGTGAAGTTCATGCAGGGCATGATCGGCCACCACGCGCAGGCCGTCGAAATGGTCGCGCTCATCCCATCGCGCACGCAAAACCAGTACATGAAGATGCTCGGCCAGCGCATCGACGTCTCACAGGAAGACGAGATGAACATGATGCGCGGCTGGCTCAAGGCGCGTGGCCAGGAGATCCCCGGCCCGCACGCGCATCACGAGCCCGGCGGCATGATGCCCGGCATGCTGACCAGCGAGGAGATGACCGCGCTGGCCGCCGCCAAGGGCGTGGAGTTCGACCGCCTGTTCCTGCTCGGCATGATCAAGCACCACATGGGCGCGATCACGATGGTGGATGAACTGTTCAAGACGCCCGGCGCCGGCCAGGACGGCGAGATTTTCGCCTTCGCGTCGGATGTCGATTCCGATCAGCGCATGGAAATTGACCGCATGGGTGCAATGCTCAAGGAGCTTCAGAAATGAGATCGGTAGCCACGTACGTCCTCGCTCTCTCCGCGGTCGTCCTCTCTCTCGCCGTCGCGGGCAACGCCCAACAGAAGCCGATGGATCCGAAGGATCCGCGCACGGGCTTGAAGCCCGGCATGCGCGACGCCGGCGTCGCCGCCATGGGCATGGAGCTGGTCTCGACGCGACCGCGCGCCGAGGGCTTCTACGACCCGAAAAATCCCGTCGGTGAAGCCATGCCGGCCGAACGCCCGGCGAACGCATCGGCACCGGCACCCGCGCCGGCCGCGCCCCCACCCGCGGCTCCGGCCGCGGGCGCAGCAGCCCGTCCGCCGGCCGCGCCGGCGGGTCCGGGCGCGCTCGACTTCGCCAACTCCGACATCGCCTTCAGCGGCCAACGCATGGTGATCGGCAACTTCCACGGCTTCAACGCCTACTCCATCGAAAACACGAGAAGCCCGCGGCTGCTGGCCTCGGTTGTCTGCCCCGGCGGGCAGGGCGACGTCTCGATCTATGGCAACCTGCTGTTCATGTCGGTCGAACAGACGCGTGGCCGCCTCGACTGCGGCGTGCAGGGCGTGCAGGAGCCGGTGAGCAAGGAACGCTTCCGCGGCGTCCGCATCTTCGACATCACCGACATCACCAACCCGAAGCAGGTGGCGGCGGTGCAGACCTGCCGCGGCTCGCACACCCACACCCTGGTGCCCAAAGACAAGGAGACGCTCTACGTCTATGGCTCGGGCACTGGCGGCGTGCGCTCGGGCGAGGAACTGGTCGACTGCTCGGGCGGCGACCCTAAGGCCAACCCCAACACCGCGCTCTTCAGCATTGACGTGATCGAAGTGCCGCTCGGCGCGCCCGAGAAGGCCCGGGTCGTGAACCGCCCGCGCATTTTCGCCGACGACAAGGGCGAAATCGCCGGCCTCAATCCCGGTGGCGACAGCGGCCCCGGCACCCAGCGCAGCGCCACCACCAACCAGTGCCACGACATCACGGTGTTCCCGGAAGTGGGCCTGGCCGCCGGCGCCTGCTCGGGCAACGGCATCCTGCTCGACATCTCGGACCCGGCCAACCCGAAGCGCCTCGACCACGTCAGCGACAAGAACTTCGCCTACTGGCACTCGGCCACGTTCAACAACGACGGCACCAAGGTGATCTTCACCGACGAATGGGGCGGCGGCACGCGGCCCCGCTGCCGCGCCACCGACCTGCCCAACTGGGGCGCCAACGCCATCTTCGACATCGTCGACAAGAAGATGACGTTCGGCGGCTACTACAAGATGCCGGCGGCGCAGACCGACACCGAGAATTGCGTCGCGCACAACGGCTCGCTGATTCCGGTGCCCGGCCGCGACATCATGGTGCAGGGCTGGTACCAGGGCGGCGTCTCGGTGTTCGACTTCACCGATGCCGCCAACCCGGTGGAAATTGCCTACTTCGACCGCGGCCCGCTCGATGCCGAGAACCTGATCGTCGGCGGGTACTGGTCGACCTACTGGTACAACGGCAACATTTACGGTTCGGAGATTTCGCGCGGCATGGACATCTTCAAGCTGGTGCCGACCGCGCATCTCTCGCAAAACGAGATCGACGCCGCCATCCAGTGGCGGATGGACGAGTTCAACGCGCAGAACCAGCCGCTGGTGAAGTTCGAACCGACTTCGGTGGTGGCGCGGGCGTACCTCGATCAGTTGAACCGGACCAAGGGCATCTCGGCCGAGCGTGCCCGCGCGGTGGCCGGCGGCCTCGCGAAGGTGGATGAACTGCGCACCGGCAAGGAGCGCAATGCCGCCGCCGCGCTGTCGGGCCTCGACGCGGTGGCCGAGCAGGTCGCCGCCGATGCCAAGAGCGCCAAGGGCCGCGACGCCATTCGTTTGCAGGCGTTGTCCGACACGTTGAAGGGCCGCACCGCGCGGCTGCGGTAATGCTTTGCACGGAAACACGGAACCCCGTTTAGGAAAATTCCGGTGTTCCCGTGCGTCCGTGTTTCGGTGTGATGTTTGTGTTCGAGGAGTCACTCATGAGAATTGCGAAGACACTGGCCGCCGTCGCCGTTGTGGCGCTGTCGCTGCACGTAACCGGACAGGCACAGCAGCCGGCACCACCCGCGCAACCACCCGCCACGCCTGCCGCGGCCACGCCGCCCCAGCCGGAGCCGGATCCCGTGCCGCCCGACAACCTGCCGCGGCCGTCGACCACCGACCCGCGCGCCAACCTCAAGCCGGGAGGCCCCGGCCAGAAGGCCGCTGAGGCCGCCTGGAACATGGAGTTGGTGTCGAACCTGCCGAAGCCCGATGGCTTCTTCGACCCGGCCATGCCGCTCGGGACGCGTCCGCCTGAGCCGCCACCGGTGGTGGAAGGGGCACCGCGCACGCCGCCGAACCCGAACCAGCTCTCGTACACCAACTCGGACCTGGCGTTCAGCGGCAATCACGTGATCGTGGGCAACTACCACGGTTTCAACACCTACAACATCGAGCGCGCCAACCGGCCGCAGCTGATCGCGTCGGTGGTTTGCCCCGGCGGACAGGGCGACGTCTCGACGTGGGGAAACCTGCTGTTCATGTCGGTGGAACAGACCCGCGGCCGTCTTGACTGCGGCCTGCAGGGCGTGGTGCCGCCGGTCAGCAACGAGCGGTTCCGCGGCGTTCGCGTCTTCGACATCAGCGACCTGAAGAACCCCAAGCAGGTGGCGGCCGTGCAGACCTGCCGCGGCTCGCACACCCATACGCTGGTCCCGGACCCGAGCGACAAGAGCCGCATCTTCCTGTATGCCTCGGGCACCGGCGGCGTGCGCTCGGGCGAGGAGCTGGCCGGCTGTTCGGGTAAGGACGCCAAGGAGGATCCCAACACCTCGCTGTTCAGCATCGACGTGATCGAGGTGCCGCTCGCCGCGCCCGAGAAGTCGCGCATCGTCAACCAGCCGCGCATCTTCATGAGCGACACCGGCAACATCGCCGGCCTGTGGCAAGGCGGCGACCATGGCCCGAACACGCAGCGGTCGCGCCTGACCAACCAGTGCCACGACATCACGGTCTACTCCGAGATGGGGCTGGCGGCGGGCGCCTGCTCGGGCAACGGCATCCTGATGGACATCAGCGATCCGCGGAACCCGAAGCGCCTCGACTTCGTGTCGGACCCGGGCTTCGCCTACTGGCACTCGGCCACCTTCAACAACGATGGCACCAAGGTGCTGTTTACCGACGAGTGGGGCGGCGGCGGCCGTCCGCGCTGCCGCGCGGTCGATCCGTTGACCTGGGGCGCCGACGCCATCTATGACATCGTCGACAAGAAGCTGGTGCACAAGGGCTATTACAAGTTGCCGGCGGCCCAGAGCGAGCAGGAGAACTGCGTCGCGCACAACGGCTCGCTGATCCCGGTCCCCGGCCGCGACATCATGGTGCAGGCGTGGTACCAGGGCGGCCTGTCGGTGTTCGACTTCACCGATTCCGCAAATGCGAAAGAGATTGCGTACTTCGACCGCGGCCCGATCAACGGCGAGGCGATGCTGTCGGGCGGCTACTGGTCGACCTACTGGTACAACGGCAACCTCTATGGCGCGGAGATGGCGCGCGGCATCGACGTGTTTCGCCTGAAACCCAGTGAGCTCCTGTCGCAGAACGAGATCGACGCTGCCATGCAGTTCCGCCTGCAGGAGTTCAACTCGCAGAACCAGCCCAAGGTGGTGTGGCCGGCGTCTTCGTCTGTCGCCAAGGCCTACCTGGATCAGTTGAACCGCACCAAGGGCATCTCGGCGGCGCGCGCCAGTGCGGTGCTGAGCAACCTGGCGAAGGTGGACGGCCTTCGCACCGGCAAGGAACGCAACGCCCCCGCAGTGCTGACCGCGCTCGACGCGGTGGCGGCCCAGGTCGAGGGCGACGCGTCGTCGGCCACTGGCCAGGACGCCAAGCGCCTGAAGGCGCTGGCCGAAACGCTCAAGGGCCGCGCCGCGGCCCTGCGCTAACCAATACCGGGAGCGGGGTTCCGACTCCCGGTTCACGACTTCCGACTCCAGAAGAGGCCGCCCCACAGGCGGCCTTTTCTATTGCCGGGCCGGTGGGAAGCTTTCTTGCATAGGCCGACCCATGATCACCGACACTTGCTCCCCCAAGACCGCTCTGATCGCCGGCGCCTCGGCGAGCGCCGCCACGACCCTTACGGTCGCGCTGGCCGGCATGGCCGAACAGGGCTCACCGTGGCCCGCCCTTAATTCCGTCAGCAAGATGGTGCACGGCAACCATGCGCCGTGGCGGAACGAGCCGTCTTGGAAGTACACCGGCACCGGTGCCTTGCTCAACACCGCCGCAGTGTTTTCGTGGGCAGCCATTTACGCGGTGCTCCGCGGACGGCGCACGCGGACCGACTACGTCAGGGCGGTGACCGCCGGTGCCGCGACGTCGGCGCTGGCCTACGTCATCGATTACCACGTCGTCCCCGAACGCTTCACCCCCGGATTCGAAAAGCGCCTGCCCGACCGTTCGCTCGGCCTGATCTACGCCGCCCTGGCGCTCGGCCTGGCGGCCAGCGAACTGGCGCAACCCGATCGTGTCCGCGAGCCGGCGGCAGCCGCTCCCCCGGGTCCACCGAGGCGACTCGACCGGCTCGATGAATTTCGCCGCGCCATGGGCGTGCGAGAGATTCGCTAGCGGGGCGCGGCGAGCGCGCGATTCAGCACCGCGGCCAGGCGCACACCGCCAAGGGCCAACCGCTCGTCGATCACGCCGATGTGCCTCTGGTAGTACGCCTCGTCGATGTTGGTGTGGTTGGGCACCAGCGCCAACTTGCCGAGCGCCCACGACTGCTCTGCCCACTCTTTCGGCGTGCCCACCGGTTGCCGGAACCACCCCTCTTGCTTGATCAGCGCTTCGAGTGCGGCCACATACGCCCGGTCGCTCAGGTCGCGGCGCGCGATCAGCTGGCTGTCCCACACCGAATGCAGGTTGCACGGCAGCGGCGGCCGCTTCGGATCATTGTCGCCCCTCGACGCCGCTCGGGGCGGCCCTGAGCTTGTCGAAGGGCCACAATTCGAGCTGCCGAACACGCGGACGACCACGTCGTTGCCGCCGCGGCCCACGCCGAGCGCGTGGAACGGCTGGTGCAAGTCGCCGATGAAGTGAATCAGATACTTGAGCGCGGTGGCGCGATCGGCGCGATCGAGCTTGGTGTCGGCCGTGCGCTGCTCGAAGTAGGCGATGCGATCGACGACGCAGTCGCGCCAGGTGTCGCCGCGTGAACCGGCGGCGACGCCGGGCTGGCGCTGGCAGTCGCGGTCACGATTGTAGCCGGCGGCGTCGGGCGGGATGTTGAGGTAGTGCCAGGTCGCCGTCTGCTGCAGGTCGGTGATCTGCTGATCGGCCCAGCTCGACACCTCGGCGATGCTCTGGCCGTCGAGCAGCCAGTTGACGTTCTGCGCAGCCGTCCGCGACAGGTGATTGGTCGCGATCAGGCCGACCAGGCGGTGCCCCTGCCCGCCCCAGGCCTGCAGCGCCGGCCACGAGCACACGACCGTCACGACCACACCCAGTGCAAGAATTCGCGTTCGCATCATCGCTCCTGAGTATACGGGCGGAAAACACGCGCCGATGAGGCCGCGCGATCCACAAAACCATTTGACGCCGGCCGGCGGCGGACTTAGGCTCACGTCTCATGAGCACTTATCCTCGCGCGATCGTTGGCATGCTCGGCGTCGCCCTGCTGGGCGCGGCGGCCCTGACCGTTTCTTCTGCCCAGACTCCGACCCGCCGCGGCACCGAGAACGGCGAGTGGCGCACGCTCGGCGGCGACGTCGGTCACACCCGGTACTCGCCGCTCGACCAGATCACGCCGGCCAACTTCGAAACACTGAAAGAGGCCTGGCGCTTCAGCCCGCTCGAGGTGGTCGGTCCCATGACCGCCCGCGCGACGCCCAGCTACGTGGGCGGCAAGCTCCTGAGCGTGGCCGGCCCGCGCCGCCATGTCGTGTCGATGGACCCGACCAACGGCAAGCTGCTGTGGAGCTGGGTTGAACCCGAGACCTATCGCTCGAAGTACTCCATGCGCGCCGCCTACGGCAAGGGCGTGGCCTACTCCGAGATCAACGGCAAGGGCGTCGTCTACATCGCCACGCCGGGCTTCTTCCTGGTCGCCCTCGACGCCGACACCGGCCAGCCGCTGCCCAACTGGGGCCGGCAGGTCGCGCTGCCCGGCTTTCCGAGCACGGGCGTCGTTGATTTGGCAGAAGACCTGATTCGCGACTGGGATCCGTGGATCCGGAAGAAGCAGAAGTACAACGCCAACGAAGGCGTTCCGCTGGACCTCGGCTACATCACCAGCTCCTCCCCGCCGCTCGTCGTCAACGACGTGATCATCGTCGGCAACTCGGCCGAGCAGGGCTATCACCAGACGCGCACCGAGAACGTGCCCGGCGACATCCTGGCCTACAGCGCGCGAGACGGCAAGTTCCTGTGGAAGTTCCACGTCATTCCGCGGCCGGGCGAAGTGGGACACAACACGTGGGAGAACGACGCGTGGCGCACGACCGGTGACGTCTCGTCGTGGGCGCCGCTCGCGGCCGACGCCGAGCGCGGCATCGTCTACATTCCCACCAACAGCGCAACGGTCGACATGTACGGCGGCTTCCGTCCCGGCGACAACCTGTTCGCCGCCAGCGTGATCGCGCTCGACGTGAAGACCGGCAAGCGGTTGTGGCATTACCAGATGGTGCATCACGACGTCTGGAACTACGACACACCCACCGCACCGATTGCCATGGACGTCACCGTCGGCGGGCGGCGCATTCCGGCCGTCTTCCAGGCGTCGAAGCAGGCCATTCTCTATGCCTTCAACCGCGTCACGGGCGAGCCGATCTGGGGCTTCGAAGAGAAGCCGGTGCCGGCGTCGAAGGTGCCCGGCGAGAAGCTCTCGCCGACGCAGCCGTTCCCAATCAAGCCGGCGCCGTACGAATTCATTGGCCGCAGCGCCGAGCACGTGATCGACTACACGCCCGAGATCAAGGCCCTCGCGCTCAAGCGCGCCACCGATCAGGGCCTGCTGGTGCCGCCGTTCAACCCGCCGGTCCATCGCGGCAACAAGGAAGGCCTCACCACGGGGCGGTTCTACCCGGGCGAGACCGGCGGCACGAACATCACGCATCCGCCGGCGGCCGATCCGACGACCGGCATCATCTACATTCCGTCGCATAGCGGCGGCGGCGCGCGCGTGGTCGTGCCCGGCAGCGAACTGGATTGCTTCGGCCAGACCGGGACCACCGTCGCCGCATGGGTGCCGACGAGCGCCGGGTGTCCGCCGGAGTCGGTGACGGCTGCGATCGAGATGTACCCGGAGCTGGCCGCCAAGGCGGGCGCGAAACCGGGCGACGGCCGGGCCAGCGGTGGTGATGGCGCGCCAGGCGCGGGTGCCGGCGGCGCAGGTCGTGGCGGCGCGGGTGCAGGCGCGGGCCGCGGCGGAGCGGCCGCGCCGGCGGCGGGCGATCCGCTGGGAGGCTTGCCCTTGTTCAAGGGACCGGTCGGCCGCATCACGGCGATCGATCTCAACACCGGCGAGCACCTGTGGGTGATGCCGTACGGCGACGGCCCGCAACAGCAGCAGGATCTCATCCGGAACCATCCGCTGCTGAAGGGCGTCGACAACGTGAATCCCAACCTCGGTCGCGCCGGCCTTGGTGGCCTGGTCGTGACCGCGACCATGCTGCTTGCGCCCGGCCAGACCGCGGATGGCTCGACGAAGCTGTTTGCGATCGACAAGCGCACGGGCAAGCGCCTTGGCGCCATCGCGACGACCGGCTTGAGCCGGTACGGGATGATGACCTACATGCACCAGGGCAAGCAGTACATCGTGGTGCAGTTGTCGAACGGGCTGCAGGCGTTCGCGCTGCCCTAGCTCGCCGTCCTCAGCAGACGAGGCGGGATCGCTCGGCCGAGCTGGCGATCCCGTGTTTTATGGTTCCAATCTTGCAGAGCCCTCATCGTGAACGTTTTTATTCAAGGGGGCTTTGTGAAATTCATGGTGCGTGCAGCGCTAGTGCTGCTGATTCTGGGTAGTGCGGCCAAGCCGGCGTCAGCCGATTGGTTGCTCACGCCGTACGTCGGCGTGGTGTTTGGCGGTTCCGCCAACAACTTCAACGTTAACGACTTGTCGGATGAGTTCGAGCAGCGGATCAGCTTTGGCGCCGGCCTCACCTGGATGGGTGCCGGCATTGTTGGGATGGAGCTGGACTACCACCTTGCGCCGAACTTCTACCAAATCACGGGAGGCGATGGTGACATCGAGCTGTTCGACCTGGACTCGAGCGTCCAAACGCTGATGGCCAACGTGGTCCTGGGCGCGCCCCTCGGCGGCACGTCGGGCCCCGGCGTGCGGCCCTATGCCGTGGCCGGCATTGGCCTGATGCGCGCCAGCCTGAGCGGCGCTGATAACCTGTTCGACAACTTGAGCCAGAACGAACTGGGCGTCAACGTCGGCGGCGGCGTGCATGTCTTCTTCAGCGACGCGATTGGCCTGCGCGGCGACGCGCGCTACTTCCGCGCGCTCGAGAAGGGCGACGATGGCGGTCAGGACCTGGACTTCGAAGACTTCGACTTCTGGCGCGCCACGGTCGGCCTGACCTTCCGCTTCGGCAGCTAGTAGCAGTGGAGGCAGCCCTTCAGGGTTGCCTGATACCGCCGTGCGCGGGCTCGCGCGCACGGCGGACGACACTGGAACATCAACAGCTCACTGTAAATCCTTCCGGCCAGGCTGGAAGAACGCCGCGGATCGGTCCAAGATGGACTAGTACGCGATTCGACCGGGCGTTGCCCAATGAATGGGCCCAATGGTATAGTTGCGGTTTGCCCGTCGCTGCAGGCGGCTCCCTAGAGAGCATGCGACGGCGCGGCAAGCCAGTCGCACACGATTTCTGGGTGCGACCCACCCTCACGTGGGCCCGTAGCTCAACTGGCAGAGCAGCAGACTCTTAATCTGTTGGTTCTCGGTTCGATTCCGAGCGGGCTCACCAACTCATCTCCAGCCTCGGTTTCGTCCCGTAGGTAGCTGAAAAGCGGTGCGGTTACGGCGGTTCGATTAAAGCGAATCCCATCGAACGCGATCCCCTCGGGAAAAAACAGCCGTTGGAGCCGCTGCTTCTGATCGAGCGACGATTGCACCCACATGTCCGCCGCCCGCGGCAGGATGCGCTCAGCGAACGCCAGGACGCCCTCCACGTCGAACTCCTCGAGCTGCTCGGCGTGGCGGTCGATGTGCGCGAGCGCCAGCTCTTGGCGGAGCTTGTCGCGTTGACGTTCGTAGGTCTGTTGGTCGATCGACTTCGCGAACAGAAATGCGTCGTCCAGGCAATCGAGTTTCTCTTGCGCGCCCTTCGCGCGCCTAGCGGCTTCGGCCGCGCGCTCGCGGACTTCTGCCCTGACCTCTCGCCAGATCGACAAGATGCGGTCGTTCACCAACCGCATGTAACCGGCCGACGGTTGCAGCCGCCGGAGTTCATCGACGAACGCGCCTTCGAGCTTGGCTTTGGCAACGTTCACCGCCCGGCATGTCCGCTGACAATGGTAGTAGGCGTAATAGCCATTTCGTCCCTTGGAGCGGCTCGCCGTGAGGGGGCGCTGGCAGGTCTCGCAATGCACGAACCCTCGTAGCGGGAAGTCTGGATCTACCTGTTTCCGAGGCGATGAGCGGCCGGTCTGCGCTGACTGTGCCGCGTAGAACACGTCTTCGCTGATCAGCGGTTCGAAATCCCCGCGACGAGAGACGCCAAAGTCCACGCTCGCTACTTCGCCGAGATAGAGGCGGTTCTGCAGCATTGAACTCAGGGTCTGTGGCGAGACCGGATGCCCGCGTCGTGACCGTAGTCCTGCGGCGTTGAGCGACGCCAGTACTTCCATCTTCGTGAATCGACCTGTAGCCATGTCCTCAAACGCGCGACGGACCAGCGGCGCCCGGTCCGGATCGGGCATGAGACTCTTGCCCGACCACTTGGGCGCGTTCAAGTAGCCCAACGGAGCCACGAAGGTCCAACGTCCTAGCTCCAAGGCCGCGCGCATGCCGGCGCGCGTGCGCTCGGAACGGAGGTCGTTGTCGAACTGCGCGAACGACGCGAGCACGCCCTCCATCAGCTTGCCTGTGGACGTATCGTCAATCGGTTCTGTCGCGGAGCGGAGGGAGATGCCCAGACCCTTCAGCAGCGCCCTGAGGGCAAAGTGGTCGTACTTGTCTCTGGCGAACCGCGTGAGGTTGTAGACCACCACGAAATGGGCGCGGCCCTTCTGGGTCCGGCAGAAGTCGAGTAGCCGTTGGAGCTCCGTCCGATCAGCGGTCTTCGCGCTCTCGCCTTCTTCGCGGAACCGCGCCAGCACCTCATACCCTTCGCGGCGGCAGTAATCCTCACATGCCTGCAGTTGCGTGGACAGACTGAGGTTCTCGGTCTGTTCCTTCGTGCTGACGCGTACGTAGATCACCGCGCCGATCATCTTGGTCAGCTTAGCTCCGTCTCCTGCCGCCGGCAAGGTCTCTAGTCGCGGCATAGTAGTCACTGAATCCGGCCATCCCGCAAGACCAGTTCGATCAGAACACGCGCCATCCCTTCCGCGTGGCGCACGAGTTCCAGCACCTCGCTATCCGTCAACGCATCGGCTTCGTCACCGAGCAGTTCTCGGCATCGGACTATCGAAATCGGTTCCGTCGCGTTTTCCGCACGGTCGTGCACAGCCATGGCGGTCCCCCAATCGCACGCAATTCGTGTTTGCTGGGTGGCGCGCTCTGGCACGTCGATGTGGCGGTCGACGTGCCGTCGTCGGTGAGCGCAGATGCGGACTGATTGCCGGCATCGTCCGCGGGAGCTGTGCTCCGTGCGGCGACGGTCGCGTCGATGACGCAGCCGTCTATCGAGCGTTCAGGTGAGCCAGTGCGTGATCGCGCCGGTGGCTGAACGCTGCCGCGCTGGGGCGCGTGTTCCTGAGAACGCAGCGCCACAAGAGGCCGTGAAGGTCGCCGCCCATGAGGTGCAGACCGACCGCTCTCGGTGGTCCTGCATCAGGCTGCGGTGTAGTGAGGAATGCGCTCCAAACCGTGCCTTTGGGGCGGTCGGCGGAATGCGGACTCCGGAGGCCGTTGCAGCAATCCGGAAAAGTGCCCTGCGGCACTGACGTGATAAGGGCAAGATACGCCCGCGCGGTGTTCGCGTCAACATCGTTGTGAGCCATCATCAGATCGACCACCATCGCGCAATTGCCCAGCGGTGCCGCGCGCAAGTGTTGTCAATGCCCGAAGGCCCGGCCTGCGGCCGGGTCGAAGCGAAGCGGAGAGCATTGACGACGCTGAGCACGGCGCCAGCATCAACACGCGATGGTGGTGCCGTTCGATGTGGCCATAGAAATCGCGCGTGTTCTGCTGGAGAAATGCGCCCGTGCGCGAATCGATTTCTGCGGGATGCATCGGTACACTTTTGCGGTGGCATCTGGCCGCGCAGACCTGCACTCTGGTGGCGCGATTCTCCTGCACGAAACCGGGCACGCAGTCATTGACACGCGGCAGGCCAACGATGGCGTGAACGACCCCGTCAGGGGCCGCTGGGGTCAAGTGCAGGGCACGGAGGTGGGGTCGTTCACGCCATCGTTGGTCCAGCGACTGCGACACCGACGCCGGTAGAGACGGCGGCACAGAGCGCCGCCTTGATGGCGTCGTCGCGGTAAGGTGCTGCGCGACAAGCGCTTGGGCGGAATGCTCGCTCATGGAGCCACCAAGGTGGAGTGAGAATCTGGAGACGGCGTCGAACCAGGGGGGCCAACCTGACGCAATTTTCGCTTCGCCCCCCTCTTGTCCCAGGTTTCCCGGTCGATCGCACCGGTGAGCTGCAGATACTGGGCGTTGAGAAATTGGACGCCGGAGGTCGAACAACCGTGCATGTGGTCATCCCGGAGGCTCGTCGACGACGACCTCCACAGCGCCGTATCACCCTCCCTTCGCCACGCTCGATACAAAGCGGCCATCTTCGCCATGCCCTGCTTCCGAAACTCCTGCGCAATATAGCGATCGGTCGGGTCTCCGAGGTGACCGCCCTGCTCCTTCCGCTCGCGAAAGTAGGTCTCCAGAGCCCGGCCGACGCTCGGACTGAGCGGGGTCCAGAGCTCTTCTCGGAGCGCCGCCTTGTAGAGCGCGACGGCCCTCGTGAAGCGCCGCGGCACGAGCAGACGCACGGTCCACCGGTGCAGGTTGAGGAGCAACGGTTGGTGGCGAATCAGGAACTGGCGGAAGTCCACTGGGATTCGCCGGTTCACGAGGTAGAGGAACACGAACTGACCGGTGTCATCCTTCTGGATTCCGATGGGCAGCTTGTCGGGGAAGCAACGCACTGTCGCACGTGAACCTGACCCGAACTTGAAGTGCGGATACTCCTCTGGCCGCAAACCTGTCTCGTGGGTCGCCTCGAAGAACGTTCGCTTGTCCGCCTCGGAACTCAACCACCAGCAGCGACGATCACTCAGCACGCCGTCGAGAATCATCACGCGCTCGACCATACGGCCCATCGAATGTAGTCGGCGATTGCGATTGTCCTGCTGGCCTATTCCCTCGTATAGCGGCTTGTGGTGGACGTGGTAGAACCGCCCTTGGCGAACTGGGCCAGGCTCGGTCGCTCGGGCGAATCCGCGGGCGACTAGGCGGGCAACGAACTCGCGGCTATTCTGGCCGCGCACGGTGCCAGTGAACGCGCAGTACTGCCTTTCCAAGAAGCAGCCGGAGTGGACCATCACGGTCACGAGAAACTCCCGCTGGCGTTGGCTGAAGCCGAAGCCGTCCAGGGCGTTGACGCGGGCCTCCGTGACGCTGTCGTAGATGGCGAGTGCCGGGTATTCGCGCGTCAAAGGAACTCCTCCATTCCGCGCGGACGTGCTCCCGAACGGCCCCCACCACCACGCGAGCCGACGACGTAAATGCGAAAGCCCGTCTGGGCATGGCTGGCCGCATGGGCACCGCGATAGTGCTCCGTGAAAAGCTCAACGTCCTGATGGTGATCGTGCCCGTCGACCTCATACTCGATGCGGTAGTCAGGGAAGTGGAGCTGACCATCGAAGTACGGCAGATCGTGGTCGCGCGCCCACTCCCGGATCTCGCGTTCGTCTCGGTCCGGCCGGCCGTCGCTGTCGGCGCGCCCGCGGTTGTGCTCCTGCAGGAACTCCTGGTACTCGCGTTTCAGGTCTTGCGGGCCGTGTCAACGCTTTTGAGACAACCTGATTCAGAATTTACTGTAGCAACTCCATCGATGTGATCGTCGGGCTCGCCGGAGCGCCGATGAGGCGTTGTGGCCCTCGGATGTCCCCATGCTGCGGGTCGTCCGGAGT
>JBBQSP010000087.1:0-19645 GCA_038213735.1 Vicinamibacterales bacterium | reverse complement strand
AACGAGCAGCGCGCCCACGGCATGCGTGATGCGCTTGCGCAGTTCATCCAGGTGCTCGAGGAACGTCATGCGGCCTTCGGCCGGTTCTTCGGGCTCCTCAAACGGCGACGTGCTCGAGACCGGCGCGGGCAGGTCTCGAGGGTCGTCGTCTTGACGTTGGCTGGGAAATGGGACGAGCGCCACGTGCTAACTACGGGATACGGTTTCGCGAGGCGCGTCAGCTTCTGAGCCAGGACCTGGCGTCACCGTGTGGGGCGGCGCCGTCTGTTCGGGCTTGGCGGCGGCCTCTTTCTGCTCTTCGATCTTGATTTCCTGCTCCAGCGTGTTCTGGAGATCGGTTGACGCCTTCTTGAACTCGTTCAAGCTGCGGCCGAGCGACTTGCCCAGCTCAGGTAGCTTCCTGGGGCCAAAAATAATGAGCGCGATCACCAGGATGATGATGAGCTCGGGCATTCCGATAGAACCAAACATAGAAGAGCTCCCTTGCTGGGACGGGAAACGGCCCTTTTCAGGGCCCCGGCGTCCAATAAGAAGTATACCCGCCTTCGCCCACTAACCACCCCAGGCTTCGGCGGGGCAAGCCCTGAAACCCCACCGGGAATCCTTGCGGACACCCGGGTAGTCAGTTAGCATCGCCCTATGCGTTACCGCTCCGTCGTCGCTGCCGTTGTCGCCATCGTGGTTTCCGCGGTTATTGGCGGGGTCTACGGCAAGGGTGCGCAGGCCACCTCCAGCACGGTGCCGGAGCATTACCGCACCTTCACGGCGGCGCTCAGCGCCATCCAGAGTCAATACTCGCAGCCGGTCGAGTCGGACCGAATGGTCTACGGCGCGATCAACGGCATGCTGCAGACGCTCGATCCGCACTCTAGCTTCATGGACCCTCGCAGCTACGCGCAAATGCGCGAGCGGCAGGAAGGGCGGTACTACGGTCTCGGCCTCACCATTCAGTCGGTTGATGGCGACATCACCGCGGTGCGCGTGTTCGAAGGCTCGCCGGCGTTCACCAACGGCATTCGCCGCGGCGACGTGATCGCCGACGTCGAAGGTACCAGCACCAAGGGCTGGACCACCGAGGCGACCGTCAACAAGCTCAAGGGCCCGAAGGGCACGTTCGTAAAGATCGGCGTGCGCCGCAAGGGCTTTGAACGCCTGCTCGAAATGAACGTGATGCGCGATCAGGTCAGCATCCCGAGCCTGTCGGCGTCGTTCATGATCGATGCAACCACCGGCTACGTGGGCATCACCGATTTTGCCGAGCACACCGACGAAGATCTCGGCCTCGCGCTCGAGGCCCTCACCAAGCGCGGCATGAAGCGCCTGGTGCTCGACCTGCGCAGCAATCCCGGTGGGCAACTGGATCAGGCGATTAAGATCACCAACCGCTTTGTGCCCAGGGGTTCGATGGTCGTCTACACGCGCGGCCGCGTCGCCAACTCCGACTCCGACTACCGCGCCACCGACACGCCCGGCTATCTGGACCTGCCGATGATCACGCTGGTCAACCGCAACAGCGCGAGCGCGTCGGAAATCGTCTCGGGCGCGCTGCAGGACTACGACCGCTCGCTGGTGGTCGGCGAAACGACCTTCGGCAAGGCGCTGGTGCAGTCGGTCTACAAGATCAGCGGCGGCGCCGGCCTCGCGCTCACCACCGCGCGCTACTACACGCCCAGCGGCCGCCTGATTCAGCGCCCGTGGGACTCGACGTTCGACGAGTACATCACCTACACCTACAAGGATCAGGGCGAGCGCGCCAAGACCGCCGACCAGTTGAAGCTGACGACCAGCGGCCGCAAGGTCTACTCGGGCGGCGGCATCGAACCGGACCTGCGCTTCGATGGTCCCGTCGAAGGCTTCTCGCCCACGCGCTTTGGCCGTGCACTGCAGGGCCGCGGCCTGTTTGCCGGCTATGCCGAACAGTACAGCGCCGACGGTGACACGCGCATTGGCCACTCCGGTCCCTCGCGCAAGATCGTCAGGAAGGGCTTCGACGTCGATGACGCGATGGTGGCCGAGTTCAAGGCCTACGTCGCCGGCCGCAAGGTGAAGATCGAAGAGGCCGACTGGACGAAGGACCTCGAATTCATCCGCGCAATGATTCGCTACAACATCGACGAAGCGGTGTTCGACATCGCCACGGCGCGCCAGCGCCTGGTGACGGTGGACCCCCAGGCCAAATTCGCCATTTCCAAGTTCCCCGAAGCCGAGCAGTTGCAGGCGCAGTTCAGGACCCGGACCGCAAAACGGTAATAAATGCCAGAACGGCAGGGCTTTAGCTCTGCCGTTCTGGCGCGCCCCGCCCACTCGTCGAGTCCGCGGGGAAACCCCCGAAATATTGTGGGTGTGTTCGTCCTTGCCACAATTGGCAGCGCTTGTTAGACTGGCGCCTGCTTCCTCCAAGTCATCCCGAAATGCATCTCGAACGCTTAGAAATCTCAGGTTTCAAGTCCTTCTCGGATCGCTCCGAGCTGGCATTCGACCGTGGCGTCACCGCCATCGTCGGACCAAACGGCTGCGGTAAGTCCAACGTGGCCGACGCCCTGACGTGGGTGCTCGGCGAGCAAAGCGCCAAGAGCCTGCGTGGCGACAAGATGGAAGACGGCATCTTCAACGGTTCCGATGCGCGCAAGCCCACCGGTGCCGCCGAAGTCCGTCTTCGTTTCGGCAATGTCATCGTCCCGCCATCCTTGTTGAAGGAGATGGGCGAGGACGCCCACCAGACGAACGGCCTGTCCCGAGCGAGTTCGCCGACTCTTGAGTCGGCGGGCGAGTCGAGGGGCAACGGCCATCACCCCGGGCTCGCCGCGATTGTTGAGCAGGCGACCCGCGAGGTCGAGGTGACACGCCGGTTGTACCGGTCGGGTGAAAGTGAGTACCTCATCGATGGCCAGTCGTGCCGGCTGAAGGACATCCACGAACTGCTGATGGATACGGGCCTTGGCCAAAAGGCCTACGCCATCATCGAGCAGGGCAAGATCGGGATGATCCTGAGCTCGCGGCCGACCGATCGGCGCCAGCTGATCGAAGAGGCCGCGGGCATCACGAAGTACAAGGCGCGCCGCCGCTCGGCCGAGCTCAAGCTCGAAGCCGCGCAGCAGAACCTCACGCGCCTCGACGATATCGTCTACGAGATCGACAAGCAGCGTGGTTCGCTGAAGCGGCAGGCCGCGAAGGCCCGCCGCTACACCCGCCTGCGCGACGAGATGCGCCGGTGGGAAAAGGTGCTGTTCGCGCGGCGCTACCGCACGCTGTCGGAGGCGATTGAGACGGCCCGCACACGCCTGCAGGAAGCGCGCACCAACGAAGGTGTCGCCGCCGCCCGGCTGGCTGAAGTCGAGAACGACCTGGCGCGCATTCGCATTGAGCTGGCGTCGGCCGACAACGCCGCGACCGCCGCGCGCGAGACCGTGCACGGCCACGAACTCGAGATCAACCGCCGCCAGCAGCAGATCGCGCTCGACACGCAGCAGGCGGAGATGCTGCAGGCCCGTGCGGCCGAACTCGAAGCCGAGAAGCAGCAGCTCGAAGCGCGCCGCGAACCCGAGCAGGTGGCCCTCGAAGGCCGCCGCCTGGCCGCCAGCGAGGCCGCCGCGGCCCGCGACGAGGCGTCGGCCCTGGCCAGTGAAGCCGGCGACGAGTACGCCCGCGCGCAACAGGCCATCGAGGCGCTCGAGCAGGACGTGGAGCGCGCCCGCGCCGACGTCTACGCGGTGCTCAACACCATCACCGCGCTCAACGCCGCCCACGACAACGCCGGCGCGCAGCGCGATCGCGCCATGGCGACGGCGGGCCGGCTGGAACTGGAAGCCAGCGAGCTGGCGGCCGAACTCGAAAAGGCCCGCGCCCAGCGGCAGATGGCCGCCGAGGCCCTGCGTCGGGCGCAAGACGGCCTGGACGCCGCCAGGGTGGCGCGCGCCGCCCGCGAGTCGGAACTGGCCAGCGCCCGAATCGAACACGAGTGGCGCTCGCGTGACGTGCGCACGCGTGAGCAGGAGGTCGCCGCGATGACGGCCCGCCTGCATTCGCTCGAAGAGATCGACACCCACCGCTCCGGCTTCGCCGACGCGGCGAAGATGGTCCTGGTCAACGCCAACGGCAAGGTGGGCCAAATGGGCGCCCTCGCCGACTTTTTGGAAGTCGAGCCGAAGTACGAGCGCGCCGTCGAAGCCTGTCTCGGCGACCTGCTGCAGCACGTCGTGGTCGAGCGGCTTGACCACGTGTCCGCCGGCCTCAAGCTGATCCGCCAGGAGAACGCCGGCCGCTGCGGCTTCATCGTCGGCCGTCCCGACGATGGGTCGGCCGTGGCGACCTACTCGGGTGACGGCGGTGGCTCTTTTGTCGCGACGGCGTTCGCAACAGGTGGCAACACCTCCTTTGGTGGCGACAAACCTTTGGGTTTGTCGTCGGTCCCCGCTGGTGCGGTGGCCCTGACCTCGGTCGTCCGCATCGGCGGTCCGTTCCCGCAGGCCGTGCACGCCGTAATGGGCGGCGCCATGATCGCCGAGTCGTTCGAGGCGGCCTCGCGCATTGCCCCGACCGTTCCGTATCCGGTGGCCACGCTCGAAGGCGACGTGTTCCGCGGCCGCCACGTCGTGACCGGTGGCGACAAGGCCGAATCGCGCGGCATTCTTGCCACCAAGCGCGAGATCAAGGAACTGCGCGAGAAGCTCGCGGCCGCGAAGACCGCCCTCGAGCAGCTCGTGTCCGACACCGCGGGCTTCGAGCAGACCATTGCCCTGGCCACGGCGGCCATCGCCGGCCTGTCGGCTGAATTCCATCGCCAGGAAAAGGCCATTGTCGGTGTCGAAGGCCAGAGCGAGCGCGCGGCCGATGACGAGTTGCGCGTGCAGCAGCGCACTGAGCTGGTGCAGACCGAGGTCAGCCGCGTCCGCGAGGAAGTGGCGGGGCTGGATGCCCGACAGGCCGAGGCCCGCGAGTCGATCGCACGATTGAACGAACAACGTGTCGAAGCCGACCAGACGTTGTCGGAATCGCAGCGCAAGCTCTACGAGGCGCGCGAGACCGCCGAGGGGCTCAGCCAGAAGGCGGCCGAGGCCCGCGCCGCGCACGCCGGGCTGATCGAACGCAGTGCCGGCGCGCTGGCCGAAGTGGCGCGCATGGAAGAGGCCGCGGCCGAGCTCGAGCGCCGTGTGCAGGCCTGCACCCGCGACGTGGCGCTCATGCGCGAGCAGCGCGAGCGGTTGATCAATGCCGTTGCCGATGGCCAGCGGCTGATGGACGACGACGTTGGCCGGCTCCAGGGCCTGCGCGAGGAGATGATCGTCGCCGACGAGTTGGCGCTGACGATCAAGCAGTCGGCCGAAAAGCAGGAAGAAGTGATCCGCGACGCGCGCCGCGCCGTGGACGCCCTGCGCGCGCTCGCCGCCGAAGTGGACGTGCAGCGCGCCACCGCCGAGTCGGACCTGACGCACCTGGCGCAGCAGGCCATGGACACCGTCAACGCCACCCTCGACGAGATTCGCGACCAGGTGGCCGAGATGGAGGCGGCGGGGCAGATCGAACCCGATGTGCGCGCGATTCGCGCCGCTGAAGCCGCTGAACCGGACGAAGAGGACGAGCTCGTCAGCGCCGCGCTCGGCGCCACCGATGCCATCGACGCAGCTGAGGCGACCGAGGCCCCTGCGGAACGCATGACCGCCGAAGAGGCGATCGCTGAACTGCGCGACAAGATCGACCGCATGGGGCCCGTCAACATGATGGCCATCGAGCAGTCGAAGGAGCTCGAGGAACGCCACCTATTCCTCTCGACGCAGCGCCAGGACCTGATCGACTCGATCGCCCAGACCAACGAGGCGATCAGCAAGATCGACGAGACGACGCACGCGCGCTTCCGCGAGGCGTTCAGCGCCATCAACGAGAACTTCCAGGTGACCTTTGCCACCCTGTTCGGCGGCGGCAAGGCCGGCATCACGCTGCTCGACGAGAACGATCCGCTCGAGAGCGGCATCGACATCATCGCCTCGCCTCCGGGCAAGCGGCTGCAGAGCGTCATGCTGCTGTCGGGCGGCGAGAAAGCGCTGACCGCGATCGCGCTGATGTTCGCGATTTTCCGCTACAAGCCGAGCCCGTTCTGCCTGCTCGACGAAATTGACGCGCCGCTGGACGATGCCAACATCGGGCGGTTCATCGATATGCTGCGGTCGATGATGGACAAGACCCAGTTCATCATCATCACGCACAGCCGCAAGACCATGGAGATTGCCGATCGGCTCTACGGCGTGACCATGGAAGAACCCGGTGTCTCGAAGCTCATTTCCATCCAGCTCAACTAACGCGAGGTCGTGGAGGCAACCCGTCTGGGTGCCTCCACTCTATTCCGCTGCCTCGACATTGGGCCGACTCCTCACGCATCCCAGCTCCCGCTCTGGCACGGCTCTCGCAACGGATCCACCGGAACGATTCCCGCAGCTCATCGACAGCATCGGATGGGCCATTTATACTTCGTTGGAGGTATCTGTTTGGCATTCTGGCGGTCTGGTGCACTTAGTCGATCGCGTGGCTGCCTCGCGCTGCTGAGCTTGGTGGTGCTGATTCCGCTCGCGGCCTGCAGCTCGGCCGTGTCCGCACTCGAGGTTGATTCCGCGCGCACGACTGGCCTGGTGATGACCGCTCTTGTCAACGATCCCGAGATCGGTGCGCGGCCAATCACCGTCCGAGTGACTCGTGGCGTCGTCCAGTTGTCGGGCCTAGTCCGCAGCGAGGCTGAGGTGGCGCGCGCCGTCGCCCTGGCCAGCGCCGTGCCGGGCGTGACACGAGTTGAGTCCAGCCTCAGGGTCGGTGCCGACCAGTCGCGGGCTCGAGCGCTGCCGGTCGAGGGCGCTCCCGTCGTTCGCGACCCGGCCATCGAGTTTGCGGAGCTTGATGCGACACCCGGCCGATTCGCCATTGGCGGATCCTTCGTGACGAGCCGGCCGTCGGCGGCGGCGTTCGCGCCCTCATGGTCGATTAGTCCGCTGGTTCGGCTTGGCGCAGGCAAGGGCCTGGGTGCCGCGGCGATCTTCGATTGGTATGGCGCAAGCGTCGCCGCCGAGCCCGGCTCATCGGCAAGCAGATTGCGCGTGCGGCCAGTCATGGCTGGTCTCAGCTACACCGCGATGGCGGGGCCCGTCGCGATCGCGCCGTCGCTGGTCGGCGGCTACGCCTTCAATCGCATCATCGTCCCCAATACCGGCGCGGCGGACCGGCTGGCGGTTGACGCCGGCAACAGCCTGGTGTGGCGGCCCGGGGTTGCGGTCTGGATCGGTGCCGGCCGGCGCGCGGTCGTGAACCTGTCGGTGGGCCGCGTGCTCACGCGATTGAACGTGACCTTTGTCGAGGCCGGCGCGATCGAGCAGCGCACCATCAGCGGCGACGCGACGACGCTGTCGGTTGGCCTCGTTTATCGGCTGTTTTGAGATGGCGACCGCAACCACTACGTTGATGGAGTCGCTGGCCGCGGTCGGCGACGGCGCGCGCTTCGGCGCGCGGGCCCTGACGCAGGCATTGCGCGTGCCTGACGAGCCGGCAGAGACGGGGCGGCAGTTGTTTGAGCTTGGAGTTCGTTCGGTCCCGCTCATCGCCGCGGCCGGTTTTGCCGTCGGCATCGTGCTCTCGATGCACACGCGGGCCTCGCTGGCCCGCTTTGGCGCCGAGGCGCTCATTCCCGCCGGATTGGCCATTGCCTTCATCCGCGAAACCGGACCGCTCACCGCCGGGTTGTTGCTCTCGGGCCGCATCGGCGCGGGCATCGGCGCCGAACTTGGCGCCATGAAAGTCACCGAGCAGATCGACGCGCTCGAAGCCCTGGCGGTGGACTCGTTCCGCTACCTCGTGGTCACCCGCGTCCTGGCCTGCGTCATCGCCTTGCCGCTGCTGACCACGCTGATGAACTTCACCGGCCTGCTCGGCGGCTACACCGCCGAAGCCGCCATCACCGGGATTGGCTTCGAGTCCTATTTCCGCCAGGCCTTCCGTTCGATCGAGTTCTCGGACCTGGTGCCGGCCACGCTCAAGACCATGGTGTTCGGCTTCATCATCGCGACGGTATCGTCGTATCTCGGCATCAACACGACGGGCGGCACCGAAGGGGTGGGCCGCACGGCCACCAGGAGCGTGGTGCTGTCATCGATCCTCCTGATTGCCGCCAACGTCCTGCTGGTCCGGATGATCATGTTCGTTTTTCCGGTGCCTGAATGACCGAGCCCACACCCGCCGTTGAGCTGCGGCACGTCAGCAAGGCCTTCGGCGACCTGCGTGTGCTCGATGATGTGTCCCTGTCGGTGCCCGCCGGCCGCGCGGTTTGCATCCTGGGCCGCAGCGGCACCGGCAAGAGCGTGACGCTCAAGCACATTGTCGGCCTGCTGGCGCCCGACTCGGGGCAGGTGCTGGTCGAGGGCGAGGACATCACGCCGCTCGAGGGTGCGGACCTCGCGCGCGTCCGGAAGCGCATCGGGCTGCTGTTCCAGAACGCCGCGCTCTTTGACTCGATCTCGGTCGGCGAGAACGTGGCGTTCCCGCTTCGTCGCCACACCAAGCTCACGGACGAGGAGATTCGCGCGCGCGCGCAGGATCTGCTCAACCAGGTCGGCCTCGAGCGCGAATACGACAAGATGCCGGCTGACTTGTCTGGCGGCATGAAGAAGCGCGCCGGCCTGGCGCGCGCGCTGGTCATGAAGCCGCCCATCGTGCTGGCCGACGAGCCGAGCGCCGGCCTCGACCCGATCACCGCCGGTGAGATCGACGCGCTGCTGGTGACGCTCAACTCCAGCGCCGCGACCACGTTGATCGTCGTGACCCACAACATTCCGAGCGCGCGGGTGATCGGCGACGAGCTGGTGTTCCTGCACGAGGGCCGCATCCTGGCGCGTGGCGATGCCGCGTCGCTCGACCGCAGCGAAATTCCGCTGGTGCGGCAGTTCATGAGTTCCGAGAGTTCGGGGTAGAGGCGGGAGGCCTGAGATGCAACGCAAACGAGCGGCGATGGTCGGCGGATTCGTACTGGTCGGCGTGGTGGTCTTTGGGTTGGGGCTGTTCCTGATCGGCGATCGCCGCCTGCTCTTCACGCGCCACTTCGAGACGGCCACCTCGTTCGGCAAGGTCACCGGGCTGGTGGTCGGCACACCGGTGCGGCTGGCGGGCCTCACGGCCGGCGAGGTGCTGGAGATCCGCACGCCGGCGCGGCCGTCGGAGAAGTTCCTCGTCCGCTTGCGAATCCGCGAAGACCTGCATGCACTGGTTCGCACGGACTCGGTCGCCACCATCCAGACCGACGGCATCGTCGGCAATGCGTTCGTGCAGATTGGCATGGGCACCGACGAGGCGCGCATGGTCGGGCCCGGCGAACTGCTGGTGGGCGTGGACCCGATTGAGTTCAGCGATCTCATCCAGGAAGGCCGCGACACGTTCCGGCTGGTGAGCCGTGAGTTCCTGGAGCTGACCGGCGAGGTCACCAAGACCGTGGACGGCCTGACCGATACCATCGCGGTCACCAAAGGCGTGATCGCCGATGTCGGAGGCGAACTGTCGGTGGCCGCCGCCACCGCCCGGCGGGTCGCGGGGAGCGTCGATGAGACGGTCGGCGATGTGCGTGGCCTGCTCGCGGGCGTCAAGGAGGGTAAGGGCACGGTCGGGAAGCTGTTCACCGATACCACGGTCTACGACCGCATCGCCGGCGCCACGAGCGACGCCGAGCAGACCGCGCGGACGGTGCGGGAGACGGCCGAACTGACCCGCGATGCGGTGCTGGCCTTCTCGGGCCCTGGCGGCATGGGGCCGCAGTTGACCCAGTCGATTCGCAACACGCTGGCCGGCATCGAAGAGGTGACGTTCGACCTGGCGGAAGGCACCGAGGCGCTGAAGCGCAACGTGTTGTTCCGCGGGTTCTTCCGCGAACGTGGCTACTTCGATCTCGACTCGATCTCTCGCGAGGCGTACCAGCAAGGCCTGTTGGAGCGGAACCACACTGCCGTGCGGGTCTGGATCGATGGCGCCGTGATCTTCACGCGCGGCGCCGATGGCCGTGAGGTGTTGACCGACGATGGCCGGCGCCGGCTCGACGCGGCCATGGCGCAGCTCATGCAATACCCGCGCAACAGCCCGCTCGTCGTCGAGGGCTACGCGGCCGACGACGAGGACGCCTACCTCGTGTCACTCGATCGCGCGCAGCGCGTGCGTGACTATGTGCTCAGCCGGTTCCGCCGCCAGACGGCCTCCACGGGCGTCATGCCGCTCAGCGGGGATGCGACCGGCAGCCCGAGCGGCGATGGCGCATGGGCCGGTGTCGCCCTGACGATGTACGTGCCGAACACCACGTTTCGTGAGGGGACGCGCTGACGAAGGACAGAGCGCGTTAGATTGGCCCACGGCGCACTGACTGTGGTACACATCACGCGCCGATGGACAACTACGGACCCATCTCCCTTATTCCCGTCGTCCTGACGATCGGGCTGGCGCTGTGGACGCGGCAGGTCGTCACGGCCCTGTTCATGGGGGCGTTCTCGGGTGTGCTCCTGCTGGCCGGCGGTCATCCGCTGGCCGCGGCGACGACCATGGTGTCCGGCTACCTCGTGCCGCAGCTCACCGACTCGTATAACGGCGGCGTGCTGGTGTTGCTGGCCTTCATCGGCGGCTTCGTCGCGTTGATGGAGCAGTCGGGCGGCGCCTCGGCGCTGGCCGCCCTGGCGGTGCGAGTGGTTCATTCGCGGGCCCGCGCACAACTGGCGGCCTGGGCCGGTGGCTGTGCCATTTTCTTCTCGGATCTCGGCACGCCCCTGATCGTCGGCCCGATCGTCGAGCCGCTGGTCGATCGCCTGCGCGTGTCGCGCGAAAAGCTGGCGTGGATTCTCGATTGCACCTCGTCGCCCGTGGCGGTGCTGGTGCCCATCACCGGCTGGGGTGTCTACATCATGAGCCTGCTGGCCAAGGAGTACGGCGATGCCGCCGCGACCGGCGGCGACTGGACCATGTTGATCCGGTCGCTGCCGTTTGCCTTCTATCCCATCGTGACGGTGGCGTTGGTGCCGGTGGTGGCGGTGTGGGGGTGGGAGTTCTCGCGCATGGCCAAAGCGGAGCAGCGCACGGCCGGCGGCGCGGTCTACTGGCCGACGTCCAAACCGCTGCGGCCACCCGCTCCCGCGACGGTCAGCAACGCTCGGCCGGTGCTGGTGTGGCTGCCGCTGGTGGTGCTGTTCGGCACGATCCAGCTGGTGCTGAACCCGCTGGGGTTCCCGTGGCAACCGGTGCCCGGCGGCACCTTCCGCGCGGCCCTGAGCGCCGGCTACCTGTTGGCCGCGGTGGTGCTGATCGGCCTCATGGTGTGGCTGCGCACGCGCGGCCTGCGCGACGCCTTCAGCGTTTACACCGATGGCCTGCAACGCATGACGCTGGTCGCGGTGATCCTGCTGCTTGCCTGGACGATCGGCGCCGTCAACCGCAATCTCGGCACCGCCAATTACCTCGTCGAAATCGCCCAGGGGGTGGTCGCGCCGGCGTTGCTGCCGGCCATTGTCTTCTTGGTGGGTGCGGTCGTGTCGTTTGCGACCGGCACCTCGTGGGGCACCTTCGCCATCATGCTGCCCCTGGTCGTGCCCGCCGCACAGGCCATTGGCGCCGCCGAAGCGGTGACCGTCGGTGCGGTGATCGCCGGTGGCATCTTCGGCGATCATGTCTCGCCGATCTCAGACTCGACGGTCCTGTGTTCGACCGGCGCCGGCTGCGATCTCATGGATCACGTCACCACCCAGTTGCCGTACGCGTTGCTCAATGCCGCGGTGAGCCTGGTGGCGTTCGTGGTCGCCGGCTTCACCGCCAGCTACGTCGTCACGGCGATGGCCCTGGTCGCCAGCGCCGCGCTCTACCTGGCCGTCTCTCGCGCGTGGGGTGTCCGCATCGACCCTAACCCGGTCGGCACGTAGGCGCGCGTCGCGCGGACGGTGTTATTGTCTGACGCCATGCTGTTGACTCGCGCGCACATTGGCCTCGTCGTCGGCCCGCTGCTGTGCGCGGCGATGTTGTTGACGGCGCCGCCCGACGACCTGGCGCTGCTCGCGTGGCGAACCGCCGCCGTCGGCGTGCTCATGGCGGTGTGGTGGGTGACTGAAGCGCTGCCGATTGCGGCCACGGCCCTGCTGCCGATCGTCCTGCTGCCGGTGCTTGGCATTGCCGACGTCGCAGCCGCCACCGCGCCGTACGCCAACCCGGTGATCTATCTCTTCCTGGGCGGCTTCCTGATCGCCATGGCGCTCGAGAGCTGCGGATTGCATCGTCGCCTGGCTCTCGGCATCCTCTCGGTCGTCGGCACCCGGCCGGCCAATCTCATCCTCGGCTTCATGATCGCGACGGCTTTCATCAGCATGTGGGTGAGCAACTCGGCGACGGTCGTGATGATGTTGCCGATGGCGACCTCGGTCCTGGCCCTGTCGCGCGGCGGGAACGACCGATCGAGCGACGCGCCGGGAGGTGCCTTCGAGCTCGCACTTTTGCTCGGCATTGCCGACGCGGGAAGCATCGGCGGACTGGGCACATTGATCGCTACGCCACCGAACGCGTTACTGGCGGAGGGATTGCGATCGCGGGCGCGGTGTTGCTGTTCATTGTGCCGCTGGCCTGGCGGCCGTTGCGGGTGGCATTGACCGGGACCGAAGCCGAGCAGTTACCGTGGTCGGTGCTGATCCTGTTCGGGGGGACTGTCACTGGCCGCCGCCATCCAGCAGACGGGCCTGGCCGGCTGGATCGGCGTCGAACTGTCCGCCCTTGATGGCTGGCCGATGTTCGCGGTGGTCCTGGCGGTTACCGCGGTGGTGATGCTTCTCACGGAGCTGACCAGCAACACCGCCACGGCCGCCGCGTTCCTGCCGGTCGTCGCGTCGCTGGCCGTCGGGATCGGCGCCGACCCGCTGCTGCTGGCCATTCCCAAGGGATCAGGAGCCTCGACACGGGCGAACCCTGGCCGCCCAGCCTTCGTATTACCTCTCATGCGCACCAAGATCGCCCTCATTGCCCTCGTCGCGACGGCCGGTCTCAGCGTCGCCGCCTGCGACATCAAGACCGACGCCAGCGGCGACTTTTCCTTCGATATTTCCGGGGGCAAGGCCCAGGACACCTGGGCTAGGACCTACACCCTGTCCGACAACGGGCGCCTGGAAATCATCAACGTCAACGGCCGGATCACCGCCGAGCCGGCCTCCGACGGGAAGGTGACAGTTGAGGGCCGCCGCACCGCCAAGGGCTCGTCAGACGAGGTGGCCAAGGAGAACCTGGCCAAGCTCGAGATTCGCGAAGAGGTGAGCGGCGAACGGGTCAGGGTCGAGTCGCGCCCCCCGCGCCTGAGCGGCTTCGGCGGTCACGAAATCGAATGGACCATCAAGGTGCCGAACGGCGTGGTCGTCGACCTGCGCACCGTGAACGGCGGCGTCCGGATAAACGGCCTGCAGGGCGAGGTGCATGCCAAGACCACTAATGGCGGCGTGCGTGGCAAGGACATGGGCACCCAGACCCTGAACGCCTCGTCCGTCAATGGCGGCATCGAAATCGAGTTCAACCGGCCGCTCGATTCAAGCGCCTCGGTCGAGATCGAAACCGTGAACGGCGGCGTCGAGTTGGGCCTGACCGCCGACAGCAAGGCCACGATTTCGGCCCGGGCCGTGAACGGCGGCGTGTCGGTCACCGACCTGACGGTCGAAAAGCAGGCGCAGTCGAGCTCGTTCGAGTCGAAACGCCGCCTCGAGGGCACCATGAACGGTGGCGGCGCCAAGGTGAACGTCAGCACGGTGAACGGCGGCGTCCGCATCTCGCGAACGAGCGGGCCCACGACCTAGCAGGGATCAGCGCGGGTCTTTCTCCCATAGGCGGAACCCGCCGACAAGGGCGTTGGCGTTGTCGCCGGCGCGGCAGCCTGGTGGCAGTAACTGGAGCCGCTTGACGTTGCCGCCGCCGAGGACCACGTCGTCGGGCTGTAGGGCGGCCACGAGCTGACTGACCACGTCCACGACGTGGCTCCGCCATTTCTCTTTCCCAAGGCGGCGCCGTCCGCGCGCGCCGACGTAGTGCTCGAAGGTGCGGTCGCGATACGGCAGGTGGCCCAGTTCCATCGGCGCCAGGATTCCCTCGAAGACCATCGCCGAACCCAGGCCGGTGCCCAGGCCCAGAAAGAGCAGGTGGCCTTTCTGGTAGCTGCCAAGGGCCTGCATGGCGGCGTCGTTGATCAGCCGGACCGGTTTGCCGAACGCGGCCGTGAAGTCGAAGCCGACCCAGCCCGGCGCGAGGTTGATCGGCTCCTTGACCACCCGATCGTGGCGCGCCACGCCCGGGTAGCCGATCGACACCGCGTCGTATTTCCAATCGCCGGTCAGCTTCTTCACGCCGGCCACCATCTGCCTCGGGGTCATGTCCGGGCCCGAGGAGAACTTGCGCCGCTGCTCCTGCCCCGTCGCCAGCATCTTCACGCTCGTCCCGCCGATGTCGACTACCAATACCTTCATGTCGCCGCCTCGCATTCGCCAGTGTCCCACGTGGCGCGAGACATCGGGCGTACCAGCCAGTATGATCACAAGTGAGTGATTACGAAGCTCTACCACTGGTGGAACGAGACACGGTCGAGCTTCTGGTTTGCTCCTGCCGTCATCGTGCTCGGCGCCGTCGGCCTGGCCAGCCTCCTGATCGCGATCGACACCCGCCTCGATCGCGAGGTCTTGCCACGCTGGCCGTTGGTATTTGGCGCCGGCGCGGCCGGCGCGCGCGGCTTGCTGTCCACGGTCGCGACTTCGATGGTCACGGTCGCGGGCGTGGTGTTCTCGATCACCATCGTCGCCCTCTCGCTCACCTCCAGCCAGTACACGTCGCGGGTCTTGCGCAATTTCATGCGCCACCGCGTGAACCAGGTAGTGCTCGGGGTGTTCGTCGGCATCTTCGCCTATTGCCTGGTGGTGCTGCGGACGATTCGGGGCGGCGACGAGGGCGCGTTCGTCCCGTCGCTGGCGGTGCTCGGCGCCCTGGTGCTCGCGTTTGTCGGGATCGGGTTCCTGATCTACTTCATCCACCACATTGCGCTGTCGATCCAGGCATCGAGCATCCTGGCGGCAGTTGCCGGGGAGACCATCGAGGTCGTCGATCGGCTGTTTCCGCAGGAGCTGGGCGACGATCCCGTCGAGGATGCGCTGGACGGGAGCCGCCTGCCCGCGGACGATTCGTGGTCGGCGATCGCCGCCAAACGCACCGGCTATCTCGAAGTGGTCGATGCCGAGGCGTTGCTGGCCGTGGCCCGGGAGCGCGACGCGATCGTGCGCATGGAGCGCGGCATCGGCGAGTTCGTGGTGGCGGGCACCACGCTGGCATCAATCGCTTCGCGCGCCCCCGTTGACGAATCCACCACGCAAGCCCTGAACGACGCCCATGTCATCAGCCGCCAGCGCACGGTGCAGCAGGACGCCGCCTTCGGGATCCGGCAGATCGTGGATATTGCGCTCAGGGCCCTGTCGCCCGGCATCAACGATTCCACGACCGCCGTCATGTGCGTGGACTACCTGGAGGCCATCCTGGTGCGGATCGCGGATCGGCGGGTGGCAAGCCGCTTCCGCATGGAGGACGGGACCTTGCGCGTGATCGCCCGCGGCCCGACCTTCGAGACGCTGCTGGCCGAGGCGCTCGATCAGATTCGCCAGAATGCCACGGGCAACATCGCCGTGCTCACGCGGATGCTGCAGGCGCTGGCCCTGGTCGCGAGCCGGACCCAAAGCCGACCGCGGCAACTGGCGATCCGCGAGCACGCGGACCTGGTGGCCGCCGTGGCCCGCCGCGCCGCCACCTCGCCACGCGACGAGGCCGGGATTGCCGAGGCGATGACGACCGTGACGAGGATGCTCGCGCGACGCGTGGCGCCGGCCGCCGGTTCCTGACAGGCAACCATGGCCCTGCGAATCGAAGACTACGCGCTGATTGGCGATTGCCAGACCGCCGCCCTCGTCGGCCGCGACGGGTCGATCGACTGGCTGTGCTTTCCGCGCTTCGATTCGGCCGCCTGCTTCGCCGCGCTGCTCGGCACGCCCGACCACGGCCGCTGGCTGGTGGCGCCGGTGGAGCCGGTGCGCCAGGTGACGCGCAGCTACCGCGGTGACACGCTGGTGCTCGACACCACGTTTGAAACCGACTCGGGCGTGGTGACTCTCACCGACTGCATGCCGATTCGTTCGGGCCAGCCAGACGTCGTGCGGCTGGTGCGCGGCGTGCGCGGCCGGGTGCGCATGCGCACCGAGCTGGTCATTCGGTTCGACTACGGCAGCGTCACGCCGTGGGTGACGCGCGCCGACGGCGGCTTGCGGGCCGTCGGCGGGCCCGACGCCGTCTGCCTGCGAACCCCGGTGACCCTCGGCGGTGAGGGTTGGACTACGACCGGCGAGTTCGAGGTGGCGGAAGGTGACGAAGTGCCCTTCGTGCTCACGTGGCACCCCTCACATCTCGAGGCGCCGCCGCCGGTCGACGCCGCGCCGGCGATCGCGGCCACCACCGAGTGGTGGCGTGAGTGGTCGGTGCGCTGCAGCTACCGGGGTGAGTGGCGGGAGGCGGTGATGCGTTCACTGATCACGCTCAAGGCCCTCACCTATGCCCCGACCGGCGGCATCGTGGCGGCGCCCACCACGTCGCTGCCTGAACACATCGGCGGGCAGCGCAACTGGGACTATCGCTACGGCTGGCTGCGCGATTCGACCTTCACCCTGGCCGCCCTCATGCAGTGTGGCTATCTCGAGGAAGCCCGGGCCTGGCGCCAGTGGCTGTTGCGGGCGGTGGCGGGCCGGGGCGAAGAACTGCACATCATGTACGGGTTGTCGGGCGAGCGGCGGCTGCCGGAATGGGAGCTGTCGTGGCTGCCGGGCTACGAGAACTCGAAGCCGGTGAGGATTGGCAACGCTGCGCACAGCCAGTTCCAGCTCGACGTGTTCGGCGAGATCATGGACTGCCTCCACCTGGCGAGGCGCTTCAACCTGGACGGCGGCACCAGCGACTGGCGGGTCGAGCGCGAACTGCTGCGCCGGCTCGAGGCCGTCTTCGCCGAGCCGGACGAAGGCATTTGGGAGATTCGCGGTCCCGCGCGCCACTTCACCCACTCCAAGGTGATGGCCTGGGTGGCGTTCGATCGCGCGGTCAAGGACGTCGAACGCTTCGGGTTCGATGGCCCCAGCGACCGGTGGCGCCAGCTGCGCGACCACCTGCACCAGGAGATCTGTGACCGCGGCTTCAACCGCGAACGAAACGCCTTTGTCCAGTACTACGGTGGGTCCGAAGTCGATGCCTCGCTGTTGATGATGGTCGAGGTGGGTTTCCTGTCGCCCGAGGATCCGCGCATCATTGGCACCGTGGCGGCGATCGAACAGGACCTGGTCCGCAGCGGCTTCGTCGATCGCTACCGCACTGACAGCGGCGTGGACGGCCTGCCGACGGGCGAAGGCGCGTTCTTGCTGTGCACGTTCTGGCTCGCCGACAACTACGCGTTGCTCGGGCGGGTGGCGGACGCCCGCCGGGTCTTCGAGCGCGTGCTCGCGATTCGCAACGACGTGGGCCTGATGGCCGAGGAATACGACCCGGCGGTCAGGCGTCAGCTCGGCAACTTCCCACAAGCCTTCTCGCACCTCGGCCTGATCAACACGGCCCGCAACCTGACCCAACCCGACAAGCCGGCCACTGTCCGCCAGGAAGGCTGAGCGATGCGAGAGCATCGCTGCCGGGACATTCGGGGCAGTAAGATGGGGCTGTGAGGGGACGCGTCGTCAGGCCACTCGTCGCGCTGTGCCTGCTGGCCGCCGGCAGCGTGGGGTTGCTGCGCGTCACTGCGGCCCAGCTGGCCCCACCCATCGTCTACGTGGTTCCCATCGACGGCATCATTGATCTGGGCCTGGCGCCTTTCCTGGCGCGGACACTCCGCGAGGCCGAGAGCGCCGGCGCCGCCGCCGTCCTCCTCGAGATCAACACGTTCGGCGGACGGGTCGATGCGGCGGTCGCGATGCGCGACACGCTGCTCAACTCGCCGGTGCGGACGATCGCCTTCATCAACCAGCGGGCCATCTCGGCCGGCGCCTTGATTGCGCTCGCCTGCCACACGATCGTGATGGCGCCGGGCGGCACCATCGGCGCGGCCGCGCCGGTACTGGGTGGCGCGGGGCCCACCCAGCCCGCCGACGAGAAGTCTGTCTCGTACGTGCGGAAGGAGTTTCGCGCGACCGCCGAGACGCGCCACCGGCCGCCCGAGTTTGCCGAGGCCATGGTCGACGTGGACGTCGCCATCGAAGGTGTGGTCGAGAGCGGCAAGCTCCTGACGCTGACGACGACCGAGGCACTGGCCAACAAGGTCGTCGAGCTCTCCGGTTCGTCAGTCACCGGCGCGCTGGAGGCGGCGGGGTTGCCGGGGGCTGAGTTGCGGTATGCCGTCCAGACCTGGGCGGAAACGTTCGTGCGCTTTCTCACCAATCCCGTGGTCAGTTCGCTCCTGATGTCGATCGGGCTGCTCGCGCTGTTCGTGGAGATTCGGACCCCCGGGTTCGCAATCCCCGGCTTCATCGGGCTGGCCTCGCTGGGGCTCTTCTTCTGGGGACACTGGATCGTCCAGCTGGCAGGCTGGGAAGAACTGATGCTGGTAGGCGCCGGCCTGATCCTGATCGCGCTCGAGCTGTTCGTGTTGCCCGGCACCACGATAGCCGGCCTGGCCGGCATCGGCCTGCTGGTGGCGGGCCTGGGCCTCGCGCTGGTTGGCGCCGGGGCCACGGTCAACGTGGTGATCACCGCGCTCGGTCGCGTGGCCGTCGCCATTCTGCTGGCCCTGGTTGGTGCGTTCGCGTTGCTGCGGTTCCTGCCGACGCTGCCGTTCGGACGCCGCCTCGTGCTCGATACCGGCATGCCGGCATCCGGCGGTTATGTCTCAGCGCCCGCGAGCGACCACCACTGGGTGGGCCGTCGGGGCGTGGCCGAGTCGCCGCTGCGGCCGGCCGGCGTGGCCGACATTGACGGCGCCCGCGTCGACGTGGTGTCGGACGGCGAGTTCGTGGAAGCCGGCTCGGCGATCACCGTCATTCGCGCGGACGGCAACCGGATCGTCGTGCGGCGGATAACCCCTGCGGAGGATCGTAATGAATGAACTCGACCCCAGTGCGCTTGGTGCGATTGGCCTGCTGATTCCGGCGATCGGCCTCCTGGTCGTGATCCTGTACCTGGTCCCGATTCCGCTGTGGATCGCGGCGTGGTCGTCGGGCGCCTACGTCGGCCTGATGACGCTGATCGGCATGCGGCTCCGGCGCGTGCCGCCGGCCACCGTCGTTAATGCCCGGATCAGCGCCGTCAAGGCCGGAATGCAGATCTCGATCGACGACCTCGAGGCGCATTTCCTGGCCGGGGGCAACGTCGTGCGCGTGGTCAACGCGTTGATCTCCGCCGACAAGGCCAACATCGAGATGCCGTTCAAGCGCGCGGCGGCGATTGACCTGGCGGGCCGCGACGTGCTCGAGGCGGTGAAGATGTCGGTGAGTCCCAAGGTCATCGAGACGGCGCGGATTGCGGCAGTGGCCAAGGACGGCATCCAGCTGATTGCCGTGTCGCGCGTCACGGTGCGCACCAACATCGACCGCCTGGTCGGCGGCGCCGGCGAAGAAACGATCATCGCGCGAGT